>VSNM01000062.1 GCA_009774245.1 Lachnospiraceae bacterium | reverse complement strand
TGGACTAAAGGAATGTGACAAAACTGGGTTAAAATAATTTGACAAAAGTAGGTGCAGATAATTTGATGATCAACACCTGAACGAATTCTCTACTGTCTGCTGTCCCTTATATATCCGTACAAGTTCTGCGTCTCCCTGTTCTTCTTCCCTTACATTGCTTATAAGAACGATACACGAGGCTTTCTGCAGATATTTATCCCGTTCCCTGTCGTTTATTGTTATTTCCCCTGGTTTTAAATGGTATCTTTCTTCAATTTCGGGCTGGGTGTCCGCCTTCCTTCTTCCCCTGGGCCATTTTTCCTTTATTTCCTTTTCTATGCTGAACTGGCACTGGAACAGTCCCACACAGGGCTGCTTTTCGAAACGTCGTATCTCTTCCTCTGCATCCGCCTGGCACATGAACACCTTTTTTCCCATTTTTCTTACTTCCGGTTCCAGTTCCAGCCGTCTTTTTTCGAGTGAGGCCGTGGCCTTCTCCTTTAATGGCGAGCTTTCAAGAACCAGCAGACGCACTGGTGCGCCACACACTTCCTCCCTGAAGCAGCTGCCACGGTAACAGGCGGCTTTCTCCCCATCGTGAAACCTGCCCATATCCTTCCAGCTGTTTTCGCTGTAGGCCCTCAGTATACAGCGTTCCTCCAGTTTCCCTTCAAAATTTGACGGGCAACGCGACACAAAGGGTATCCGGTTTTCAGGAGTGTTCATGGAGGTGACAAGGTCATGGGTTACCAGTTTGCTGTCTGCCACAAATACACCATATTGGAATCCTTTTTCCTGTATTTCCCTTAAATAATCTATGGCACGGGCATTCCATGTGACATCTGGTGTGGATCCGTCCTGGATCTTTTGCATGATTGGAATTCCTGTCTCGTTTACGATCTGTCCTACTACTGCCTGTTTACATTCTGGCCTGCCATCCTTGTTGTATCCGCATTCGATCTGCAACAGTTCTGCCCTTTCCTCATCTGTCAGGTTCATCTTTGTTGTGTCATACTCCCCATAAAAGGAAACTGTTGTGGTGTCGGCATGGAGTCTCTGTGTTGGAATTCCTGCCTGCTTTACGGCAGAAAGCGCCATGACCTGGTACATTTTTTCAGGATCTGATTCCCCAATGCGTTCCAGGGCACGTCCTGCATTAAAAGAATTGACAGCTGCAGATTTTGATGCACTGCCCAGAAAAAAGCTGACATCAATTCCTTCAAAACGGTCCTCAAGGTGGGTCAGGGGGATTCGTATGTCAGTAAAAGTGGAAAGAACAAGAAGCTGCGCCAGGTCACCCGGAGACATTTCCCAATGGCTGGGATCCCAGGAAACATTTTCATTAATGTACTCTACAAGCCCTAACTGCTTCATAACAGAATGGACCAGCGTCAGTATCAGTGGCAGCTTATGTTTGCGTGTAAAACCTGATTTCATTTGTAATTTAGCCATATATAATCCTCTTTTCCTTTTTGTCATTTATCGTACACCTTATAACTGAAAAAGAGAATTAAATCAAACTATTTTTTTGTTAAACTGCTTGATATGGGCTGGATGCGCCCTTCCTGTTCTTTCAATGCCTTTTCGTATAATTCCTGCCGTTGCATATGCCACCTTCCTTTTCAAAAAGTATAGAACTTTTATGGGGAAATTTCAAATGTGGATAACCCGGCGTATTGGTAAAAATGACGGGAAAAAAATGCATGACATTGTCAGATACAGGTGTTTTGTAGAAAAATATCCACTCAGAACGAAATATAAAATGACATATCCACAAATCCGTATTTCTCACAAATTTTTTGTGGATTAGATTTTTTTCAATTTCATCATTATGCCCAAATTTGGCGTGGGTGTGAAAAGTAACCGCTTAAGGATTGATGACATTCCTGTCGTTCCCGCTCAGGAACGCTTCGATATTTTTCACGATTTCTGCGATCATACGGGTTCGCGATTCGATGCTTGCCCACGACATGTGCGGCGTGATGATCAGTTTTGTGCTGTCCCTGATCCGGCTTAAAGGGTTGGAGGGTTCCAGCGGTTCCCTCTCGAGCACGTCAAGCCCCGCTGCCATGATTTTTCCGTCCACAAGCGCCTGATACAGGTCCTGGTTATTGACGACAGGCCCCCGCGCCACATTGATCAGAATGGCAGTATCCTTCATCCTGGCAAATGCGTCCCTGTCGATCAGGTTTCTCGTCCTGTCAGTGAGCGGACAGTGCAGCGACACGACATCCGATTCCCGCAGCAGCGTATCGAGGTCAGCTTTGGGGTAGTCCGTGCAGGTGCTTTTTCCGGACGACGAGTAAAAGATGACCCTGCAGCCAAAGGCAGACGCGAGTTCAGCGACCTTACGCCCGATATTTCCCATGCCGACGATGCCCCAGGTCTTGCCGTCCAGATCGTGGAATACCCTGTCAAAATGGGAGAAGCGCTCCTGCGCGCTGTAGGCGCCGGATTTTACGTAACCGTCATAGTAGGCTATTTTTTCGGACAGCATCATTGCCAGGAGCAGGGTGTGCTGTGCGACTGCGGGGGTGCAGTAGTTCACGACATTGGTGACCCTGATGCCCCTTTTTTTACAGTATGCCGTATCGACACAGTCATATCCCGTTGCCATCAGGCAGATGAGTTTTACGTCTAAAGCATTGGCCAGCGTGTGCTCGTTTAACGGCACCTTGTTGGAGATGACGATGTCCGCTTCCCTGATCCGTTCTGCGACATGCTCCGCCGTCGTGTTCGCGTAGTACGTAACTTCTCCAAACTGTTCAAAGCAGGATACATCAATGTCGGTACCTGCACTGTCTCTCTCTAAAACGACAAGTTTCATAGGAGTCCTCCTTGGGTTTCACATGTTTTCCCGAAAAGTATAATGCATTTTCCCGGATTTTTCAAGGATTATGAAATCAATATTGTTATTTGCGCGCCATTTCTTTATAATATAATAGGGATAGTACAATAGAGTCAGGAACCGTAGAAAAATAAGTGACACATCCTGACAGATGAAAACATGCGGCTGATGCCGCTCCGGCAAAGGAGGAACACATATGGTCACACTGAAAGAGATTGCGAGAGAATGTAATGTTTCACCTACTACGATATCAAACATATTAAACGGGAAACCAAAGGTCAGCGAAGAGACAAGGCAGAGAGTGATGGAGACGGTTGACAGAATGGGATACCGGCCAAACTATTTTGCACAGGGACTGCGGAAGCAGCGGACAAAGACAATCGGTCTTGTGGCGGAAGACATCGCCCAGTTTACGACGCCGGAAGTCGTGGAGGGGATTATGAACCGCTGCGAGAAGAAAGGGTACCGGGCGATTGTCAAGAATCTCCGGCTGTATGCCCGGTGGAGCGATCTGTGGTTTCACAAAGAGAGCGAATACCATTCCATACTGGATCCGACGATGAAGGAGCTGCAGTCTTTTCAGGTGGATGGTATCATCTACATTGCGGGGCACGGGAGAGTGATAGACTGTTTTCCCGAAGGGTTTAAGATTCCTGCTGTGATGGCATATGCCTTTGCGGAGAATCCGCAGATACCGTCGGTGGCCATTGATGACAGGAAATCTGCGTATGAGATCGTGAAGTATCTGATCTCCAAAGGGCATAGGAAAATTGGCGTCATCAGCGGGAAGGAAGGGAACCTTCACACGAAGGAAAGACTGCTGGGTTATCAGCGGGCATTGTACGAGAGCCGGATTCTGTACAATCCTGTGCTGGTTCGATATGCCGGCTGGGATAAGGAGAGTGCGTACCAGGAGGCAAAGGAGCTGCTGAAGCAGGACATAACGGCAGTTTTCTGTATGGCGGACAGGATGGCGGGTGGTGTTTACCGTCTGCTTGCGGAAATGGGACTTCGCGTGGGGGCAGACATTGCGGTGGCTGGCTTTGACAATCAGGACATTGCAGAGTATTTTGTGCCGGGACTGACGACAATGGCGTTGCCGCTGAAGGAGATCGGCCAAACCTCTGCCGATCTCCTGTTAGACAGGCTGGAGGGTGCGCGCGCGGAGGAGCAGGGACAGAATCGTTTTCTGATCCCGTGTACATTTATCGAGAGGGAATCGGTTCATACAATATCCTGATCAGGCCCCGGCTGGCAATCCAGCCGGGGTTTTTAACGCATACGGGTGCCCGGCTCGATTTGTGATTGACAAAGGGAAGGGGGATCAATATAATTGTCGTATGAGGTAAAACGTTAAACTGCAATGGTACGGGAAAGGAGAACAAATGATGCGAACAGCAAAAATCAGGGTTTATACAAGACAGCCGGACAGGAACAATTATCCCGGCGGGCTGGCTTACAGCGTACATATGGCGTACAGTCGGGATGGCAGGGTATTTGAGCCGATGAACAAAAATTATGGCATTCTGTTCGCGAAAGCGCAGATCTGCGGGGACAATACGCTGCTTCCCCAAAATGTCAGGGAGCCGAGGATTTTTTCGTATGATGACGGCTGTTTTGGGATAGCGGCGGTGCGGGTCAGCGAGCGCGGAGAAGCGGACGGGAGCAGCAAGGGAAGGTGCCTGCTGTGGAAGACAAAGGACTTTATCGCTTTCGAGGAGGCCGGCTGGATTGCGGAGGAGGAAGTGGACAGGCGGAATGCAGGGGACTGCATTGAGGTTGATGCCGGGATTCTCGGGCGGGCAGCGGTGTACTGGAATCCCGTCACGAACACGGAGATCCAGGTGCCACAGTCCGTTGTGGTGCACTCCGGCGAAGAACTGGACCGGATTCGGGCAAAGGCGGTGTACTCTGACGGCTCGGCTGCGGCGAAGCCGGTCCTGTGGGACAGGGAGGGAATCGATTTTTCGGCAAATGGGACGTACAGGATCCGGGGAACGGTGAAACACAAGCGTTTTCCGTTTCCGCTGGCGGAGGGATACGGCGATCCGGAGCTGTTTTTCTGGGAGGGAAAATGGTATTACACCTCGACCAATGACAACACGGATGACATTGGCCTGTATGTCAGGGAAGCGGATACGGTGGCCGGACTTTTTGGCGCGGACATCACAGAGCATCTGATCCTCGCACAGGATGCGCGGCGGGAGCTGGTGCAGACCTTCTGGGCGCCGGAGTTCCATGTGATCGGGGGAGCGCTCTGTCTGCTGTTTGCCGTGAGCGGCTCCGTGTGGGGACCGCAGTGCCACCTGATGCGTCTAAAAAAAGGCTGTCCGGTCACGGACGCGGACAGCTGGGAAGATCCTGTGAGAGTCCGCAGAAAGGACGGCAGCTGGCTTGCGGAGGACGGCATCACGCTGGACATGACATATCTGAAGACGAGGAGGCAGTCCTATATGGTGTGGTCGTACAGAAAAGGAATCGGCACGCCCGCAGATACAGGCTCCATGCTCTATATCGCAGCGGTGGACGAGACGGAGCCGTGGCGGCTTGCAAGTGATCCCGTGCTGCTTTCTCGGCCGCTGTACGGCTGGGAAAATGTCGACGGTACCATCAACAACGAGGGTCCGCACGCTTTTGTCAGGGACGGGCGGGTCTACCTGACTTATTCCGGCGGTTCGGCCAACAGATATACTTATGCGCTTGGCCTGCTCACGGCGAGGGAGGAGGATGACCTGATGCAGGCTGATGCGTGGGACAAGCGGTGTGCGCCGGTGCTCTCGTTCTATTCCGTGGAGGGGGAGTACGGACCGGGGCACAATTCCTTTTATGTGGACGAGGACGGGGATCTGATGATCGCTTACCACGGGGAGACGGAATTGACGGGAACGCTGCGGTGCGACGGAATACGGCGGGTTCATTTCCGGCGGGACGGGTTCCCGGAATTTGGCATGTCGGCGGAGGAGGACCTGAATCCTGCCCTTGCGGGCGTGGAGATGGAGGTCCGTGTGGAACCATTTTGACAGGCGGGTGCATTGGCACCCGTTTTTTGTGCGGTTCCATGCAGGCGCTCATATATTGATTGTGCCTTTTGTTTATCGATGAACAGTTGGAAAAATAGAATAATTCACAGGAAAATGGTGGGCGGAAAACAGAGAATATCGGCAAAATATACTATAATCGGACGATAATTATCTCAAAAATGCAATATCCGCCAAATAAAATATTGACAAAAACCATAGGAGGATTTATTATAAACATATATTAGGTTAAACGTTAAACTAAAAGGAGGTAAAAAATGCTGGGAAAAATTGATAAGAAGAAATGGTACTCTTTCAAGTTGTTTCTGTATGTGCTGCCTTTCATCGTGATGGTGATTTTGTTTTCTTACTATCCGCTGTACGGATGGCTGTATGCGTTCTATGACTACAGGCCGCCGCGCCCGTTTTCGGAGGCGGAATTCGTGGGGTTGAAGTGGTTCAAGTCACTGGTGGAAAATCCGGTCAAGGTAGCACAGCTGTGGCAGGTGCTGAAAAATACGTTTGTGATGAGCGGGATTACGCTGGGAACATCATGGCTGCCCATGATATTTGCCGTGTTCCTGAACGAGATCAAGTGTGTCCCGTTTCGGAAATTTGTCCAGACCGTCACGACGCTGCCCAATTTCATCAGCTGGGTGCTGGTTTACTCTGTCGCATTCAGTCTGTTTAACAGCACGGGGATGATGAATACACTGCTGCTGAACCTCGGGATTATCGATGAACCGGTTTTATTTCTCCAGTCTTCGGATCATGTGTGGCTTACCCAGTGGCTGTGGCTCACCTGGAAGAACCTGGGATGGGCTGCGATTATGTACATAGCGGCGATTTCAAGCATTGACGAGGAATTGTTCCAGGCGGCGAAAGTAGATGGCGCCACCAGGATGCAGTCGATCCGGTATATCACGATTCCGAGCCTGCTTCCTACATTTTTTGTCCTGCTGATGATGAATATCGGTAATTTCCTCTCTAACGGCATGGAACAGTACTATGTTTTCCAGAATGCCTTCAACAAGGAGTGCATACAGGTGCTTGACCTGTATGTTTACAATCTGGCGATGGGCAGTGGCAGCTATTCGGTTTCCGTTGCCCTGAGTATGCTTAAGAGTATCGTCAGCGTGCTGCTGCTGGTGGGGGCAAATGCGGTCTCCAAGTTGACCCGTGGTGAGAGCTTCCTGTGATGGAACGGCGGATAGTGCGCCTGCAGCGAGGAGCTGGCCGGGCGCGGAAAGGCAAGGTAAATCATGAGTAAAGAGATGGTAAAAAAAGCAGTGGTGCATGAGAGCGCCGGGGACAGGATGGTCAGTGTGGTGTGTTATGTGGTTTTTGCGGTATGTGCAGTTTTGTGCCTGTATCCGTTTTACTACATATTTATCAATACGATCAGCGCGAATGATCTGAGTTCCAGGGGTGTCATACTATTCTGGCCCAGGGGGATTCACCTGAAGAACTACAGCAGCGCGCTTGGGATAGACGGACTGTTTCAGGCGGCCAAGATATCCGTGATGAGGACGGTGATCGGAACGGTTGGCACGGTGAGCGCCTCCGCGTTTCTGGGATTCATGTTCTCGCAGAACAAGATGTGGCACAGGAAGTTATGGTACCGCCTGGTGATAGCGACCATGTATTTCAATGCGGGTATCATTCCATGGTTTCTGGTGATGAAAAACATGCACCTGACAAACAATTTCTGGGGATATGTCCTGCCGGTGATTGTCTCGCCTTTCCATATTGTTCTCACGAAGACCTTTGTGGAGTCCATTCCGAAGGAGCTTCAGGAGGCGGCCGAGATTGACGGTGCGGGTATCATGACGATCTTTTTCAAGGTGATGATACCGGTCATCAAGCCCATTATGGCGACCGTGGCGATTTTTGCGGCGGTGAACCAGTGGAACGCATTCCAGGACACACTGCTGCTGGTCACGGACACCAAGCTGTATCCGCTGCAGTTTGTGCTGTATCAGTACCTGAACCAGGCAAGTTCCCTCTCGGCGCTTGCAAACAGCAGCAGTTCCAGCTCCCTTGCAGCGGCCGCGGCCACGACGCAGACGGCCACCAGTATCCGCATGACGATCACGGTGATCGTAGTGCTGCCGATCATGATGGTGTACCCGTTCTTCCAGAAATATTTTGTGAAAGGAATTATGATCGGGGCCGTGAAAGGCTAAAAGGAATGGCTGCAATCGGATGATAAAGTGTCTTTGACACATTCATTAAATAAATTTATAGAAGGAGGCAAAATATGAAAAAGCGTATTTTGGCAAAGTTACTGGTCACAGTGATGGCAGTATCCACAGTGCTTGGCGGCTGCGGAAACGGCGGACAGGAGAATCAGCCGGCGGAATCGGCTTCTGCCGGAGGAAGTGATACGGCAGGGGAGAAGGCGCCGGAGGGCGGAGAAAGCCAGGCCGCGCCGGAAGTCTCGCACGATCAGGAACTGACACTGGAGGTTTACGATGTGGCGTCCAATTATCAGGGACTCCAGACAGGCTGGTACGGAAAGATTTTAAAGGACAAATTCAACATTGTGCTGAATATTATCGCGCCGCAGGTATCCGGCGACGGTGAGGCGCTGTATCAGACGAGAACCGCGGCAGGCAACCTGGGCGACATCGTGCTGCTGGACAACGCTGATATGCTGGAGTGTATCGATGTCGGGCTGATCGCCGACATCACCGGGGACATCAAGAATTATCCGAACTTGATGCGGTACTGGGAGCAGATAGAAAAGTTTAATAAAGGTATGGGGGATGGAATCTGGGCAATCCCTACGGAGATGAACACCAACGGGCCGACTGCCTATATGTCAGAGACGGTGTCCTCGATGCCGAGAATTCCCTGGGATTTCTACTCGGAACTTGGCAAGCCTGACCTGGATAATCTGGATGACCTGCTGGATGTCCTTGCGGATATGCAGGAAGCACATCCTGTCAATGAGGCGGGGGACAAGGCCTACGGCATGACTTTGTGGAAGGATTGGGATTCGACTTCCATCGAAAATGTAAATCAGCTTACCAAGTGGTACGGCCAGGAAGTGAACGGTTCTGTGCTGATCGGGGCGGACAACTCCATCACGCCGCTGACGGACAAGGATGGCGCTTACTATAAGATGTTAAAGTTTTTCTTCAAGGCAAACCAGCTTGGCATCATTGATCCGGATTCTGCGACACAGGACTGGAATACGGCCTGCGATAAGATGAGGCAGAAGAGAACATATCTGATATGGAATAACTGGATGCAGGGATTTACCAACTCTCCGGAAACCGGCGAGGAGGGTGCGAACTATATGGGTATGCCGCTGGGTGATATGAAGGTGTTCCAGACATCGGATTATTATTACGGAAGCGGCCGTGCGTTCGGGATCGGTTCGCAGGTAAGCGAGGAGAACAAACTCCGCATTCTGGAATTTTTGGACTGGCTGGCATCCCCGGAAGGCCTGACGATACAGCATGTTGGTACAGAAGGAATCATCTACACGGTGAATGAGGACGGCAAGTACACACTGACCGAGGATGGCTATAACAGATTTACGTCTGAGGTCATGATTCCGGAAGACCAGGGCGGCGGAAACTGGACAGACGGAAATAACCAGGTGAATCAGTGGATCGTTGCGAGCATCGAGATCAATCCCAACACAGGAGAAACGTATGTTCAGGATCTCTGGTCCTCCTATCTGGAGAAAAACAACACCAGGACGACAAAAGAGTGGAGGGAACTGTACGGTGCACAGAACGAGGTGGAGTATCTCAAGAACAACGGCATGATGAATCCGGTGCCTAGCATCAATATGTCCCTGGCGATTGACACGACAGATATTGGTCTGATCCGCAGCCAGTGCAAGACGATTGTGTGCGATACTTCATGGAAAGCGATTTTTGCCGCTGACGAAGCTGCGTTCGACGCGCTGTGGGATGACATGTGCAAACAGCTCGACGGTTTTGGGTGGCAGGATCTCGTGGCGTTTGACACAGAGAAATATCAGCCGATTATCGAGGCAAGAAAGGCTGCACAATAAAATATCGGAAATCAGACAGGAGCCGGTGATTGAAAAATATCGGCTCCTGTGTTACTTTTCACACCCACGCCAGTTTTGAGCATAACAATACGCCGATGCTACAATGTCAGGCTGTAGCATCGGTTTACTTTTCTGATTTTGGAGGGTTTTTACGGCCATATATTTCTGCGATTTTCTGATCAGATAGCGGATATCATGCTGTGTACATTCCTGATGGCCTGTCCCGTATCTGTAAAAAGTCGTGTCATGGTCATGGACAATCGTTCCTGCATAGTTTTCCAGGGGTGTTCCTTCCACACCTTTATGTCCTTTTTTCTCCCTTCCTATATACAATGCAGCATCTGCGGATGGCGATGCCAGTACCAGAACCTGTGCGCTTTTCCTGTTTACCGACGCATTTGTAAAATCCACGTTCATAACCGGGGATGTCATCAGTTTTTTGATGATCTCCTCTTTTTCCCGGTCTGTTTTGGAAGAAAACTCCGCGCACAGGCCATTGATCATACCGTCTGAAATTTCAATCTCCCCATCCGTCAGTTCTGACAGCAGCCTGCGTATTTTTCCATGCGAAAACCCGCACTCATTCCCCAGAAGGAATGCCAGCGCCTTGACTGTCCCGTCATAATTCACTTCGTTCACATACCCTTCCGGGAAAGGGGCGTGTACGCGCGCACCGGTTTTCCGGTTCCGGTATTCCTTTGCTGTATATTCAGTTATCTGCGCATTCAGTATGACACTGACCTTCTGTTTGCGGATGACCTTCCCGGTTTCGTAATAATCCGGGTTATCTGTATATTCAGCCGGGGCGGGTATTTCATATGTAACATCTGGTGTATGCTGTTTACGGGTATGGCCTTTATGGCCCGGCTGTCCGCCCGGCTTCTTCCCTGTTTTTTCACGGCTGTTGTTTTTTTTTCTTTCCCGCTTTCTGTTTTGAGGACGGGATGGAAGAATTTTCAAAATCTTTGTTCAGCTGCGCAGTCAGTTTTTTGTTTTTCCCGCGTTCTTCTTCCAGCTGTGCTGCCACTGCAGGCTGTTTTCCTTTTCCAGGAGTGATATCACCTGCTCCATTTCCTGGATGCGCCCTTCCTGTTCTTTCAATGCCTTTTCGTATAATTCCTGTCGTTGCATATGCCGCCTTCCTTTTCAAAAAGTATAGAACTTTTATGGGGAAATTTCAAATGTGGATAACTCGGCGTATTGGTAAAAATGACGGAAAAAAACAGCCATGGACTGGCTGTTTTTTTCCCAAAAATGTACAAAAAAATGCATGACATTGTCAGATACATATCGTATTTCCCACGAATTTTTTGTGGATTAAAATTTTTTCAATTTCATCATTATGCCCAAATTTGGCGTGGGTGTGAAAAGTAACGTCGCTGTTATTCAAAAATTTTACTGCTTTATTATTTACATCCTTTCAGGATACTGGTAAAATATAATTTAAGAAACATACAATCACCTCCTGTTAGATTTTCTTTACAATTATATTTAAACTCTCTATTGCACAGTGTTGATTTTGGCGGCGTTCTTTATGTATCTCATTAATGCAAGAACTTCTCCATTCGCACAACAGCTTTAACAAAGACGAAATAAATGGGTATCTCAATCTGTTTATTCATCATTAGCCTGTCGTATGACTATCTTGAGAAAGTAGAAGAATTGGTCAATTTAGCTTTTCAACAACAAAAATTGTTGCGCTATCGTGACCAATTTGGCTTAAACAAAAGGGATGACAATTAAAATATCAACACTGTGCAATAGAGAGTTTTTATATTTTAACACGGATAAAGGTTGTATGTTTCCTTTTTTTATTTATTTGTCCATAGAATTTGAAACACGCCGAATAATCATTATATTCTGTCAAGTATTCTAATCCGGTCAAAAGGAGGCGTTGCGGATCGTCATTTTCGAGTGCCATAAACCTTTTGATGGCATATAATCTTTGCAGTCCGTCAACGACAATAAGTTTATCATTGTCACCTGCGTCAAAATAAAATGTCGGCAGTGGAATGCGAATGATCAGGGATTCAATCAGCCTGCTTTGTTTCTGGTCACCCCACAAATCAGGGATACGTTGAAAATCGGGATCCAGAATGATGTCGCCGTCCCTCAGATTTTCAACAATATTGGAAATGACCATGGGTTGTGAAATGATATCGACATCTTTGGGATTGAACGGTTTGGTTATAATACCGTCATTATTGATATTATAAAGTATTTCGCTTTTTACTTCCTGATTTACATTTTGTGAGTTTATAAACTGTTTCATGAATAGCCTTTCCTTTAATCGTAGCAGCTGATAATATTATATATGTTTTTCTTGTTTTTATTTATGCTGAATATAGTTCTGATGTCTACAAATTTCTATTATTTTAATCTCTCAGGGTCTAATTCCCCGCAGCTCTGCTGCGCGACAAACTAATGACGAGCGAAGCGAGTCTCGGGCTGATACCCCGCAGCTCTGCTGCGGGGAGTTTCATTAATGATATGTATTTTTCTACCGACATTTTAATTATTTTGCGAAATGAGTTGGAAGGTCTTGAAATGGTAAAAAGACTATGCTAACTTTATATACGTGGGTACTGGTGTGATTTCACTGTTATTGAAGAATTTCTTATCATGTAACCTGATACATTTCTGGATAATTCTTTAGTAGAAAGGAAGGGTACTATGGATATAGAATATAAAAACAACAAAGACCTGCCATGTGACCAATTGTACAGGCTGTTCCTTGCGGTGGGCTGGGCGGCGGAGGACGCGACAACTCCGGAGATGCTTGATAACTTTAATGTTGGATTCCTGAATTCCACTTTTGTTTTTTCCGCGTGGAACGGAAATGAACTTGTCGGCTGTGTCAGGGTGTTGAGTGACTTTCATTTCCGTTCTGTCATCTATGACCTGGCGGTCTTGCCAGAGTATCAGCAGCGCGGGATTGGGACAGAACTTGTACAGAGATGCAGGGATGCCTGTGCAAGTTCTGAATGGCTCGTCCAGACAGATCAGGCAAAAGGGTTCTATGAAAAGATCGGATTTATTCTGAATGAGGACGTTTTTCTTAGGATTCCCGGCAGATGGAGCAAGTAATGCCGCTCACTTTTTCGCAATGATAATCGTTGCCTCTTCGGGCGCGTCCATCACATTTTCGGCGGAAAATCCGGCAGCCCGCAGGAGCTCCAGCTCATGGGCGATGGTGAGCGGAATATCAAAGTGTACAAAACGCTCGGCGGGAATTGCGGATTTTTTCGTTTTTCCAGGTAGGTCTGGCGCAGAAGGGTTTCCTCATCCTCACAGCAGGCCGTGTAGTCGCCCAAGAGGAAGATACCACCCTTTTTCAGGCTGTGGTATATTTTCTGGTACAGCGCTTCCTTGGGTTCTGGGAAAAAGTGGTGCAGGCTCTCGAATGAGATGACTGCGTCCCACTTATCAGAACCAAGGTCATATTGAAAATAGTCCTGGCACACCAGTGTGAGATTTTTGCCTTTCTGTTTTTCATGCAGCCTGTCCAGCATGTTTTGGCATAAGTCCACGCCTGTCACGGCAATGGCGGGATTGCGCTGCCAGATCTGGTCTAATTCCAGACCGGTTCCGCAGCCCAGGTCTAATATGCTTTCGCAGTCCGGGGGCAGCAGCGCGGCAAAGGCCTGGTAGGATTGTTCCCAGATGGCCATGTGCTCCTCATAGTCGGACATTTCCTCCAGAGGTGTGTCCGCAGTATCGGTGAGCCATTGTTTTAATCGTTATAAAAACTTGACATAGTGGTTAGAACATGCTAACTTAATGTATGTAAGCAATATATAACAGAAGTTTGTTACTGCAAATATTACTTTTTATGCACACAGGCACCCAAAGGAAATATGTCATCAAACCGATAAATCGGTTTGATGACGGGTGCCCGGCGCGCGAGTAGGGGAAGATAGCTCTTCCCTGCTCGATTCACTTATATCACACAGCCAATAAAAAAGAGTCTTTATGATTTTATCATAGAGGCTCTTTTTTAGGCTGAAATACTGGTCTATGTAACTGTTATGCCAGAATGTCCAGATTCTTGTATGTCTCAATCCGCTCGCGTATCCGCTCCCAGTTCAGTTCTGAATGCAGAAAATCATAATCGCTCGAAATCCGTTCCAGCTCAGCTTTTATGTGTGGAACTTCCTCCAGCTTGTCCGCGCCTGTCCGCACGAAATAATCCGGCAGCAGCGCGCCGGTGATAATGCCGGTCTCCGGGGCTGGCGGTTCCTCCTCCTGGCTGAGGGCGCAGATCAGATTCAGGTGGCTGTGTAAATAAGCATCAATTTCCAGATGAGTGCCCATCATGCCGTTCAGGTCAAATAACTGGAATGGAGCGCCGCCCGGGACATTGATCTCGCTCCCCAGTCCCCAGAAGTCTGTGCTGTCCCCCCACTCATACAGTGCATCGCAGATATCCTGTAATCCGTTAAACTCATCTTCCGTGGGTGGTTCCTGAAAAGATTTTAATATGGTGTCGATCGCCCAGCCCAGACGGGACAGAAACTCGCATCCGGGAAGGACAGCCAGCCGTTCACCGAGCTTTACGAGCCTTGCGAGGGACAGCAGTCCCCACACGCGAACCTCCGCGTCGCCCATGGAATCCGCCATTTCCTCCACCGAGGCGGGAACGCTATTGTACAGCAGGGGTTTTTCCTCGAGCTGTCCGATGCGGTCGGAACAGTCGTCCATGAGTTTTTCCCCCACACCGTCGTAAATGTCATCATCAGCGCTGTAGATTGTGTCGGCACGGCTAAGCCACAGCTGGGCGTGATTGAGGTCGCCAGCTTCCATAGCGTCGACTCCCATCTGATAATAACATTTTGCCAGGCCTGTCCAGTCCTGATTCTTTTGGCACTCCTCGACGGAACCGGGCTTTTTTTTCTTCTGAAAAAGCATTTTTACAACTCCCTTCTATTTCAAATCCAAAGTTCTTGTTCTCGCTTATATTATAATGCTTTCAAACCATATTGGCAATCAGGAATTATCAGTTTCGTGACTGTCTCTCCTGTAGATATGCAAGCCATTCCTTCCGTTTCATTACAGAACATTTTTTCTTTTGGGTTTTCCCGCTGTCATCTGTATATGTAACCCTGATACCTGTCGGCATGATTGGAATAAGGCCGCCTACGTTGCAAAGCTTCAACTCTGTTATTTTATTGTAGGGAGTGCTGAAGCTTATATTTCCAAACAATCCGCCGCTTACATAAGCGAACTTTTCCGTTGTAAAGAAAAAGTCTCCCTGGATCTGCCGTCCCATGTCCCACAGATCCCCCTTGGTATGCTCCTGAATCGTATCGTTCGGGCTGATTAGCCCTGAATCCCTGAGTGTTTTTTCCCATGACGCTTTTTTCTGATCTGACAATTTCATTGTACATTTCCTTCCTTCTGACAAATTTAATAATCTCATTTTATCATCAGCCTTTTAAAAGTATTATGACGTTTTGTGAAAAAAATATTTTCATAAAACGTCATAATATGATTGTTGATTGACGAAAGCAGGATTCAATGCTAGACTGTCATTAGAAATTGCATCTGCTGTTTTTGGAGGATTTGCTGCGAAGGTGACTGCTGTGGGGAGATTTTTGAACAAGGGAAATCAGAAATTTGCGGAATTTTCGAGGACAAAATATTTTATTGATAAGACAGAGTTATTAAATGTATTGTTGGAAAAAGATGTCGACGAAAAATTTATCTGCTGCAGCAGGCCGCGCAGGTTTGGCAAATCAGTGACGGCTGACATGATGACAGCTTATTTCAGCAGGGGTGTGGATTCGAGGAGTATGGACGAGGATTCAACGGCGGGATTAGTGCAGCAGGTGCACAGTGATTTTATTTCCAGTATTGAGTACAACGATGAGAACTCGCTTGTCTGTACGATCACGGTCGCGCTGCTCGCATTTTTCCGGTACTATCACAGACCGATGCGGGAATTTCCAAGGGATTTCCAAGGGGAAAGCCCTTTGGGCAAAGGGTTTGCGGATATCGTCTATCTGCCGCTTGCCAAATGCCCGAACAGACCTGTCGTCGTTGTGGAACTCAAATGGAACCAGGACACCCAGGCAGCGATCACACAGATCAAAGAGCGCGCGTACCCAGAATCCCTGCAGGACTATTCCGGTGAGATCCTGCTGGTGGGTATCACTTAGGATCCTTAAAGAAATAACCTGACATTTTGCTTGCCTTTTCCTCCGATAGTACCAAGCAAAAATTAGTTACATAGCCCACTATGCGCCTAATTTTTGCTTGGCACTCTCGAAGAAAAATTCTGCGCAATCTTGTCATGTTATTTCTTTAAGGCTCCTTATGACAAAAAGACGAAGGAGCATCAGTGTATGATTGAGAGCTATCAGAAAGAGGATTGCAGCAGTCCGTCTTAAAGCCTGTCATCAAAATCTGTACAGTAATAAAACTGTTGTTCATTTTCCGACTGAAAGATATGGTTGGTGAATGCATGTAACATGTAATAGAAAAAAATCGGAACAGTAAAAATGAGTAAAAGATTGACTGTTCGGATTTTGTATGATAGGAGTTTTGAATGAAAAAAGTGAATATAGATGGACTTGATCTTGTGTCGTTTTTAAACGGCTTGGTTTTTTATGCCCCGGTGGCGCTGCTTGTGCGCACAAACGCGGGTGTGACGATGGCACAGTTTTTTGTGCTGCAGGCGGTTTTGTCGCTGACGATCTTTTTGTTTGAGATACCGACGGGAATGATCACGGACCGGGTAGGCTACAAAAATACGATGATTCTTGCGCAGGCCACAATGTTTGCGGCGAAAATTCTCCTGTTTGCGGCATATATCAGGGGAAGTTACATGCTGTTTGTTGTCGAGGCGGTCGTCGAGGGATTTGCCGCGTGTTTTCTCTCCGGGACGCAGGACGCGTATATCTACAGTGTGTACAAAGATGAGCGATATGCTGTGAAGTTGGCGCGTGTGGCAAATTTCGGGACTGCTGGATTTATCGTCAGCACGTTGCTCTATATGGTGTTTTATCATTTCGGGGGAATCAGTATGCTGATTATCGCGACAATGATAGCCTGTGGCATGGGGATTCCCTGTGTGGCAGGCATCGAGCGGGAACCCGGGGGAAGGAGCGCGGAGAAAAGCAATATTGTACTGGGAGCAGGAAGCATAAAAGGGGACAGTGACATGGCGAAAGGCAGCGTCAGGGGTGTGTTGACGTTTTTTGCGGATGTGCGCATGGTTTGGATGGTATTGCTGTCAGCAGGTTTCTCACTCGGATTTCTGTTGATCAATTTCTTTTATGTGGATAAGCTGCTTGCGTGTGGGCTGCGGGAGGAATTGATGTCGCCAGTCATTATTGCCTACTCGGTTATACAGATGCTGGCCGAAAAGATACTTGACCGGACAAAAAGCGCACACTACCGGATTGCGATGCTTGCAGCCGTTCTTTTATCAGGGGCGGCTATGATTCTGTTCGCATTCAGCCGGACGAAAGTGGTTGTCGTGACGGTCATGGTGCTGCTGCCTCTGTTTTTAAGTTTCCCGGAGTTTATCCTGGACAATTTACAGAATACGTACATCGACCAGTGTGGGCAGTCGGGAAAAAGGGCAACCATTTTATCGATCGCCAATATGGTTGGAAATCTCATGGAGATCGTATTTCTCTTTGCGTCGGCGTACATTGTCAATATCGGGAGTTCAGCCTGTTTTGCCAGCGCAGGAATCATGTTGATTGTTTTAGGGTTAGGAATTGTAGGAAAATAAGTGATGCAAATTGCGCAGGATATTTCTTCGAGGATGTATGTCAAAAAACGTAGGCGTAGTGGGCTACGGCGAGGCTTTTTGACATGCATAATCGGAGAAATAGACAAGTCAGGATGCGTCAGTTATTTTTCTACAGTTCCTTATTCTGTTGGAGGTGGAATTGATGCTCTATTTTATTGCGGACACCCATTTTTCGGAAGAAAATATCATGCGATATGAGAACAGACCGTTTGAGAGTGTCGCGGAGATGGACAGCGCACTGATCCGGCGGTGGAACAGTTGTGTCGGAGAGAGGGACGAGGTGTATGTATTGGGGGATTTTGGTGCGGATGGGCAGGAGGCTGTGATGCTAGGGCAGCTGAACGGCAGAAAATTCCTCGTCAAGGGAAATCACGACGTAAAAACAAACCAGTACTATCGCGACACCGGTTTCGAGGAGGTCTATGATTGTCCAGTTATCATCAAAAGTTTTTGGATTTTATCCCACGAACCGTTGTATGTAAATACAAATATGCCCTATGCCAATCTGTTCGGTCATGTGCACAACTCCCCGATTTTTAAGACCTACAGCAGTCAGCATTACTGCGTATCCGTGGAGAGGATTGATTACACACCGATTTCCTTTGATGAAATTGTAAAGGCAATACAAAGTAAGGGGAATCAAAATCTGAAAAAATAATGGAAAATAGAAATGAATCATGCAATTTTTATTGCAGGTAGTCGCAATTGGCAGATCTTTTGTATGAAATATTACAAAAATCTATCTGTAGTCTGGAAAAATACACAATATCTACAAAAATACACGGATATAATTATGCATTATTGCCCAATTATCATCAATCGCTGTTATATTCTAACAAAATATGGCAGCGATGTCAATTATTTGACAAAAATACTTTGGGCAAAATAAGACTTGTGTGTTACTGTTCAGTCAGGACTTAGCATTTACTGCTAAGTCCGTGAGAAAATGTAGTGGTTGCAAGTAAAAATCCATTTGCGAAGCAAATTTTGCATGGATTTTTACCCGTTACTGGAACGGAGTGAACAGTAACACTTGTGTTACAGTTCAATCTTCCACATAAACAGTGAAAAACTTGCGGAATGTTAAAATCCTTTGCGCAAGTTCCAAAGGTGTTTGGTAGCTTTGCAAATACGATATTAAGTATACTATGACCTGGAGGTGATGTGATATGGAGTTAGGAAAAAATATAAATGCATTGAGAAAAGAAAAGGGGTTTTCACAGGAAAAGCTGGCGGAAAAGGTGAATGTCACAAGACAGACGATCTCAAACTGGGAATTAGGGGAAACTTCACCAAATCCCGAACAATTAATACTTCTGTCCATTGCGTTGGACAAAAGTATAGATGAACTGGTAGGGAATGACATGACGCATCGTTTGAATGAAAAATGTGGCGACAATACAAAGTCTATAAAAAAGATATACACTGGTCTTGCCTTTCTTTGCGGAACCATAGCAGGTATCTGGTCATTTTCGGCAAACAGGTTTCGATATGATGAAATGATATTGCTGATTGGAGCAGGCATGATCATAGGTTTATGCTTAGCGGTTGTGTGCCACAATATTTTGAACTATCTGAGAAACAGCAGCGATTGACAGCGCAGCGGTCTAAGGCGTGGGTGTTTTGTGGGGAAATGGCGATAATCTATATGGATTTGACCAGACGAGAAGAAGTTTAAAATTTATTTTTTGTCTATTGAATATCAGTAGAAAAAAACATATAATAATGACAGAACTATGACAAAGCGTGAAAATGATGGTCAAAAATTGAGAAAGGAGATGCCGGAAAATGGGAGGCAGGGTGAAAAGTATAAAAACATATTCCAAACCAAACATGGCAAATTTGCATGGCAGGATTGGAGAACAGATCCTAAAAACACTTCGCCAACAGACCGTAAAGTCTGATGGTAATATTCGTAAGGCCGCAGAGGAATGTAAGGCAAGAATTCTGGCGGGCAGGTCAAATGGATGATAGACTGATCCGTAATGAGATTTTTTATTGTGAACCGATTCTTGCAGATGAACAAAATCTTCAGTTGATTCAGAAGTTTCATGTTGCAGCAGAAACAGGACTGGGGTTGGAAATGTATCTGAAACGTCAGGCAGTTTCTGACGAACTATCCCATGAAGCAAGGACATATCTTGTAAAGGATAGGCTGTATTTTTATGAGCAGACCTTTGTATACGGAAGATTAGTCACAGTTTAGAAATTGCTTGCGGCAAGTGTGCCTCTTGTTTCTGAAAGGTATTTTGTACAGAAATTTTGCTGCAAAGATACAGCATTGCCCTGTCAACCTAAAGTTGCGTCCCCACACGAAAACGAACCTGCAAATTGGTTGAAAATGATTCTCCTATTTCGTAGAATACTCCTATGATGATAAGGTACCGAATCGCAGAAAGTTTCAGATCAGACGAAAAGGAGAATATTATATGAGCTTAGGACAAAATCTGCAGTGTCTGCGGAAAATGAGAAATAAGATGACACAGGAGGCGCTTGCGGAACAGTTAAATGTCAGCAGGCAGACCGTTTCCAAGTGGGAACTGGATACCGTCTATCCGGAGATGGACAAGATAATCGAGCTGTGCAATCTGTTTTCCTGCACCATGGACGAACTGGTGCGGGGGGATTTTAGCCTGAATGACGAGGCGTATTCGGACATTCGCACAGAGACAGTAAAGGCGTTTGACTGTGTGAAATACGCAGTATTCAGCAGGGAGCCCGAATCGGACGCCATCAGTCATGTGGAGAGGTGGGCGAAGGAACTGGAAATGACAGACGCCGTGATTATTGGCTGGGATTTTCCATATCTGTCACAGGAGCAGGTCAATGTATTTCACATGCATGGATATGAGGCCGCGCTGATCCTCGATAGCGCTGATGCGGCGAAGATTGGAGAGAAACCGGAAATATTCCATCAGGAAGACCAGGACTATATCGCAATTACGATCAAAGATCCTATGACTGCACCGTTTCGCACCATTCCCAACGCCTACAAGGCGCTGATGACGCACATGAAGATCAACGGGATTGGGCACAGACAGGACGGAAAGGTCATTGAATGCTTTGAGAAGGAGTATGACAAAGACGGCATCTGTCATATGGATGTCTATATAGCGATCGAATAGCGGAGAGTAGAGGATTCCTCTACAATCATCTGCCTTGCCCGTTCCTTCTGTTCGGTGCTGACCGCCCTCCCTTTGCTGTGGTTTCAGTGCTGTCGGCTGTTTTAAAATGTATAAAGGAATGCCCCTGCCAGACAACAGGTTGAATCGTTGTCTGATGGGGGCATTTGTTTTGATTTCCTACTGCGCATTGATTGTATCCACGATTGACATCGCGTGGATTTTCTGTATCGGCGCACGCACTGCCAATAACACAGCGAGCACGACAATTCCAAGAATGATTCCCAGTTCTGAAAACGGCAGGCTCCAAGGCTCGCCCCAGCGGTACGTCACCAGAAATTCAAACAGCTTCTTGTTGAGCAGCAGTCCCAGAATCACGCCGCATGTGCCGCCTGTTACTGCGTAAGTCAGCGTCTCCGCGACGATCATTTTCTGAAGCTGCCTGTCGCTGAGACCGATGGCGCGCAGACCGCCATACTGTTTCATCCGCGCCTCCACGCTCATGGCGACACAGTTCATAATATTGCAGATCGTGACCATGGCGATCAGGAACAAAAAACCATAGAGAAACAACTTAAAAGAATAGTTGGCGCCCAGTACGCTTTGTTTGTCGGAGCGCAGATCAGAGAAAGTGGATTCGTTTCCCGCAAGCAAATGAATCGCGTCCACGTCGTCATCGACAGCTTTTCCTGTCAGCTGGATATCGATGATTGTATAATTTTCCTCCCCTGTAAACTGCCGGAAAGTATCTTCCGAGCAGAGAATAATGTCGCCGTCCGGCGTATTGAAGGGACACTCAGTCACCATACCAACAATCTTGATGTTTACGGGCTGTCCATCGATTGTGAGCGTCACGGTGTCGCCAGTCTGCACCTCAGTGTGGTTGTTATACTGCGGGGACGACACAATCAGCCCGGTTCCGGCCTGGCTTTGTACGTCCGCCAGCGAACCGTCTAACAGGTATTTTTTGGCCCATCGGAACTGTTGTTCATCGTAAGAGATCAGCATGGTTGTGTTTGCCCTGCCGTTTGTCTCGGAAGGAAGGTCATAGGCAAACATTCTCCCGAATGCCCTCTTGACGGCAGGATTATCCTGCAGCGCCGAAAGCAGCGAACGATCTATGGAGCAGGTATTGTCCTGGCTGATAATAGACAGATCCGGCGACCATGGACTGAGCGCCTTGATGGCATGTTTCATAAAGTCAATGGTGGTGGAGAAGGACAAAAACAAAATAATACTCAGGGCAAAGGAGCCCACCACGAGCAGGAAGTTCTTGCGGCTTGCCCGCGCGTGGTGGATACCAAGCGCCGTGTCGACCTTGTAAAAGGAAGTGTTTGCCGCCCTGCGCACGGGGGCGAGGTCGTTAGCATTGCCTGTCACAGCCGCCAATGGGGACGACTTGGAGGCGCGTTTTGCCGGGGCGCGCGACGCCAGTAACACTGTCAGGATACCGATGACAGCGCCTGCGGCAATGCTTGGCAGACTCAC
Organism: Lachnospiraceae bacterium; assembly: GCA_009774245.1. Classification (GTDB taxonomy): domain Bacteria; phylum Bacillota; class Clostridia; order Lachnospirales; family Lachnospiraceae; genus COE1. The sequence continues at coordinate 10,315 of VSNM01000062.1, read as the reverse complement.
CGCAAAGGCAGGCATGGTGGCGAAATACACAGGGCTGAGATAGCGTAAAATGGCACACAATATCCATATGACAACCATACCGGCAAGGATGCTGGCGGGTATGGCAAAGGTGCACAGACTTAAGGCCTCCCTGTGAACCAGCCGTATGATCTGCTTTGGCGTCGCGCCAATACAGCGCAGCATTCCGAAAAATTCCGTCCGCCCTGCAATATTGCTGTTTAGACTGCTCGCAATCATGAGAATGCCCGCCAGCAGAACCAGCACGGACAAAACGGCAGCAGAGGCGTAGATCATTAGCATGAATGTATTTCCTGTATCGCTCTGTCCGAGCAGACCGAGCAGCATTGCCTGTTCCCCGACCTGATCGTCAGACAGATGAAACTGTGTCTTGATATCATTGATGGTCTTGCGGATATTGTGGTGACTGTGGAACTGGACGAAAAAACAGCTGTCATAGTCGTCAGGCTCGCCGTCCGTCACGCCAGGGTACAGGTCGCGGAACGCCGCGGTATTCATAAATACGCCGTAAATATCCTTTCTCATGATCATAGATGGATTTTCGGAAAAACCAGATACAATATAAGGATACTCCATACCATCAGCGTCGCGGATAGAAATCGTGCTGCCTATGGAAAGATCCAGCTCTTTTTTCATGTTTCCGGTCACGATGACCTCGTTTTCCGTCCGGGGAAATGAGCCCTCGGAAATCGTATTTGCGTAAATTTCCGTCCAGCAGGGCGCCTCGCCCCCGCAGATGACAACGTCCTTGCCGCCTACGGTGTACCCTTTGTCCAGTTGATAATTCAGCGTGCCATAGCAGGTAAGCACCCTGATTTCCGGGCGCGCAGCGATCAGCTCCGCCGTCTCGTCGCTGATCTTGCTCAGTACAATATGCCAGTTGCCGTCCTCCTGTTTTGTCTTGATCAGCTGACTCCGGATATACATGTCCGCCATGCCAAAGATCGCAGTTACGAGAAAGACGGACAGAAAAATGCAAAAGATGGACATGCGGTTCTGTTTCCGGTGTGCCCTGGTGTAGAGTGGAATCAGTTCAAGATAATTTTTCATCTCTGTAATTCACTCCCTTCCCGTCTGTCCTGCCCAGGTCTGTGAGGCATCCGTCCGCCACGCGCAGCACGCGGTCTGCGGCGGCAGCCAAACTATTGTTGTGTGTGATCATGAGAATCGTCTGCTGGTACTGTCTGGACGCCTTGATGAGCAGGTCGAGCACTTCCTGGCTGTTTTTGCTGTCGAGGTTTCCTGTCGGCTCGTCGGCTAAGATGAGTTTCGGTCTTGTGATCAGGGCGCGCCCGATGGCGACACGCTGCTGCTGGCCGCCTGACAGCTGTTTTGGCAGGTGATGGCGCCTGTCCTTCAAGCCTAAGATCTCCAGTGTCTCCTCGACGACAGCGCGGTCAGGTCTGCTGTAATCTAACAGCAGTGGAAAGATGATATTCTGCTCGACATTCAGCTCCGCCACAAGCTGAAAGGACTGAAAGATAAATCCGATATTGCGCCTTCGGAATATCGTTCGCGCCTCCTCCTTCATCGTAAAAAGTTCGTTTCCGTCGATGAGAATTTTTCCCGAGGTGGGAGCGTCGAGGGCGCCGATGCAGTTTAACAAAGTACTCTTGCCAGAGCCCGATTCGCCCACAACCGCGCAGAAGTCCCCCTTTTCAAGCGAAAACGACACGTTTTTCAGGGCGTTGACCTGCACCTCGCCCTTGCCGTAGGTTTTGCATAGATTGTGTACCTGTAAGATTTCCATTTGTAACATTCCCTTCTGATAATTTCTTTGACAGTTCTTTCATATCGTATCATGAAAACCTTACAGGGAAGTGAATTTAAGCTTACAGATTTGTAAGGGACGGTTTCGTAGCAACAATAATTTTATGACGGCAGCATCAGCGTAAACGTCGTTCCCACATGAAGTGTGCTCTGCAGCGAGATTGATCCGCCCTGCCCTTCCACGATCGACTTTGCGAGGGGCAGCCCCAGACCGATTCCCGGCGTGTCCTGCGACTGGCAGCTGCGATAAAAGCGCTTGAAAATGTGATGAATATCCTCAGGAGCAATGCCTCTGCCGTCGTCGGATATCCGTATTATGCCGGAAAATGCGGACACTTCCCATGAAATATGGACAGTGCCGTGGGCGTCCATATGATCCAGGGCATTTTTGACAATGTTGCTGACGGCCTCGCCTGTCCACGCCGCGTCGCAAGGCAGCGTATCGGTGTCAGAGCCTTCCAGAATTATTGTCTTGCCCTCATTCAGGGCGCGTGTTGTGAGCTCGCTGACGGCGTCGGAAACCAGTTCTTGCAGATTGCAGATGTTTTTCTCAAACACGACGTTTCCGGTGTCCAGCCTTGTGATCTTGAGCATGGACTGGATCAGCTGTTCCATGCGTTTCAGCGCAATTCCGGTCTTTGCCGCAAATTTCTGTATGACGGCGGGCGTATCATACTCGTTTTCCATGATTTCCTGATACATGGATAATGCCGCCAGCGGTGTCTTTAGCTGATGGGAGATGTCAGCAATCGTGTTTTTCAGAAAAATCTTCGTATTCTTTTCCGTATCATTTTGAGCCTGCAGCATCGTCGCAAGCCGGTCAACCGAGGCAAACATGCGGTAGACAGGGCCCTCGCCAGTCTGCGGCAGGTGCTCCGTATACAGGCCGTCAATATAACCGTTGATGACAGACAGGGCGCGTCGGTACAGCGCTTCCCTATGGGCAAAAAACAGAAATCCCACACCAGGGAGGAGAACCGCAAGCGGAACAATGACAGTCAGCGCAGAACAGACGGAACGTTTTTGGAAATTGTGGAGATGGGGCAGAAACTGCGTCTCCAAAGCCGGGCGGATGCCGATCTTTTGGAGGAGTGCATGGCCCTTTTGGGAACAGACCACATCAGCGCGGCCTGTGGCAGTGAGAGCCCGGGCAATTACATGTTCAGAAACGCCCTGTTCGACCAGCGAGGAGGCGACCGCCTCATCATGGGACAGAAGCATGGTTTTGGCAGACCGCGTCATATAGAGACAGAACAACAGGGCAGCTGTCACAAGAATGACCGAGAATAAGCATAAAAAAGTATAGTATCGTCTGATTGTCCTGTCCTGAATAAAATTAAGGTCTGTTGCGCCCATTGTGATCTCTCCTGAATCCTTTCTTAATTTAGAAGCATTAAAAACTGTGGGTAATGTCATAAATCATCCCGCCTTCAATCACACTCTGAAAATTCTACGCATTTTTGCCAAATGGGGTTAAGGAACTGTCCCGAAATAACTTGCAAATAGTCCGTAGGATTTTTCTTCGAGAATGCAAGTTACTACGTAACTGGCACAAAATCAGGCGCATAGCGGGCTATGTAACTGATTTTGCGCTGGTGCTATCGGAGAAAAAGACAAGGAATATTGCAAGTTATTTTGGGATAGTTCCTAACTTCGCAAACAGCATCACATGAAACATATCCTGTTCGCAGTAGCAGCCCAGAGTTCCCCCGATCTTATCAGCAAAAGCCTGCACACCCTGCAGGCCAAATCCATGATTTTTTCCCTTTCGGCTTTTAGGAAGGCCTGTTTCAGAGTCAAATATAATTTCTTTCTCGTATTCGTTTATCATATGAATCATAAGACAGTCCTCTTCACAGCGAATCTTTACATCCACAAATTTTTTCCGCTCCACAAAGTTTTTCACACAGTTGAGCGCATTGTCAAATAAATTGGCGACAACCATGGATAATTCATAGCTGTCGACAGGAATATCCCTGGAAATAACGATATCCCGCCGTACTACAATCGACAGCGAATCGGCCTTTTGCATCATACAGGAGAGCATTGTGTTAGCGATCAGGTTGCTACAGTATCTTGTCACCTTATTTTCATCTGTCACCGTGTTGATATGTTCTGTTATTTTCCTGATCTCATGATATTCACCCTGATCCAGCAGAGAATCGATTAGTCCGGAATAATGACGTATATCATGGCGCAGTATCCGCAGGTTTTTCTCCGACTGCTCGACCAGATAATATTGGTTTTCCAATTCTTTCGTGTAGGATTCATACAGTATATTCTGCCAGTAGATCGCCGATCGTTGGGACTCGCTTGAAATATACTGCATAACAATAATATACGACATAAACATTGCTATGATGAACATGACTATGCCTGGAATACTTTCAGGGTGATCATCAAGTGTATATGGAAAGAAGGCGAAGCAGGAAAATCCACAATAGAAAAAAACAGGAATCAGACAAAGCTTCCACCAGCTGCCTATCGATTCCTCCTTCTGGAAATTAACCCAGATATTCCGGATTTTGACATATAAGATCAGCATCAGGATGATGTGTGTCACAATGCAGCCGGCTATGCATAGATACAGGCTTCCTGTGTAAATATGCAGGATAGCTGCCATAATGCTTCCAGCGATCACATAGTTGGAGGCGCTCAGACCGACAAATAGCGCCCTGCTGTCTCTGCCCTTCGATATAAAAAAACCTGTGAACTGTGTCATGGCAATCTGATAGATCGTCACCAGAAAATAACACAGCTGGTTCTCTGGAAAAAGATTTAACTTGAGCACATTCGGAATCGTGATCGCAAGGAAGGAGCCGGCGCAGATGGCCGCAGTCTTTGGCCTGGAGTAACGGTGCGCGATAAAGAGGTACATGAACAATACCACAAAAATGTGACTGATCGTATAGGAAATATTTTTGTAATTCATGTCCTGTGCGCCTCCTACTAATATTGCTCTGAAACGAATTTGAGATATTCTTTTTTGACATCAGCAGTTCTTGCCTTGCTGATCGGAATCCTCGCTCCGTTTTCCATGATAACACTTCCCGGCGCCAGCTTATCCACGTGATACAGATTGACGAGAAAGGATTTGTGAACCTGTACGAAGTCGCTGTTTTCTGTGATCTGCCTGGTTTCCTCGTCAAAGGATTTTCGGATAAAGATACTTTGGACGCATCTGCCGTCTGTCAGACAGATGTTGAGTGTTCTGGAATAATTCTCAATGTACTCAATCTTAGAATAAGGAATAGCGACCAATCCCTCTTTGGTTTTTACGGTATACACCGCTTCCCTTCTTTCCTTTGAAAGATCGGCAGCCGCATAGTCCAATGCCTCGATAAAAAGCTTCTCGGGGACCGGCTTGAGTAGATATCTCACGGCGCGCACGCCATAGGCCTCAAACGCAAAATCATCGGAGGAGGTGATATAAATAATGACACTTCGCTCATCCGTGCTGCGAATCAGGGCGCCAATGTCAATTCCCGTCCGTTGGGACATGATCATGTCAAGAATATAGATATCGCCCTGCGCGCCGGCCTGTATCCAGCGGTACAATTTTGCAGAGTCCGTAAAGTATTCGGTCTCAAGCTGTATAGCTTTATGCCGTTCCTTGTATATTGTCAGCAGTCCTCTGATTTTTTCCAAATCTACCATGCTGTCATCACAGACTACAATCTTCATATGTATTCTCCTCGCATACTCTTCCCGTATGTCTTTTATCTTTTATTGCTTATAGTATAGCATTTTATCGGGCTGATAAAAACTCTTTATTTATTGTTTATATTTTTTTTATATCTTATCGGTTTCTCATTGGTTATTAATTGACAAAAGCGCGGTTTCACAATAGAATATTATTAGTGACATCCACGAGATGAAGTTGTGGCGTCAATCCAAAGCCGCCATCTGTCAGTGCAGGGCTTGATAAGCTGAGGAAAATATAGAAGAGGGGCACGATCAATGTCAAAACAAAAAGAAGATAAGACCAAAAACAAGACGAATGCAATGCGTATGCTTGACACAAAGAAAATACCATACACGACGCACACCTATGAGTGCGATGAGTTCATAGATGCTATACAGATTGCAGATCTGCTCGGCCTGCCGCATGAAAAAGTCTACAAAACCCTCGTGACGCAGGGTGCCAGCAAAAACTATTATGTGTACGTCATACCAATAGCGGAGGAGCTTGACATGAAAAAGGCGGCGAAATCCGTCGGCGAAAAGTCTGTATCCATGCTTCATGTAAAAGATATAAACACAGTCACAGGCTACATCAGAGGCGGCTGCACCGCGATCGGTATGAAAAAGCAGTACGTCACGCGCATCGACCAAAGTGCCCAAAACATCGATAAGATCATTGTGAGCGGCGGAAAACTCGGTATGCAGCTCGAGCTTACGCCGCAGGATCTGGCAGCGGCTTCCGGCGCGGAGTTTGCGGACATTATTTTTAAATAATTCAAAGGAAGGACAAAGAACTTCAAAGTTCGTTACAGGACAACAACCATGAGGACAATCAACGTATCCCAAATCACACAAAATATCAAAGAAATGTGCATCGAGGCCAATCACTGCCTCACACCTGACATGGACAGCGCGCTGAGAAATGCCGCAGGCACAGAGAAAAGCCCGCTCGGAAGACAGATTTTAAGCCAGCTTCGGGACAACCTGCAGATCGCAGGCGACGATATGATACCGATCTGCCAGGACACAGGAATGGCAGTTATTTTCATGGAAATCGGACAGGACGTGCACTTCGAGGGAGGAAGCCTGGACGACGCCATCAACGAAGGCGTTCGCCAGGGTTACTGCGATGGATATCTGCGAAAGTCTGTCGTCAGAGATCCGCTCATCCGCGAAAATACCAAAGATAATACCCCTGCAGTTATTTACTATGAAATGACAACCGGCGATAGCGTAAAGATCACAGTCGCCCCCAAGGGCTTTGGAAGTGAGAATATGAGCCGTGTATTCATGCTCAAACCAGCCGACGGCATCGAGGGTGTCAAAAATGCGATTCTCACAGCCGTGAAGGATGCAGGCCCCAATGCCTGCCCGCCCATGGTAGTCGGCGTGGGTATCGGCGGGACTTTTGAGAAGTGTGCGCTCATGGCAAAGAAAGCGCTCACCAGACCAGTGAACCAGCGTTCCGACATCCCATATGTAAAGGAGATGGAGGAGGAATTGTTAGATAAAATCAACCGCACCGGCATAGGGCCGGGAGGGCTGGGCGGCACCACAACCGCGCTTGCGGTCAATATCAACACCTATCCGACACACATTGCCGGATTGCCCGTAGCTGTCAACATATGCTGTCATGTCAACCGCCATGCTGTGTGCATATTATAATAAAATACCAATCAGGAGAAAATGAAAATGGACAGACACATCAAAGCCCCGCTCACAGACGAGGACGCAAAGTCACTGAAAGCAGGAGATTACGTATACATCACCGGAACCATCTACACCGCGCGCGACGCCGCGCACCTTCGTATGCATGAGGCGCTTGGCCGAAACGAACCCCTTCCGTTTGAAATGGCGCACAACATCATTTATTATATGGGGCCATCCCCTGCCAGAGAGGGACGCCCAATCGGATCCGCCGGTCCCACGACGGCCAGCCGCATGGACAAATATGCACCGGGACTCTTAGACCTCGGCTTAAAAGGCATGATCGGAAAAGGAAAGAGAAGCGATGCCGTAAAAGAGGCGATTGTGCGGAATAATGCTGTCTACTTCGCAGCAGTGGGCGGAGCAGGCGCCCTATTGTCAAAATCAATCACTGCATCGGAAATCGTTGCATATGACGACCTGGGTACAGAAGCCATCCGCAGACTGGAGGTGGAGAACTTTCCCGTCATTGTTGTCATAGACGCCGAAGGCCGTGATCTCTACGAGAAAGCGATCGAAGAATACTGTGAAAGATAAGATTTGAGGGCAGGAAGGAAAGAGCAGAAATGACGAGTGCAGTCAACAAACACAGACATATGGTTATCTTATCAATTATTTTTGCAGTATGTATATTAATAGAGATTTTTGTATGCAACGCAAACTCTTTTCGCATTAGAAATAATGGGAAATTTCAGATGAGAAGATATCCCCTTGATCAATTGGAGATAGTAAATGCAGAGGTGGATGCGGCGGATGGAACGATTACTTACAGGGGTGAAGATGACGGCAGCGTATTTATTCATATAAGAAATATCGACACAGTAATCGGCAGTGTATATATGGATATGACAATTCCGGATGATGTGCTTGAGTATGTCGTCTGCTATACAGATGAAGCAAATTCCTCCTTTTATAGAAGTTTTAACCGTGAGTATGTGACAGGTGTGGACAGGACAAAGTGGTTTGTGTGCCATTTCGTCGGGAAATCTGATCAGATGATTATAAGGCTCGACGATCTTGAGGAGGGCTATCGCTTTTCGCTGAGGGAGATACAAATCAATAAGCCGGTGCCATTTTGCTTTCTCCTGACGCGGTTTCTTGTAATATTTATTGTCATATCCGGCATGTATGCGATTGGCAGAACCCAATTTTTCCTGTCAAGGGAGAAAAACTGGAAGCATAACCTCGCGCTGGCAGGAGTGTTTGGGGTGTTTTTGCTGATTTCCATTATCATATACAACAATTCCTTCGGAGATGCCAAGCGATTTCTGATGTACAATTGCGATTTCACGGATGCACTTATTAATCGGCAGATCAATCTTGATATTGAAGTCAGTGATACCCTGAAAGAGCTCGAAAACCCCTATGATACAAGTGTTCGTCAGACGCAGGGAGTCGACTATTCATGGGACACCGCTTATTACAATGGAAAATATTATTGTTATTTTGGTATTGTTCCCGCGCTGCTGTTTTTTGTTCCATATAGATTGGTAACCGGAGCGTATCTGCAATGCAATATTGTCGTCATGCTTGCCTATGCTGTCTATATGCTCTTTCTTGATGTCGTTCTGATCAGGATCATGCGATATACTGTGCCGGATGTGCAGTTTGGCGTGGAAGTGACCGGACTGGCAATTCTGAATGCGACAGTCAATATCTTTCATTTTGCGGCAGAGCCCTCGTTTTATATGGTGCTGTACGCAGTGGGGTTGATGTTTGTTGCGATTGGTTTTTGCTGCTTTGTATTCTGGTATACGGGAAAGCGGACAAACAAACCGCTCCTGTTTCTGGGTGCGGTCAGTCTGGCGCTGGCAGTGGGCTGCAGACCGCCGCTGCTATTGTATACATTGCTCATTATTCCGTTCGGAGTTAAGGTGATCATGGAGAAAAAGCGTGAAAGCATTGCGGATATGATTGTGCTGTTAATTCCTTATGTGGCAATTGGCAGCGCACTCGCGGCATACAATTATTTGCGCTTTGACAGCATATTGGAATTTGGCGTCAAATACCAGCTTACGGCACAAGATCAGGTGCACGTGTCCAACTCGGCATATAAAATACCGATATTGCTGTGGCTTGGTTTTTTTCAGCCGCTTGATTTCAGCGCAGTATTCCCATATGTTTTTTCGCCAGACTGCGCGCACAATTATGCAGGCAATTTTTTTACCGGTCCGGGCATAACGCCGCTTTTAAGCCAGACGCCGCTGCTGTGGGTGCTGTTTCTGCCAATTGCCTGGAAACGATGGAGAGCAGGTAGTGATATGTTTTCCGGTGTGGCGCTGTCTTACAGTGCAGTGCTCGGGAGCGTGATGCTTGTCCTGATCTTGTTAAATTCCGGTGTAGAGTGGCGGTATACGTCAGAGGTTGCGCCAATTCTGGGCATCGTGGCAATCCTGCTTGCGGCAGGCATTGTCAGAAAAGTAAATCAGGAGATAGTGTCCTTTTTCATGACACTTTTGTTCCTGATTATGATTTATTCTTTTGCAGTGTCATTTTTGCGGGCAATGGCAGGACCATTTGGGTATACACGCACCTATCATCCTGAATTTTATTATGCACTGGAAAGAGCGTTTAGCTTCTGGAAATAAAATACATGATTTTATGAAAAAAAGCTTGACAATGCTAAAATGCTTATGTATAATTAATCATGCGTCGAATGAGAAGGCGCACGATTAAAATATTGGTAGAGGATTAATTCAGTACCGGGGAGAAGTACTCAAGAGGCTGAAGAGGCGCCCCTGCTAAGGGTGTAGGTCGGGTGACCGGCGCGAGGGTTCAAATCCCTTCTTCTCCGTTCATTTATTTTGTGATAAATGAGGCGATGACAAAGGAGTCATAAAAAAGTATCTTGGCACCATTGAGATTCTTTTTTTTCGCCTTGTTGAGAAAAAACAAAATAAATGTAAAAAAGTGTTGACACAAGATGCAAGAAGTGTTAATATTAAAGCCTACCGCGTAAAGCGGTTGATAAATAGCTTTGAAAAAAGTTTAAAAAAGTTCTTGACAAAGATTCTGAATGGTGATAAGATATCAGAGTTGCGTCAAACAAGAACAACAAGATGTACCTTGACAAATAAACAGTAATGCAACCCTGAAAATTCTAATGAGAATAGAATTATTCAGAGAACATGTCTTA
>VSNM01000061.1 GCA_009774245.1 Lachnospiraceae bacterium | reverse complement strand
AAGGAGTTAAAACAGAGAGATTATTGATTGTATAGGGGATAGTATGTTTATCGACCCATTTTGTAACTAACACCTTTTTAATTTAAATTTAATCGTCTTACGACAAAAATTATTTTGTTATTATCCAAATCACCTTTACACAAATATAAATTAATTTTGACCCCAATTATAATGATTTTAAATGGTTTCAAACGGTCTAAAATGCATTATTTTTAAATCTACAGAAATAAAAAATGCCTGAAATCCAACGTTTTCAAGCACTTTTCCCGATGGAGTAGACGGGAGTCGAACCCGTGTCCAAAAAACCATCCCATGTACTTCTACAGGTTTAGCTGATTGTTTTGGGCAATGCCCATTTCCCTTCTGAACAGGCGAACCAACGCCCCTGTACAGTCAGTAGCTTCATAATACGCCCACATACGCAAAGCTTAATATGTGTCGTTTCCTACATGATTGATGCCTGGCTCCCAATGTGTAGGTGCACTAGGTCAGACAGCAGCCATTAGGCTGCGAATGCTAAATCGTCTTCAGCGTTTAATTTTAATTTTGGAATTGACGCATACCTGCGACCTGCTTCTCCATCTTCAAGTTCCCTGTCGAAACCTTTACTACCCCTTGATGAATCAAGGTAAATTAATGATATCAGAGAATGTGAAAATAGTCAAGCAAAAAATGCTCCAAAAGGTGGTTGAAAAAAATGAAAAATAGGTTAAAATAAACCTTATACAGAAAGAGGAGCCGCGCTATGAAAAATTATGATGAGATCAGAAATCACTTTTATGGAACACTTGGTTTTATCCAACTACTCAATATGAAAATCACAGAGCTTTCCGAGGGATACTGCAAGGGAGAGATGCCGCTGAGGCCCGAGATCCTCAACCCGCTCGGCACAGTGCACGGCGGATGCACCTTCGCGCTCGCCGACACGATCGGCGGCAGCGCAGCGCTCACACACGGAAACAGTATCGTGACAGTCGACAGCAATATTCATTACCTCGCGCCGGCTTGCGACACCGAAAAGCTGATCGCCGAGGCAAAGGAAATTAAATACGGCTCCACCATCGCCGTTTACGAAGTGAACGTCTACAAGGCGGACGGCACAATGGTCGCCACCTCCACACAGTCCTATTTTATTATCTCTGACAAACGGAAAGACGAAAATCCAGACAGGTAATTTCCTGCCTGGATTTTATGAATTTCCTGTACTAACGATACAGATCTCTCTTGTCAATGACACGGACGGCCTTGCCCTCACTTCTGGTGATGGTCTTGGGCTCTACAATCTTTACGTCCACCTTGATACCGAGCATTGACTTTAACCCCGCCACGATCACCTTCTCGCGCTCTGCAGTGTTAAATCCGGCATCCGCTGCCATCTCCGGCGTCTTTTCCACCCAGACCTCAATCGTGTCATTGTTCCCAACACGGTCAACAAGAATCTGGTAATTCGCCTCATAGCCTTTGTTTAACAGAACCGTCTCGATCTGTGACGGCCATACATTGACACCCTTTACGACCATCATGTCGTCGCTTCTGCCCATCGGCTTATGCATCCTGATATGCGTGCGCCCACAGGAGCATTTCTTTCTGGTCAGATAGCAGAGGTCGCGCGTGCGGTATCTCAGAAGCGGAAACGCTTTCTTGGTGATACAGGTAAATACCAGCTCTCCGACCTCTCCCTCCGGAAGCACCTCCCCCGTATCGGGATTGATGATCTCAGGGATAAAATGATCCTCCTGTATATGCATCCCCTGCTGCTCTTCACATTCAAAGGAGACACCCGGGCCGGAAATCTCAGTGAGCCCGTAGATATCATACGCCTTGATACCCAGTGATTTCTCGATATTTTTGCGCATTTCCTCCGTCCACGGCTCTGCACCGAAGATACCTGCCTTTAACCTGATCTGATCCCTGAGCCCTCTCTCGTTGATCGCCTCCCCGAGATTCGCCGCATAGGAAGGCGTGCAGCAGAGGATTGTCGAGCCGAGATCTGTCATAAACTGCAGCTGACGCTCTGTGTTTCCGGAGGACATCGGCAACGTCAGACATCCTACCTTGTGCGAGCCGCCATTAAGTCCCGGACCTCCCGTGAAGAGCCCGTATCCATAACACACATGGCACACATCGTCCTTAGTACCGCCCGCCGCCACAATTGCACGCGCACAGCACTCTTCCCACACATCGATATCCTCCTGCGTGTAAAATGCCACCACACGGCGCCCTGTCGTGCCGCTCGTCGACTGGATGCGCACACACTCTGACAACGGCACCCCAAGCAGTCCATACGGGTACTGATCCCGCAGGTCGTCTTTATTGATAAACGGAAGTTTATGTAAGTCTTCGATTCCCTTCACATCCTCAGGTTTCACTCCCGCCTCATCCATCTTGTCATGATAAAACTTTACGTTGTCGTACACGAATTTTACCTGTTCTGCCAGCCGCTCGCTCTGCAGGGCCTGAATCTTGTCCACTGGCATTGTCTCAATTTCCGGTTGATAATAATTTGTCATGAATCTGTCTCCTTTACTTTCCTTATTTAAGGAATTGTAGAAAAATAAGTGACACATCTTTCTTGTCTATTTCTCCAATCTTGCAGGAGAAAAAGCCTCGCCGTAGCCCGCTACGCCTACGTTTTTTCTCCTACAATCTTGAAGAAATATCCTACGCAATCTGAGCACTTATTTTCCTACAATTCCTAAAACTGTACACTCTTAAAGTCTACCATACTTTTCGCAAAATGTTAACCTATATTATGCAATTGTAATGGAAAATGGTATCTTTTTGATCAAATACGTTTTATAATGAAACTACAACAGAATATCAACAAAGAGGAGTTTAAAATCTATGAAATACACTAATCCCATTCTTTCCGGATTTCACCCCGATCCAAGCATCTGCTGCGTCGGTGATGACTTCTATCTGGTGACAAGCAGCTTTGAATATTTTCCGGGGCTTCCCCTGTTTCACAGCACCGACCTCGTACACTGGGAGCAGATCGGCCACATTCTCGACAGGAACAGCCAGGTTACCCTGTCAGACGAGGCGCCGAACTGTCTGGGTATATACGCCCCGACCATCCGCTATCACGAGGGAATCTACTACTGCATCGTCACGAATGTAAGTGGTCCGAAAGGCGGCAACTTCTTCGTCTATACCACCGATCCCTACGGCGCCTGGTCCGAGCCGGTCACGCTTCCCTTTGACGGGATCGATCCCTCGCTCCTGTTCGACGACGACGGAAAGATCTATTATAGCGGGACCAACAATGGAATCTTTATCACAGAACTGACACTTACAAAATCAACCTCCGCGGACGGCCGTGTGCAGATTAGCTGTGACCATGTCGGCAAACAGGTGTATGTATGGAATGGTTCCGGCGGCAGCAATCCGGAGGGACCACATCTCTACAGAATTGACGGGATGTACTACCTCATGATAGCGGAGGGCGGCACTGAGTACTGTCACATGACCACCATCGCCAGGAGCCGGTCCGTCTATGGCCCCTACGAGAACTGCCCCCATAATCCGGTCCTCACCAACCGCAGCACAGCGCTCCCGATCAAGGCCGTCGGACACGCTGATCTGATCGAGGACCAGAACGGAAACTGGTGGGCTGTATGTCTCGGCATCCGCCCATTAGGCTATCCATTCCGGCACAATCTGGGGCGCGAGACCATGCTCGTACCCGTCACATGGAAACAGGGCTGGCCCATCATGGGTATGAACGGAGACGGTCATGTCGACGCTGAGATCGAGACATCCCTGCTGCCCTGCACGGAAACCGATTTCAGCGCACCTTTTCAGAGCAAACACTACATTCCGGGCAGCAGCTTTACTGACACCTTTGACACCGCCGCCATGCACCTGTCATGGAACACCATCTACAACCCGGACGACACGCTGTACGAATTTACGAAAAACGGGCTGATCTTACATGGCAATGAAAATGATCTCTCCAGCAGCAGTGTAAAATCACTCCTGTGCCGGCGTCAGGAGCATTTTGATTTCACGGTGCGGCTGACAATTTCCATGGAGATAATTCCCGAAAACGGCGAAGCCGGCCTCGCGATTTATATGAACAACCGCCATCATTATGAGATTGCCATGACGCTTGTCAATCAAAAGCGCTGTCTGATTCTCCGGCGCCGAATCGGAAAATTAAGCGCTGTGGAAAATATCATTGCATATGACGACACTTCTGTCATATTACAGCTTACAGGCTCACGGGAAGAATACACCTTCTCCTACCGTCTTTCCGAGCAGGCGCCTCCTGTAACCATCGGCTCCGGCGAAACGCAGTATCTCACTACTGAGGCCGGCGGCTGTTTCACCGGAAACTATATCGCGATCTACGCCGCAAATGCAGATGCCGTTTGCAAAGAATTTATTTATGATGTAGAATAAATTAAATCCAAAAAACAAGGAGGTCTTTTATGAAATCAAAGGTTTATTTTTCCAAGACAATCACACCCGAAAAAGTACTGGAGCTGTACAAGCTGACAGGCAGAACACTCGATGGAAAAGTTGCCATCAAAATCCACTCCGGTGAGGTTGGCAATCAGAATTTTCTAAAGCCTGACTTCTGGAAGCCTGTGATCTACCATGTAGGCGGCACTGTCGTGGAATGCAACACTGCTTATGATGGCAGCCGCAATACGACGGAAAAGCATATGAAGACAATGCACGAGCATGGATGGAGTAAATATTTCCATGTCGAGCTGCTGGATGCAGAAGGTCCTGATCTGGAGCTTGCGATACCGAATGGCAGGAAGATCAAGAAAAACTTTGTGGGAAAATCACTGTCAGACTATGACTCTATGCTGGTGCTCTCACACTTTAAGGGACATCCCATGGGCGGTTACGGCGGAGCGATCAAGCAGCTCTCAATCGGAATCGCTTCCTCGATGGGCAAGGCGTATATTCATGGCGTCGGCGATACCAGCAATTTCTGGGGTTCCGATCACGATTCCTTCCTGGAGTCCATGGCGGACGCAGCTTCCAGCGTCGTTGACTATTTCAAGGGAAATATCGTCTATATCAACGTCATGAAAAATATGTCTGTGGACTGCGACTGCTGCGCGGTGGCGGAAGATCCCTGCATGGCCGACATCGGCATCCTGGCATCCCTCGATCCGGTTGCCATCGACCAGGCGTGTCTTGACCTTGTGTACGCGTCCGACGATCCCGGCAGAGACCACTTACTTGAGCGCATTGAATCCAAAAACGGCGTTCATACGATCGAAGCCGCTGCCGATCTGGGCATTGGCTCGCGCGAGTACGAACTCATCACTGTATAATAATCTGTATAATAATAAAGAAATCGAAAAATAATGCCATCTGGCATTATTTTTCGATATAGCTTTCCGTATCATTTACCACATTGTAGACGTCAATTCTCTGCAGATCAATCTCCGGCATTCCGATGAAAAGTCCACCGTACTCATAGGTGTCCACCACTTTCTCAATACGGACAATCTCGATGAACGCATGTATGACTTCCTTCGTCCAGATCGTCAGATAAGCCTCGTACACAGCCCCCATGTCCAGAATATCATCGCAGTAAAAGCCAATCCCTGTCTTAGAAACATTTTTGACATCCACCCCAATCTCTTCCTGTTCGTCCGAATCAAGCCTCTTGACCAACAGCCTTGACTTTAAATCAGTTCTCTTGCTCCTTCTTCTCTCTTCCATATCAACCATGCTCCTTTGCCATTCCCTAATTTCTACGTCCATACTTGTACACTCTTATAATACATAAAATAACAAATATTACAAAAAATGTCAACACCACATATCACTTGATGAAGCAGGCGTCGCCAAAAGAGAAAAAGCGATACCGCTCCTGCACAGCCGCCTGATAGGCATTCAGCACGTTCTCGCGCCCTGCAAGTGCGGATACAAGCATGATAAGTGTGGACTCCGGCAAATGGAAATTCGTGATCAGACTGTCGAGCACCCTGAACCGATAGCCAGGATAAATGAAAATCTCCGTATCGCCGCTTCCGGCAAGTACCCTTCCATCCGCATCGGCAGCGCTCTCTATCGTGCGGCAGCTCGTCGTCCCCACACAGATCACCCTGCCCCCTGTCTGCTTTGTACTGTTGATGATATCCGCCGTCTCCTGCGTCACCTGATACCATTCCGAGTGCATATGATGATCCAGCAGATTTTCTTCCTTGACAGGACGAAAGGTTCCAAGCCCGACATGCAGCGTGACATAGGCCAGCCGCACACCCTTCTGCTGCGCCTTCTCCAACAATTCCTCCGTAAAATGCAGCCCTGCTGTCGGCGCCGCAGCAGAGCCCTCATACCTGGCATAGACAGTCTGATAACGATTCTTATCCGCAAGCTTATGCGTAATATATGGCGGCAACGGCATCTCGCCGAGACGGTCCAGAATCTCCTCAAAGATTCCTTCATACTGAAACTGTATAAGCCGGTTTCCCTCGTCAACCACATCGATGACTCTGCCGGTGAGCAATCCGCCGCCAAAGCTTATGGCAGCGCCTTCCCGCGCCTTTTTGCCCGGCTTCACAAGCGTCTCCCACACATCCTTACCCCGGCGTCTGAGCAGGAGCACCTCGATCGCTGCCCCTGTCTCCGCCTTCGTGCCCATAAGTCTTGCGGGAATCACCTTTGTATTGTTCAATACGAGGCAGTCCCCCGCATGCAGATATTCCACAATATCAGTAAACACCCTGTGCCTGATCTCTCCTGTCTCCTTGTCGAGCACCAGAAGCCTTGAACCCGACCTGTCCCCGAGCGGCTCCTGGGCAATCAGCTCCGGCGGCAGCTCGAAGTAAAAATCCTTCTTTCGCAATTCCTTCATAATTATATCCCCAAATCCCTGCGTTTTCCCGCACCTGCTACGCCCGCAGTTCAATACCGAGTCCCTCCAGACCATTCAATATCTTCTTCATGGCACCCGACACATCGCTCTCCTCGAGTGTCCTGTCCTTGGCGCGGAATGTAATCGAATACGCGACCGACTTATAGCCTGACTTGATCTGACTTCCCTCATAGATGTCAAACAGCTGATACTCCTCCAGGATTTTTCCTCCGCGCTGCTCAATCACCTTCTCAATATCGCCCACAAGAATATTTTTCGGCACAACCATACTGATATCGCGCACCACTACGGGATACTTCGCAATCCCCTCATATTTTCTGTCAAAAGAAGCAAACGGAAGGATCTCCGGCATATCCAGCACGGCGACATACACTTTCGTATCAATCCCGTAATTGTCAGCCACTTCCGGATGAACCTCGCCCAGATAGCCGATCACCTTATTCTCATACTGAATCAGCGCCTGACGCCCGGGATGCAGAAACGTCTTATCCGCCTTCGGATTACAGGACATTTTCTTCTTCATGCCGATGCTCCCGAGAAACTCCTCGACAACCCCTTTCATGGTAAAGAAATCTCCCTCTCCGTACATGCCGAGCGTGAACTGCATCCGCTCATCCGGATAATCGACCACCGGCAGACTCTTTGGAATATAAATATTACCGAGCTCATAGAGACGCACATTCTTGTTCCTGCGATTGTAATTTGACGCTAGCGACGTCAGAATTCCGTTCAGGGAAATCGTTCTCATGATCGAGAAATCCTCACCCAGCGGATTGGCGATCGTCACCGCCTGCCGAAGCGGGCTGTCCGCTGGAATCAAAAGCTTGTCAAACACCTTGGGACTCTCAAACGAATAACACATTCCCTGTGAAAATCCGCAGTACTCGGCGATATCCCTCGCTTTCGCCTCGATTCTCAGCTTAAATGACAGTTTACCTGTCGTCGCCTCGCCGGTCGGAAGCGTTGTCGGGATCTTGTCATATCCGTAGAATCTGGCAACCTCCTCCGCGATATCTGCAAAACACTCGATATCCTGACGGAAGGACGGCGCCGTGATCATGCTGGTACGCTCGTCGTATGCGAGCTCTAACCTGTCAAAGATCTGCAGCATTTCCTCCACCGCTATCTCTGTGCCAAGGAATTTATTAATCCGTTCCGGCTCAAACCTGATCTGTCTTAACTCATTAAAAGGTTCCTTCACGTCGACGATGCCGCCGACAACCTCGCCGCAGCCAAGCTCCTCGATCAGCTGGCACGCCCTGTTGATGGCAGCCTCCGCATTTCTCGGGTCCAGTCCCTTCTCAAAAATACCAGAAGCGTCCGTCCTCAGTCCCACTCTCTTGGAAGATTTTCTGATATTCGCACCATTGAAAGTAGCCGCCTCAAACAATACTGTCTGTACATCATCTGTAATCTTTGAATTTTCACCGCCCATAATACCTGCGAGGCCAATCTCCTTCTCAGCATCACAGATCATCAGCATCTCCGAGTCAAGCTTCCGCACCTGTCCATCAAGCGTCTGGAACTCATCCCCGTCTTTTGCGCGCCTTACGATGATCTTGTTTCCTGACACGTTGTTCAGGTCATAGGCATGCATCGGCTGACCGTACTCCATCATGACATAGTTCGTGATATCGACAAGGTTGTTGATCGGTCTGATTCCGCACGCAGCCAGCCTTCTCTGCATCCATTCCGGCGATGGTGCGATCCTGATATTTTTGCAGACTCTCGCGCAGAAACGCGTGCAGAGATCCCTGTCTTTTATTTCAACCGAAATGTACTTGCTGACATCCTCGTCATTTCCTTTCACCTCCACCACAGGCGGCACAAAAGGCTTTCTGAATGTCGCCGCAGCCTCCCTCGCAATCCCTAAGATGCTGTAGCAGTCCACGCGGTTTGAGGTCACCTCGTACTCCACCACGGTGTCGTGCAGTCCGAGCGCCTCCACCGCATCCTCGCCGGGCTTCACCGGTTTTTGGAATACATACACACCGTCCTCGGGCGCTTCCGGATACATGTCTCGACTGGAACCGAGCTCCTCGATCGCACACATCATACCATGCGACTCGACACCGCGCAGTTTTCCCGCTTTTATTTTGATTCCATTTTCGGGAAGCGGTCCTCCATCATGTCCACCGGCCACCCTACCGCCGTCAAGGACTGTCGGTACATAGTCCCCTTCCTTCAGATTCTGTGCGCCCGTCACGATCTGTATCGTCTCTGTTCCTATATTAACCTGACAGATAATCAGCTTATCCGCGTCAGGATGCCTCTCTATCTTCTCGATATGCCCCACGACGATCTTTTCCAGATTTTTGTCCAGCCGCTCGAATCCTTCTACCTTCGTTCCTGAGAGCGTCATGGCATCACAGTACTCTCTGTCCTCACATGCCAGCTCAGGAACATATGCCTTAATCCATGATAATGGTGTATTCATTTTATCCTCCAATCTATGACACTGGTGTCATATTTAAAACTGTTTTAAGAATCTGATATCATTCTCGTATAAGAGCCGCATATCATCAATCTCATATTTCAGAAGCGCGATTCTCTCCAGACCGACACCAAACGCAAAACCGGTGTATTCCTCTGGATCAATATTACACATCTTCAACACCTTCGGATGAACCATACCGCAGCCAAGAATCTCAATCCAGCCCTCACCCTTACAGAAACGGCATCCGCTCCCGCCGCACTTAAAGCACGACACATCCATCTCCGCAGACGGCTCTGTGAACGGGAAATGATGCGGCCGGAACTTCACCTTTGTATCCCCGCCGAACAGCTCCTTCGCAAACTCTGCGAGCGTTCCCTTTAAATCCGCAAATGTGATGTTTCTGTCAATCACAAGTCCCTCGACCTGATGGAACGAAGGAGAATGCGTCGCATCCACCTCATCCGCGCGGAATACACGCCCCGGAGCGATCATTCTGATCGGAAGTCTGCCCTTCTCCATCTCGTGAACCTGTACGCCGGAGGTCTGCGTGCGGAGCAAAATATCGCTGTTGATATAGAACGTGTCCTGCTCGTCTTTTGCCGGATGATCTGCCGGAATATTCAGCGCCTCAAAGTTGTAGTAATCCTTCTCCACCTCAGGCCCCTCCACAACCTCATAGCCCATTCCGATAAATATACGCTCTACCTCCTCTAAGGCGATCGTGTTTGGATGGCGGTGCCCCACCTTATTTCTCTGCGCGGGGAGTGTCACATCGATCACTTCCGCCCTCATCTTCGCCTCACGGAGCTTCCGCTCCATGTTTGCCCTGGCATCGTCGAGCACCCTCTCAATCTCCTCGCGCGCATCGTTGACAAGCTGTCCGATTTTCGGTCTTTCCTCGGGTGCGACATCCTTCATTCCCTTCAGCACAGCTGTCAATTCACCCTTTTTGCCCAAAAAGTTGATGCGGACATCATTTAACTTGTCCAACGCTTCGCTCTCATTGATCTGGCGGATCGCCTCTGCCTTGATCTGCTCTAATCTCTCTTTCATCGCCAATCTCCTTTTCTGTTTCATGAAAATAAATATAAAAAATATGAAAAAAATGTCCCCTGTAGAGACATATAGAAATAACTCTACAAGGGACGAATAAACCGCGGTACCACCCAAGTTCCTGCAATACATACACCGCACAGGCTTCCCTGTCCGCTGCGTATCACAGACGCTCAACAGACATAACGTGTCACTCCGGCTTTCCCTACAACATTGCCAATCCGATGACAATGCTTCAAAAAAGCTGCTCCGGTGAGAAATTCGCCTGTCATATCTGAACTGAGGAGGCTTTCAGCCGGCGACCTCCAATCTCTGACAGAAAATATGATGCTACTGACACCTTCACTGCATTTTCATATAAAAAATATTGATGAAATTAATAATATGATATCTGGCGGAAAATGTCAACCCCAAATATCAAACTTTGTATTCATAAACTTTTGAAAATTTTATTTTAAATGACAGTACAAAATTTCCATCCTGCCATACTCCGTATCAATTTCGAGAATGACACTGTTCATGATATTGTACTGTGTATCGTTATACTCGTGAATGTACAGATCACTCTTGAACTGAACTCCTGTGCCGCCCTCCTCGACCGCACTTATGGCATGTGCTGTGATAATATTTCCGATTTCTGTGAGCGCGGACCGTTCGACCTCGTCCAGAAAATTCAGATGCGGGAGATGCATACCGCTTATTTTGCGATACAATGTCTCAGCAAGCTCGTCGGACAGTCCATACAAAAACAGATGCCTGCCTTTTCCCTCCGCAACCGACCTGATGATGACCGCACCCTCCACGTCGCCTTTGTAGATACAGCTTTTCGTGTTCAGAATCGAAATATCATACATCTCTGTGAGCAGCTTCTCCGCCACGTTTTTCATAAAACTCTCCGTGTCCGCAAAAGATTCCATCGGCTGAATCGGTATATTCCTGACGATCTTCTTGTCGCAGACACAGACATGATTGACAAGCCATGCAAGCAGCGTTCCGATAAAGCTCTTCAAGGTCTTTGATGAGAAATTATTGCTCAGCAAATCCTTATACACGAGAACTGTATTGGTAAAATCCTTATGTATCTTCACATGTTCCTCATAACTGATATACCCCTTTTCCTTTTGAAATTTCTCCTCCGTCTCGAAATGAATAATCGTGTATCTGACCAGGAAATCAATAATCTCCATGCATTCCCGCCTGTTGCTCTCCCAGCTCCCGCCCTTGGCGATCTCGAGCAGATGCTCGATCTTGTCAAACAACTGACGGTGCTGTTCATCGATCATATCCACACCGATCCTGTACTCTTCCTTCCACAAACCAGCCATAGTATTATCCCCTTCTTCTTCCTTTTGTATTTTCGAGAATAGTATAGCACCAGTTGGAAAATTTATCAAGATAACTCTGAGAGATAATCGTCCACATATCCATCCGCAATCCACTTATTGACCAGCGCGCCGCAAAAAAAGATATACATGCAGAAATACAGCCAGATCATCACGATCACAATACTCGTCAGGCTGCCATACATGGAAAAGCCGCCAAAATAATCAATATAGACAGAAAAGCCAAAGGAATACAGCGTCCAGAATACCGACGTCACTACTGCCCCGGGATAGTGCTCCTTCCATGAGGCCTGGTTATTTGGCAGCAGGCTGTACATCGTGCAAAATACGATGGAGATCATGCCCGCGACAAAAACATGGCGTATCCAGCCGAATATATGCCACAGACTCGCGGCCGGTCCGTCGTCCGGTATCATCCACTTTGCCAGCGTGTTTCCGAATACAAGCACCCCTGCTGAGAGCAGTATCGCAAGCAGCAGAAAAATAGTATAAAACGATGCTTTCAGTCGCAGAAGAATGTACCCTCTCGTCTCCTCCACCTCATAAATATGATTTAATCCCCTGATGAGCGCCAGTACTCCTTTCGACGCAGACCATACGACCACAACAGCGGAAACTGACAGCAGTGTCACATGATTTCCATGGTAACTGTCTACGATGCCAAGCAGGAAACGGTATATTTTATCCGGAATGACAGCCTGTGAAATATTGACCATTTCCCGCTTGCTGATCAGATCATGCGGCAGGATACTGCTGACGATCATCACCATTGGTATGACCGATACGAACAAAAAGAACGCAGCGCCAGAGGCATAGGTTCCCACCTCTGCCTCATTAAAGGCTCTGCGCGTCTCTTTTTGCAGCCTGTATAGCTTCGTGATTATTGACATTCCTCGTTCAGCTCCCCGATCTCCCTTATGCTTCCATTATAATAATATGCCAAAATCTGTGCAGCTGTTAATCCTCCGTCAGCCAGATTTTTCGCCCCGTTCTGCGACATGCCGCAGCCGTGGCCAAATCCTGCACCGTGTATTATAATCTGTTTTAGATTATCCCCTGTTTCCCCATTATTATCATATATTTTTTCTATGTAAAAATACGCGCTCGGAAGGATGTCTCCCATGATGTAGCTGCTGCCATCATTCTTCGTCACGACATCCTGCGCACAGCCAAGCGCCTGCCTGATCGCATACTGGGACATCACACTCACCCTGAAATGCTCCGTCTCTATCATAATCCCGGCGGCCATACCGCTCTTTCTGCGGCTCAAAATCCGGATGTCCCTGACTGCTCCCTCCTTTGGAAGCTGGTCAGACGACAGATACCGCGACCGGATTCGCACTGTGTCCGGCTGCGCCAGCGACAAATCATACAACTTCTGCAGAAAAGTCCCGACCACCTTCCCCTCCAACGGCCTGGCATAGCTCCAGCGATACCACGCCTCATGATACTCTATATCCTCCTCGTTTCCGTGATCGATATACTGCTGATAGGCCAGCTCCCCCTCCTCATCGCCTGACGCATAGAGCTCCTCTCCCGTCTCGATCAGATAGTCATCTGCCGCCGACGCTGTGCCACTCCACACGCGTGCTCCGCCATTATAGCCACCCGAGGTCGAATAGTAAAAGCTCTCCACCAGCTCCCCCTCGTGTGTGAGCACCTGATTTTTGGTCTCATCTACCGCTCTGACCGCTGCCGGCGTCTCCTCACAATTCATATAAACCTGAAACGCAGTGCTGTCATCCATGTGCGCTCTCCACTCGGGATAGGCATAACTCTGTTTGTGAAAATAAGTATAGGTTCTCGCGCTGACCGCCTGCGCTTTCAGTGCCTCATCAGGATAAGTGGATGGCATCTCACTTGGAACCACGCCGTACAGATACTCCTCCACTGTCAGTTCATTGACTGCGACAATCCCCTCCGCGGTGGGATAACATTCCAGTTTTCCCCGATACCGGGCAGGACTGTTCCTTTCGATATTATTGATCTGGATTCTGCCATCATTTTTGCCCGCGATACAGATCATCTGGTCATCTTCAAAATCTTTTGTCCTTAATACCACTTCTGAGGCCGGTTCATATTCTGTCGTCTCTCCATGATGGGTGATCATCATGCCCTCACTGCACGTAATATGCAGCTCCGTATGGTAAATTCCATGATAGCCCCGATTCATAAGCAGGATTCTCACGTTCTCATCCAACAGCGTTTCCGGAATGCTCTCTATCGTTGTGTCCTTCTCGGGAGCTTCATCCGAAATCGTCTGAATCTCCTCCTGCTCCTCCACGTCCTCCACGATCTCCTCTTCCATACCGGACAGATGGACGCTACACTGGTACAACCCGATTGCGATCATCGTCCATGCCGCGACGATCAGCAACTTTTTGAAGAACCCTTTCACATAGAATATTGCATTGAAGATTTTTCATTCCTCCCGACCACTATTCTTTTAAGGAAAAACCACAAAAGCAGCCTGTTAAGGCTGCTTTGCTTCTTGTGTATCCCCGAAACGCCGGCTCTTGTATTTTGACTCCTAGCCAATGCTAGGTGGGCAACCGCAATCTTTCTCGCTGCCTTCCCCTGGCCAATATCGGGGGGCATGACATTGATCAGACAATGTAGGAATCCCGTTTAAAGTGATGTAGGTTCAAAATGACAAGAGTTATCGCACATTTCAGATTAATTATAGTATACCCCATCATTCCGAAAATATCAACCTCTAATCCTATTGCATCTTTACTAATATTTTACATTAAATTTTTGTCATTTTACATATAGACTTTTTATGAAGTCAGTGCATAGAATTTGTACACTCCCTTGCCTGCATTCTTTACATCATAGAGCACCTGGTCGGCCTCTTTCACCATCCTCTCAAGTTCATCCTCCGACATTAATGCCTTTCTGCCGCTGATGCCGATCGAGCAGGATATCTGATGCTCCCTGGGAATGTCGACATTCCTGCCGAGCTTGCGCTGGATCGCCGCCGAAAAACCATCCTCCTGCTGAATCTGACGGTAAATATTTTGCGCCAGCTGTCCGGCAAACGCCATATCATCCGTATAGACGGTAATCAGAAATTCATCTCCGCCGTACCGTGTCACAAAACCGTGCTGTCCCACTGCCTTCCGGAAAATATCAGCCATTCCGGTTAAGATAATATCTCCGACGTTATGTCCAAACGTGTCATTATAATACTTAAAATTATCCAGATCAATGTACATGATGATGACTGCCTGTCCCAGGCCTGTCTCTTCATTTTCTTTGAGCAGTCCGCTGATATTTCCATAAAAACCTTCCCTGTTGTACAGGCCGGTAAGCTTATCTGTCACAGCCAGATGATTGAGCTTGTCATTCATCTGCTTGATCTTTTCGTTCGCCTCAAGCATATCGATGGAGCTGAGCAGCTGCCGCATCAGGAACTCAAAAACCGCATAGTCGCTCTCATCCAGGAGGTATCTGTTTGTCGGTGAATGCCAGTTATCCTTCATTTCAATGTAAGCCACCATGACAGCCCTGAGCGAATCATTCGAATAAAACGGCAAACCTATGATGGAACATATCTTATTCTGGGCAAAAATGGAGACAATATCCCAGTAATCCGTATAATTATTATCAATCTTGGAAGTCGCAAATCCAAGCCTGTTTTGATGAAAATATTCTTCTATGCGACACTGCCTCTCGCTGGTATAGGCGTAACCTGTATTGTTAAAGAGTTCCTCAGGTTCGTCATCACCATATTTCACAAAGATCAGCCGGTCGATGTTAAAATTATGTATGAACGCGTTCACCGCTGGATTCACCAGTTCATTCCTGCTCTTTTTGCCAATTTCTACCATTTTCTGCCACGCCGACAGGAAATTCATGCGCTTCTGCTGCTCCTGATTCTCCTTGTATATGGAGGCGTGCCTGAGCGCCTCGTCAATCTCATGACGAAGATCAGCGGACAACTCAAGCCCTCCGCATCGCTTTGACTGATAATGCTTATCCGCAAGCGCTGCCCGAAGCGCTGCCACCTTTCCTGTACATCCCTGTCTGTCATAAAAATGAATGGCGAAGTTCAGACGCTCCTGTGCCTTTTCTTCTCTGCCCATACACCGGTACAGTTTCGCCAGCTCTATGGTATACTGTCCAAAGATGTAAAACTGATTCCCCGCAGAATCATCGAGACATCCCGCTGCCAGCTCAAAGTTCCTCAGCGCCTCATCACAGACTCTTTTGCCTGCAAGCTGCAAACCATAGACAAAATAGTAGATAAAGAGATCATCCTTGCACATTGTATAGTCGTATATGAATGCACTTTCATGCGCATCCTCTTCCCTGCCAATCAGGTGCTCCAGGAAAAGCCGTGTCTTCTCGATATAGATGGCACATTTCAGCTCATTTCCGTTATAGTGGCTGCACAGTGCCAGAAGGCCGGCCAGCTTTGAGATGTTACATACCCTGAGACTATTCATCTTCATTTCTTTTACAATGCCAAAAGACAGCTCAAGATAAGTGTACGCGCTCTTGTAATCCTGTGCCATAATGCAGTTGATCGCCATATTGTAGAGCGTCTCACCCACATAGTCAATCTTTTCCAGCTTCAAAAAACTCGTGAGCGCCCGGTCAAAACACGCAAATGCCTTGTCGTACTCCTCCATGGCGGACGATATATAACCCACGCCATTGTATATCATTGCTTCCTCGTATTCGTCCCTGCCCCTGACAAGCTCATGGCATTTGTCATAATAGTATTTGGCAGTCCTGAAAAAGCCGTTTGTGGAAGCGATCATAATATTGTTCTGATAAGCCTCCATCATGAAGTACTCATTTCCGAGCTGCTTCATGATATCGATGCCCTTATTAAAATATACCAGCTTATCCTCAAGCCGCGTCTCATCTGCGAAGAGCACCGGCTGATTATCATAGGCATAGACGTAAATATGCGCCAGATGATTCCAGAAATGATACTCCTCTGCCTTTCTCAGAATCTCCTCGTCCACAGGAATGTCATTTGTGCAGAAAAAGATATTGTGCCAGCCGGACATTTTCACCATCACACTCAGCAGCTTCGCGATAAAAATATCGTAATCGGACTGCTGCTGTACAGCAATCTCCAGACATTTTCCGGCGTATTTATCCGCCTCGCCAAGCTTTCCATTATACATGTGCGCCATGCACATCAGATAATAGTATGCGTGATCAAACTCGACATCTATCACCCGTCTCCTGAGCTCCTTCAGCTCCCCACACAGGAGCAGCGCCTGTGAAAAATCCTGTGTATAGATCGACGCAAGTGCGTACAATTTGACTATTCTGCACTTGTAATCCCATTCGATGTCAATCTCCTCAACCGTTATCATCTTGTAGATCACCTCAAGATAATAGACGGCCTGCTGAAAATCCAGACAGAAAAGAAGATTGTTGATCTTCACGATATAACAGTCAAGCTGCTCCACCGAAAACACAAAATCGTTCACACCTCCCCCCGGACTGCACAGCATACCGGAGCCTGTCTCAGTCACCAGCTTCCCATCACATACATATCTGTAAAATCTGTCCCAGATCGGCTCCATGTGGGACAGCGGCACCTTCGCCTCATTGTACGTTGCTATGACAACGATATTGCGACACGTCGCGTTCTCGATCAGATTATGGATAAAATGTATTGTCGAACCGTTTGCATACTGCAGGTCATTCAACAGGAATATAACCTGTCTGTCACCGGCAAGATGCGAGACGATCTCCACAACAGCGGATGCGATCTTATCCTGCTCAAACGCAACCTCATCGATCAGCAGATTTTCCTCACGCACACACACACCACTCTGCAGAAAACTCTTAAAGATTGACCGATGCAGACTATAGATATCACATTCATCGAGAAGTCTGTCAACCGCCTCCTCCGTGAGCTGTCCAAATGCTTCCCTGGCAAAATCAAGAAACGGTGCAAACGCGCTGACCATATCAGACAACCTGAAATCATGCAGACAGACCAACGCATCCGGATAATCCCGCTCTGTCTGTTCTTTCCCCTGTTCTGTAAACACAAACGTATTATAATGCCGCAGGAGCAAAAAATTTCCGTTACCCGCATTTAATCCCGAATACACCCGCTCATGAATGCTCTTTTTCTTATCACTGTTCATACCCACTACTCCTGCTACCATATTATTTCGGACCAGTCGCTGATTCCGATGTAGGATTTGGCCCATTCCATATGCGAATCAGAATCTATCCCGTCCATCCCGTCATAAACGCTGCGTGCAAATGTGTCAAGACTGGAATCCATTCCCGGATCACTGTATGACCACAGATACATCATCTCATCAATAAACGGATTGTCCTTTACCGCCGCATAGGAGGCGCACATGGCCGCCGCCTGAACCTCGCTCCCCTGCGCATTTGAGATCCCAATCTCACTCAGAATAATATGGCGCACATTCCCGTCCGGGGCAAGCATGTCCGGCCTTTGCATAAAGTCCGTCAGCACAGAGAGATTCTGAAACGTGACGATCTGTCCCGACGCGACCTGAGCCGCATATACCCTGCCGTTTTTACAGCCTGACATATCCCAGAATTTCGCGTACCCCATCGGATTGGTGTAGGGATGCTGCGACACGCCCCAGCTAATATTGCCGCTCTGCCTGATCAGCGCGTTAAACTTTTCCAGAAAATCCTTTCCGTCCATATACTGATAGTATTCCTCGTCATCGGGCGTCAGGTTCCTGTCCCAGATCTGATCGAGGCAGACATAAACCCTCGCATTCGCGTTTGTGCTCATGATCGCGTTGTACATCACGCGGAACGCCTGTGTGTACTCCCTGATGTAGGTATCCCAGTCCGACCATGCCATGTAATTCCATCTGCGGGTATTGACCTCATTTCCCAGAATCCAGTTCTCCCCTCCTCTGGAATTTGCCGCATAGTACTCCATATAATCGGCAAGTGCCCTGACACCTTCCTCGTCGGACGCATTAAACATATAAAACATAGGCTGCTCGATTTTCTCCGTATCCGCCAATCCGGCCTCCGCCCGCGCCATCGGATGTGTCAGCGGCGCGTAGTCCCCCGTATTTAACACCTGCACCGTCTTAAATTTCCACGCAAGCTCCGGTCCATACGTGCCGTCCAGATAAAGATTATTAAATTCCTCACCCTGCGTCGACTTCTTTGACCTGGACTGACGCATCAGCGTATTCCACGCAAGCGCCTCAGGATTGGTAATATATGTCGGCTCTGTCACCATATAGACAACGCCGCCGCTCTTTATGCCCATCGCGAACTTGGAATACAGCCTTGTGTCCTCCTGCCTGAAATTTACAGGAAACGTAAAGCTCTGAACCGTCTCTGACAAAGAAAATGGTTTCGAATCTATGATATCCGTGTCACCTGTAACCGCGTACTCGTAAGGCGCCAGCGCAAACAAATAAAGCATCCCATCATCCGATACAGGCAGCATGCCGTTCAACACAGCCGTGTATGTCACGGTGCCGTCCTTTTCCACTGTACAGCTCACATTTTGTGACACGATTCCTTTTTCTTCCAAACTCTGTGTGCCAACAACTTCGGCGGCACAGGTGTCAACACCCATGCCGCCAATCAATATGCCTGTCACAAGACATGTCATCAGACATTTCACTATATTACATTTCATTCCCCAAAAATTCCGCATCGCAAACTTCCTTTACAATCACTTCATTAAGATATTCATAAACAAAATCCAATAATTTTATTTATTATACCAAATTCAGACCATTGCTGTCAATGTTCGCGTTTTCTTTTTTATCCTCACATAATTCAATAACCGGCTCCTGTAACTCCGGCATATATCTGTTAAAGGCGAGCACCACCTTAAACAGATCGCCATCCACGACGATATTCATGTCGCCGCCGATCAGATTCATCAGGCTTTGTGCGATGGAAAGTCCCAGTCCGTGTCCCTCCGTATTCCGTGACTTATCCCCGCGCACGAAGCGCTCCGTCAGTTCCTCACCATTGATGTTCAATGGATATTTGGAAATATTTCGAAATGTGATGCTCACGCGCTGCGCTGTCACTTCCAGATTGACATACACCCTGGAACCTGGCTGTGCATATTTACAGATATTGTTCATCAGGTTATCGATGACGCGCCACAGATGTCTGCCGTCCGCCATGATGCAGACAGGCTCCTCCGGCTTGCTGACGATCAGCTCCAGCCCTGCGATCGAGAGCTTCTCCTCAAATTCCCCGACTGTCTGTGTCACAAATACGCCGGCCTCCAGCTGCTGGCTCTCCACAGCCAGATTGCCTGAGGAGGCCTTGGAGGCTTCCACCAGATCCTCGATCAATTTCTTTAATTTTAATGACTGTCTCTCAAGCACCTCAAGGTACTCCGCCGCCTTGTCATTGTGAAGTTCCTCCTTCGAGAGCAAATCCACATAGTTAATAATGGATGTGAGCGGCGTCTTGATGTCATGGGACACATTCGTGATCAGCTCCGTCTTGAGACGCTCGCTCTTCATGCGCTCATCGACTGCCCTGGACATTCCCTCGCTGATCTTGTTCAGGTTCTCCCCATGTCTGCGGCACTCCCAGAACATTTTTCCCGTGTCGATCTTGTAGGAGAGATCTCCCTCCGCCATACACTGCCCCGCCTTCTGCAGCTTATTGATCTGGAGAATGACCGCACACAGCGCCGCGCACAATACCACCCGCTCGATCAGATAAACGGCGATCGCACCATCCTCAAAAGCCCCAATGACAAACAATTCAACAACAGAAACCACCCCGACCAGAACGATCGCCTTCCAGAGGAGTCCAATATGTCTGAAAATTGCAATGACCAGATCACGTATCCGGCTGTAAATCCGATAACAGATACTATTCCGCCACCATTTGCCAGCCTTCACCCGCACGCACAGACTGAGCAGATACGCGATGGCAATCGCTGTCATAATGACGCCAAACAAACCGCCCAATCCCAGACTAATCTCTGCGGATTTCCGGGCACCCGGAGAGTCCAGAATGACGAGAACCATACAGCACAGACTCAATTCCGCTCCGCCCGCAAACACACTCAGCAAGTCAACCGGAACCCTGTCCAGAAATGTGAACGTAATCCCATCTGTCCCCCTGCGGTGTCCGGCTGCATACACCAGAAATCCAAATGACAGCGCCAGCACGACAATGCTGATCCCAAGCCCCTGGAACAGATTCATATCCACAATATCATAATAAAAATTGATAAACCAACTGTCCTGATTGTACAGGCTGTCTGCACGGTTTGACGGCACTGCATCCGGGACAAGAGATACTATCCAGTAAGCATCCGCCTGAATGTCCTCACGCACCACAAGTGTGTAATTCTCGTCGAGATAATATCCCGCCTCCCCGACAAAGTAACCATCCGCGATATTATCCGAATCGATCAGCGTCAGCTCATCTCCGCGTATACTCCGGATATTGTCCAGCAGTATCGTTCCCCAATTGCTGTGGCGAAACGTCGTCTTGTCCAGCTCCGCCAGATTCACGATACTTCCCTCGCCATCGCCGCCAAGAATCGCCTCGATCTCGGCTGTCTGATCAGGCTGCGCAGTCTGCATCTCCTGCGTCTGTGCCTCCCCCGCCTGAACTTCATCTGTGTACCCGTCAAAGATGGAGGTGTCAAAGTTCCGATAATTTAACTTGTATCCCTCACGGTTAAAATCATAACTATAGTTATAAACCGCCCTCCCCTGACTGCCGTCATAGCTCAGCGATACATTCTGTACCGGATAATAATTGCCCTCGGCGCGATAGTATAGGATTCCCTTTGCCACATCATAGCATATCCTGTCCGCATACAGATACGACCATCCGGAATCCTTGATCAGGCTCCCGCTCTCGACCTCCAGGTAAGCGATGTCCTCATAATCACCATAATACTCCATCACTTCACCCTTCCTGGAACCATCTGCCGTCTCGACTATCAGATAGAGAAAAAGCTCGTCAGGATTGATATCCGCAAGCTCCTGCTCTGTCATATTGGTCTCCAGATAAGAACACCTGTCATGAAAATCCACTCCCTCAAGGCCGTTCGCCTTGATAATTCCATACTTGAAAAACTCCTCGCGCATATTCTGCGCATACGCACTGCTTCCACGATTGCTAAACGCCATCGAAGAATACCATATATTCGCATACCGATATGCATCCCTGAGCGTCTCCTCGCGCGTCTGCTCCCATAAGTTTTCACTTACACCAACTACCAGACAGACTCCCAGCACAGCAGTTCCCATAGCCGAAACAATGCAGAGCAGCCATGCCATGATCTTTGCCATCATCGAACATCTTAACTTTTTCACTAAAACATCACCCTTTTCCTGTTTATACTTCTTTATGCTTCCAATTTGTAACCACGTCCCCAGACCGATTTGAGATACCGCGGCTCCGCGGGATTGTACTCGAGCTTTTCCCTCAGATGCCGGACATGGACTGCCACCGTGTTCTCTGTGCCATATGGGCTGTCATTCCACACCGCGGCGTAAATCTGTGCCGGAGAATACACTTTACCTGGGTTCTCCATGAGAAGCTTGAGGATGTCATATTCTGTCGGCGTCAGCGCCGTCTTCTCACCGTCAAGCGTCACTTCCTTGGTGCGGTCGTCAAGTTCGATGCCCCCGATGGTCAATGTCTCGCGCGCCTCTGGCTTCACCCCGCCGCCAAGCTGCATGTAGCGCCTGAGCTGGGATTTCACCCGCGCCTGCACCTCCACCGGATTAAACGGTTTCGTCACGTAGTCGTCCGCACCGATGTTGAGTCCCAACACCTTGTCGGTATCCTCACTCTTGGCTGTCAGCATGATGACAGGTACATTGCTCTGCTCCCGCAGCTTCACCATCGCCGTGATGCCATCCATTACCGGCATCATGATGTCCATGAGCACCAGATGAATCTCCTCCCGTGAAAGCACATCCAGCGCTTCCTTTCCATTGTAAGCCTCATACACCTGATACCCCTCAGCCGTCAGATAAATCTTTAAAGCCGACACGATATCCTTCTCATCATCACACACCAGTACGTTGTACATCTCTAACCTCCATGTTAAATCCCACACTTCTCTCCCCGATTTGTATCTACAGACAAAAGTATAACCTAAATATTTTTAAGTTCCAATTGGGTAAATGTTTAAGATTTTATTAATATTTAATCATTATATTTTTACTCTTCAAAAAGGCGACACACTTTCGTGTGTCGCCTTTTTAATAAACCTCTATACCTTAGCACTGCTCAACGAGTTTCTTCAATGCTGCAAGCGCCTCGTCAGGAAGCTTGTCATAGCCTTCCTTCTTGGTTGCGAAGCCTTCCACCGCATCAACACGGTTCTGCATCGCTGCCTTCAACGCTGCAACATACTCCGCGTTGTTCATATCCGGCTTGAATGCATCACTTGTCTTGCCAGACCAGTCATACATGATCTCGATATCATCAAAGTTGCCCCACTTCTCGAAGTTTGCCTTTCCTTCAACGATCGTCTCGAGGATTCCCAATGTATCAGCCGGTTTTACCTTTGTGCCCATGAAATCGCCTGTGTTGACGATGTAGCATGCCACGTTCTTCTCCTCAACCAGCTTCTTGAACTTCTCATAGTCGTTCACCAGCGGATATGTCCTGAACGGATTTGCATAAGGAACGATTCTGAGTGCGTTCAGATCTGTGCCTGCCGCAACACGCTCTGCTGTAGAAGTCTTTGTCGCAAGGGTTGCACCCATAACTGATGCGAGCGCTGCGCCCTTTAACTTCACTACAGGAGGAATTGTCGGATCTTTCATAATCCAGAAGATCGCATTAACAGGAGCATCGATCTTGTCTACGCGGTTCGGAGACCACAGTTTGGACTTGATCGCACGTCCGTTGCCGTTTCTGATATCCTCTGTCACGAGCTGAATCTTGCCGTCCTCATCAATCGTAGCGGAGCAGTTCTGTGCAGACAGTAAGTACTCATTGTCCGGGCAGCCTGTCGGATAATCCGCTGTCTTATCGAAATACGTAGGCTCCAGTGCGATGGATGCGCAGGTGTCTGTATTGATGATGAACGCGTCATCGTGAAGAACCTTGATACCGCCAAACGCATCGTACTTTCCGCCGTGCTTTGCATGTGTCAGGGTAGACTTACCTGAGCCTGACAATCCGTATACAGATGCCACAAATTTCTTGCCGCCCTCAAGAGAGTATTCCTTCTGACCGCCGTGGCAGGAAGCATAGCCATTTCTGTTTGCAAGCGCCCATGCCATTGTCAGGGTACCCTTCTTGTGCTCACCGAAGTACTTCATACCCAGGATTGCCGCACAGTTCTGGTTTGTGTCGAAATAGCAGAGTGTCAAAGGATCGCTCAGGCAACTGTAGTCAACGTCCGGTGCCTCATGCGGTGCCCACTGAGGATCAGAGAAGATATAGATATCCGGCTCCTTGCCATCGCCGACAGGCTTGGAAGTCTTGTACATCTTTACATACTCATCAGACATATACTGGAAATTGATCATCCAGTTGTAGAGCAGGTTCTCCTCTCCTTCAGGAATCAGGAGATGTGCCTTTACCATGAACTCGGGATCGAGACCTACAAAGCACTCTGCGTGATACATCGTCTTCCAGCGCGTCTCATAGACCGCATCCATAACTACCTTGTCAAGCTTTGTCTCGTCTACACCCGGCTCACCCTTGATCCGGCGTGCTGCCGCATAGCGGCCTGTCACAGCGCCGTCATTGAATAACAATACTCTTGCGTCCTTCTCGAGACCAAAGGTTTCACCATCCTTGATCTTCATATCGGTAACAATGGTTCCCGGTGAGTTCTTCGCTAACTCATAGGCTTCCTTCAGAGTGTTCACCTTCACTACATTGTTTCCGTAAAAAGCAGCCTCGATGATGGAACGAGTCTTAGAAAATCCTACCTTTCCAGCCCCAATCTCGGAAATGGGATAATACGCTTTCGTTGACATATAAGATCCTCCTTAAGATAATAAATTTTATTTCAAACCGCCGTGACGAATCATACTGTCTATAACGGTTATGATCATATTGTAAGAGCTTACCCTAATGGATTTATTATCTCAAAACCTTAGACAAAAGTCAATAAAATTAACATAAACTCTTAAATAAAGTGTAACAGTTCAGCCTTTGGCTTCCTGTTACGGGCATCAAGCCATGCAAAATCGCTTCGCGATGGGCTTGATGCTTCTCAACCACTACGTGTTCTTACGGACTTTGCAGCGTAGTGCAAAGTCCTAGGCTGAACTGTAACAATAAAGTTCAAATTCGGTGTTTTATAAAGTCCGCGTCGCCTTTTTTAACAATTCCAGCTCTGCTCCCTCGAAATATGGGGCAAGCTTTGCGTAAACACTTTCATGATAAGCGTTCAGTTTCCGGACGTCAGACGGCTCCATATACTGCGTGTCGATGGCATCCAGGTCGATCGGAACATAGGTGAGATGGCGAAATCCCATAAACTGCCCATATTCATTCTTCTCCTCCTTCACAACCTCGACGATGTTCTCTGTCCGGATGCCATGGCTGTCCTGCACATACATGCCCGGCTCGTCGGAGACGATCATGCCCTCCTCCAGCTCTGTCTCCGGTATCTCCGGCCTGTACTGCCATCTCAGACTGTGCGGTCCCTCATGGACATTCAGGATGTAACCGATTCCGTGGCCTGTCCCATGTTTGTAGTCCAGTCCGCACTCCCAGAGCGGCTCACGCGCGATGATATCAAGATTTCTCCCTGTACAGCCGTGTAAAAATTTTGCGTCCGCCAACCGAAGCATCGCGCATGCAACCTTCGTAAAATGAAGCTTCATCTCATCGGTGACATCCCCGAGCGCGATCGTCCTGGTCACATCCGTCGTGCCGCCCTCATACTGTCCGCCCGAGTCAACCAGATAAAACCCGTCCGCCTCAATTCTGCTGAAATGCTCCTCGGTCGCGCTGTAGTGCGCCATCGCCGCGTTGGACTTGTATGCGCTGATCGTGGGAAATGACAGATCAAGGTAGCCCGTAATCTCTGCCCGCATACCATCGAGCTTCGCCGCCACGCTCAGCTCATCCATCGGAACCTTCCCCACATTTTCCTTCATCCAGAATAAAAACTTTGTCAATGCCACACTGTCCCTGAGATAACACTCCCTGATATGTTCCATCTCCACAGGATTTTTGACCGCCTTCATGCGCTCTGTCGGATTTTTCCTGTCAATCAGCTCCGCACGGTTCTGCACCAGTTTGTAGAGCATGTAGCTGATGTCCGCACCCGAACACCACACCTTTCCCTCGATATCACAGCCCTTGAGATATGCTGCGATCCTGTCATAATCCTCACAGATTACATGGTTTTCTTCCAGATACTTTTTGACTTCTTCGGTCAGTGCTTTGGGCTGGATAAACAAAACTGCATTCTCTCTTGAAATCATTGTATAAGAGAGCGCCACCGGATTACACTCCACATCATTTGCGCGAATGTTGTAAAGCCACATAATGTCATCAAGCCTGGAGATCAGCAGATGCGCGGCGCCTTCCTCCGCCATCTTTTCCCTCACCTTAGCGAGCTTATCCGACGCGCTCATGCCGCAGCTTTCCTCAGGCACAATCCACACCCTGCTCACAGGCATCGCCGGTCTGTCCTGCCAGAGCTGCGCCGCGATATCCCTGTCATAGGCCAGCGTCACATTCTTCCCGTCAAAGGCTTCCTCCAATTCCTTTCCAAAAAAGGCGTCCACCACTCTGCCGTCAAAACCGATGGTCTGCCCCTCTGCCACATTTTTCTCAAGATACTCTTTGATCGTGGGGACATTTTCCTCCTGCATCCTGTACAGAACGATACCCGAGCCCTCCAGCTCGCTCTCCGCCTGCACAAAATACCTGCCGTCTGTCCACAGCCCCGCCTCCCGGCTGCTCACCACGAGCGTGCCGGCGGAGCCGGTAAATCCTGACAGAAATTCCCTCATCTTAAAGTAATCGCTGACATATTCCGAATTGTGATAGTCTGCCGTCGGCACGATATAATAGTCAATTTCTGCCTCCTTCAGCAGCTTCTGCAATTCTGCAATTCTTTGTTTCTCTATACTTCCCATATGAATCCTCCGAACTTAATACCCTTAATACCCCTGTGCCTGTTCTCCCTGCAGCATGCTGACCGCCGATGACGTGCCAATCCGGTCACAGCCTTCCATAATAAACAGAATCAGATCTTTCCTCGTCTTTACACCGCCTGCTGCCTTGATCTTTACACCGGGTCCGATATATCTCTTGAACAGACGGATATCCTCGATCGTCGCGCCGCCCGTCCCAAACCCGGTCGAGGTCTTTATGTAATCAGCGCCCGCATTCGTGACCGCCTTGCACATCGCAATCTTCTCCTCTTCCGAGAGATAGCATGTCTCGATAATCACCTTGAGAATATGCTCCCCGCACACCCTCTTCAAAGTGCGGATCTCCTCCTCCACCTTCACATAATCACCGTTCTTAACATCGCTGATATTCACCACCATGTCAATCTCATTGCAGCCGTCGGCAAGCGCCTGCTCCACCTCCGCCACCTTCGCGGCCGTCGTGCTGTAGCCAAGCGGAAAGCCCACCACGGTACAGATATTAACCTTGTCTCCATATGCATCGTGCACCTGCTTGACATACACCGGCGGAATACACACCGAAGCCGTCCGGTACCTGACCGCCTCATCACATAGCCTGTCTATATCACTCCATGTGGCATATGGCTTCAACTGGGTGTGATCAATGCGCCGCAGGATCTGCCTGTTTGTAAGTTCATTGTCCGAAACCTGCTGGTTCAAATTATTCTGATTCAAAACCTCCTGCTTTGTCATCGTACAGTCCCCCTATTTTACCCCGACCAGATACTTTTTCTGTGCCTTCATCAGCGCCATGCCGTAGGCTATAATCACGACAATCAGCGCAATCCGCATCAGCGTCTCCGCCAGCGGATATGTGATAAAAATGCCTAACGCACCTACCATTCCCACTACAAAAAGCACGACGCCCGTCGCAAACGTGAGCGGAAACGTAAACCGAATAAACCCCTCCGGGTCCTTTGCCCTGTTGATCGGAAATCCCTTGCCCACAAGCATCGTCGGGATCTTGTTCGTCGATCTCATCTGGACTGCCCAGTAGATCATATAGACTCCACACGCCATAATGAGCAGATCTGGTATCATTCCAAAATTCATCAGTATCCCTTCTTTCATCAACACTAATCAATTCCCTGCATTTTAGATGCCCAGGAACTTCATCACGACAGACTTCATATCCTCCTTGTCGCAAACCGTATCATGAAGCACCGACGCCGTGCGAATCTCTTCGATCGCTCTGGGAACCTTGACATTCGCAAGTCTGGAGAGCTCGTCAACCAGCTCAAAATCCCCCATTGCATCATATTTCTTATCAATGGCATTCATCACGCTCCTGGTAAACTTGAACGGACTTGCCGTTGATGCCAGCACTGTCTTCGTGGTGTCACCGGTTTCTTTTTTGTATTTACCGCACACCGCAGCAGCGACAGCCGTATGCGTATCGATCACATACCCTGTCTTTTCATACAAAGCCCTGATCGTGTCCGCCGTCTCCTGCTCGGACGCATAATTTCCGTAAAAATCCTTCATCTGTGCCCGCATGTCCGCAGTAATCTCATATTTTCCCACAGTGGACAGGGCGCTCATGAACGCCGCATTTTTGTCCGCATCTGCCCCCGCTGTCAGATAGATCAGCCGCTCGAGATTGCTGGAGATCAGTATATCCATAGAAGGCGAGCTCGTGAGCACAAACTCCCTGTTCCTGTCATAAACGCCTGTCTCAAAGAAATCATACAGCACCTTATTCTCGTTGGAAGCGCAGATCAGCTTCGCGATAGGTACACCCATATTCT
The DNA here is from genome assembly GCA_009774245.1 of Lachnospiraceae bacterium. Classification (GTDB taxonomy): domain Bacteria; phylum Bacillota; class Clostridia; order Lachnospirales; family Lachnospiraceae; genus COE1. Next base: position 4,051 of record VSNM01000061.1, on the reverse strand, counting down.
TAGCAAAATACGCGGCAAGAATATTGCCAAAGTTGCCGGTGGGAACGACCACGTTGATCTTCTCGTCCTTTTCAATCCTGCCTTCCTTTAAGAGCTGTGCATACGCATATACATAATAGACTACCTGCGGAACAAGCCTTCCTATATTAATAGAGTTTGCTGAAGAGAACTGGTATCCCGCCTTATCCATGATGTCTGCCAGCTCCTTATCCCCAAACAACTGCTTCACACCGGTCTGCGCGTCATCAAAATTGCCTGTGATACCCACAACAAAGGTATTTTCCCCCTTCTGTGTAACCATCTGCTTTTCCTGGATCGGGCTGACGCCATTCTTCGGATAAAATACAATGATGCGCGTCCCTTTCACGTCCGCAAAGCCGGCAAGCGCCGCTTTTCCCGTGTCACCGCTTGTCGCCGTAAGAATCACAATCTCATTCTTCACATTATTTTTCCTCGCCGACGTGATCATCAGATGCGGCAGAATCGAAAGCGCCATATCCTTGAACGCGATCGTCGCTCCATGAAACAACTCCAGATAATAGGTCCCGTCCGCCTCCACGAGTGGTGCGATCGCCTCCGTGTCAAATTTGCTGTCATATGCCCTACTAATACAATCCCTGAGCTCCGCCTCCGTGAAATCCGTAAAAAACAGCTTCATCACCTCGTATGCGGTCTCCTGATATGTCATCTGCGACAGTTCCTCCATGCTCTTATCCAGACTGGGAACCGACTCCGGCACATACAACCCGCCATCGTCCGCAAGCCCTTTCAAAATAGCCTGCGACGCCCTGACCGCCTCACCCTTGCTTCTCGTGCTTCTGTAAAATAAATCCATTTCACTTTCTCCTCTTCTTCTATATCTTCTATTACTAATTCTACTAATTCTTTTCAAGGTCTAAGTATACCACAGAGCGCTTATCTCACGCAAGCCCCAATTCCTGTATCCGCTCGTATACTTTTTCAAAAATGAATTTGTAGTTTTCATTTCTCTCAACAACCTTCATAAACTTATCCTCGTTAAATACCATATTGGTATATTTCCTATACTGATACGCCAGCTCCCGCAGCGTTTCTGCGGTATTGAACATCTGGCTCAGCGTATCCCGCGCATCATGTGCAAAATAATCCGCTACAAGCGCGCAATTAAAATCAAACAGAGGAGCCAGACGCTCGATCCTGCCCGTATCATTATTCATCATAAATCCATAGTTCTGTGTATGTCTGTCTGTATTGACAATGATATAATCCAGTACCGGAATGCTGGCAAACTCCGCCCCCCACTGCTCCATACAGTATTTCCTGTAATTGATGCCAAGACGCCTGCAGTAATCCATAGCCTCCCACGCCTCCACAAAAGAGTACTCTTCACCAACAAAATTCTTACAGATGGAAACCTGCCCCTCGCCGTCCAGCATATTTTTAGTGTCACTTTCATATGTAATACTATCTATTTTGTTTTCAAAGCATTCCAAGACTTGTGAAGCCAGCACTTCCATCTTGGTATTTACACAGTCCCTTGTCTTGTCTGATTTCAATAGATACAAAGTATTTCCCAAACGTACCCAGCCTTTTCGAAATAAACCCTTCGTAGTCAGCTCCGGACATATAATACTCGTTGTGATCGTAGGGCTGAAACCCCCTAAAGACAGGTCGATAATATCCTTTAACTTATTCTGCCTGATATTGATCGATTCCCACACATCAGATTCATTCTCTTCCTGAACCCAATAACTATCCTGAATAGATACGCCCTTACACTTGATACAGATGTTCACCCTGTTATCGATCGAGTCCACCTGCGGAATCTGAAAGGCGGCATAGATTTTTTTTGCATTATCCCTCGACAGGGACAGCATTCTGCTGCTCAGATAGCTCTTCACCGTCTGTACATTGTATAATATATCTTTCATATTGGAAGATTTTTTGATATTTGATCTGAGAAAGTAAGGGAGCAGATCCTCCCTGAGCACTTCTACCGTGAAATCCGTCAGATTAAAATATAATACCTGCGTATTCTTTAGCATTAAAAACATTGTTAAACACCAACTATCTATATTCTAAAATTATTGTGACATTATTATATCACAATAATTTTAGAATAGCCACAATTATCTATTCAGTTGATTAGCTGCTCTGGTGCCGCAAGTCCTCCTCACATAATTTTCAAACCCTATGCTCGCTATAAGTTCTTCAGCAAATATGTCTGGACGCTTCATTCAAATTTCCATCAAAGCTTTATACCGTCTGGCATCAATAAACTCTGCCACAAACTCCGTCTGCGGATGCAGGCAGATCTCGTCAGGCGTTCCGGTCTGCTCGACTCGTCCCTGATTCGTGATGATAATACTGTCCGCAACTTCCATCGCCTCCTCCTGGTCGTGCGTCACAAAGATACTCGTGATGCCTACCCTGTTGATCATCTCCTTTAACCATGTCCTTAACTCCCTGCGCACCTTCGCGTCGATCGCCGCAAACGGCTCGTCCAGTAGAAGAAGCTGCGGATTGGGGGCAAGTGCGCGCGCAAATGCCACGCGCTGCCGCTGCCCGCCTGAGAGCTGGTGCGGGTAGCGCTTCCCGAGATCCTGCATGGAGACCAGCTCAAGCAGCTCTTCTACCCTGCATTTAATTTCTTTTTTACTCTTTTTCTGCACTTCCAGTCCGAACGCGATGTTATCCGCCACTGTCATATAGCGGAACAGCGCATAGTTCTGGAACACGAAACCAATGCCCCGCTTACTTCCCGGCAGGTCATTGACACACATGCCATTAATAATGATATCTCCCGAATCCGGCCTGTCCAGTCCTGCAATCATTCTCAAAATTGTAGTTTTCCCGCTCCCGCTCGGTCCCAGCAGCGCCGCCAGCTGCCCTTTCTCCACACCAAAACTCACATCGCTGGAAGCGTGAAAGCCGTCAAATGTCTTATATATATGGTCCATCTGTACATACATCGTAAAACTCCTGTTCTATCTGTCTCTTTTGGAAATCGGTGATACACATTATTTAAAATTTCCTGTTTCTGGATAATCCCTCCACGACATTCCTCGCAACCAGTATCAGCATTGCCAGCACCACCAGAATGGATGACACCGCAAATGCCGCCGTGGTATTGAACTCGTTGTATAAAATCTCCACATGGAGGGGGAGCGTGTTCGTCTTTCCCCGCAGATGCCCGGAAATTACGGATACCGCACCAAATTCTCCCAGCGCACGCGCCGCGCACAGGATCACGCCGTACAGCAGCGCCCACCTGATATGGGGAAACGTAATTCTGTGGAAAATGGTAAATCCGCCTGCCCCCATCAGCGCCGCCGCTTCCTCCTCGTCCGTTCCCTGTGCGTTCATGACAGGAAACAGCTCACGGAACACAAATGGAAATGTGACAAATATCGTGGCAAGAATCACACCCGGCACAGCAAACATGATCTTTATGTCATGTGCTTTCAGGAAATCCCCCATCCAGCCGATATTTCCAAATGTCAGTATGAACACCAGCCCCGCTATCACCGGAGATATGGAAAAAGGAATGTCTATGAGCGCGGCAAGTACCCGGCGCCCCCTGAAATAAAACTTTGATAACAAAAAGGATGCAAAGAGCCCGAATACGGTGTTAACTGTCACAGCCACGACTGCAGCAAACAGTGTCAGCTGCAGGGCCTTAACAGTGTATTCATCAAGCACAGCTTCCTTATATGCCTCCCAGCCGTCGCGCAGGGCGTTGGTGATTACCACAATCAGGGGCAGGACCAGCATCACAAACAAAAACAGTGCACAGATACCTATCAGTACATACCTTATGCTGCGCCCCCCATTTTCCTTATATGGTTCCCTGACCTTCTGTACGGAGGAAATGCCATCCCCCACGATATCCTGCTGGTATGTCCTCTGTGTTTTTTCTGCCATTCTGCAGTTCCTCCCTGCCCTCACAAATATTTCCCAATCTCTTTCAGTATATATTCCGCTGCCTCTTCCACCGTGCACCGGCTGGTATCGATCTCCACCTCCGCATGCACAGGCGGCTCATAAGGACTGGAAATTCCCGTAAAGTTTG
>VSNM01000060.1 GCA_009774245.1 Lachnospiraceae bacterium | reverse complement strand
ATTTCCTCATCACAGTTATCTCGTATGGGTTTCTGGCGCTTTTCCGTGTGGGGGCGGCACTGTTTCGGGCAGGGGGCAACTCCGGCTTTCCGATGAAGGTGTCTGTGATCTCCAATGTGCTGAATATCGCTGGCAATGCGCTGTTTATCTATGGATTTCGATGGAGTGTTGCCGGCGCGGCACTTGCTACATTAATATCACGTGTTTTTTCTATGGCGATTATATTTTATGCGCTCAGAAAGCCCAGACAGGTGATTGTAATAAGGGATTATTTGAAAATCAGACCGGATATGCCGCTGATTTGGAGGATCATGGCGATCGGTATTCCGTCGGGTGTCGAGAACGGTATGTTTCAGTTTGGTAAGCTGGCGATCCAGTCGACGGTCTCCACGATGGGGACGGTGGCGATCGCAGCGCAGGCGATGACCAATATACTGGAGAGCCTGAATGGTGTGTTTGGCGTCGGTGTCGGCATCGGGCTGATGACAGTCGTCGGACAGTGCATCGGTGCGGGCAGAAAGGAGGAGGCAAAGTATTACATCGTGAAACTGACGGGTATCGCGTGGGTTGGTATCCTTGTGTCCTGTCTGCTTGTCTTTGCGATCACGAAGCCGGTCACATGGCTTGCGGGTATGGAGGCCGGGGCGGCAGCGATGTGTTTTGAGATGGTCCTTGCGATCACGATTGTAAAGCCGCTTGTGTGGACAGGTTCATTCGTTATATCCTACGGACTGCGCGCGGCGGGCGACGTCCGTTTCTCCATGATCGTGTCCACGATCACGATGTGGTGCTGTAGGGTTGCCTTATGCATTTTCCTCGTCAGGGTTTACAATTTCGGGCCGATGGCGGTGTGGATTGGCATGTTCGCGGACTGGACGGTGAGAGCGGTCATCTTTTGCCGGCGTTTCCAGAGCGGGAAATGGCTGCACAGTTTTTCGAGCAGATGAGTCTCAATATTTTTATGCACACGGGCGTCCAAAGGAAATATGTCAGCTAAGGCTGACGGACGCCCGGCGCACGAGTAGGGGAAGATGGCTCTTCCCTACTCGATTTTGTGAAAAAGAAGATGATTTGAGGTAAGTGGAGATTGGGGTGTGGGAAATGAGGGTTGCAATTTGTGATGACGATGAAGCGCAGCGCCTGCTGATTCGGAAGTATGTGGAGGAGTGGGCGCTTGACAATAGGGTGGGACTGGAGACGAAGCTCTTTGCGAGTGGCGAGAACTTCTGGTTTGCGTGGGAGGATGACAGCGCTTATGACCTGTTGGTCTTTGATATCGAGATGGGGAAGTTGAGTGGTATGGAGCTTGCCGCCGAGATTCGCAAAAAGGACGAGGACATTCCGATTCTGTTTGTGACAGGTTATGACAGCTATATGGCGCAGGGGTTTGAGGTGGCGGCGCTGCACTATCTGCTGAAACCCCTCCGAAAAGAGAAGTTTTTCGCAGTGCTTGACAAGTTCAACAAGATATGGCTGTGCAGGATACAGGAGGAAAAGCTCCTGTTTCGTACGGAGGAGGGGCTGCTGTCCCTGCCAGTGTCAAAGATCTGGTACATCGAGGCGATGGCGCATCAGTGTACCCTGTACACGGAGGATGCATCACACGTGTTATGTTCCTCGATCGGTGAGATGATAAAGCAGCTATGCAACAAACGGGAGTTTGTTCGCTGCCACCGTTCCTATCTGGTGAATGTGCGGCACATCTCCGAGATCGTGAAGCCGGAGCTGGTTCTGGACGACGGGCGCAGGATTCCGGTGAGCCGGAGCGCGGAGAAGGAGGTCGGCAGGCTATTTATCGAATTTTATAAGGGATGATGGTATGATGTGGAAAATGGCAGGAATATTGGGAATATTGTTGGTATTGATTCTCGTCAATCTGATGCTGTGGCGTTTTGCGATGCCCAGGTATGTGAAACACAGGATTTCGCGATTTCAGAATGAGCTGGTCAACAGGCACTATGACGAGGTGGAAACGATGTACCGCACGATGCGCATCTGGCGGCATGATTACCACAATCATATCCAGACACTTTCAGCGTACATGAGTATGGGGCAGTATGAGGAGGCGTCCGGATATCTCGAACGTCTGGCGGAAGATCTGACAAAGGTGGACACGGTGCTGCGGACGGGCAATGTGATGGTGGACGCGATCCTGAACAGCAAGCTGACACTGATGCGGGAGAGACGGATCAAAGTGGACGCCACTGCTGCAGTGCCAAGGGAACTCGCGATCCCGGATATCGAGCTGTCTGTGCTGATCGGAAACCTCATGGACAACGCGATGGAGGCGTGCATGAAGCTGCCCGAGGAGCAGCGTTTTATCCGTATTTATATCGATGTCATCAAGAAACAGCTCTACATTTGTGTCACCAATTCCATGGACGGCGCGGCGCGGCGGAAGGGGAATCACTTTCTCTCCGACAAGCAGGGCAGCCACGGATTCGGGCTGCTGCGGATTGATGAGATCGTGATCAGCCACAGCGGCTATCTGAACCGCAAGGCGGAGGACGGGATATTTGCGACGGAGGTGATGCTGCCGCTGGTTTCGGGGTAATTCTTTAAGGCACATGGGAGCCCGATTGTACTTGCATGTGCAGGCGGAACTGTCTGGGCGTCAGTCCGGTCGATTCGTGGAAGGTGCGGATAAAATAACTGCTGCTGGAAAATCCGGTCTGCTGGGCGATCAGCTCCATGGGAAAGGATGTCTCGAGCAGCAGTTTTTTGGCGTGCTCGATGCGGACGGCGGTAAGGTAGTCGGTGAAATTTCTGGCAAAATGTTTCTGAAAATACACGCTGAAATATTTGGGGGACATATGGAATCTCTCGCCCAGTATTTTCAGCGTGAGGTTTTCGGAGGAGTGCTCCTGGATGAACCGGGACAGGTCGAGCAGCAGGCTCATCTGGCAGGAGTCTTCGTGCGACCGGCGCACCATTCCGTCACGGTACATATCGCAGTAAAAGCGGAGCAGATCTGCCTTGATCCCAAGCCATGCGCCGATGTCCTCATTTTTATACAGCGTGAAAATTTCCTGCAGAATGGGTGTGACACGTACTGCGGTCTGGCGGGGGAGCTGCGTCGCGATATGCGCGCTTTGGCTGATGAGCGGGTTCAGGTATTTTCCCGCCGCTTCGTCCGCATGGACAAACTGAAGCCACGATATTGGGAAAATGAACGCGAGATAGGTACAGTCTGCCGTCACGGACTGCATGCCATGGAGTTCGCGGGGATTGACGTAGAAAATGTCGCATGGGTTTCCGGTGAACTGTTCATCGCGTATCATCAGGGAGAGCGTTCCGGTCTGTATCCACAGAATTTCTACCGTCTCCTGCCAGTGGTAGGGGACGTCGATCTTTCCGTTTTCTTCTTTCATTTCATATATTTTCAGGGGATGCATGGGCGTTCCCTGTACTCTTGTTTCTTTCAGACTTTGCTGCATGCCGTTTTCTCCTGAGGTAATTTTATATGGATATTTTAATATAAATAGTGGATATATTGCAACATTTTTCTTTTTTAAGGGGATATAATTCAATTAGAAAAAAATTTAAGGAGGAATATATCATGGCACAATGGTTGGAACAAAGTATCTTTTATGAAATTTATCCCCAGAGTTTTTGCGACAGCAACGGGGACGGCATCGGGGACATTCCCGGGATTATCCAAAAACTCGACTATATCCGTGATCTGGGCTGCAATGCGCTCTGGCTCAATCCCTGCTATCTCTCGCCTTTTGGGGACGCGGGCTACGATGTGGCGGATTACTGTATGGTGGCGCCGCGCTATGGGACGAACGAGGATCTGGTGCGGCTCTTTGAGGAGGCGCATCAGCGCGGAATGCATGTACTGTTGGATTTAGTGCCGGGACATACGTCTGTAGAGCATCCGTGGTTTAAGGAATCCTGCAAGGCGGAGCCGAATCCTTATTCGGGGAGATATATCTGGAGTGACCATATCTGGATCGATGTGGCGCATTTTGAAGGAATCGCGGGTTCGTTGAGGGGGTTGTATCCCAGGGATGGCAATGTCGCGGTGAACTTTTTCTCCAACCAGCCGGCGCTGAACTATGGATTTGCCAATCCCACGGAACCGTGGCAGAGTGCTGTGGATTCCCCGGAGGCACTGGCGACGAGGCAGGCGATGAAGGACGTGATGGACTTCTGGCTGTCAAAGGGCTGTGACGGATTCAGAGTCGACATGGCAGGTTCCCTGATTAAGAATGATAAGGGCAGTGTGGAGACGATCAAACTGTGGCAGGATATGCGCAGCTTTCTCGACCAGACCTATCCTGATGCGGCACTGATCTCGGAGTGGGGAGAACCGGACAAGTCCCTGATGGGCGGTTTCCATATGGATTTCCTGCTGCACTTTGGGCCTTCCCACTATATGGACCTGTTCCGCTGTGAGCACCCTTATTTTTCAAGGGAAGGGAAAGGGGACGTGTCCCTGTTTGTGGAGACGTACCGGAAAAATTATCAGCTGACCAACGGGAAAGGCATGATATGTATTCCTTCCGGAAACCATGATATGGACCGCATCCGAAAATATCTGGACTGCGAGGAGCTGAAGATGGTCTACGTATTCCTGTTCTCCATGCCGGGTGTGCCGTTTGTGTACTACGGGGACGAGATCGGTATGCGGCAGCTTGACCTGATCTCCGTCGAGGGCGGCTATAACCGCACAGGGGCGCGGACACCGATGCAGTGGAGCCATGAGAAGAATTATGGATTCTCCAGCGCGGAGAAAGATCAGTTGTACATCTGCCAGGATTCGTCCGCAGATGCGCCTGTAGTCTCTGACCAGATGGCAGCAGAGAATTCACTCTGGCATGAGATCAGGGGACTTGCGAAAATCAGAAAGGAGCACCCTGCGCTGTGCGCTTCGGGGGAGATCGAGTTCGTGTACTGCGAGCCGCAGAGCTATCCGCTGGTGTATCTGCGGACAGCGGGGGATGAAAAGATTCTTGTGGCGCTGAATCCGTCACAGAACCCGGTTTCCTGCGAGTGCCCTTACGGTCTGCAGGAGGTTCTCTATAAACTGGGCGATTCTGTCAGCATGGAAAACGGAAAGCTGACCGTGCCGGCTGAGAGCGCGGGATATGTAAAGATTGGTTAATCACAAAGAACCTGACATCATACATGGTGTCAGGTTTTTTTACAGTTCTTTAGATCAAAAATCTCATCAAAGGTCGCGTGATACAGTTCTTTCAGTGCGAGAAGGACACTGATTCTGATATGATGGCGTCCCAATTCTATCTGGGAAATAATCTCCCGACTCATCGTAAATCCCATGATTTGCAGCTGTACAGCGACGTCTTCCTGAGAAAGTTTGTTCCGCAGGCGCAGATTCTTCAGGTTAGGGCCTATGGATAGATCCTGGTTGATAACAAATGACATAATCGTGTTCCTCTAAAAAATTTTTGGAAAGATTTCATTCCATTATTGATTTTAGCTGAGAAATGATATAAGATTGGAATGAAATCATTCCAACCGCGATTTTTTGCATTAGGCTTTGGAATAGATTGTTGAAACAGCTATGAAAAGGAGTTGGGCATGAAGAAGTTATCGAAGAGAGACAGGCAGACTATTCGTTTTTTAAAGTGGGTTAGACGGTATTGGCTGAGTAATTCTTGAATCCGTGGCAGAAAGGCGATATGATTAAATCATCAAAAGAGAGGAAATAGCATATGGCAAATATATATGACGGGGCATTTCGCACAATCTTAAATGACTGCCGGAAGCTGGTTATCCCCGTGATCAATGAGATTTTTGGGGAATCGTACACAGGGGAAGAAGAAATACAGTTTTATCCGAATGAGCATTTTATAGACCAGCAGGACGAAGCAGACAAAGAACGGATTACAGACACGAATTTTACGGTTTTCGGGAAGATACCTAAGAAATATCATGTAGAGTGTGAAAGCAGCTTACCGGACGGAAAGATTACCATAAGGCTTTTTGAGTACGATACCCAGATAGCGCTCGACGAGGGTGAAGTTACGGAGGAAACGCTGACTGTGACATTTCCCAATACGGCAGTTTTATATCTGCGGACTTACAAGAAAACGCCGGATAAAATGAAATATGTGATTGTTACCCCGGGTGGGACGGTGCAGTATGACATACCAATAATGAAAGTACAGAATTACTCGCTTGATGATATTTTTGAGAAACGTCTGCTGATGCTGATTCCGTTTTATATTTTCTCACATGAGAACCGTTTTCCGGAATATGACAGCAGTGGGCAGAAGCTCGAGGAATTAAAAGCAGAGTATCAGGTTATACTGGAAAGGCTTGATGAACTGGATTAGCGGGGATTTATCGGGGCATTTGAAAAGAGAACGATCATAGAGATTTCCAGTGATGTGATAAAGGAGATTGCACAGAAATATGAAAATGTTCAGAAAGGTGTAGGTGATATGATGAGCGGGACATTGATAGAAACAGAGGCAAGAACTATTTTTAATCAGGGAATAAGCCAGGGAATAAGTCAGGGAATAAGTCAGGGAAAGAGTCAGGGAGTCAGTGAAACCAAAAAGAAAACCGCGCTTATAATGCTGCAGGACGGGGAATTACCAATAGAGAAAATAGCAAAATATTCAGGTCTCGAAGTTGTTGAGGTGGAACAGCTTGCTGGGATTCAGACAGTAAAATAACAGAATGCTGGTCTTGTGGGCATAAAACAGGGAAATAACTGATAATTCAGATTTGTTTCTCTGTTTTTATGCACACGGGCGTCCAAAGGAAATGTGTCAGCTGGAGTTGATGGACGCTCGGTGCTGCGAGTAGTGGAGAAGGTCATGCACCTACTTGATCGATACCGGGCAGCAGTCTGTGTTATAGGAGATGCGTGATAGGATGTGGATAGGGGGGCGGAGTTATGGAGCTGCTGACATTGCTGATCGTTGACGATGAACCGATCATATTAAAAGGATTGTGTGAGATTATATGCGCTTTGCGGCCGACTGTGTTCTGGTATCCATACCGATCGCGGCATTATTCATCAGCATGCAGAAATATTATGTGGAGGGGGTATCCGGCGGCGCCGTGAAGGGTTAAATTCATAGAGGCAGATATCAACGATAAACCTGTTGAATATGTAGGGAAAGGGCATGCGTTCTGCGCATGTCCTTTTTCCGTTTGTGCAGAATGAAGTACAACTCATGCAAAAAACGTAGTTTTGCTGAAAGACGTGTTATACTGATAACAATATAACGAAAACGGAGGTTTGGGTACTATGCTCTACATGGGACATATTTTTGAGGACAGGAAACGGCGCAAATACGGGCTGTTCAGCAATTTCATCTACAGCATGAAATCCGCGAAGGAGTGGGACAGGAAGCTATTCTGGGCGCAGCTTCTGATGGTGGTGCCCAATGTGGCGGCGTCGCTTCTGGGCACATATCTCCCGTCAAGACTGGTGTCCGACCTGACGGCGCAGGTCGGAATGGCGCGGCTGATGATGGAGCTTGTTGTGATTTGCGTGGTCATGTGGCTTGGCAACGCGGCTTTTGAGGTGATGCTCGAGTACTGTGAGCTGGAGGGAAGCTTTATCTGCAACCATTATGCGAAAAAGTTTGTCCGAAAGATCATGGACGTGGATTATGACTATCTCGAGGACGAGGCGTTCCAGAAGGTCTCGGGCAATGCGTGGCGCGTGGCGCGCTTTGGACAGGGGGTGTCGAACGCGGTCGTGGCGTTTCCTCAATTTCTGTCATTCCTGGCAGGCGTCGTGGTCTATGGGATTTTGCTGGTCCAGAGAAGTATCCTGCTGCTCCTGATCACGATGTTTTCCGTCAGTGTGAGCCTCTGGCTGCTCTCCATTGCGCGGAAGAAACACGCGCAGTACCATGAGAAACTGGCACTCTCCGCGAAAAAGGCGGGCTATATCACGGCGCAGGCGACGGACAGCGCGGCGGGCAAGGATATCCGCATCTATCACCTGACGGACTGGTTTCTGGAAAAATATGACGGGGCGCTGCAGGAGATCGGCAGGGTTTACGGGATTATCCACGACTGGTATACGTTCCGCAACCTGTCGCATGCGCTGCTGCAGCTGCTCGTGGACGGCGCTGCATTCGGACTGCTGGCACGCATGCTTGCGGGCGGTGAGATCACGGCGGCGGAGTTTGTGTTTTACATCGGTCTGGTGAGCGGGTTTTCCCTGTATTTTGAAGAGATGCTGCGCCAGGTGATGAGTTTCAACAACACCAGTGCGTCCGTCAGCTACCTCAGGGAGTTTCTGGAGGTGGAGGACCGCTGGAACCGCGGGGAGGGCGTCGGCGCGGGGCAGATGGAACAGATTCGGAAGGCTCCGGTCAAACTGGAATTTCGCAATGTTTCTTTCACGTATCCCAGCAGTGAGAGACCGACCTTGAAAAATATCAATGTCGTGATCCGGCCGGGGGAAAAGATCGCGCTGATCGGCTTAAACGGCGCTGGAAAGACAACACTTGTCAAACTGATGTGCGGATTTTACCACCCGACGGAGGGGGAAATCCTGCTGAATGACATTCCAGTCGAACGGTTTAGCAGGGACGAGTATTACAGTCTGGTGTCCGTGCTGTTTCAGGATTCCACGATGATGGCGCTGTCACTGGACGAAAACCTGACGGGGCAGAAGCCGGAGGAGATTGACAGGGAGCGGTTGGAGCGTGTGCTGAAGCTCTCTAATTTTGAGTCGGTCTATGAAAAGCTTGCCGAAAAGGGGAGGACGCCTTTGGTCAGGGAGATCAACAAGACGGCCACGGATTTTTCGGGCGGGGAAAAACAACGGATGTTATTTGCAAGGACATTGTATCAGGACGCGCCGCTTGTCATTCTCGACGAGCCGACGGCCGCGCTTGATCCGATCGCGGAGAACGAGCTGTATCTGAATTATGGAAAGTCAATGGAAGGCAAGACAGGTATCTACATTTCACACCGCCTGTCGAGCACACGGTTCTGCGACCGTATCCTGCTGCTTGAGCACGGGGAGATCATCGAGGAGGGCACGCATGAGAGCCTGCTTGCGGGCAGGACGCGCTATGCGGAGCTTTTTGAGATACAGAGCCAGTATTATAAGGAAGAGAGTGAGCGGAAACGCAGGAGCGAACTGATGGACGATGCCTACGAGGTGAAGGCGGAGAGAAGAGGTGTGTTTGATGAATAAAGCGAGTAAAGACTGGAAAAAGATACCTGCCCTGCTTGGGAACCTGGTGGAAAACCATAAGGACGTGCTGTTTAGCATGGTCGGATTGTCCATCGTGAAAGGAATCCGTCCGTTTATATCTGTTATCCTGATGGGAATGCTGGTCGATGCGGCATACGCGGGGGTGGAATTTTCAGGGATGCTGCGTTATATTGCAGCCGGCGTGGGCGGTATCTTCCTGATGGCGGCGGCGGACGGTGTGCTGACCATGTTTTTCAACAGAAAACTCGAGTACATGCAGGAGATTCAGGCGCAGCCTCTCAATAAAAAGAGCATGCAGATGGATTATGAATATCTCGAGGACTCCGATGTCCATGAGATGCGCCAGCGGATTGAGCGCATGGGGGGATGGAGTCTAATATCGCGCGTGTTGAGTCAGATGCAAAAAATACTGACTGCCGCGGTCACGGTCATTATGGCAGTATGCGTTGTTGTTCCAATGTTTGTCCGCAGCAGCCACCCGCTGTCGGAGGGATTTGTGGGTTCGTGGCTGATGTCGGCGCTGCTGGTCGCTGCCATACTGGCACTGGTATTTGTCGAGTTCCGGTTGGGAATCCATTTCCATGAGAAGGAGGCCGACGCCAGGAAAGAGATGGCGGGCTGTGAGGCAAAGAATAAATATTATTTAGATATCTTATCCGGTTGTGAGGAACAGAAAGATTTGAGGATTTGCAAGCAGCAGCGTTTGTATGAGCGGGAGTTTGCGAAGTTGGCGGCGGGAATCAAGACAGTTGTGGACAAAATGGCGCATTATAACACCCTGAATATTTTTTCGCAGCGCTCGATCGCGGCGTTGACGGGGTTTCTGGTATACGCGTTTGCGGGGCTGCTCGCCTGTACGGGCATGATCAGCGTCGGCGGCGTTGTCACGTATGCGGCGAGTATCCTCAAGTTCACCGAGGGCATGGGGCGGCTTGTGTATGTGCTGAGCTGGCTTGGCGGCAATGTGACTTTTGCGGGGGATTATATCGATTATATGGCGCTGCCGCAGAGGAAGCACGAGGGCTGCATACCGATGGAAAAGCGCAGGGACAACCGCTTTCTGGTGGAGTTTGACCATGTGTCCTTCAGGTATCCGGGCAGTGAGGTCTATGTGCTCCGGGATCTGAGCCTGAAGTTCGAGATCGGGGAGAAGATGGCGATCGTGGGCAAGAACGGCTCGGGGAAGACGACGTTCATCAAGCTGCTCTGCCGTCTGTATGATGTGACAGAGGGGTGCATCAAAGTGAACGGCATCGATATCCGCAAGTACGATTATGCGGAGTACTGCGACCTGTTTGCGGTCGTGTTCCAGGATTTTCAGGTGTTTGCGTTTCCACTGGGGGAAAATGTAGCAGCAGGCACTGATGTGGAAGAAGCGCGCGTCATTGACGCACTGGACAGGGCAGGGGTGGGAGAGCGGTACCGCGCGCTGCCGGACGGACTGGACACGAGTATCGGAAAAGAGTTTGCGGAAAACGGCGTGGCGTTCTCGGGCGGCGAGAAGCAGAAGATCGCGATCGCGCGCGCCATTTATAAAGACGCGCCGTTTGTCATCATGGACGAGCCGACCGCCGCACTCGACCCGGAGTCGGAGTGCGAAGTGTATGCCGGATTTGACAAGATGGTCGGAAACAAGACTTCGATCTATATTTCCCACCGTCTTGCCTCCTGCCGTTTCTGCGAGGATATCCTCGTGTTTGACAAGGGGAAGGTGGTTCAACGCGGCAGGCACGAGGAGCTGGAGCGGCAGGAAGGGCTGTACAAGGAGCTGTGGGATGCGCAGGCACAGTACTATGCATGATTTCCTTGACAGATTTCCCAGGTAATGCCTGACGTCAAACAAATGCATAAAGTCCCTTTTATATTCAATCCTAATCTGCTATAATGAATCAAGCAAAAATGCTCTAAGTAATTATTGTAACAGGAGGATTGGTTTAATGGAAGCAGGTGTTATTGTATTGTTGGCACTGTTATTAGTTGAAATCTGGGGACTGAAGTATCAAACGCATCCGAATGATTTGCTTAGTTATCAGTGCACAAATATCCTTCGGGGTGTCTGCTGTTTTCCTGTAGTTTTTTGTCATATGAATGAGCCATATAATTTAATTTGCCAGATGGGAAAATATGCGTATATTGCTGTGACGATATTTTTTATGTTTTCTTCTTATGGATTGGAAGTAAGCGCAAGAACGAAAGAAAATTACCTTGAGCATTTTTTTGCAAAAAGAGTAACGGCTATTTTAGTGCCATATATGCTCTCTGTTGTGATAAAATTAATATTTGGCGTAAGCCTGACATTTGGCGGTGCGTGGTTTGTACACGTTCTGCTTATCTATTATTTTGTATTTTACTTCGCCCATGCAAAAATCAGAAATGCTAAAAAACAGGAATATTTTTTGTTGTTTTGTACGCTGGGCTTTAGCATAGGCGGTTTTTTCTTTGGGTATAAACTTCGGCTTCCAAAAATCGGGCTGAACTGGTATCCGGAATCACTTGGACTTACGCTAGGCATATTAATAGCATACCATTATGAACAATTTAATAAATTTTTTAAAACCAAAGTATTGATCAAATTCATAGCAGGTATGTTCATTGCTGTTTTTCTAAAATATACTTTTGATAATTACATTTTGGTTTTCTATATCGATAAATATCGATTTTTATGTAATTATCTGTATCGAATGGCGGCGGCTGTTTCGGTGATTGTGGTTATTATGCTGTTATTTGCGCATATCAAAATAGGAAATCGGGTTTCGAGCCAGCTAGGAAAAATTTCATTTGAAATATTTCTGTATCATAGTCTTTATCTTCAGATTTTGTCAAAACTGCCTGTGAGTCTGGATGGAAATTTGTATGTTTTGGCAGCTTTCCTGTGTACTATAATGACTGCTGCGATTATGAATAAGGCAGCCCATGTTATTATGAAAAGAATGACTTTCTTGCAGATAAAGTAAAATCATTCCGGCTGCTTTGTTGGCCAGATCGTAACCCTATTATGTCCTACTTCTCGGGATACATCCACCCTGTATAGTCCATGATCGCCATTTTTTCCTGATTGGCCTTGGTCTGGAGCGTCTCGTTGCGGTAGTCCCTGGGCGTGACCTGCATGGCCTCCATGAAGTGCCGGTTGAAACTGGACACGGAGCGGAAACCGACCATCTCGGAGATGTCGAGAATGGAGTGCTCCGTGCTACGCAGCAGGTTGCACGCCTTGGTGATGCGCGTGTGGTTCAGGAAATCGAGCGGACTGGTGCCCATGATCGAGTGGAACAGCCGCCGGAAATGCGTCGGGCTCAGGCAGCAGATGTCCGCCAGGTAATTCATGTCAAACTGCTCGGCATAGTGGTCCTCTATGTAGTCGAGTACGGGGGAGAGCACCATCGCGTTCTCAGGAGGGCGGCTTGTGAGTGTGGTCTCAAGTCCGCCCTTGCTCTGGATGCGGTCAAGCTGGATGCAGAGCGACAGCAAAAGTCCCATGGCGCTCTCCTGATACTGGGGACGCTTGTCCTCGATCTCGCGTATGATCATTGCGGTGAGGTCGTAGATATAAGGGTACTTATCGCGGCTTAAAATGTGCTGGTATTCTTTATATGCGCTCAGCGACAGGTCAAAACCGCGGATCTGGGGCGCCATGTTCTTAAATAATTCCTGTGTATTTAGAAACAGGTACGACCAGCGGCTCTGCGTGTCCGGCGAGCTGTATGTCGTGTGGGGGATATTGCGCGGGATACAGGTGATGTCCCCCTCCTTGAAAAAGAGCCGTTCCTTTCCATTAAATTCCATATATCCGCTCTCCGAGTGGCACAGGCCGATTTCCAGACAGTTATGGAAATGCAGATGTTTGCTTGGGATATTTGAGATTTTCCAGTGCTCGCCTGACAGAAGGAGCACCGGAAAGTCGGAGGGCAGATAGTAACTGCGGTACTCGGCGATATCATTCTTGGTTTTCGGCATCGTTATATTACCTCCAATCTGGGTTTTCTTTCTTTATTTCTCGCTTTTTCCTGAAAATTCGATGATAATGGACATTTTTGCATAATCTCTGGAAATTTTTGGATAGACTTTATGTCCATACGAATCAAAAACAACCAAATTTTACCGCAGGTCTTGGACGCTATTGGCGGTAAAATCTGGAAAAACATAGTCATTGTGTATAACTAAAAAAGCTAAAAAAATAAAATACTATGCATTTCGTCGGCACGCCGTTAAGGTAAGTATAACATAAATGGTCGTAAATGCATAGTATTTCTTTTCTTTTGGCTAGAAATAAACGGTAAAATGCACGAAAATAGAAATATAAGTTTTAGTTGATTATACAAAATAACGAAAGAATTACAGGAATGGAGGTTTTGGTATGGGCAAAACAAAAGGCAACAAAGAGATTGTTGGCGGTAAAGAATTTGCCGTACATACGACCTGGAAGAACAGTTTCAAGAGAGACTGGCAGCTGTATCTGATGCTGTTGTTCCCGATCGTGATGGTGATTCTCTTCAACTATGCGTCCTATCCCGGCATGCGGATGATCTTTATGGATTACAAGCCCGCGAAAGGATACGCAGGCAGCAAGTGGGTTGGCATGGAGACGATCATCAAAGTATTTAAGGATGCGGATTTTCATCGTTCCCTGAAGAGTTCGATCGTGTTCAATCTGCTGGATCTGGCTGTGGGATTCCCGATGCCGATCATTCTGGCACTGATGCTGAACGAACTGCGCTATCCGAAATTTAAGAAAGTGACACAGACGATCCTGTATCTGCCGCATTTCCTCTCGTGGGTTATCATCGGAAGCGTGGCGTACACAATGTTCCGTCCCTCGACAGGTCTGGTAAATATCTTCCTGATGAACGCGGGACTGATCGAGGAGGGTATCCCGTTCCTGACAGAGAAGTGGCACTGGGCAGTGACATACCTGCTGATCGGCGTATGGCAGGGAATGGGCTGGGGCACGATCATCTATCTTGCCGCGATCACGGGTATCAGCGGTGATCTGTATGAGGCGGCGATGATCGATGGCGCAAACCGCTGGCAGCGGATGATACACATCACACTGCCGGGCATCAAGAGCACGATCGTGACGCTGCTGATCATGAACCTTGGACGTGTGATGGGAAGTAACTTCGAGCGTCTCGACCAGTTCGGAAATTCGCAGGTAAAGGATTTCCAGTATCAGCTGGCAATCTACATATATGAGAAAGGTCTTCAGGGAAATAAGTTCAGTATGTCGACCGCGGTTGGTCTGTTCCAGTCCGTTGTAGGCCTGGCGCTGGTTCTGTTGTCCGACTGGTTCGCGAAGAGACTTGGCGAAGAAGGCTTGTTATAGGGGGTGTGGTATCATGGCAAAAAAAGAAGAAGTCGTCCGCGGTGCGGAGGTAAACAGTGACGGAAACAGAGCGATTAACAAGTTTAGAGTCAGCGATGTTGTGATCATGGTCATACTGGTGCTTTTGTGTGCGACCTGTGTTCTCCCATTTATCCATCTGCTGGCAAAGTCGATCTCAGGCAACTCCTATGTCATTGCAAAACAGGTTTCGTTTATCCCGAAGGGCATCAATTTTGACGCGTATGTGTCCATCTTCAAGGATGGAAGCATGGTGTCGAGCATGATATACAGTATCTATGTCACGCTGATTTTTACGATACTCGGTATGCTGGTCTGCACCTGCGCGGCGTATCCGCTCTCCAAGAAAAGGCTGAAGGGAAGGACATTTTTTACCTTTATCCTGATGTTCCCGATGTATTTCAGCGCGGGCCTGATTCCGTCGTATCTGTTGTTCAAGGATTTACATGTGCTGGATACGATGTGGGTGCTGATTCTCCCGCTGATCTACTCGCCCTACAATATGCTGATCATGAAGACGAACCTGCAGTCGTCGATACCGGACAGCCTGGAGGAATCCGCGTTTCTCGACGGTGCCACCAATTTCCAGATTTTGTGGAAGATCGTGCTGCCGCTGTCCAAGCCGATTCTCGCGACGCTCTCCCTGTTCTACGCAGTGGGGCGCTGGAACGCTTATGCGGACAACAAGTACTATATCCGGTCTGAGAACCTGAAAATGATTCAGTATAAACTGTCGCAGCTGGTGTCATCGGCTTCCGATGCGCAGACAGCAACGCTCTCTGAGGGCGCGGCAGTGACGAGTACGCCGGAGGTGCTGCAGGCGGCATGCATTATGTTTGTAACAATACCAATTATCTGTATCTATCCGTTTGTGCAGAAGTATTTCGTGAAAGGTACAATGGTTGGTGCAGTGAAGGGTTAATAGGATAATTATCCAGATAGTTATCCCGATAGGCGGGTTAAACTATAGATTTTTAAAGGAGGACGAATTATGGATAAGAAGGTTCTAAAGAGAACAATGGCATTGGCATTGACAGGCGTCATGGCAATGGGCACACTGACAGGCTGCGGCGGCGGTTCGGATGACAGTGCAGGCGCATCAACGGACAACAGCGGCACGACATCGACAGAGAACAGCAGTGCGGCGTCAACAGACAACAGCAGTGCGGCATCGACGGACAATGCAACGGCTTCAACAGACAACGCACCTGCAGCGGATGCTTCCGGCGCAACAGGCATTGAGAGCTGGGAGGCGTTTGCGGAGAACGTTACACTGAAAATTCCAGTGTATGACAGGGGCGCGGAGGGTGTTCCAAATGTGAGTGATAACTACTGGACAAAGTGGGTGCAGGAGAATTTTGGCGATAAGTACAATATTACAGTTGAGTATGTGCCAATCACACGTACAGACGTACTGACATCCTACTCACTGCTGGCAGCGGCGGAAGATCTCCCGACGATCCTGATGGAATACGACTATCCGAAGCAGGCGCAGTGGGCGGCAGACGGATATCTGACGACTTATGATATCGATGAGTTTGCGAAGGTTGCACCTACATATTATCAGAGAATGGTTGATCTCGACCAGCTTGGCTTCACGGAGATGAACGGCGACAGATATTTTGCACTGGCTGAGAGACCATACTATGATACGGGATATACATTTGTAACTTTCTACCGCAAGGACTGGTTAGACCAGATCGGCTATGACTCGTATCCCGAGACATGGGCAGAGCAGAAGGAGATGTTCCAGAAGCTGATCGACGAGGGAATCTGCGAGCACCCGCTCGGCGGCCACATGGTGACAGGCGCAGGTGTTGACCAGAACTATGCGTTCAGAAAGTTCCCGCTCAATGAGGAGAACTGGGCATGCTACGGCGATTACGCGATTCCGGCGCTTGGTGATGATGCAAACAGGGAGTATATCAGAAGAGAGAATGAGAAGTACCAGTTAGGATTCCTGAATCCGGAGTACTATGTAACAGATCTCGAGACGGAGAAGGCTTCTTTCGTAAGTGGGCAGATCTTCCAGTTTGCAGGCTATATCTCTGCGGACGTGGATTTCCTGACAGCGCTCTATGAGCAGAATCCTGATGCGCATGTTGCGGTTCAGTTCCAGGCTGAGATCGATGATCCGGATGGCGGTACGGTTTCCGCTTACCGTGCGGACAATCCGTTTGGTATGATGATTGGATTCTCATCACAGGCGACAGAGGATGAGATCAAGGCAGCGTGGATGTACATGGAGTGGATGACGCAGGAGGAGAACCTCTTCACGATGCAGTGGGGTATCGAGGGTGAGAACTACACCATGGGTGACGACGGACTTCCTGTTCCAGTTGCAGATTACGATGGCGAGTGCAAGCAGGGCTTCAACAATTCTAAGGATTACTGGTGTGTGACGATCGAGGCCAGAAATGCTGGTACGATCGAGGAGATCATCGCGGCAAGCTCACCGAAGAATCTGCCGGATGACCTGACACAGCAGCTGATCGACAACTACTACAGGAAAGTGAAGCTTGCGGAGAACGGCCGTGCAGTCAGCGATTGCAACTTTGCAGTGGTACTGGATTCCGTGGGTGAGTATCAGGCTTCCCTGCTCGAGCTCTACACAGAGTACAGGGATCAGCTGACAATGTGCGATCCGGAGGAGTTCGACGCGCTGTATGACGAGCTGGCACAGAAGTATGCAGAGGCAGGATTCCAGGAGATCGTGGACGAGAGAAAGGAAGCTTACGAGGCAGGACAGTCCACAAAGCTTCAGTAGGAAACTGTTCGGGAAATTTCCGGTATAATCATAATAGCTCCCAGCTTTTGTTGGGGGCTGTTTTCAAAATAGGCAGGCTGGCTGAATGCTCTCGAAAGTATTCCCATTTTCGAGGTTTCTTTTATAATAAATATATGGAGACAGGCAGAGTATTTTCGAGAGTGTTTATTGGAATTGTTTACGGTGAAAACAAGAACAATACAGTTTATGTGTGTTGACATGTATTTCGTGCAAAAAAACGGTGATTTGTGAAAAAAATGATAAAATAAATAATACAAGGAGGACTTTACGATGCTGAAATTGGAGTACGACAAACAGGAGATTCTGGAGGTGATCGACAAAATTGTAAAACGGACGATGAAGATGGATCTGACCTGGGACTGGCCGTGCGGCGTGGCATATTTTGGGATTGCCGATGCCTATGAAAAAACAGGGAATGAGGAGTACCTGAAGCTTCTGAAGGACAGGGTGAATGAGCTGATCGACCTGGGGCTTCCGAGGGTGTGGACAGTCAACGCGTGTGCGATGGGGCACTGCCTGATCACGCTCTACAAGGCGACCGGAGAACAAAAGTACTGGGATATCGTCATGAGCAAGATCAACTATATCAGAAAAGACGCGCTCCGTTTCGGGGACAATGTGTTGCAGCACACGGTCTCTGCTAACAATGATTTCCCAGAGCAGTGCTGGGCGGACACGCTCTTTATGGCGGCATTTTTCCTGCTGCGCGTCGGCGTGGAGCTTGCGGACGAGGAGATCATCGAGGATGCGCTGAATCAGTATTACTGGCATATCAAATACCTGCAAGATCCGGATACCGGGTTGTACTATCATGGATATGACAACATCGCAAAGAATCACATGTCGGGCTTTTACTGGGGACGTGCCAATGCGTGGGCTGCGTTTACCATGTCCCAGGTGAGCGATATCCTTCTGAAATGCTACCTGTATCCGAAGTATATGGACGTGGCAGGCTCCCTGAACGAGCAGTTGTCCGCGATCAAGCTGCTGCAGACGGAGAACGGTCTATGGCGGACGATTTTGAATGACGAGAGCTCTTATGAGGAGATCTCAGCTTCCGCGGGAATCGCCGCGGCGATGGTAACGCGGGCAAATCCGCTGCACTCGAAGTACATCAACAAAGCGATCAGGGGACTGCTCGCCAATGTCAGTCCCGACGGCAGGGTGCTGAATGTGTCTGGCGGAACGGCGGTGATGAACGATGCGGACGGCTACCGCAATATTTCAAGAGATTGGATTCAGGGCTGGGGGCAGGGACTTGCGCTTGCGTTCTTTAACAAAGTACTGGTGTCGGACGAACTGGAAAAGGATGGCGCGCTATAATTAAATGGAAATAGGAGAAAAAAATGGAAAAAGGAAGTTTTACGCTGCCGGGGGAGGCAGGGTATGAGAAATTGACATTACAGCTTGCGGACAAATGGGGGGCGGATGTAATACGCGACAGCGACGGGACAGTGCTCTCCGACGAGATCACAAAGGCGGGCTATGGTATCTACTCGACGATCTGCATCATCAGGGATCATAACGAGTGGGCAAGGAAGAATCCGGACAAACTGCAGCAGACCTTTTTGATGACACACCCGGCGACAGCGGTTGACGGGCAGCTCACAGTCGCACTGATGGAAGATTATTTTGAGGAGCAGTTCCGGGTGAATGACAGCACGGAGGCGATGAAGTACTGGCAGGTCTATGACAGGACGACGGGTAGCCTGGTTGACGCGTCGAAGTGGCATTATGATAGGAAGGAACAGACTGTTGTCATAGAGGGCATCACGCCGTGGCACAATTACACGGTGAGTTTTCTGGCATATCGTATATGGGAAGAGATCTCCATGTACAACCACACGACAAACAACTGGGACAAGGAGCACCTGATGCAGATCGATCCGGTTTATTCCGAAACGCAGTCGTACATGCTGGACTGGATGAAAAACTGGTGCGAGACACACCCGGATACAACAGTGGTGCGCTTCACGTCCATGTTTTACAACTTTGTCTGGATCTGGGGAAGCAGTGCGCGCAACAGGCAGCTCTATTCGGACTGGGCTTCGTATGATTTTACAGTCAGCCCGAAGATGCTTGATGATTTTGCGGCAAAATATGGTTACGGCATGACGGCGGAGGATTTTATCAACCAGGGAAAACTCCATGTGACGCACATGCCGTGCGACCGCAGGAAGATGGACTGGATTGACTTTGTGAACCGGTTTGTGATCGATTTTGGCAGACAGTTGATTGACATTGTACATCAGCATGGCAAAAAGGCGTATGTATTTTATGACGATAGCTGGGTGGGCATCGAGCCGTACAAGCCGACGTTTCAGGAATTTGGTTTTGACGGCCTGATCAAGTGTGTCTTTTCCGGCTACGAGGCAAGGCTCTGTTCCGGCGTGGAGGTCGGAACGCACGAGCTGCGGCTGCACCCGTATCTGTTTCCTGTGGGGCTTGGCGGTGCGCCGACTTTTGCGGAGGGCGGCAATCCCACACTGGACGCGAAGAAGTACTGGAACAGTGTGCGGCGCGCGCTGCTGCGGTGTCCGATCGACCGTATCGGGCTTGGCGGGTATCTGCACCTGGTGGAGGATTTTCCTGACTTTGTGGCGTATATCGCCAAGATTGCAGATGAATTCCGGGCGCTGAAGGAGCTGCACCATGCAGGAAAGCCCTACAGTTGCAGGACAAGGGTGGCAGTGCTGCATTTCTGGGGAAGGATGCGCTCGTGGTCTCTGTCTGGTCATTTTCATGAGACGTACATGCATGACCTGATTCATATCAACGAGGCGCTCAGCGGGCTTCCGCTGGAAGTGGGCTTTATCAATTTTGAGGATATCAAAAACGGCGCGCTGGAAAATGTGGACGTGGTGATCAACGCGGGAGCGGCAGGAACGGCATGGAGCGGCGGCGACGCGTGGAAGGATGAGGCGGTCATTGAGATCATGACGAAATGGGTGTATGAGGGCGGCACGCTGATCGGCGTGGGTGAGCCTTCGGCGGTGGCAGGATACGATACATATTTCAGAATGGCGCATGTGCTCGGCGTCGACGGGGATACGGCTGACAGGGTGTGCCATGGGAAGTGGGCGTTCGAGGTGGATGAGGCTGCGGCAGGCAGGGTGATGCCGGCGGGGGCTGAGGTTCCTGAAAAGCTGAGATGCCATCTGACGGACGGAAAAGCCTCGGTACTGGCGGCGCACGACGGCAATCCGCTGCTGGCCAGAAATGTCTTTGGCAAGGGACAGGGCATCTATCTGTCCGGCTTTGAGGTGAACAATGCCAACACGAAGATGCTGCTGAACCTGATCCTGGATGCGGGCGGCGAGGCGCCAAACGGGCTTTACCTGACCGATAATGACGAGATGGAGTGCGCTTTTTACCCAGAGAGCCGGACACTGGTGGTCATCAACAACGCCGAGACAGCGCAGGAATGCAAGATTAATACAGAGTACGGCGTGCAGCAGGTGAGGCTTGAGGCGTTTGACACGGAGATCCGGCAGATATAGGGGGCGCATTGGTCAGTGCGGCCGGATGAATTTCAAGGGAGAGGAGAATCAACATGCAAATCGTACCCACACTCAATTTTGGCGGGAATTGTCGGAAAGCGATTCAGCTGTACGAAAAGGCATTTCATGGAAAAATCAACTGCATGATTACATACCGGGAAGCGAACGATCCTGCATATATGCCGCTGCTCAGGGAGGATCAAAAAGATTATATATATCATTCGGAGCTTGTATTGGGCAATCAGAGAATCATCATGAGCGATCATGTGGACATTGAATTCCAGACATGTTATTCCAATTTCCTGACAATCATGTATGATACAAAAGAAGAAGTGCAGAGCGCATATGAGATCATGAAAGAGGGAAGTAAGACGATCTATCCGCTGGAAGCAACGCCCTACAGCTCCTGCCGGGTTGTGTTTGTCGATCAGTTCGGGATTCGTTGGGGAATCATGACGGAGCAGACAGAGAGATAATGCATTCTTTATCGATTCACACTTTGTACTTGTTAATTTGCCGCACCTCCCATATAATATATTTGATGCACACGGGCGCATAAGGAAATTAGTTGCTGATGCAACATGCGCCCGGCGCGCGAGTAGTGGAGAAGGGCGCTCCACTACTCGATATATATGGGAGGTGCAGTTATGGGCATTTATGTGAATCCGGGCAATAAGAGTTTCTGGGAGGCAGTCCGCTCCAGAATCTATGTGGACAAGACAAACCTGATCGCGTGTACGAATCAGATGATCAATACAGATGAAAAGTATGTATGTGTCAGCAGGCCGCGCCGTTTTGGCAAGTCCATGACACTGGCGATGCTTGCGGCCTATTACAGTGCCGGCTGTGATTCGGCGGAGCTTTTTCATGGGCGGAAAATAGAAGGCCACGAGACGTTTCGGAAACATCTGAACCAATATGATGTCATCTATCTGAATATGCAGCGTTTTCTGATCAGGGCAAAAAAGACGAATGTGACAGATTATCTGGAAAATGTGGTCACGGCGGAGCTATATAAGGTGTATGGCGATCTGTTGCCAGAGCAGGAGACGAGCCTTGTGTCTGTTTTAGAACAGCTCTATGACAACGGAGATAAGCAGTTTATCTTTTTGATCGACGAGTGGGACTGTGTAATGCGCGAGCGGCAGGAATCGGAGGAGCTGCAGCGGCAGTATCTGGATTTTCTGCGCGATCTACTGAAAGACCAGCCTTATGTCGCGCTTGCGTATGTGACAGGGATTTTGCCGGTTAAGAAGTACGGGCAGCATTCCGCGCTGAATATGTTTCGGGAGTACTCGATGACAGACCAGAAGGATTTGGAGGAATATACGGGATTTACGGAGGACGAGGTGAAAGCGCTGTGCGCGCAGTACGGAATGGATTTTTCCGAGACAGGCAGCTGGTATGATGGGTATATGTTTAAGCGGTTTCAGCATATTTATAATCCAAGGTCTGTGGTGGAGGCGATGCGCTGTCAGGGTTTTTCCAATTACTGGACATCTACAGAGACATATGAGGCGTTAAAAATCTATATGGACATGGACTTTGACGGACTGCGGTCAGATATCGTACAGATGCTTGGCGGGGGACGCGTCAAGGTTAGTACCCGCAGCTTTCAGAATGATATGCGCAATTTTAAGACAAAAGATGATATCCTGACACTGTTGATCCATCTTGGATATCTCGCATATGACGCTGAAACACAGGAGACATTTGTGCCGAATAAGGAGATTATCGAGGAGTTTGAAAATGCCATGAGTGTCGGCGGCTGGACGAACGTAATGAATGTCCTGAAGGCTTCTGAACAATTGTTGAAGGATACGTTGGATTTAAATGCGGATAGTGTTGCAAAGGGACTTGACAGGGCACACACGGAGGTGGCGTCCATACTGACATATAACGATGAAAACTCGCTCTCGTGTGCGATCGGTCTGGCATACTATAGTGCGCGGAGGGATTACAGGCTGATAAGGGAATTTCCGACGGGAAAAGGTTTTGCCGATGTCGTATTTCTGCCGCTTCCGCATACTGCAAAACCGGCATTGGTTGTCGAGCTCAAGTATGACAAGTCAGCCGACGCGGCGATCCGGCAGATCAGGGATCGACAGTACACGCAGGCGCTTGAGGGTTATACAGGCGAGATCCTGCTTGTCGGCATCAGCTATGACAAAGACAATCCCAATAAACTGCACAGCTGTGCGATAGAAAGAATAAGGAACAGTTCCTAGAGCGTGTTTGAAAAATGCTTTCCATCAGATGTGTGTCACAGTTTGTGGGAGATTTGTGCCAAATGAAGGAGGCGTAGCGGGCTACGTCGACTGAATTTGACGCAAATATCACGCAAAGTGGGGCGTGCAGATGATGGGAATGATTTTTCAAACACGCTCTAGGGAGTAAACGTGGGAAATATAGGATATGTGATAAGAGTGGAAAGGAGAGTCAGATATGGTAAAAGGATTCAAAATGAAGTTATTTGCAGGACAGGAAGAGGAGTATGAGAGACGCCACAATCTCCTGTGGCCGGAAATGAAGGATATGATTCATGAGCACGGCGGGAAGAATTATACGATCTTTCTGGACAGGGAGACGCTGACCTTGTTCGGTTATATCGAGATTGAGGACGAGAAAAAGTGGGCAGAAGGCGCAGACACGGCCATTAACCGCAAGTGGTGGGATTATATGGCGGACATCATGGAGACCAATCCTGACAACAGTCCGGTCTCTGTCGATTTAAAGACGGTGTTTCATCTGGACTGATGAGCTCAGTGGTGTTGATTTTATGGAGGGGGAATGGCGTTGGCTGTTCCTCTTTGTCGTCAATCTCATCGGACTGTAACCAGTAGAAATCATTGTCTGCGATAACAAGTAGAATCACAGGAGGAAATTATGATAAAGTATAACAAAAAACCACTGGAACTGTGGTATGCCGTCTCAAATGGCAATTATGAAGTGCGCCTGAGCATAACGGCGCAGGAACAGGCTGTGTACACAGTTTACTCGCAGAACAGACGTTTTACAGCCGAAGATCAGCAGATTCATGCAGGCGAGACGCAGACGCTCACGTTTCTCGTAAATGTCTGCGATTATTTCCGCAGGGACAGGTCGTATAAGGTGGATGGTATCGAGCTTCAGATCGTCTGCGACCAGGCGGTCACCGCGGCAGCGTCAGTAACACCTGTCGATGTACCGACCTTGTACATCCTGGGGGACTCTACCGTCACAGACCAGCCGTCCGAATATCCGTATGATCCGGAGAAAACGTACTGCGGATGGGGACAGATGATACCGATGCTGTTTGACAATGCGGTTGCGGTATCAAACCATTCCGAGTCAGGCGCAACGACCGCGGAGGCAAGGGAAATCCATTTTAACGGAGTCAGGGACAAGCTCAGACCGGGTGATTACCTGATGCTTGAATTTGGCCATAATGACCAGAAGCAGCCCGAGCTTGACGCGTCTGGCGGCTACGCGGACAATCTGCGCTGGTTTGTGGAATACGCAAAATCGCGCGGCGCGCAACCCATATTGAATGCACCGATCAACAGGATCATTTATGACGAAAAAGGTAAGATCGTGAATCTTCTGGGGGATTACCGCAATGCAGTCTGGTCCGTGGCCAAAGAGCTGAATGTGCCATTTATCGACCTGTTTACCGCCACCACGGAATTTTTCGAGCCGTTGGGACTATATACTGCAAAGAAGTATTTCAGGCATGACGAGGAGAGTCAGGATTATACGCACACAAATGATCTCGGCGGTGCAATCGTCGCGAGACTGTGTGCGGGACTGATACAAAACGCGCGGATTGACGGGTTGTCACAACATGTTTTGCCAGACAGGCTTGCAATCGATAAAATCGAAGTCAGCCCAGATGCGCCCAGGGAGAGCAACATAGGCGAGTTTAAGCGCCTGAAATCGATTGGGCTGGGCACGGTGCCGGCTGACCTGGACGATGATATCTCGGGCATATAATGAAAAAAGTCAGGCATTATCAATAGGTATCGTAAAGGAGTATGGAAAATGAGTTATTTGCAGAATATACAAAGCGCAGTCACTGCGGATACGGCGACATTGTACTGGGAGAGAGGATTGGAAGACAATCCGTACTGCGTCCACTATGAGGTATGGCTAAGCGGCGTGCAACAGACAGAAGTGACAAAGACGCACGTCACACTGGAAGGGCTGCAGCCGGACACGGAATACACAGTTAAGATCGAGGCTGTAGGCCTGGTCGGCTTAAATGAGTACGGATATCCCGACCTGGGTTTTGACACCGGATTGGGATTTCGTGTTGGAGGCACCGAGGTGAAAGTGTTCGCTTCGGAGACCGTGAGATTTCGGACAGCAGTTCGAAAAAGACGCGTTGATGTGACACAGGCGCCCTACTTTGCGAAGGGCGACGGCGTCTCGATGAACACGGCTGCGATTCAGCGGGCGTTCGATGACTGCACGGCAGCGGATGCGCTATATTTTCCGGCGGGAGTCTATCTCACGGGGGCGCTGCGCCTTCACAGTGACATGGAAATCTATCTTGATGAGAATGCAGTCCTGCAGGGAACGGCGAATCCGCTGGATTACCTTCCAAAGATTCCAAGCCGCTTTGAGGGAACCGAGATGGAGTGTTATGCGAGTCTGCTGAATATGGGGACGCTCGACCATACGGCGGGCGCAAACTGCCGGAATGTGCTGATCCACGGAAAGGGAACGATCGCGAGCGGCGGGCAGGAGCTTGCGTTCGCCGTGATCCAGGTGGAGCGGGAGAGATTGAAGGATTATCTGGAGCAGTTGGGGGAGGGCATTAAGGAGTATGAGAACGACCACACGATTCCCGGGCGGGCGAGGCCGAGACTGATCAATATGAGCAACTGCAGCAATGTGCGCATCTCCGGCCTGACGCTTCAAAATGGCGCGAGCTGGAACGTACATATGATCTATTCCGACCATATTCTGACGTACAATTGTACGATTCGCTCCGAAAATGTGTGGAACGGCGATGGCTGGGACCCGGATTCCTCGGAAGACTGCACGCTGTTTGGCTGTGTGTTCTACACAGGCGACGACTCCGTGGCGGTCAAGTCGGGCAAAAACCCGGAGGGTAACCGCATCAACCGCCCGACAAGGCATATCCGTATCTTTGACTGCACCTGCATGGCGGGGCAGGGAATCACGCTTGGCAGCGAGATGTCGGGTGGTATCGAGGACGTGCGCATCTGGGACTGCGACATGTCCAACGGAAAGTACGGTGTGGAGATCAAAGGGACGAAAAAACGCGGCGGCTATGTGCGGGATATCCATGTCAGCGACTGTACCCTGCCGAATATCCAGTTTCATGCGGTTGGCTACAATGACGATGGCGAGGGCGCGCCGACACCGCCAGAATTTTCGGACTGCAGCTTCCGGCGAATCCATCTGCTAGGCGTCTGCCGCAGTCTCGAGGGGGAATACCAGGACTGCGACAGTATCGAATTGGCAGGCTTTGACGAGCCGGGATATGAGATTCGCAGGATCAGGTTTGAGGATATCACGATGGCGGACGGCGGCGGGCGCATTTCCATGTGGCGCTGTAAGGATATAGACTTTAAAATCCAATAGCGCTTGCGGTGCGGGGGAGATGTAATGTATAATTGTATAAACCGAGCAGGGGAAAAGTGCCCGTGTGCATATAAAAAAGGAGTGTGGTGAAATGGATACAGCAAAACAATTTGCCTGTGATACGATTGAGGATATTTATAATCTCCCGGAAGGTCAGAGGGCAGAACTGATCGACGGAGAGATGTATATGATGGCAGCGCCAGACCGGATTCATCAGAAATTGGTTATGGTGTTGTCCAATGAGATATATAATTATATTCACGGCAGGGACGGGGATTGTGAAGTGTACCCCTCTCCGTTTGCTGTTTTTTTGAATGCAGATGACGAGATCTATGTGGAGCCGGATCTGTCTGTGGTCTGTGATAAGAATAAATTGACAAAAGAGGGGTGTAAGGGTGCGCCGGACTGGATCATTGAGATCGTTTCCCCGTCAAGCCGTTCCATGGACTATTTTAAAAAGTTGATAAAATATGACACCGCAGGGGTTCGGGAGTATTGGATTGTCGATGCGAAAAAGCAGCGGATCACCGTGTACAATTTTGAGCAGGAGACAGTCGAGGAGTATTCTTTTTCCGATCAGGTAAAGGCGGGTATTTACGAGGATTTTGAGATTGATTTTTCTAAGTTTAATCTGATTTAAAAATAGAAATATTTGCTCTGTGAAAGCCTGATGGAAGCCTGCGCGACGGGAGCTGTTTGCGCTGATGGGGGCAAGGCCGTTGGGGATAGGCGTAATTTGTGGGTTGTGAAATGTGCCGGCAGGTATAGGAGGAATTGTTATGGGATTATTTGACAAGTTTAAGAAATCTACTGTTCCACAACGGGTAAACGGGGCGGCGCTGTTGTTCTGCCCGGAATCGGATTACAAAAATGTGCTCGACCAGATAGAACAGATGTTTAAAATTGAGCACTTTGGCGACGGGAACCATATCACCTTGCGTCAGTGTAAAAGCCTGGTTGTGATCACTTACTCTTTCGACAGCACGGGTTTCGGGGAAACAAAGGAGAAGGAGAAACAGGTCATGGCGCCCCTCCTTGATATCACGGAAACGCTTCAGGGCGTGATTACCTTCGGTGACAGTTTTACCTTTTTGAATGGCAGGGGACAGGTGATCCTGGACAAGGAGGGTAAAAGTGAACTGGATTTCTATATGCCCGCTGAGTTCCCTGTCCCAGAGGACTGGGCCAAGGACGCGCCAGCGGAGAGCGTGGAGCGGCGAAACAAATCCATGGAGCGGCTGTGGGAGAAGCATGTCTATGTTGCCTCATGGCTGCCTTTGCTGTGGGAGAAGGCGGAAGAGCCGGGACGCACAGTGGAGGAGGTCTGCGCCCGGGCGGCAGCTCTGCTTGCTATATCGCTGTACTCCGAGAGCCGGGTGGGAGACCACATGTCCTATGAGGAGGCACGGGAGTTTGTGGCTCCCATCATTGAGGGCTATGGGGCAGAGAAGTTTTTCTCTCCCAGGGAGCGGGCGTACCTAAATGACTCAGAGTCCACTGAGCAGACCCAGATACAGTATACATGGCAGTATGAGAACCTGTGGGTGATGGAGTGGGCACTGGGGCTGACTGACGATCTGTTCTGGCCCGACCGCATCTGCGATGTACCGGGTTCAGTGCGGCTGATAAAGGGGTACTCCACCATGGAGGAGCTGCTTTCGGCGGCGAAGCTGCGCCCTAGAAAGGAACTGCTGGAGCAGGCGGATCTGATCTTTCGCCTCCACTGGGCCTGCGTGGATGCCCGGGTGATGGGAATGGCATCTCCGCAGAAGCTGGATGAGGGTGTGGTTATGGAGCGTCATCGGGCCCTGTTCTGGCTGGCAGGCTGTGACGGGATGTGTCCTTGGGATGATGTGGATCTGTCCACATGACAAAGGATTAGCGCGGGAAAGAGGTAGCAATATGAGCAGGGAGGAAAGATTTACATATGAGTACCAGGGAAATCAGTTTCGGCTGATGCGGGGAAGCTGGCATCTGCGGAATGGGGCGTGTGAGATTACAGGGATCATTGCGGACAGCGAGCGCCTGATCCTGCCGGACTCCTATCGGGGAAACCCGGTGGTTCAATGGGATATGTGCAATGAGAAGGAGACATTTCCGGCGGTCAGATTTTTGTCTGTCCCGGTGGGTATGACTTCGATCAATATTACGAACCGCCTTTTTCCTAATCTGGAGCGGGTAGAGGTACAGTCGGGAAATTCGAAATATTCCACGGACGGACAGATGCTCCTGTCGGCGGACGGGAGTGAGCTGCTGTACAGCCTTGCGGCCGGAAACCAGGCAAGGGCAATCGTGCCTAAAACAGTGAAAAAGTTATCACGTGAGGCGTTTCAGCACACGACATGTCCTGAGATCGTGTTTGAGAATCCCGATGTATCTGTGGAGGCTGCATCTTTTGACAAATCGGTCTGGTTGGAAAGCCAGAAAGAGTACTGCATTGTCGGGAATCTGTTTTACAGGCTGAAAAATGCGGTTAAAGTTCTGGAAGTGCCAGAGTTTGTCAGGCGTTTTCATGAGAACGCTTTTTCACAGGGAATTCCAGAGCATCTGATCACACCGGTCATGCCTTCCCGAAGCTGTATCTCCGATTTAAAAGGGAGATATTACTATAGCAATGACGGTGAGTGCAGGGAGCTGACGCTAACCCATGCCAATGCGGCGGTCAATCTCAGTAATCTGGGGGAGCTGACATCGCTGCGAAAGCTCCATCTGCCAGACGGACACAAGAAATATGTTTCCATAGACGGCGTGCTCTTTTCAAAGGACAGGAAAAGTCTTGTCTTTTATCCGCGTAGCAAGCCGGAAAAGCAGTATGAAATTCCGACTGGAACGGTTAAAATTGCGAGGGAGGCTTTTGCGGGGCAGAAGTATCTCGAGGAAATCATTATGCCGGATACGGTGACGATGCTCGGTATGAGTGCGTTTCACGACTGTAAATCCCTGCGGAAGATTCAGTTTTCAGAGAATGTCAAGGAGATTCCGGACTCCAGTGCATATCAGAACGGCGGTGTTTTCCAGTCGTGCAAGGCGCTGTGCGAGGTGGTGCTTCCGTCAAAGCTGCAATATCTGGGCAGCTTTGCGTTTTATCAGTGTGGGCTACAGAAAGTTGTGATGAACGATAAGCTCAGGCAGATTGGTGAGTACGCGTTTGCGGAGTGTCATCTGCAAAAGGTCAGCCTGCCCGCCTCCGTGGAGCGGCTTGGAAAAGGGGCGCTTGCAGGCGTCGGTGAGATTGATGCCTGTGTCGGGACTGCGAAGGGACTTGTGCCTGCGGTCAACACAGTGCCGCATAATGTGTCGGAAAAGCGGATGAATGTGGAGTGGGGGCGCTGTGTGGTTCATGTCAGGAACAGGAAAGGTGATGAGACAGAGAAGTTCCTGATTCCGGGCAGTCTGAAACGCACGGCGGCGCATCATCTGGATATGGCGTGGAACAGTGACCAGATCGACTACGAAGAGTATGACGCCTGCTTTGAGGAGATCACAAATCCGAAGGAGCGGATGGAGTTTGCGGAGCTTGGGATTCTGCGGCTAAAAGATGAGGCTGACACGCCGTATGTGGCTTACATGAGGCATTTCGCGGTGCGGATCGCATCACGTCTGCTGGAGGAAGGGAAGGAAAAAGAGTTTCTGACGTTTCTGGAGCGGAGGTATCTGTCTGAGACCGCTTACGGGAAGCTGTTAAAAATTGCCAACAAGAACGGCCTCACCACCTGTTCGGCGTATCTGCTGAACCGTCAGAACGCACAGGGCGGCAAAAAGGCAAAGAGGTTTTCTTTATGAGTAGTAAAAAGAGTGACAAAAAGTCTCTGGCAAGGCGTACATTGGAAGCCTGCCGCAACCAGCTCTTTTTTGAGAACCGCTTTCTGGAACAGGCATTATTTCGCCTACAGTGGGAGGATGACGGGGCAGTTTCTTTCGGGAGTGAGGGAATGCACTTGTACTATAGGTCTGATTACGTTCTGGAGCGGTATATGCAGGCACCGCAGCAGTTGATGTCGGATTATCTGCATACGGTGATTCATTGTCTGTATCAGCATCCTTTCTTTGTACTGCAGGAACAGGGGGCATACTGGGATCTGGCGTCCGATATTGCGGCGGAGTGCATTTTAGAGGAGATTGTGGCGGGGAAGGATTCATTTTTGCAGGAAACGGCGGAAGGAAAGCTGCGGCATAGTCTTTCTGAGCGGATTAGGGCGGAAGTCGGCGCGATGTCCGCGCAGAAGATTTTTGTGTTTCTACGTAGAAATATGCAGTCGGACAGGGAATTTATTGCATTTTTCGGAATGGGATTTGACGAGCTTGGCGCCTTGTTCCGGCGGGATGAACATCGATTATGGTATGCGCGGAATGATGAAAATGATGGAGAGCAAGAAAACAGCGGCAGGGCGGAAAGCGGAGAAAGAGACAGTGAGTCTGAAAGCCGCCAGTCGGAAAGCGATGAAAACGACAGGGAGACAGAAAGTCGCCAATCTGAAAACGATGAGGGCGACAAAGAGATAGGTAGCAGCCAGTCGAAAAACGATAAGAGCGACAAAGATACAGACGACAGCCAGTCGGAAAGCAATGAAAAAAACAGGGAGGCAGGCAGCAGAACAAAGAGGGACAGGAAAGAACTACAGAGACAGCAAACGCAGCTGCAGCAGATGTGGCGAAATGTCGCGGAGCAGGTTTTGCTGGAGGCGCAGTCCGCTGCGAGGCATTCTATGGGAGATCTGTCTGGAAACATGGTCACAACACTTCGGAAGCTGACGAGGGAGCAGTATGACTATGCCACATTTTTGTCAAAATTCGCGTCGCGCCTGGAAGAGCGGGTGCAGACAGACCTGGATGAGTTTGACTATATTTTTTACACCTACGGACTTCGCATCGACAGGCGTATGCCGTTGATCGAGCCCCTGGAATACAAGGAGAAATACCTGTTGCGTGAGTTTGTGATCGCGATCGACACTTCCGGCTCCTGTGAGGGAGAGCTGGTGGAGCGGTTTCTCACAAAGACGTACAACATTCTTCGTCAGG
The DNA here is from genome assembly GCA_009774245.1 of Lachnospiraceae bacterium. Classification (GTDB taxonomy): domain Bacteria; phylum Bacillota; class Clostridia; order Lachnospirales; family Lachnospiraceae; genus COE1. The sequence continues at coordinate 2,197 of VSNM01000060.1, read as the reverse complement.
CGGAAAGCTTTACATCAAGGGTAAACATTCACATAATCCAGTGTGACGCCGCAGTTCAGGAAGATGTGACAATCCGCTCACAGGAGGATTTGGAGCAGTATATATCCCATCTGACATTGAAAGGATTTGGCGGGACAGATTTTCGTCCTGTATTTGAGCACGTCGAGCGCCTGCTTGAGACGGGAGCGCTGCAGAGGATTGAGGGACTGCTATATTTTACAGACGGTTACGGTGTATTTCCGGCAAAACCGACGAAGTACAAGACAGCGTTTGTGTTCCTTGGCCGGGAGGAGGACGTAAAAGTGCCAGCGTGGGCGATGAAGGTGTATATAGACGAGGAGGAATTATCATGAATATCAGAGAGGCGAAGGATGAGATCACGCGTTCGGTAGAGATCTATCTGGACAAGAATGAATTTGGTGAATACAACATTCCCTATATGAAGCAGAGGCCGATTTTCATGGTAGGGGCGCCGGGAATCGGGAAGACTGCGATCATGGAACAGATCGCGTCGGAGCTTGGTATCGCGTTGGTGTCCTACTCCATGACACACCACACAAGACAGAGCGCGATCGGCCTGCCCTTAATTGAAGAGCGGGAGTACGACGGGAAGACAGTAAAGGTGTCCGAGTACACGATGAGCGAGATTATCGCCTCTGTGTACAGAGTTATGAAAGAGTCTGGAAAGCGGGAGGGAATCCTGTTTCTGGACGAGATCAACTGTCTGTCGGAAACGCTTGCGCCCGCCATGCTGCTGTTTCTCCAATATAAATCCTTTGGGAACAGACGTCTGCCAGAGGGCTGGGTGATCGTCACTGCAGGTAACCCGCCGCAGTACAACAAATCCGTGAAGGAGTTTGACGTGGCGACACTGGATAGGCTGAAATGTTTTTCAGTCGAGGAAGATTTTGGCATCTGGAAATCCTATGCATATCAGAAAGGAATCCATGCGGCGATCATCACGTTTCTGGAAATCAACCCGGAATGGTTTTATTCGATCCGGACGACGGTGGACGGTGTGCAGTACGTGACGGCGAGGGGCTGGGAAGATCTGTCGCTGGCGATCGGCCTCTATGAGAAAAAGCATTTTGACGTGAACAAGAACCTGATCCTGCAATATATCACGGACACAGAGATTGCCGGAAAGTTTAGCATCTATTATGACCTGTTTAAAAAGTATCAGTCTGATTACAAAGTGGAGGAGATTCTCGGCGGCACTGTGACAGAGGAATTACTGGAGCGCGTGGGAAAGGCCGGATTTGATGAGAGAGTGTCCTTACTGGGGCTGATCCTAGAGAATCTGAACCGGCAGTTTGACCAGGCGGTGCATCAGGAACATGTCCTGGAACGCGTGGTGAAAATCCTGCGCTCCGCCAAGAAGGAGACGGGCAGCATCACGCAGTTTCTCGATGAGAACTGTGCCAGAATACAGGAGGAGAGAGACAGCGCGGAGGCGGCGAACAGTCTGGGAGCAGACCAGAAAAGGGAATACCGCGATTCCATGGCGCTGTTAAACGAGTATATGGCACTATGTTCCGGAGAAAACGAGCCAAAGAAACAGTTTGCACTTTTGAAAAAACGCTTTGACGCACTGGTGAAGAAACATCAGAAGCAGGTGGAGGAAGTGCAGCGGCAGTTGGAGAATGCTTTTGGTTTCCTGGCGCAGGCATGGGGGAATGGACAGGAGATGATCCTGTTTGTGACAGAGCTCACGGCAAACGCAGGCAGCATGCATTTCATAGAACTGTGGGGGAGCGAATCCTATTTCAGGTACAATCAGGATCTGCTGATCTACGATGTCCACCAGAACCTGCAGCGCGAGATTGCGGACTTGCTGCTCTAGTCAGTGTACAAGAAAAGTGTTCACGAGCGGAACACTGGTATCGTATTTCAAACAAGGGAACTACGAGCGAGTTCCCTTGTTTTTTTCTGCACACGGACGCGGAAAGGAAATATGCAGCTAAGAAAGATATAATTATAATTCTTTTTTGTTACGCTCTAAGATTAATGTAAAAACAGCACTGACGATTAAAAATTTTTCGCAAAAAAACCTCCCATTTTACGGGAAAATAAGCGATAATATAATTAGCCACAAATTATTTTTTCGCACTATCCACGTAAAGGGTAGTGTCAAGTAATCTATGAAAAACTGAACCAAAAAACTAGGCTCAATTGAACCTTGAAAATTGCAGATACT
>VSNM01000006.1:58452-116027 GCA_009774245.1 Lachnospiraceae bacterium | reverse complement strand
ATATTATTAACAATTGTGCAGACGGTCTGCACAATTTGGAAGGAAGGTAGTATGCTTATAACATCGAATGAGTATTTACAAGCAGTACAAGAAATAAATGATTATGTGAATCAGGCTAAATATAGAGCGTCCGTTAGTGTGAATAGTGAAGTGCTGAAAACAAACTTGTTCATTGGAAGTGTGATTATTCGTAACTCCGAATGGGGTAATAAATTCGTTGATAATTTATCTAAGGATATGAGGATGAAATATCCCGGTGCAAAAGGGTATTCTGTTCGAAATTTAAAGTATATGAAGAAGTTTGCACAGATTTTCGCTGAGGATGATGTGGATAAGTATGGATTGGCAAGGATTACTTGGAGCCATCATCAAGTGTTGATGAGTAAGGTGTCAAGCCAAGAAGAATATGTATGGTATTTGGAAAAAACTTTAGAGCATGGATGGTCGGTAGATGAATTGGCATCCCAAGTGAAGGGTCAGTTGTATGAGAGGCAAGTTGTGGCAAATAAGATTTCAAATTTTGAAAACAGATTGCCTATTGAACAAAAGGATATTGTTATAAGTACTATGAAAGATCCATATATGTTTGATTTTATCAATTATACAGAGGATATGTTGGAAACAGATATAGAAAATGAGTTGGTAAGGAATGTTACTTCGCTATTGATGGAATTAGGAACCGGTTTTGCTTTTATGGGACAGCAATATCATCTTGAGATTGGCGGAAAAGATTTTTATATTGATCTTCTTTTCTATAATACAAAGCTTAGATGTTATGTGGCGATTGACTTAAAGACAGGTGATTTTAAACCGGAGCAGGCAGGGAAAATGAATTTCTATTTGTCGGCGCTGGACGATTTGGTTAAATCCCCAGACGATAATCCATCTGTTGGATTAATATTATGTAGAGATGAGAATAGAACCATTGCAGAATATGCGTTAAGAGATATGTCGAAACCTATTGGTGTAAGCGAGTATCATTTGTGTACAGATCTTCCGCTAGACTTGAAAAGTGCTTTACCAGATCCGGAGGAGATTAGAAGTAGGATTGATATGAAAAAATAAATTGTGCAGACCGTCTGCACAAATGAATTAGAAAGAGTTTCGTGATAACACCATGATAACAAAAATTCCCAAAACCTCAGATACAGGATGCATATAAAAGAAAAAGGTACCGAAAAAGCCCTGAAAATCACACGCAATCACCCTGATTTCCACCACAGAAAACCGTGAGGGTGGACGTACAGTAGGTTCTGGCAGGGTTGCTACTATCATTGAGTAATTGCAAATTCATTGAATTTATGGGACTTTCCGAGGTTTCTCGGAAAGTCTTTTTTTCAACGCTCTAAGGTGTGATAATGTAAACGGTGGATAGTATGAACCTGAACCAATTCCGACAAATATGAGATAATAGACCAAATCTTTAAACAAGGTCGCAAAAGTTAAGTACAAAAGTTTTTAGACCATTATAGGGGGAAGAATCTATGGTTTCACAAACAAGCCTGGCTGCGTAGCAGTGTCGTTTCAGGGAATGGTCAGAACAAGGACTGCCAGAAAAGCAATATTATTAGATATGAAGACTACGCAGTACTGCGTAGTCTATATTGATTTGTACTTGTAACTATGAAGATATTGGGTAGTTACGATAATTGTAGTGTAATTGAGTTTGGGATGATTTTCAAGAGTCAGAATTGACCAACTTCTCAATTGGACAAGTTTGGCCGTTGAGGAGTGGTTCTTGTGTAAAAAAATATTGAATAACATTGAAAAAATTGATATAATGTAATAAAACATACAAAATGAAGAAAGGTTAAAGCAGGGTTAGGGCAGTGCTATTTGAAGCAGACGATGCGGGAATAAGGCAGAAAAAACATACAGGAATGAATGGAAGTATTGCTGTAGTGAAAATGATTTGGAGATGATCAGAAATCGTCTGGATGCCGTGCTTGATAAGGATTCTCACGGTGGCCGTGACGGGAAATACGAGATTCATAGTCTTTATTTTGATGATTATAAGGATACCTGCGCAAAGGAGAATGATGCCGGCATATCGGAAAGAGTGAAATACAGGATTCGGTATTATGGTAGTCAGTGCAGCTTCATGAAGCTGGAGCGAAAAGAAAAACGTGATAGTCGTTGTCATAAAGATAGTTGTCCGATTTCCATGGATGATTATATGAGAATAGTAAACGGGGATACTGATGAGCTGTTCTGGCAGACGCAGAATCCTTTGCTGAAACAATTCTGTGCTGTGTGTATGGCAAGGCGGTTTATGCCCAAGGCGATTATTGACTATGAAAGAACAGCATATGTGGAGGAGGTTACAAATATTCGCATCACACTGGACGAAAATATTTCTGTATCAGATGATTTCGACCATTTTCTTGACGGTGATTATATAAGATGTCCGGTACAGGAGCGAAGGAAGCATGCTTTGGAGGTCAAGTTTGATTACGTGCTTCCCAATCACATAAAGCATATTGTGACCAACCGAAATTTGATTCAGACATCCTTTTCAAAATATGGATTGGGCCGACAGAAATTACAAAATATGGGAAGGTAGTACAAGAGAGATGGACATGATTCAACATACGATTGAAAACATAAGTAACACATATAAAAATCCAGTAATCAGCACATCAGTGATCTGTTCCGTACTGGTTATGGCGCTTTTGATCGGTTTATACGAGTTTGCAGTGTATAGGCTGGTTTCCCACAGGGCGTTTTATAATCGCTCGTTTAATATCTGTACAGCGATTCTTCCGCTGTTTATATCCACAATTATCTTATGTCTGCAGTCAAATATTGTGATTACTCTGGGAACGATAGGCGCCCTGGCCATATTAAGGTTCAGGACGGCAGTTAAAGATCCGGTTGATATGTTATATCTTTTCTGTACATACTGGCATCACGTGTGGCTGCCAGCTGTACGAGGTCGCGGTGCTGACATCGATTTTGGTGACGATCATGCTGCTATGTCTGGAACACATTTCCTTTGGCAGAAAACCGCTTATTCTGGTATTGCACTGCCAGCCGGAAGAGGAGCGCGCAATATTGGAAATCATTAATAAATTTGCGAGAAAATACCGTGTTAAAAGCCGCAATTTCACTGGCAGAGGGCTGGATCTGGTATTGGAGCTGTCCGCAAAAAGCCTTGAAAAACTGTCAGATGAAATCAGGCAGGCAAATGTAGAGAAATTTTCTATATTGGAATATGACAGCGATGATGTGCTGTAGATAAGAGGAAATCAATGAGAAGAGTGCTAGGGATAAGTGTTCTTGCGGCATCTGTGATAATGGGAGTATATCTGACGTGTTTTCTGGGCGGTTCGATACATTATTCACAATGTATGGTAAACAGTGGTCAGGCAGCGGGTATTACTCAAATGCGGGCAAAGACAGAAGGTTTGCTTGATGCGTTGATTTTTGACGAGGAGAAGCTTTTTTATGATGATAGGAGCAGGACATTTTATTATTCCCTTGTGAAAGGCAGCGCAGGAGCATACGATCCGGAGGTGGAACTTCGAGGGGCAGATGCGGATTTGGAGATCGCATTTCTGGCGGACGAAATGACTGCGGATCAAATCAAGAACAATGAGACCGTTTATTTCCTGGTTTATTCTGAGGATGCTTATAGTGAGTATTATCTAAAGTGGACAACCCTGCCAATGATGAATATAGAGTGCAGGGTGGAGTCGCCCGAAGAAATAGCAGATGAGCCGGTTCCTATGAATATAACTGTTTTTGACAATCAGCCGGGAGCGGCAAAGAGGCTGGTATCCTCGGATGGGACGATTTGCATCAGGGGCGGCAGTACAAGGGGATATGATAAAAAGGGATACGCCGTTTCACTGACGCAGGAATCCGTAGGCGGACACTTGCGGGATAATGATATCTCACTGCTGGGAATGCGTCAGGATGACGACTGGGTGCTGTATGCGGCGTACAATGATCAGGAAAAGATAAGAAATGTGTTCTCCTGTAATTTATGGAAGGATTTCTGTTCGACTGACAATGAGCGGGGGATTGATACAGGGGTGGAGTACAGATATCTCGAGCTGTTCATGAATGGCGAGTACTGGGGACTCTATGCTCTGGGATATAAGGTTGACAGGAAGCAGATGCAGATCGGAAATGATATTGCCAAAGAGGCTTTGTATAAGGTCGTGACTTGGGCTGACAGCAGCAGGGTGTATGCTACAGGTGGAAACGGCTATGAGCTGAAAGGGATAGATGACGATGATGGAGACTGGTCTTGTCTGCTTATGGAATATTATGGCGACCTGGCAGCAAAACCCGGCGATGATGAGCGTCTATATTCAAAGATAGATCTCGATAATGCGATCGATCTCTATCTGTTTTTCAATTTGATACAGGGGGATGACAGTGTAGCAGGTAATCTTGTCAAAAATCTGTATATTTTGATAAGAAGGGGAGAGGACGGGAGACTGACCGGATTGTATGCTCCGTGGGATATGGATATCAGCTGGGGCAATATTTGGGAAGCCGATGCGCCATTGTTTACTGTGCCATATGGAATATCAGCAGATGTCAATTATGTCATGGAGAGTGAATTTATCGATCAGCTGATTCGGGATGGAGATGAGGCGGTATGGGACAGGATATATGAGAAGTATCGGCAGCTGAGATCTTCCGCGTGGCCTGAGGAGCGGCTCAATGCGATGCTGGACCAGTATGAGACGGATATATATGCTTCCGGTGCATATTTGAGGGATATGGAGCGGTGGCCTGGGGGACATTATGCGGAGGCTGCGGATGCGCCGCTATGTCATGGAACGGCTGCAGGAGATGGATGCGTATTACGATAGGCTGGAAACTGTATGCAGGGAGAGTGTGTTTGTCAGAAGGAGCGCCCAGTACAAAGATTTTGAGAACTGTAATTTTATCATAGAGGTCAATAACAGAGAACTGCTGGAGAAACCGGATTACAGGGCGTTGTTTGCATATATGGGGATTGATGCGGCGGCCATCACGGAAGAGATTCATTTTGTGATTGCAAACCTTTCGGAGAGAAAATATGAGTATCTCGCTTCATTGGTTGGGGATGGGCAGAACAGGGAATGCTGTGCCGGAACATTAGGGTTCACACAAATCAGGGAGGGCGTATATACGGTATCACTCGACGGGGTGGCGTGCTATGACACAACACTGTTTATGCAGCCTGAGATCAGAATGGCTGTGATCAGGGATGAAACAGTTCAGGAATTTAGCTTTATAAAAGGGGATGAGACTCCGCCTGTGTCCCGTGGATACAGGGAGCTTGCCGTTTATCTGGAGGCGTTGGCTGCCACGGGATATCATGCTGTGATAGAGGTAAATGATACGGATGAGTGGGGGTATCCGAATGATCTGCAGCTGTTTGAAGCATTGGGACTGCCATGGGATTCGATTGTGGAAACGGCAGATCTGATTGTCTGGAATGGACTTGACAAGACGGCGTCTGCGCTTGATTTCTTTGGGGAGTTCGATAGCGCGGCTTATGTCTCGGAGGAGGGACTGAGCCTGTTTGGAAACGAAGATGGCGGATATGGCATTTATATCAATGCAAAAGAGGTGTTTGTGAGTTCGGCGGAAGAGAGGGCGACGGCGGCAATTCGAATTCTGCTTTTGGATTTGGATTCCGGTGAGCTTGTGGAATGTGTGTCTTTTTAGGATGGAATAGGTACATAAGTGATGAAAAAGAAGTCAATTCAGATCGTTGAGATGCTTGTTTTTATAGGTGTGTTTATATTTGCACTCTGGGTGCATCTATACAGACTGGGTGAGATACCATTTGGGCTGAATGTTGATGAGATCGGTATGGGATATGATGCATATTGTCTTGGAAATTGGGGGATTGACAGATATTTCAGTTCCTTTCCGGTGTATCTGACCAACTATGGAGGTGGTCAGAGCGCACTGTATGCATATCTGGATATCATACCGATCAGGCTGCTGGGATTAAATGTCACGGCAATACGACTTCCGGCAGTTTTTCTGTATGCTGTCGGAATTTTGTTTGGCGCGCGCACGTTTAAGCTTGTCGCGGGCGGGCATGTGCAGGAACATCAGGCCAAAGCCTTGTTTTATCTTTTTTTCACCGCAGTCAGTCCGGTCTATGTGATGCTGTTTCGGATTGGCATGGACTGCAATCTGATGCTTGCAGTGGGGACGATATTTATGTATTACCTGATCAGGGCGTCTTTGTCTGGGAATAACAGACATTTTTTTGTGGCGGGTGTCTGGGGAGGTCTGATACTGTATACATATGCGGTTTCCTATATTGTCATGCCGCTTTTTATCGCGGTATATGTGCTTGGAATGGTCTGCATCCGGCACATAAAGTGGAAAAATATTCTGGCGTTTGGTGCGCCGGTTGCAGTGTTGGCGTTTCCGCTTATCCTGGTCCAGATTGTAAATTTATTTGATTTGGACCAGTTTCAGCTCGGTATTTTTACGATCACAAAGCTCTCAAATTATAGAAGCGGAGAGATCAGTTTAAAGAATATCAGTGCGGCATCGATTGTTACCACGGTCAAAAGCATTTTCTGCTATGATGTTCTGCGGTACAATTCGCTGCCTTTGTTCGGGACAGTCTACTATATTTCGATTCCTTTTGCGATAGCAGGGCTGGCGAGAAGCATATGGGTGTCGGTCAAATCATTCAGGGAAAAGGTGTTTTGTCAGGAGTTTTTATATCTGTGCTGGTTTGTTCTGCTGTTTGTGATAGGCTGCTGCACGGTGGCAAATACCAATAAAATGAATGCGGCATTTCTTTCGGTGGCATACTTTATTGTGGAAGGTGTCTTTATGGCGGCATCGCGGCTTGGGAACAAGGTTTCGCGGAAAGTGGTGTTAGGTGTCATCACAGGGGTGTATACGGTTTTTGCGGCTTTCTTTCTGGGATATTATTTCGGAGGGCAGTACAAGGCTGATTATGAAAATATGGAGTTTTTCAGTTATTCATTGAAGGAGGCGCTCGAGTTTGTCATGAATGATACCGAGCTGTCCGGGAAGGTTACCTATATGGGAGCGCACGAGCAGACATATCCATATTTCCTGGAGGCGACAGCGATGAGCCCATATGAATACACAGAGGCAGTCCAATCCGGTCTGTATCGTTTTAGTCTGCCGGAGCATATTGATTACGAGGCGGATTATATCGTGTCTGATACGGACACTGAGGAGAAGGAGCTTTTATTATCACTTGGATTTGACCAACATGTATTTGAGCATTATACCCTGTATAGTTATGATATGTCCTCGTACAGACACAAGGACGTACAGGTGGTGTGGGATGCGGGGGTAGATGACAATCAATGTATCATGCCGGGTGCTGTACAGGAGATTGATGGAGAAGATATGTTTGTGCTTGTCGGCTGGTCGTATCATGAGGAGGAAGGCACTCTGTGGGATGATGTGTACATTGTGTCAGGAAATGATTCGTTCTATGCGCAGAAGGTTGAACGCACCGATCTGGCAGAGACGATCAATGATGAGAGCCTGCTTGAATGCGGGCTGCTGTTTCTCATTCCACGGGACCAGCTGCCGGATGGAGCTGAGGTGACACTGAAATGTATTGATAAAGCCAATCATGTGATCGGCACACAGATGTTGCGGATGGGTTAGGAGAAGGAAGCTATGATATCAGTATCCCGCAGGGAATTGAAATATATGATGAGTTATGGTGACAGTATCCGGCTGCAGAATGAACTGGAAGTTCTTTTGAGGCTCGACAAATATTCAGAGAAGGGGTATTATAGGGTAAGAAGTCTTTATTTTGACTCATGGAACAGTAAAGATTTTACTCAAAAGTATGACGGGATAGAAAAAAGGAGAAAAATCCGTCTGCGGATCTATGATCCGGGGCAGGAAAATGCTAAGTTTGAGATTAAGGAAAAGATTGGGGCGTATCAGAAGAAGGACAGTCTGCTGGTGAGCAGGGAGGATGCATGCAGATATGCAGCAGGAGAGTATGATACCCTGCTGGATTATGGTGAGGAGACCGCGGCAAGGCTGTACAGTCTTCTCATGCTGGGGGCATACCGCCCTTCCTCCGTTATTGAGTATGAGCGTCGTGCATATGTCTACGGGGAATTTAATACGCGCATTACGTTTGACAGGAATGTCCGGGCAAGTGAATTTTGCTTTGACCTGTATGGCGACGATATTCCCTATGTACCGGTCTGTACGGACTATGTGATACTGGAGGTAAAATATAACGGTGAGCTTCTGCAGTCAGTCAGGAGTATTTTGGGAAAGTATTATCTCACCAATGTCTCGATGAGTAAATATGGTATTGGAAGACCGCTTATGCAGCATTATGTATAGTTAAGGAGCTATAGAAATAGAAAAGAAGAAAAGAAGATTTGGGAATACGGATTAAGGAGAACATATGTCAAAGAAGGAAATATTAAACTGGTTTACAGTCAATAATGAATCATTGGATGTCAGTAAGATTTTATTTGTATTGGGAGTCGGCATTCTGGTCGCGGTTGTGATATTTGCGACATACCGGATCACCTATTCCGGAGTCAGCTATAATGCTAAGTTTAATGTGGGAAATGTCGTGATGCTCCTGATCGCATCTGTCATCATGCTGATGATCAGCAGTAATATGGCGATATCGTTAGGAATGGTAGGTGCGCTCTCTATCGTGAGATTTCGGACTGCGGTCAAGGACCCGCATGATACGGTATATATTTTCTGGTCGATCGTGGAAGGACTGTGCGTGGGGGCGCAGATCTATAAGCTGGCTGTGATATCAACGGTTGTGATTGCGGTAGTGCTGGTGGCAGCGAGTTTTTATTGCAATGCCAGGAAAAAATATCTGATCATTGTCCGCGGCAGTCAGGATATTGATACGGATAAGATCATGGCAGAGATTGGGCAGGCGTATAAAAAAGCCTGCCTGAAGTCCGCGAATTACAGCAAGGGGCACAGCGAGCTGGTAATCGAGGTGAATGCGAAGAAAGAGATCGATACAAAAGTGATCGAAAGCATTCGGAAAAGAGAGGAGATTATCAGTGTGAACTGGCTTTTGGAGATGGGAGAACATATTGGATGATAAGAAAAAAGCGTATTTGGCTGTGCAGTCTGATTCTTCTGCTGGGAATCTTCCTGCTTTTCTTTAAGCGGATAGAGGAGGCTAAGTTTGGCGGTTTTGATATTCTGGAGCTGGAGCAGATAGAGGCGCTTGTGGAGGGGAAGGTATACACTGAAAGTCTGGAAAACGCGCATGAATTGCTCCAGGTGCGAGGGCAGAATCTGGCGTATGATCAGAAAAGCAATGTGTTTTATGTCAGCCAGTCTGCGTCGGAGCGTGATCTGCTCTGTCACATTGAAGTGACAGATCCGGGATGCACTGTTTATGTCGAACGAAGGGATGGCTTGGGAAATGTCAATGACCTGATGCAGGCGGGGGACAGTGTCAGACTGTGGGCCGTATACGAGGATTCTTATTCTGTCTTTGATCTTGTTATTTCCGGAGCGCCAGTTATGCGGCTGGATACAGACGGGCATATGCAGAGTGTGTATGGCAGGGGAAATATGGTGCTTTTTGAACCGGATGAGGATGCGGTAAACAGGCAGAATGTCAAAAATTCCTGTGTGCTCGTGAAGCAGAATGTCAATTCGCAGACGTACTCGTTAAAGCTGGTGAAGAAGGATTACGAGGACGAAAAGAAGCTGCCTCTTTTGGACTCGGGGAAGTACAGCGACTGGAAGCTGTATGCAGTGTCAGAAAATGACAAGTCGCTGATGCGCGCAAAGCTTGCAGCCGACATGTGGAATATCATAAATAATCAGAGTGGGACGGTGCGGGAATACAGCTTTGTTGAGGTGGTGGAGAATAACAGCTATAAGGGGCTGTATCTTCTGGCGCCCAAATGGTCAAAGGCGGTCATAGAGCTTGCCCCTGACGATAAACTGATCAAACAGGAGGATATGGGGGAAGAGCAGCTCGCGGCGTTTATGGAAAAGGCGGGCGCGGATGGCATGAGCGACTATATTCTTTTTCTTCAGCTTGTGTATGCGTACAATAATATTGCCAATGACTGCATCTATGTAGAAAGGACCGTGCAGGATGGAGGGCGGCAGTACAAAATAATGCCGGACAAGCTGGAGTATGCGCTGGGTGGGTTTAGTGACAGGCTCAATTATCTCACATGGGATGAGACGAGCAGGATGCTGCTGACTGCAGAGGATTTTGGCCTGAGTGAGGAATATTGGGATCAGGAGATTATGCCAGTGTGTTCTGCGAAATGGCAGAAGCTCAGGGTGCAGGGGATTGACACGGAACTGGTCAGAGCATTCATGCAGGAGTACAGAAGTTACATGATCGCGACAGGGCTGGAGCAGAGGTGTGTGGAGGATGATTCCTTTGGGTATCAATATGATGTGCTGGAGAAATATGTTGCGGATCGGATTTGCTTTCTGGATACGTATTATGGATTTGCCGATCATGACCAGGGAGAGCTGACATCGGATGAGAAAACGGAGGTCAACAACGCCAATGCCGGAGGAGAGCTGGAGAACGGGGAAGGTTTTATAGAGATTGCGCTCGTGCAGGTCGACGGCGCAGAGGACAGCAGGCAGCGTGTCAAGCTGTTTGTGCAGGGGAGCGAAGGATATTTCTTTTTGCCTTCGTATTGGAGCCGGAACGATCTGAAATTGACGTATGATCAGGAAGTGTTTTCTGTTAAAATAGATGGAAAGAGTGTCAGAGCAGAGGATGCTGTTTATTTTGTCGCCGGAAGGGAATACGAATTGTCTGTTGTAGAGAAGGGCGGCGCGGAGGAGATCTATCGGCTGCGTGTGATGCAGTCCCGAAATCTGCCGGTGATCTTTATATCAACGTACAATGGGACGATGGATTATGTGCACGGGCAGACGGGGAACACAGAACCCGGAAGCCTGATCAGCATAAATGCAGATGGCAGCGTTGACTGTGACGGGAATTTTGAGAAAATGAGAATGCGCGGGAATACCAGTACGCATTGCCGGAAAAAGACATACCAGCTGCAGTTTGAAAAGGCGCAGGATTTGCTCTCCATGGGGGCGGCAGCCAAATGGGTACTGCAGGCGAACGCATATGACGGTTCTTATATACGAAATTATCTGGCGTACCGGCTGGCACAGGAGCTTGGTGTTCCCTATGCGGTTCAGGCAGAGTATGCCGATGTCTATCTCAATCAGGAATATGCGGGAAGCTATCTGATTTGTGAGAAGGTTGAGTTTGGGACGAACCGGATCGAAGTGACGGATGACAAGTCAAAAAACGTACAGGAGGGGGGTATTAACAGCATTGTAGAGGAAAATGGGAAAAGATATTATGAATATGTGGGCAGGGAGCAGGATAACAGCAAGGACCGCGCATATCTGATAGAGGCGCAGAATCTGATCGTGGATTCGGATGCATACAGATTGGATGAAGAGGACTGTTATTTTATGAATGGACTTGGAAGATTTGAAGTCCGCAATCCGGAGCTTGCATCAGGGGAGGAAGTTGCGTATATCAGTCAATATGTCCGGATGGTCGCGGATCTGATTGCGGACTGTGACTCAGCCTCGAAATACAATCAGTTAAAGCAGTATATTGACACAGATTCTTATGCGGCAATGTATCTGGTGGATATGCTCACAAATGATGTGGATGCAAATGATTACAGCACATTTTATTATAAAGTTCCCGACAGTCAGGGAGGAAAACTATATGCCGGCCCTGCGTGGGATTACGACATGGCCTTTGGAAATGACAGGAGAAACATATATGTGGAGATGAATGGGTTTCCGGACGGACCGTGTGAAGCGCTTTTTGAGAACGAGGAATTTCAGGGTGATGTCAGGAGAAAGTTTGATCAGCTGTACATCGGAGATCTTTTTGCCGTGACTGCCCGCAGGATTGAACAGTCGGTGCAGATGGATGAGATCCGGTGGGAGAGCGACGACGTTAAAACAAATTATTCTTACATGTCGTATCAGGATGAGATGGAATATGTGAAATATTATTATGAACAAAGATATGAGCTTCTTCGGGAGTATCTTCATGAAACGGATCATTTTTGTACGGTAACCTTTGTAGACCGGTTGAACAGAGCGAAGAAATATTATCTGAGACGCGGGGAGGAACTGCCGGAGGAGATTGTGGATCATATGAATACGGAGTGCGGATGCGACACATGGTATCGGGAGGATGGGAAGCCATATGGGATGAAGCGGCCTGTCTTTAGCAATATGGTATTGTATGAACAGCAGCCGTGAAAATGGTACATGATAGGAGTTTGGAGTATGAGGCTGGTAATCGATTGTTTTAAGCTGGTGAAGGGAGCTGGGAAGAGTATTGGAATCTATAATCTGGCATTGAATCTTGTGCGGGAGCTCGCGTCTCACCCGGATGGGAACGAACTGATTGTTCTGGGAAATGCGTATAATAAAAAGGATTTTGACATCTCTCCGGTTCAATTTATCGAGATACACAAGAATCCGCACAGCAGGATCACCTGTATTTTATGGGAATTGTTTGAGGTGAGTTTGCGTGTCAGAAGGCTAAAGGCGGACAAGGTTCTCTTTCCGAGAGGATACGCATCCATGCTCCATCTGACAAGGGAGAGCGTTATTATCCATGATATGATTCCATTTTACTATCACGAACATTATCCGGCATATTTTAACAGACTGGAGAATTTTTATATTATGTGGCGGCTGAAGGCTTCGGCGCGCAGGGCAGATGATGTGATTACGATCTCGGAGGCGTCGAGGCGGGATATCGTGAAATACGCAGGGACGCCCGCCGACAGGATCACGGTGATCAATAACGGTTATAACCGCATCACCCCCAGAGAGTACGAGGAGCCAGAGGAAGCATATATTCTGGCTGTCACGTCAGGACTTCCACACAAGAATGCGGAGGGGATAGTAAAGAGTTATGAACAGTATTGCCGTATGGCAGAGAACCCGCTGGCGTTAAAAATTGTAGGAATAGACGACTGCAGCCCGTTTACCTCGGATGCGGCGGCGATACGGGGAATCACCTGTATCAGGTATGTAGAAAAAAATGAGGATTTGTATCAGTTGATATATGGAGCCAGGGTTTTTCTGTTTCTGTCGCTGATTGAAGGGTTTGGATTTCCGCCGATCGAAGCGATGCAGTTGGGAACCGCGGTGATTTGTTCCGGTGTCAGTTCCCTTCCGGAGGTAGCAGGGGACGCGGCTGTGTATGTAAATCCTGATGATCACGGTGAGGTTGCGCGGGCGCTGACAGATCTGCTGGGGGATGAGACAAAGATCAGGCGGCTTTGCGACCAGGGATTTGAGAATGTGAAACGTTTTTCGTGGGATCGGACAGGAAAGAAATATAGGGAAGTTCTGTTTCGATGACTGGCGGACGCGGGCGGTTATACTGGCGGTCGAAAAGACTGACCGCTCAGTATAATGTGATGCGCACAGCCGCATAAGGAAATATGCCACTTCGTGGCTGCGGCTGGCGCGATACTCACGGCAGATTTCATCTGTCGTGAGTATATATGGGGGGTTATATGGAAAGAGCAGTATTTCTGGACAGGGATGGCACGATCAATGTAGATGTCGACTACCTGCATGAGACGGACAAACTGAAATTTATCGACGGTGCGGTCGAGGCGCTGGCTTTGTTAAAAAAGCACGGATACAGGCTGATTGTGATATCAAACCAGTCGGGTATCGGCAGAGGGTATTTTGGGGGGCAGGACGTGGAGCGGCTGCACGGATACATGAATCGTATTTTGCAGAGGCACGATGCGGCAATCGATGCGTTTTACTATTGTCCCCATGTGGAACAGGATGGGTGCGCGTGCAGAAAACCGCGGACCGGCCTGATCGAGCGCGCTGTGGCGGAGTGGAATATCGATCTGTCAGGTTCCTATATGGTCGGGGATAACGAGACGGATGTCATGACGGCAGTCAATGCGGGGTGCGGTTACGGACTGGTTTTGAGCGGTCACGCTGTCTCGGACGCACTGCGGGAAAAATACAGAGGTCATCTGTATGAAAACCTGTGGGACTTTGCACAATACATTTGTGAGGTGAAGGTGGATTGAGGATGCGCAAAGAGTATGAAAATGATCGGGTATTATATGGACTGGCCGCCCTGGCCGGCGCGTTGGCCTTTGTCATGATCTACGGGATAAATGTCCTGAATCCCGTCTACGACGACTGGCTTCTGGGGCAGGGAGATCTGACGCAGCACTATCTGGGCTGGTGCTTTTACAGACGGGGAAGCTGGACATTTCCAATTGGACTCACCGACAATCTGGCGTACCCATCATACACCTCGGTCATTTTTACGGATTCGATACCGCTCCTGGCTGTATTTTTTAAGGCGCTGTCACCGCTCCTGCCTGGGACATTCCAGTATTTTGGCTGGTGGGGGATCGCAAGTTTTGCCCTGCAGGGAGTGTTTGCCGCGAAAATACTGCGGGAATTTTTGACTGGAAGGCTGCAGATCTTAGTCGGCAGCATGTTCTTTGTCGTGTCGCCGATTGTCATCGAGCGGATGTTCCGGCATACGGCGCTGGGCGGGCACTGGCTGGTCCTTGCGGCGATCTATCTGTTTGTCAGGCACAGGAAGGATTACCACAATGTGAGGTATACGACGCTCTGCTGGGGAATCGTGGGGGGATTGACCGCAGCGGTCCATCTGTATTTTCTGCCAATGTGCGGCGCGTTTCTGTGTGGATACATTTTGTGCAGCTTCCTGCGGGACAGGGGCGTCCGGTGGAGACATCTGCTGCCAGGGATTGCTTTTGCGGGCGTGCTTTTTATCAGTACGTATCTGCTGGGAGGATTTTCGACGCGCGCGGGCTCTGGGGATGTGGGGCTGGGTGAGTGGAGCTTTAACTTAAATGGTTTTTTTAACGCAAAGGGATACTCGCGCTTTCTGGATGCGCTTCCGATGTATTGTGACGGCCAGTACGAGGGGTTTGCCTATCTGGGAATCGGGATCTTTGGACTGATGGCTGTCGCGGTTGTCTATCTGATGCTGGAGCTGGTCAGAAATCACGGCGGGAGCATGAGGAGATATGTCATAGAAATCCTTGTGGGAATACTGATATCAGTCGGATTGATTGTGTTTGCGGCGTCGCCGGTTGTCACATGGAATGACAGACTGCTGTTTGTCCTGACTGACAGCAGCACGCTGACGCACTATTGGAGTATTTTCCGCTCGACAGGGAGGATTGTGTGGCCGGTGTGCTATCTCATCTATATTGTCGTGATTGTCTGCAATGGTAAAATCTGGGAGAACTATATAAAAAACAGGGCTGCCGCCATGATTCCGTTTTTGCTGCTGACAGGGTGCTGCATCCTGCAGATGGTGGACATCAGCGGAAAGTTATATGAGCAGCGGGAGCGCTTTGCGCCGCGGAGGACATATGTGTCTGCTTTGCAGGATGGGATATGGGACGAGCTTGCGGAGAGGGAAGGTCTTGCGCATTTTGTGTGGGTGTCAAACAGTTATGAAAACAGACAGATTCTGGAGATGGCAAAGTGGGCGTATGATAACATGCTCACGATGAATATCTTTTATTTTGCGAGGGGACTGAGTGTGATCGAGGACACGCAGTATAGCGTACAGCATCCGGATGACTCCTATGTGTTTGTGTTTAAGCCGGAGGAGCTGCCGGAATATCTGGACTGTGGGCTGAATTTTTATGAGGCGGACGGATATATTGTCGGGACAACGTTTGCGCTGGCACATGAGAGGTATGAATGAGGATATGGATAGGACAAGGTTTGATTTGCTGACACAATTGTATAAAAAAATACCAAAGCATACGAGAGTGTGCTTTATAGCGGGGGTGATTACCGGCTGGCTCACGCATTTTTATATGCTGACTGGTAAGTTCCTCAACTGGGATGACGCCAACAACATGGACACTTACGGCAGTGGTGATTATCTTGGCCGTTGGTTTTTGAAGTACATTCATCCTCTGGGAGGAAAATATAGTATTCCGGCGGTACATGGTTTTTTGCTGATTGTGTGCATCGCTGTATCAGCCTGCCTGATTTTGGAAATACTACAGATAAAGAGCGCCACCGGTGCGGTCCTTGCGGCAGCAGTCCTCGAGACGTTTCCGAGTATCGTGAGTACGATGACGTTTATGTTTATGGCGCACACGTCAGGAATCGGCATTCTGATGGTGACGCTTGCCGTGTATCTTCTGCGAAAATACCGGCATGGGTGGCTGCCCTGTATGGCGCTGCTGATCTGTGCGCTCGGAACATACCAGAGCTATATCAGCTTTGCGATCACGCTGATGCTGCTCGGAATGATTGCGGATATCTTTCACGGGGAAAAGTTTCCACAGATCATCCGGAAGGGAATCGTGTGCGTCCTGGTGCTTGGCGCGGGGGTGCTTATCTATATGAAGCTGTCGCATGTGATTTATCCAGGTCTGGATCAGGAGACATATGGCGGTGTGGGAAATATGGGGCAGATAGCCCTGAGCGAGATGCCGATCTTGATCGGAAGGTGCTATAAGCGGTTTCTCGAATACTTTCTCTGGAAACCGTTCGCGTTTGTGAGCGGCACGGCGCAGGCGGCAAACATCATTACCTGCGTGCTGGCAATCGCGCTGTTTCTCTATCTTGTGATCGCAAGGAAGATGTATCAGGATATTCCGACGCTCCTGCTGCTGGTGCTGTTGTGCGGGTTTGTGCCGCTGGCGGCGGCATTCATCTATTTCATGGCACCGGAGGTCGTGTATTCCATGCTGATGCTGTACGCTTACGCATTGATTTATGTCACTGTGCTGGCGCTCCTCGAGTACTGCATGGAGGACTGGCACATAAAGCCCGTGTCCGTCAGATGGAGAAACGGATTGCGGTACGTGGCCGTGCTTGTGACAGTGTGCACGATATTTGTGAGCAGCTATACGGATTATCTCCTGGCGAACCGTGCGTATCTGAGGACGCACTTTGCGACTGAGCGGGTACAGCAGTATTTTAACAGGGTGATCGCCATGGTCGAGCGCACGCAGGGGTATGAGAACGGCGACAGGATCGAGATCCTCGGAGAGTTTTATTACAGGGATAACCCTAGCACTGTCGAGGTTGACATTCTGGACGCTGAGGATCTCAGGGATCTTGATGGGGTGGCGCTCGAGAACGGTCTGCTCACGACAAGCGTGCGGGACAATTTCATCAAAATGTTTGTCGGATATGACATGGCAGATCTGCGATTTGCGGACAAGGAAGCCATTATGGAGACGGAGGAGTATCAGTCCATGGCAGTTTATCCGCATGAGGGCTGCGTGCGAAAAATCGGCGATATCTGGGTTGTAAAAATGTGCGAATGAATGATGGATGAGTGATGGATGAGGAAGATATGAGAACGAAGATCAGAGAATTAATGGTATTTTTGTTGGCAGTGTGCTCCACAGTCGCGTTGTTTGCGGATGTGGAGTCCACCGGAAATCTGTCGATGGCGCTTCATGGGGACGGAATTGCGCAGATGATAGCGCTGGTAATTCTGGTTTATGTGTATAGGCGCGTCTGGCTTCGGAGGGACCTGCTGCCTGCCGGAAAGCGGAGAGAACAGATCGGATATGGAGTTATATCCTTTTTGTTTACGATTGCCATGGTCATAGGAAGGGGGCAGGAGGCCAACGCGGATTTGAAGTATGGTGTGTTTGCGGTGCTTTTGTTTGTGGGTTATCTGCCGCTGTTTTATGTGATTGTCTTTTTCCTTGGCGGGAAGATTACGGATTATGTGGACAGGCCGGTGGAAAATGGTACTGCTTCCGGCATCACTGGCTGGCTGTTTGAGAAGCATGTGATGTCCGGCGCGATGCTCGTGGTCATTCTGTGCAGACTGCCGTATCTGATCGCGTTTTATCCGTGCTCCATGTCGTGGGATGGCGGGGCGCAGATCTGTGATTTTTATCGTCTGTATGATGTCGGCTCCTTTTTTAACCATCACCCGCCGCTGGTAAGCTTTCTGTACGGGGCGACGGCATTGTACGCGCAGAGGTGGGGGATACCCAATCTCGGTATGTTTGTGATACCGCTGATACAGACCTGCCTCTCCGCATTTGCGGTGGCGCGTGTGTGCGTGCTGTTTCGGGAGCTTAGGGTTCCCTACTGGATTCGGTGGGCAGGTCTGGCATATTATGGGCTGTTTACGGTGTGGGCAATTTTTGACGTCACCTACATCAAGGATTCGCTCTACTGGCCGCTCTCACTTCTGTACGCGGTGGAGCTGGTGTGGTGCATTGTCAGACCGGAGCAGTTTTTTGCAGGAAAAAAGCATTTATTGCGGATGCTCCTGTACGGGGTGCTTATGACACAGACGAGGAACAATGGAATCTTTGTGCTTCTGTTTACCGTGCCGGTTCTGTTCATCATTGTGCAGAGAGGGAAAAAGGGATTGTACCTTGGCTGGGCGGCTGCGATGTTTGCTGTAGTTTTCCTGTTGAACAATGTGCTCTACCCGGCGCTCGGCGTGGTGAACCTGAAAGTCAAGGAAGACACCTACTGCATCCTGTTTCAGCAGACTGCAAAGTACGGACAGGATTATCCGGAGGACGTGACGGCGGAGGAGCGCGCCTTTTTGAATGAAATGTTTGATTATGAAGAGCTTGTCCAGGTGTACAATCCGCAGCTGGCTGACTGGGTGAAGAACTGTCTGAAAATATGTGAGGCGACGTCGGCGGATGGGACGAACTCTGAGTTTGATGAGATAAAGAACGAGTATTTCAGCGTGTGGTTTGCCCAGTTCATACGTCATCCGCTCTCTTATGTGAATACCTTTCTGGAATGCTCATATGGATACTATTACCCGGAGGTACGGCCATATAAGGAGGGCAATGGATTCTATGAGATGGACAGGAATATGTTCACGGAGGGAATGCATCAGGCCCGCCAGATCGATGCCTTTGCACGGTTTCGATTTTTGCTCGAACAGGTCAGCAAGATGGAGTATCTGCCGGGAGTCGGACTGCTGTACCGCTGCGGCTTCTATACATGGTGTGTGGTCTTTGCCGCCGGATATCTGCTGATCAGGAGGAGATATCGCGAGACTGCGGCCGTGCTTCCGGCGGTTGTGAATATTCTGGTCTGCCTGATCTCACCGGTCAATACGTGCATTCGCTATGCGCTTCCGGCGATGTGCCTGATACCGGTGCTCTGTGCGGTAATATTCCGAAAAGATTATAAATTATCAGAAATGCATTGATAAATATGGAATTAAGTTTTATACTTTATTTTTAAGAATAAAAAAATCTGGTTACTGTTCACACAGGACTTAGCATTTACTGCTAAGTCCGTGAGAAAATGTAGTGGCAGCAAGTAAAAATCCATTTGCGAAGCAAATTTTGCATGGATTTTTACATGTTACTGGAACGGAGTGAACAGTAACAAAATCTGTTCTGAGAGGAAAGGATTAGTGTAAGTGTAAGTGGACAAAAGTAGACAAAGGGGTGTACTCTACATCGTGGTTCCCTGTTACAATGAGGAGGAAGCTCTGGAAACATCGGCGGGGAAGCTTTTAGACAAGCTCCATGAATTGAAAAAAAGGGAGATCATATCGGATAAAAGCAGGATTGTGTTTGTAGATGATGGTTCCAGGGACAGGACGTGGGAGCTTATCAAAGGTCTGTATGACGGCACGGAGGAGATCAAGGGACTTCGGTTTGCACACAACAGGGGGCATCAGAACGCAATCCTTGCGGGGATGTTATATTCCAGAGCGTACTGTGATTATACGATTACCATAGACGCTGACCTCCAGCAGGATGTCAATGCCATGGAACGATTTATCGATGCGTATGTAAATGGCAGCGAGGTCGTGTATGGTGTGCGCAATTCCAGAGATACAGACGGCTTTTTCAAAAAGCTGTCTGCGACACTGTTCTATAAGACGATGCGGCTCATGGACTGCGATATCTATGAAAACTCGGCCGACTACAGGCTGATGAGTGTCAGTGCGCTGGATGCGCTGGCGGAATACAGCGAGGTGAATCTGTTTCTGCGGGGTATCATACCGGATATCGGGTTAAAGTCCTCCGTGGTGTACTTTGATGTATTTCCGCGGATGCAGGGGAAGTCCAAGTATTCGCTGACAAAGATGCTTACCCTTGCGGCGGACGGCATTACCTCGTTTAGCATCAAGCCGATCAGGATGGTGTTTGCGATGGGGGTGCTGGCGCTCCTTGTGGGCTTCGGCATGATCATACACATTATCTATGAGCACTATTTCGGCTATACTGTGGGCGGCTGGTCATCGATCCTGATGTCCATATGGATTCTTGGCGGGGCGATCCTGCTGTCGCTCGGCATCATAGGGGAGTATGTGGGACGAAATTATATGGAGACAAAGCGCAGGCCGAGATATTATTTTTGGGAGATCCTTTCGCGGGATGAAGGGCAGAGTAACCATGAAACAGGAAAACAGATATGACAAAATTATCATTGGCGCGGGACTTTACGGACTGTACTCCGCATATTTCTGTGCCAGTCGGGGGCAGCACGTACTGGTGCTGGAGTGCGATGGCGGGCCGTTTCAGCGGGCGACCTACATCAATCAGGCGAGGGTGCACCAGGGGTACCACTACCCACGGTCGCTGTCAACCGCGATGAAGTCCGCGGGGTATTTTGCGCGCTTCAACGCGGATTATGGCTTCTGCATTAACAGGGAATTTCAGAAGGTGTATGCCACCTCCAGCGAGTATTCCTGGTCCGACGGCGCACAGTTTCGCAAATTTTGCGAGGCGGCGAATATACCATGTGAGGAGCTGCATCCGGAAAAATTTTTCAGGAAGGGCATGTGCGACGGAGCGTTCCTGACGCGGGAGTACACGTACGACGCCATGATCTTAAAGGACTATTTCATGGAGAAGCTTGGCGGGCTGGGAAGTCTGGTGGAGCTGC
Organism: Lachnospiraceae bacterium; assembly: GCA_009774245.1. Lineage (GTDB taxonomy): Bacteria > Bacillota > Clostridia > Lachnospirales > Lachnospiraceae > COE1. The sequence goes on along the minus strand of VSNM01000006.1, from coordinate 95,123 downwards.
AGTTTGGTATTGATATTGAACGAATAGAGAGGACACAGGACGCCTATGTGCTGTGCGTCAGGGGAAAGCAGGAGGACGGTCTGCGGGAATATCAGTCGGGTTTTGTGCTCAACGCTACGTATGCATCCACCAATCAGATTTTGAATCTGATCGGATACGAACCGTTTGGCATTAAGTATGAATTGTGTGAGATCATACTCTGCGAGGTCAATGACAAACTGAGGGAATACGGGTTTACAGTGATGGATGGCCCCTTTTTTTCCATCATGCCGTTTGGGAAAACGGGGCTGCACTCATTGACATCTGTCACGTTTACCCCGCATGCGACAAGTTATAACGCAGTTCCGCAGTTTGCCTGTCAGTCGGACAGCGACGGTTACTGCAGCGGCAGGCATCTTGGCAACTGCAATGACTGTAAGGCAAAGCCGGAGAGCGCTTTCCCGTATATGGCAAACCTCGCGCGCAAATATCTGCGGGAGGAATATGCGTTTACGTACAGGGATTCCCTGTTTTCCATGAAACCGATCCTGATGAGCTCGGAGATTGATGATTCACGGCCGACCGTGGTGCGGACTTATGCGACGAATCCTACATTTGTGGGCGTCCTGTCGGGGAAAATTAACACAGTGTATGATTTGGACGCTATCCTGGAAGGGGTGTAGCACATGACAAACAAAGAGAAAAATTTTATGTCTGCGGTGCTCTATGTGCACAATGATGAGGCGCTGATCGCAGAGTTTCTGCAGGCGGTGATGCGCGTATTGGAGGACAATTTTGAGCACTCGGAGATAATCTGTGTGAACGATTATTCCCATGACAGCAGTGTGGATATCGTGCGCAAAATCAGTAAACAGGCGAAAAGCACCACCATCACGGTGCTGAATATGAGTCATTTTCACGGAATCGAGGCGGCGATGAATGCCGGCGTTGATCTGGCAATCGGGGACTTCGTGCTGGAGTTTGACACGTGCGTTCCTGACTTTGCAGCGACAGAGATCATGCGCGTGTATCAGAGATCGCTGGAAGGGTATGATATTGTGAGCGCCTCTCCCGACAAAAAGCAGCGCTTTACATCAAAGCTGTTTTATAAAGTGTTTAACAGGTTCACGGATTATCCATATCAGCTGGGAACAGAGCGATTCAGGGTGCTCAGCCGCAGGGTGATCAACCGCATCAGCAGCATGAACAAGTCGGTGCCGTACCGCAAGGCGCTCTATGCGAACTGTGGTCTCAAGACTGCGAACATCAGATATCAGGCCGTCAATGTCAGGGGAGTCAAGAATGATGAGACAGAGCGCAGATATCGGACGGACCTTGCGGTGAACAGCATGATTCTGTTCACGGGGCTGGGGTATCAGTTTGCGGTGACGATGACCGTGCTCATGATGCTGGTCGCGATCGCTGTGGCGATATACTCAGCCGTGGTGTATCTGTTCAGCACACCGGTAGCAGGCTGGACGACGACGATCTTTTTTATGTCCTTTGCCTTTTTTGGATTGTTTGGAATACTTTCCATAATTATAAAGTATCTGCAGATATTGGTCGATCTTGTATTCAGGCGCAAAAAGTACAGTTTTGAGAGTATTGAAAAAATGGGAGGAAACTAATATGGTAGCATTGGTAGGTTATACAGGATTTGTGGGAAGCAATCTCTATGCGAGGGCGAGGAACCGCATCAAGGGAGTGTATAATTCGCAGAATGTCGAGAAAGCATATGGATTGGAGCCGGAGATACTCATCTATGCGGGAGTGCGTGCGGAAAAGTATCTGGCAAACAGCGCGCCGGAACGCGACCTGGAGCTGATACTGGAGGCGGAAAAAAATATCAGTGCAATCAATCCGCAGCGTCTCGTGCTGATATCCACCATCGATGTATACCAGAATCCCGTGGGGGTGGACGAGTCGGATTCTGTTCTGTCAGGAGGAAAGGGCGGGGTCGGCAACGGCATTCAGCCATATGGGCTGAACCGGTATTACCTGGAAGCGTGGGCGAGAAAAAATTTCCCGGACGCTCTGATCGTGCGGCTTCCCGGACTCTATGGATTTAATATCAAGAAGAATTTCATATATGACTACATTAATGTCATACCATATATGCTGAAAAAGGAGAAATATCAGGAGCTGAAGGTGCTTGAAAAGGCGGATGACGCCATCATGCTTGATTCCTGCTATGAGGCGGCAGGCAATGGATTTTACAGATGCAGGAAGCTTGATCAGGATAAAAAGGAGCTGCTGCAGAAAAAATTCAGGAAGCTTGGTTTTACGGCGCTGAATTTTACGGACAGCCGCAGCTCATTTCAGTTTTATTCGCTCGGGAGGCTGTGGGAGGATATCCAGATCGCTCTGAATGAGGGAATAACGCTGTTGAATGTCGCCACGGAGCCGGTCACGGCTGCGGAACTGTACAAGGCGCTGACGGGAGACGTCTTTAAGAACGAACTGAAAGGAACACCCGCAAAATATGATTTCAGGACTACATATGCATCCAAATTCGGCGGAAAGGATGGATATATCTGCAGCAAGGAGGAGGTCCTGGCAGATATCAGGCTGTTTGTGAAGCATATGATCACAGAGGGCGTGCGCGGATAGGAGGTGTGTGATGAAGCTGGCGATATCGAATATTGCGTGGACTGCGGAGGAGGACGAGCAGGTGTACGCCATGATGCGCAGGTATGGCTACACGGGACTTGAGATTGCACCGACGCGTTTCTTTGAGACAAATCCCTATGAAGATCTGGATGCCGTGCGGCGGTGGCGGGCGGAATTTGCGCGGAAGGAAGCGTTTGCGATCCCGTCGATGCAGTCCATCTGGTTTGGGAGGACGGAGAAGCTGTTTGCGGATGAAACGCAGAGACAGGCGCTCCTGGACTACACGAAGAAGGCTGTGGATTTTGCACAGGCAGCCGGCTGCGCAAATCTTGTGTTTGGAAGCCCGAAGAACAGAGTGATCTCCGATGCCTCCGATCGGGAGCAGTGGCAGCAGGGGGTAGCGTTTTTCAGGGAGCTTGGCGATTATGCGTTCTCGAGAGGGACGGCGATCGGCATGGAGGCGAATCCTGCTATATACAATACGAACTATATCAACACAACCCACGAGGCGCTGGAGCTGATCAGGGAGACGGCATCGGAGGGGTTCCTGCTCAATCTCGATGTCGGTACGATGGTTGAGAACAGGGAGCCTGTCGAGGTGCTGGAAGGGAACAGCGGCGTGATTCGTCATGTGCATGTCAGCGAGCCGTTTTTAAATCCGATCGCAATGCACCGTGACAGGAGACAGCTTCACAGTGAGCTGGCGTCCTTTCTGCGGGAAAACGATTATCAGGGATATGTGTCAGTGGAGATGGGAAAGCTGCAGGACGTGTCGGAGCGATTGTCTGTGCTGGATGAGATCCTGACATATGGAAGGGAGATGTTTGGATGATCTATGGAGGCAGCATAGGCGTTCCGGCCTTTGAATATTACGAGTATACACAGCGGACAAAGGACTATGTAGTGCTCATACCGGTTATCAATGAAGGGGAGCGCATTTTGAAAGAGCTTTATCGCGCGTATAAGCATGATGTGGCAGACTATGCAGATCTTGTGATCTGCGACGGCGGTTCGACCGACGGGAGTCTGGAGGAGAAGAAGCTCAAAAAGCTCAGGGTAAACACACTGCTGATCAAGAAGGATAAGGGAAAGCAAGGGGCGCAGCTCCGCATGGGAATATACTGGGCGCTCCAGAGAGGATACAAGGGTGTGATCACCATAGACGGCAACTACAAGGACAGCATTGAGGATGTCCCGCACTTTATCCAAAAGCTTGAGGAGGGATACGACCTTGTGCAGGGCTCCCGCTTTGTCAAAGGGGGGCGGGCGGTCAATACGCCGTTTGTCAGAACGCTCGCGGTGCGCCTGATTCATGCGCCGGTGATCTCACTGACGGCGGGGCAGCGTTTTACAGATACAACCAATGCTTACAGGGCGTACTCTGCGCGGTATCTGTCCGATGAGCGTGTGGCGCCGCTGCGCGATGTCTTTATGACATATGAGCTCCTTGCCTACCTGTCTGTCAGGGCGCCGCAGCTTGGTTACAGGGCATGTGAGATACCGGTCACGCGCGCCTATCCCAAAAAGGGGAAAACACCTACAAAAATCAGTTTTTTTAAGGGAAACAGTGAGCTGATGAAAATACTGTTTTGCAATTTGCGGGGAGTATACAATCCCAGGTAGGAACCCCGCAATGCAGCTTTACAGGATATTATGGAACGTGTCATCAACGACATTTGAGGGAGCAGGATGGAGAATATCAGAAGGAAAAACAAAATGATCGAGACGTACAGCGTCCTTATGATTGATCTTTTGTGCGTTGTCGTCTCCTATGCGCTGGCTTTGTTCATTCGGTTTAACATCATTCATTATGAGTATTACCCCAGGCAGTTTCATTTCATGGTTGGGGCGTATATTGTGATACTGTGCCTGCTCTACAATATATTTCTGGATGCGAACAGCAATTTTTTTGTGAGAGGCTATTACCAGGAATTTTATTATACGGTAAGATATACGTTTATTATGGTCGTAGGGCTGGTTGTGATCCTGTATCTCACGCAGCAGTCCTATGAATTTTCGCGCTCGGTGTATGGCATTTTTGCGATTTTGAATACACTGATCACATATGCGGTACACATGATATTTAAGAGGGCGATGTGGAAATACTACAGGAAGAGCACGAGCGCTGACAAAATGCTGGTCATCACAAAGGATATCCTGGCGGAGGAGGTGCTCGGCAATCTCATCAAAGGCAAAGAGTGGTATTATGACATCACGGCTGCGGTCGTCTATGATGCGGACAGACGGGGGACGGCGATCAGGGATGTGCCTGTGGTGGCGTCGCGGGACGATCTGTATGAGACAGTGATTCAGATGATGGTGGATGAAGTGTTTATCTGTCTGCCGGGTGAACCGCTGATCGAGATACGCGATATGGTACAGCGGTTTGAGGAGATGGGACTTACCTGTCATTACAATGTCGATCTGTTCAGCCATGCCAATCCCAATACGTATGTGCAGCAGATGGCAGGCTACAGTGTGATCTCTTTCTCGCTGAAGACAAGGGATTCCAGGCGGCTTCTCATCAAGCGGCTGATCGATATTCTGGGGGCTGTTGTGGGACTGGCGGTCACTGCCGTGCTGACGCCGTTTGTGGCGCTGGCGATCAAGATCGACTCGCCGGGACCGGTCTTTTTCTCGCAGACGCGCATCGGGAAAAACGGGCGGCGCTTTAAAATCTGGAAATTCCGGTCTATGTATACGGACGCGGAGGAGCGCAAGAAGGAGCTGCAGGCACAAAATGAGGTAAAGGGGCTGATGTTCAAGATCGAGGATGATCCGCGCATCACCAGAGTCGGCAGATTTATCAGAAGGACAAGCATCGACGAGACGCCGCAGTTTCTTAATATATTGATGGGCGATATGAGCCTGGTCGGCACGCGTCCGCCCACGGAGGATGAGTTTGAGCATTACAATGGCTATTACAGAAGGCGTATGAGCATCACGCCGGGGCTGACGGGACTGTGGCAGGTGAGCGGCAGGAGCGATATACAGGATTTTGAGGAGATCGTAAAGCTTGACCTGGAGTACATAGACAACTGGTCTCTGGGGCTTGATGTCAAGATCTTGATTATGACTGTGTTCGCAGTTCTTGGAGGGAAGGGTTCAAAATGATGATATGAGAGAGCTACAGTATTGTGAGATATTAAAGACAAATATCAATGTGATCAATATGCAGGATGCGCTGGCCTACATTGAAGCGCAGATTGATGTGCTCCGCGGGCGTTACATCTGTGTATCCAACGTGCACACGACGGTGATGGCGTACGAGAATGAGGCGTATCGCACGATACAGAACAGCGCTGCGATGGCGCTGCCCGATGGAGGTCCTCTGTCTAAGTACAGCAGGTCTGCGGGGTTTGAGCACGCAGAGCGGGTGACGGGTCCTGATCTGATGGTGGAGTTGTTTCGGCGCTCGGGGGCAAAGGGTTACAGACATTATTTCTATGGCTCCACGCAGGAGACGCTGGATGATATGAGGGCAGCGCTGGAGCGGGATTATCCGGATATGGTGATCGCCGGCATGTACGCGCCGCCGTTTCGGGCGCTCACAGAGAGCGAGGATAAAGAGATCATCGCGCAGATCAATGACGCCAGGCCTGATTTTATCTGGGTGGGACTCGGGGCCCCAAAACAGGAGGAATGGATGTACAGCCACCGGGATAAGCTCAACGCAGTGTCGGTTGGCGTCGGGGCAGGCTTTGATTATCTGGCGGGGCATATCAGGAGGGCGCCGCGGATAATGCAGGCGCTCTGCATGGAGTGGCTGTATAGACTGCTGCAGGACCCAAAGCGTCTGTGGAAACGGTATGTGACGACAAACGCAAAGTTTATAAAATATTTGATGAGAGAGAGAAAGACTGGCAGCCATGAAAAATAATATTTGGTTTCACGCGGATGATTTCGGAGTGACGACAGGGCAGTCAGAACGGATTCTTGACTGCTATCAGAATGGGGCGTTAAACAGCATCAGTGTGATTGCAAATACGCCTGTATTGGAAGAGACGCTCGAGATATTAAATCGGGCAGATCCTGACAAAACGCGCATCCGGCGCGTCCTCCATCTGAATTTTGTGGAGGGAAAGCCGCTGTCTGGGGCGGAAAATGTTCCTGATCTGGTGGACAGCAGCGGTTATTTTGACAAATCGTTTTTTCGTTTTTTTGAGTGGAATTATGGGAAAAGGGGAGCCCGGAGACGCGGGCTTGTCCGACAGATCAAATCAGAGATTACGGCGCAGCTTCGGGCTGTGACGAGCGTCTGTGATTACGGGATCACGGCCATCGATTCCCATCAGCATTACCATATGATTCCGATTGTATTTGACAGTCTGATGGAAGTCCTGATGGAAAAAGAATTTGAACACCTTAGGATTCACCAGATTCGCATACCGGTTGATCCGGCGACTCCGCTGATGCATGACGCACAGATGCGCAGGGGAGTGCCGAAGATAAACTGGGTGAAGTGGTGTGTCCTTAAAATATACGTGGGGCGGAACACAAAAGTTCTGCGCGGCAGGGGAATAGAATCGCCGGTATTTTTTGGCATGTTCTATACCTGTGAGATGAAAAAGGAGGTAGTAGAGGCACTGCTTCCGGCATATGTGGCTTATGCGGATAAGAAGGATCAGGATCTGGAGCTGATGTTCCATCCCGGGAACCTGACTGTCCGCCATGAGCTGCTGGATGCAAGGAGTGAAGAGCTTGTAGCGTTTTATATGTCCGACAACAGATCTTATGAGGCCGAATGTTTAAAGCTGCTAAGCCGTGATTTTTGAAACTTGCCTTAGGAGCTGTCATGACAGATCCTTACAATTATTATTGATGGAATGTCAGATATGACATTAAAGAAGGGAAAAGGTATGAAAAGAAAATCAAAGGTAACAATTTTAATGACGATGGTGACCATGGCCTGGTCACTGACAGGATGTGGGGAGCGCACAGATATTGTGGAGGATCAGCTGATCGTGCGCAATGACGGGAACGTGGCACAATGTCCCTGCAGGTGCGGCTGTCCGGACTGTATCTGCCAGGGGGCAGGCGTACCGGAGAGCGAGACGACGGCGGAGACCGCAGGAATACTAACGGAGCAGACCGAGATGCCCTCTGAGACACAGACCGTATCTTCTGAGACGCCGGAGACACAGATGATGGCGGAGAATACCGAAGCGAATGACACGCAGGAGCAGCAGCCGGAGACAGAGACAGAGAGCGCAGAGGACATTGCACAGCTCTCGGAAGGGGAATTGCTGGCAAGGCGGGAACAACAGAGAAATTTTGATGAGGCAAGACAGCTATTGTATGATCTGCAAAATTCCAAGGATAAGACCTCGAAGATCAATCAGATGGACCGGCAGATTCTTGCCAACAATGCCTATGATTTCAGTCATAAAAACATTGTATTTATCGGGGATAGTATCACCGAGGGAATCACAAGCGCGGTGGATATCAAGGGGAACAGAATCAGTTATGTCAATTATGTTGACTCCTATCTCCACTTTAACAGGGTATTGAATCACGGTATCGGCGGCAGGATGTTTTCTGTGTATGGAGGGGAAGAATTGTCGCTTACCATGAATTTTGACCAGGTTACCAATATTGACTCGGATATCATTGTGGTGTTTGCGGGGATCAACGATTTCTTATCTGTGCTGCCCAATAAGCGCTTTGGGGATGTCAACAACGCGATGAGCACCGCCGGGTACTGCGGTTCTGTGCGGCAGTTTATGAAACAGCTCAAAGAGTACTACGGAGACCGGGAGATCTTCTTTGTGACGATGTACGATAATACCAAGCGGTCTGAGTGTCAGTATTCGGATGTCGAGGGGCAGCCGACGTTAAATGATTACATGGAAATACAGAGAAAGCTTGCCGACGAGTTTGGTTTTCAGGTGATCGAGCTGTACGATATCGGATTTATGGATTGTACAGACAAGGAGACATCGGACTTTTATCTGCGGGATGGCCTGCATCCGAAGGACAACGGAAATATTGTGCTGGGAGAGCATATCGCAGCAGAATTGTCGCTCTACTTCGGAGAGAAAGAAGTTGACTAGGAGATAGGATAGGAGAACAGATCAGGTGGAGATTATCAGATGGGGAATCCTGCTGGCTTTGGTTCTGCCAGTGCCATTTTGCCTTGGGTTAATACCTGTAAAACATATGGATCGCTTGCAAAGGACACCCGCAATGACTTATGTCTGCGGGTGGTTTGTGAGCTTTTTTCTGTTTGAACTGACTGCAGTCCCATTTATTTTGTTTGAACAGAGTTTTACGCTGCTGGTGACCGTATACACCTGCATTGTTGCGGCTGTACTGGTTTTGTCCCTGTGGAAGGGGCGGTCTCTCTGGAAGGATTATCTGGAGGAGATCAGGACGCTCGGGGAGATGCCATGGACTGTAAAGCTCGGGTGGGCAGTATTTTTCCTGCTTGTGTTTTTCCAGATGGCATACGCGGTCCTGTATGAGTACTATGATGGAGATGACGCTTATTATATTGCGATCGCGGTGCTCACGGACAAGTTTGATACGATGTATCTGAGAGACGCCTATTCGGGGTACATCCGGCCTCTTGACACAAGACACGCCTTTTCCCCGACGCCGGTCTATCAGGCGTGGCTGTCGCGGCTGAGCGGCATCGCGCCGGCCGTTGTGGCGCACAGCGTGCTTGCACCGGTGTGGCTGATGTTTCTATACTGCATCTATGGGCAGATCTGCAGCCGGCTGCTGCGGAACCAGAAAAAATACAGACCGCTTTTTATGATTCTGATCGCGGTGTGGTTTATGTATGGAAATATCTCACTGTACACAACGGAGACGTTTGCGATGACAAGGACCTGGCAGGGGAAGGGAATGATGGCAGGAATGGTCATTCCCGCGCTGTTTCTGTGTCTGCTGTACCTGGCGCAGGAGGATGTGAGCCAGGGGATGTGGCTGCTTTTTATCTGTGTGTGTATGACAGCGGTTTTTGCCACCAGCATATCCTTCATGGTTATACCGACAATAACGGGCGTCGCGGCGGTACTTCTTGGAATCAGGAAAAAGAGCGTGAGGTTTGCGGCTGAGTTGTTTCTGTGCTGTGCGCCCTGTCTGCTGCTGGCAGTGTGCTACATGGTCATGAGGTAGCTGTAATTTGCTGATTCATTAATTTACAATAAGAAGGGGGGGAGCGGAACAGTGCAGAATGAGTGGTTTTCGGAGATAAAGGCTGTCTCGGAAGCTGTCCTGGAGGATGTGCGCCTGTACAACAGCAATAGCCTTCTGCTTCCGCTTTTTTTGATCGCACTGCTGTTTCTGTGGGTGACAGAGAAGGACAAAAATCTGCGTGTCGTGCTGCTGTATCTCGTGGCGGCCATAGGAGCGGTCTTTGTGTGTCCCGTCTATGCGTGGGTGGGAATGAAGATTGACGCGGAGATTTATTATCGGGTGCTGTGGACGCTGCCAATCGGGATTCTGGTGTGCTACAGCGCGGTGAAGCTTATGACGTACTTTAAGGCGGCGGTGTCGAGGGCGCTTGTATTTCTGATGGCGATTCTGGTGATCGTGATGAACGGCGATTTGGTCTGCACGAACTCGTTCCATATCAGGTCGGTCAACGCGTATCACATTCCCCAGCAGGTGATTGATGTGGCTGACGCATTGAAGCTGGACAATTATACGCCCATCGCGGTGCTTCCGGCGGAGCTGCTGCCATTTTTCCGGCAGTATACGGCGGATGTGTTTACGCCGTATGGAAGAAATATTCTCGAACCGTCATGGAATTTTCAGAATGAGCTGTACAATGCCATGGAGGGAGACAATACCGCCTATGATGTGGAAGAAGTGGCAAGGTGTGCCCGCGACGAGCACTGCGCCTTTGTCGTATTGTCCTGCGCAAAGCAGATGAACGGGAGCATGGAGGAGCAGGGATACTTTTTGTTCCGGTTCGTACAGGGGTATTTTATTTATATGGATTACAGTTATTATTGGGTGTACAAGGAGCAGGGACTTCTTGATGCGGACGTGATCGAAGCGGGAGGTTGAGCAGCGTATGAATCGGATAAAAAAGGTAAAAAATATCGTCCTGCTGCAGGCGGTGATCATCATCTATACGATCTCGAGCGTGATGTCGAAGGAGGCGTCCGCAGGCGGTCGGGAGAATCTGCTGCGCTTTCTGTTCTTTTTTTGCATGGAGTTTGTCGTGCTGGGCGTGTATGCGATACTGTGGCAGCAGATGATCAAACGGTTCGAGCTGTCTGTCGCGTACGCAAACCGCTCCATGGCAGTCGTGTGGTCCATGGTGTGGGCGGTCATCTTTTTTCATGATACGATAACGCCGCAGAATATTGCGGGCGTCGTGCTGGTGGTGGCGGGAACGCTGATTATCAATACGGGCACGGAGGTGGTGTGAAGTGGTCAGTCGGTTTGCGTTTGCGATGTTTTTGTCTGTGGTGATCGCGTCGATATCACAGGTTTTGCTGAAAAAGAGTACCTTCAATACCTATGATACGGTCGTGAGGGAGTATCTGAATCCATATGTGATCAGCGGTTACGGGCTCCTGTTCCTGTCCATGCTCCTGACGGTGTACGCATACAGCGGCATGGATTACAAGAACGGGCCGGTCATCGAATCGCTGGGAAATGTCATCGTGCTGCTACTGGGGTATTTTGTCTTTGGCGAGCGGATCAGTCTCAGGAAAATGGCGGGTATCGCGTGTATTATGGCGGGTATTGTGGTGTTTTATCTGTGACTGAAACGGTGTGCCAGAATTTGTATGTCGTTTTTTCGAAAAAAATATTGAGCGATCATGCAGGTTTTGCTATAATTGTTTCGTAAATAATGAGATTATTATGGGTAAAGGAGGAGGCCAGAAGGCAGAAACGGGATGAAGAAAAAGAAAAAGAAGAAAACAAACCAATACACGGATGAATATATAGAAGATTTTTATGAGGAGGAATACGAGGAGGACGTGGCAGGACCGGAGGATGCGGAACCGGAGGAAGCCATGGATGCGGACGATGAATATATTGTCGCGTATTCAAGTGAGAATAGCGTGTTTGGCGAGTATACCCCGGAGGAAATGCGGGAATACGCGGAGGAGTACGAGGCGGAAGAATACGAAGAGCAGGAGGAGTACGAGGCAGAGAAATACGAGGAAGAGCAAGAGGAGTACGAAGCAGAAGAATACGAGGAATACGAAGCGGAAGAATACGAAGATTACGAAGAGCAGCAGGAGGAGTACGAAGCGGAAGAATACGAGACAGAGCAGGAGGAGTACGAGGCGGAATCGTACGAAGAGCCGGAATACGAGGCAGAGTCGTATGAAGAACAGGAATATGAGGAGTATGAGGCGGAGTCGTATGAAGTGCCGGAATATGAGGAATACGAAGAATATGAGGCAGAGTCATATGAAGAGCCGGAGAAATATGCTGACAGTACGGATGAGTCACTCTACAGCACAAAGGAGATCAATATTGATACATATGAGCCGGATGACTATGCGGAAGATACAGGGAGCTATTATGAGAATGCGGAGGAATACGATGATGCAGAGCAACAGGAGGAGTACTATGCATCTGACGAATATTATGATGATGAGTATATAGAAAATGAGTATATAGAAGATGAGTATGCAGAAGAAGCGTACTATGACGCGGAGAGCGACGAGGACTCGTTTGATATTGCCTATGGCAATGACTATGGCGAGTTTGATGCAGATCAGGAGAGTGATGCTGTTGTATATGCGGAGGATCTGTCGGAGGAGCCTGTTGATTTCTGGCAGAGGATCAGATTCCGCCTTGGGCATCTGACGGCGTTTGACGCGGTGATTGCGTCCACGGGTGTGGTGGTGTTGGTGGCGGCGGCTGTAATTTTGAGTATGTTTCAGCAGTCGAGACAGTTCAACAGGCAGATAGAAGCGCTCGCGCCCCTGGGAGGCGAGCTGATGGATATGGGGATTGCCGGGGATGAGGGACTGCTTGCCATGGCGGACGCAGCGCTCTTGGGAAATTTTGCACAGACGGCAGGCTCAGAGGAGTCTGACACGGAGGTTGCTTCGACAATTGAGGTGGTCGAGGAGCCGGAGTCGACAAAGGTGAATGTCAGTTTTGTCTCTGTGGAGAAGGATTTAAAGATACGGTTTACGGATGTCAACACCGGGGAGCTGATCACAGGCACTGTATTTGAGGTGACGCTCACGAACGCGAGGGGGAAGCAGCTCGTCCTCACGGATGATGACATGGATGGAATCATCCATGCGCAGAATGTGAATGCGGGTGTGTTTGACGCGATCGTGACCTCGACGGACAAATATTCGTTTCCGACGGTGGCACAGCAGGTTACCGTCAAGGACAAGGTTGAGTATGTGGTGATCAACGATGTGCAGGACGAGGTCAAGACGGAGAAGCAGGTCAATGTGGCTGTTGAGGACACGGAGAAGAATGTCGCCGCGGTGGAGGCGGAGGTGCTCAAGGATACCGTCGAGTGGGTGGAGTCCACCAAGACGCCTGTGAGCGGATCGGAGAGCTATCTGCTGGTGGATAAGAACACGATCGCTGATCCTTCTCAGGTCTCAAAGGCAGCGGCGAGGATGCTGTTTGACACACTGAATGTGTCTCTGGACCCGACGAGTGCGACGCTGAGCGTTGGTTCAGCCATCGATCTGAAGGGGACAGAATTTACCAATAAGACAGAGGGCGATATCGAGTACCAGTACACGACGGAATGGAAAAGCTCCAATGACGGCGTTGCGACAGTGAGCGGCGGAAAGGTGACGGCGAAGGCTGTCGGAACCGCGGATATCACATACACGGTTACCAGAAAGACGATCACGACAACCACGGAGACGAAGGAGCCTGTCAGGGAGACGATAGAGGAGATCTCTGAGGAGGATTTTGAGTCAAAACCTGATGAGGAGAAAGAAAAATATCATAAAGTTACAAAACAAGGTGAAGACGGTGTTGAGATAACCGTATATGTTTACGAGAAAGTGACAGAGCAGGAGCCGGTCAAGAGTACTACCGAGACAACCGACACCGCCAGCGCGACGTGCACAATCACTGTCGAGGCGGCAAAGATCACGTCCGGCAGTCTGGAACTGTCAAAGAGTGCGGACAGCTGCGCGGTCGGGGCGACACTGATCGTGAAACCGTCGAAGCTCGTGTACACGAAGCAGGATGGAAGCACGGAGACGCTCACGTCGAATTTCCCGTCGATTGTGTGGGAGAGTGATGACAAGTCGATCGCGACAGTAGGAGCGGACGGCGTCGTGACAGGCGTCAAGGAAGGAAAGGTACATATCACGGGCAGGGTGACCGGCATCAAGGGCGCTGACGGAAATGAGCTGGACATCCGGTGCAGCGTGGAGATTAGCATCGCGGGGAGTAAAGAGCTTGCGCTCACACTGGACCGCACAAGCGAGGTGTACCTTGCGGTGGGCGGCTCCACGACACTGGTGGCAACCGTGTCCAACTATAAGTCTGACGCAGGAGTGACATGGGAGTCCTCTGACAAGAAGGTGGCGACAGTCGATGAGAAGGGCGTCGTGACAGGCGTTGCCGCAGGCAGCGTCAAGATCACAGCGACGACAAAGGAAAAGGATTCACAGGACAAACAAAAGCAGGCGACCTGCGTCGTGACAGTGAACTCCAATGCGACCTCTGACACGACGACCAAGCTCAAGGACAAAAACGGGAACCAGATTTACATCAAGAACGCGGACGGAAGCTATAAGGAAGCCGTCTACGCGGATTACTATACCGTCTCTGAGTTCTATATATCGGCACAGGCCAATTACGTGTATACAGGATGGCAGACGATCGACGGAAGGACTTATTATTACGACAAAAACGGAAATGTTGTGACGGGGACACAGATTATCCAGGGCGTCACCTACAACTTTGGCTCGGACGGGGCAATCGCCACGACTGTCAATGGTTCGACGTTTGGGATAGACGTGTCGAGACACAATGGGACAATCGACTGGAATGCGGTCAAGGCGTCCGGCGTCGATTATGTCATTATCCGTTGCGGATATCGCGGTTCCTCGACAGGCGCATTGATCGAGGACCAGAATTTTAAGTCAAATATCAAGGGCGCTACGGCGGCCGGACTAAAAGTCGGTGTGTACGTGTTCTCCCAGGCAGTCGATGAGGTTGAGGCAGTCAAGGAGGCGTCGCTTGCGGTGAGTCTCGTGAAGGGTTACAATCTCGCTTATCCGATTTTTATTGATACGGAGGCCAGCGGCGGCAGGGCTGACAAGATCGATAAGGCGACGCGCACAGCGGTGGTGAACGCGTTCTGCCAGACAGTCGCAAGCGCGGGATATAAGCCGGGAATCTATGCATCAAAAACGTGGTTTGAGGACAAACTGAATATGGGTGGGATTGCCAGCTGCAAAATCTGGCTTGCACAGTACTCCGCGGCGCCGACCTACAAGGGTAAATATGATATGTGGCAGTATTCCAGCAAGGGAAAGATCAGCGGAATCAATACCAACGTCGATCTGAACTACAGTTATCTGGGATATTAATGCAATGCTGTACTAGGTTAGGTAGGGGTTGCATTATTGCCGGATTTAGGATAAAATGAGATGTACGATAAAAAATAATATGGAGGAAATTATTGGATGAGAACTTATTTGGTGACTGGCGGTGCAGGCTTTATCGGCTCAAACTATATTCATTATATGTTTCGGAAATATGATAATGAGATCAGAATCATCAATGTGGATGCGCTCACTTATGCCGGAAATCTCGAGAATCTCAAGGAGATCGAGAAGCGGGATAACTATACATTTATCAAAGCAGATATCACAGATAAGGACGCGATCACAAAGATTTTTGCGGAGAATGACATTGACAGGGTTGTTCATTTTGCGGCGGAGAGCCATGTGGACCGCAGCATTAAGAATCCGGAGGTTTTTGTGCAGACCAATGTGCTGGGCACAGCGGTGATGCTCAACTGCGCAAAGGCGGCATGGGAGCTGCCAGACGGCAGTTTTCAGGCGGATAAGAAGTTTCTCCACGTGTCGACGGATGAGGTGTACGGTTCTCTTGAGGAGGACGGAGGGTATTTCTACGAGACGACTCCGTATGCGCCGCACAGCCCGTATTCCGCGAGCAAGGCGTCGTCGGACATGCTTGTGCGCTCCTATATGGACACATACGGATTTCCGGCAAATATCACGAATTGTTCCAACAATTACGGCCCATATCAGTTTCCGGAGAAGTTTATCCCGCTGATCATCAACAATGCGCTGCAGGGAAAAAATCTTCCTGTGTACGGGGACGGCAAAAATGTGCGCGACTGGCTCTATGTCGAGGATCACGCGAAAGCGATCGATATGGTGCAGGAGCAGGGCAGGCTGTTTGAGACATATAATATTGGCGGACACAATGAGAAGCAGAATATTGAGATTATCCACATTATTCTCGACACACTCAAGGAGCAGCTTGCCGATGATGATCCGAGAAAGAAGCTGGTATCAGAGAATCTGATTACCTATGTCGAGGACAGAAAAGGCCATGACAGACGCTATGCGATCGCACCGGATAAGATCAAGGCAGAGATTGGCTGGGAGCCGGAGACGATGTTTCAGGAGGGCATCCGGCAGACGATCCGGTGGTACTTTGAGCATGAGGACTGGATGCGGAATGCGACCAGCGGCGACTACCAGAAATACTATGCTGAGATGTACAAATAATTTCAGACGATGATGAAACAGGGAACGTCGGTACCACGGGGTAGGGCGTTCCCACTTTGGCATAAAAATATATAAAAGGAGCAGACAATTCATGAAAGGTATTATATTAGCAGGCGGCAGCGGCACAAGACTCTATCCTCTGACAAAGGCGATCTCCAAGCAGATCATGCCGGTCTATGACAAGCCGATGATCTATTATCCGCTGTCAACGCTGATGCTTGCAGGAATCAGGGATATCCTAATCATATCGACGCCGCGTGATCTTCCGATATTTGAGGAGTTGTTCGGCACGGGGGAACAGCTTGGCCTCCACATGGAGTATGCCGTGCAGGAGCAGCCGAGGGGGCTGGCGGACGCGTTTATTATCGGGGCTGATTTTATCGGCACGGACTCCGCGGCGCTGGTGCTCGGCGACAATATCTTCTACGGGCAGAGCTTCTCTAAGCTTTTGCAGCGCGTCGCGGCGAAGGAGAGCGGCGCTACCATTTTTGGATATTATGTGCGCGATCCGCGGGAGTACGGCGTTGTGGAGTTTGACAAGGACGGAAGGGCCATCTCCATCGAGGAGAAGCCGGAGAAACCAAGGAGCAACTATGCGGTGCCCGGTCTCTATTTTTATGACAATGACGTGGTGGAGATCGCCCGAAATGTAAAGCCCTCCGCGAGAGGCGAGATCGAGATCACGAGCATCAACAATGAGTATCTGCGCCGCGGGACGCTGACGGTCGAGACGATGGGGCGCGGCTTTGCGTGGCTTGACACAGGAAACCATGACTCACTTCTCGACGCGGCGGATTTTGTCTGCGCGTTTCAGAAGAGGCAGGGGCTTTATATCTCCTGCATCGAAGAGATTGCATATAAGAGAGGTTTCATCACGCGGGAGCAGCTCTTGAAGCTTGCGGAACCGCTGATGAAGACAGATTATGGAAAGTATCTTGTAGAGGTTGCCGATGGACTCTAAGGGAAAGAAAATTGGAATGCTGCTGGTGCTGTGCGCATTGCTGACGGTTGCGGCGGCTGTGGCACTGGCAAACTATAACCGCCTGACAGGAAAAGACACCAGGGCTGCGGCGGGCAGTCAGACAGACAGCGCTTTCAATCAGATCATAGAAGCGGACGGAAAGGTGCACGGCGCTGACTTATCAGCGTTTATGAAGGACAGCGATTTCTTTGACGCCGATGTACCAAACAGTTCCAGTCAGAATACATATGATGAGGTGGATGAAAACGGAGATCCGGTGCGCAGTCTCACCATTTCAGCAAGCTCTGTGGAGCGCGATATCCGGGTGAAGATCATGGACGACAGGGGTGATGTGGTATCCGGGCAGGCGTTTGCGGTCGAGGTCGCGGACACCGGTGTGTATGTCGATGAGGACGAGGATGGCATCATCGTGATTTCGGATATTAAGCCGGGTGAGTACAGGCTCACCCTGAATGAGCAGCAGGGCTTTCAGGTGCCGGCGTCCCCTGTCAGCGTCAGGGTGAAATCCATTGTATCCTACACAGTGATCGACGATATTGACTTCTTTGTACACGCGGAGTCAGAGGTTGATATTCTGAAGGAGGATACCGGAGATAAGGAGCTCGACAGTGAGGACGAGGATGATTCCCAGTACACAGCGCTGCTTGACATGGAGGAGGACGAGCGCGCGAATGCGGTCAAGCTCGGTATCGATGTGTCCAAGTGGAATGGTGAGATCGACTGGGAGATCGTCAAGGCCGAAGGCGTTGACTTTGCGATTATCCGCTGCGGATACAGAGGTTCTTCCTCCGGATGGCTGATTGAAGATCCGTATTTTTATCAGAATCTGACAGGAGCGAAGAAGGCAGGCATCAAGGTTGGCCTGTATTTCTTCACACAGGCAACAAACCTTGTAGAGGCGGTCGAGGAGGCGAGTATGGTGGTATCCCTGCTCGGGGATACCGAGATTGACTATCCGGTCTTTATTGACACGGAGGGCGCAGGCGGAAACGGAAGGGCGGACAATCTGGACCCGGCGACGAGGACGGCAGTAGTCAACGCGTTCTGCCAGACGATTCAGAATGCAGGGCTTGACGCGGGCGTGTACTCGGGGCGGAACTGGTACTATAACAATCTCGTTGTGGACGAGATGGACGCGCCGAACATATGGCTCGCAGAGTACCGTCAGACGCCTCTGTACGAGGGACGCTATGATATGTGGCAGTACACTTCAAGCGGCAGTGTCGCTGGTATTGAGGGAAGAGTGGACTTAAATATCAGTTATCTTGGAATTGAATAAATCATTGGATAAATTTGGATAAATATAAATTAAATAGAGGAAGGAAACAGAGAAAGGAATCATAGAACATGGGAAAGATTACAGTAGAGAAATGCGTCACTGATGGGATGGTCATAGAGGGACTCAAGGTGATCACGCCGCAGGTGTGGGACGACAGCAGAGGTTATTTTATGGAGACCTACAACTACAATGATTTCAGGGAGGCAGGTATCGATCAGGTCTTTGTGCAGGACAACCAGTCGGCGTCAAAAAGAGGCGTGCTGCGGGGGCTTCATTTTCAGAAGCAGTACCCGCAGGATAAACTTGTGCGCGCCGTGCGGGGTGAAGTGTTTGATGTGGCTGTCGATCTGCGGGAGGGCTCAGCGACGTTTGGAAAATGGTTTGGCGTGCTTTTGTCAGAGGAGAACAAGAAACAGTTTTTTGTACCCAAAAATTTTGCCCATGGTTTTCTCGTTTTGTCGGAATATGCGGAATTTTGTTACAAATGCACGGATTTCTATCACCCCAATGACGAGGGCGGGCTGTTGTGGAGCGATCCTGATATCGGGATCAGATGGCCGATACCGGAGGGAATGGAGCTGATCTTTTCCGACAAGGATCAGAAGTGGGGCGGAATAAAGGACTTTAAGCGATGAGGAATAGTTTGGTGGGACTGTGGCAGTCAAGGCAGCTGATCTGGAAACTTGCGAAAAACGATTTCAAGAACCGCTTTGCAGGCTCCTATCTGGGACGCCTGTGGGCGTTTGCGCAGCCCGTCGTGACTGTGCTGCTGTACTGGTTTGTGTTTGGACATATCATGATGGCGGACAAGAAGGAACTGCTGACAGCGGGGGCGGAGGCGCCCTATGTGCTGTGGCTGACGGCAGGACTCGTGCCATGGTTTTATTTTAGCGAGGCAGTGAGCAACGGGACGACGTCCCTTCTCGAGTACAGCTATCTGGTGAAAAAGGTTGTCTTTCAGATTCGCATTATTCCGATCGTAAAGCTGATCGCGGCATCGTTTACCCATCTCTTTTTTGTGATGTTTATGCTTCTTTTGTATTTTGCATATGGCTATCGGCCGGATATTTATCTGCTGCAGCTGATTTACTATAGCTTCTGCCTGTTTGCGTTTGTGCTGGCGCTGAGCTATACCACCTGTGCGATTGCCGTTTTTTTTCGGGATCTGATGCAGATCGTCAATATTTTTCTGCAGGTGGGCATGTGGGCGACGCCGATTTTGTGGAATATCTCATTGCTTGACGGGGAACCGCTGCTTCAGGGGATCATCAGGTGCAATCCGCTCTTTTATGTGGTGAACGGCTACAGGAATGCCATGTTTGCCGACCGGTGGTTTTGGCAGGATGGCGCTATGACAGTGTATTTCTGGGCTGTCACCGCTGTGCTGATGGGGATTGGAACGGTGATCTTTCGGCGGCTCAGGGTGCATTTTGCGGATGTGCTGTAACACATAAAGACAGGGGGAACTATGAGAGACAAACAACTGCCAGGAGAAGAGAATGCCGCGGCTGTCAGGACTGCGATCGCGGTGGAGCATGTCAGTAAGGTTTACAGGCTCTATGACAAACCGATGGACAGGCTCAAGGAGGCTTTGCGGCTTACCAGAAAGCAGAAGTACCGCGAGGCACACGCATTGTCTGATATCAGCTTTGACGTCAGGCAGGGGGAATGTGTCGGAATTATTGGAACAAATGGTTCGGGCAAATCCACGATCTTAAAAATCATAACAGGTGTCCTGAATCCATCAGGCGGCAGTGTCACGGTCAATGGCCGTATCTCCGCCCTGCTGGAGCTGGGCGCCGGATTCAATATGGAATACACGGGGATCGAGAACATTTATCTCAACGGAACGATGAACGGCTTCTCCAACGAGGAGATCGACGCGAGAATGCAGGACATTCTTGACTTTGCAGACATTGGTGACTATGTTTACCAGCCGGTGAAGACGTACTCGAGTGGTATGTTTGTGCGTCTTGCCTTCTCGGTGGCGATCAATATCGATCCGGAGATCCTGATCGTCGATGAGGCGCTCTCTGTGGGAGATGTGTTTTTCCAGGCGAAGTGCTATCACAAATTCGATGAATTTAAGCAGATGGGAAAGACGATCATGATCGTGAGCCATGATCTGAGCAGCATCGCAAAATATTGTGACAGGGTGATCCTGCTCAATCAGGGAGTGAAGCTCGGGGAGGGCTCCCCGAAGGCGATGATCGATGACTACAAGCGCGTTCTGGTGGGGCAGTATGAGCTTCCGGAGTCGAAATCAGAGCAGAATCTGCTCAATGACGCGGAGGTCCAGGAGGCGGTCCAGACGCACGCCGCCACGCAGAAGCGCGCAAGGCAGCAGGCGGATGGCGCTGCGCGGGAGTCGCAGATTTTGGAGTATGGCACCGGGGAGGCAGAGATTGAGGAGATCTATCTGACGGACGACCGCGGGACGAGGACAAATTCTATTCTCAAGGGACTTCCCTTCGACATCCGCATGAGAGTGCGGTTTGATCAGGATCTGCCGGCGCCGATCTTTGCCTTTTCGTTCAAGACGGCCAAGGGGACGGAGATTACAGGGACAAATACGATGTTTGAGAAGGCGTTTCTGGAACCTGTGAAAGCGGGTGATATCAAAGAAGTCTGCTTCACGCAGAAGATGTCGCTGCAGGGCGGAGAGTACCTGCTGTCCTTTGGCGTGACCGGATATGAGGGGGATGATTTCAAGGTATATCACAGGCTCTATGACGCGCTCGACGTGACAGTGGTGTCCGATAAGAATACAGTGGGATATTACGATATGGACTCGACTATAGTGGTCAAAAGTGTGAATGAAAAGTGTGTATGAATCAAAAGGCGGGGGTGAAGCGAAAATGGCAGAGGATATGCAGGTAAGACAGGAAAAGATTGGCAGTGTCACCATGGATTATACGTATTATTCCGGACAGGATTTGTATTCCGACGGAGAGATTGAGGATAAGCTGCTTGACATAGCCATGTACAATCCACCGGAAGATTTTCCGAGGATTATCGAGACGGAGAAGAGCTGGCCTGTTTTTTATCATTTCTCACCGCTTCGGACGAATATCGTGGATTGGATTCCATTTAAAAAAACAGATAAAGTGCTTGAGATCGGTTCGGGATGTGGTGCAATCACGGGCGCGCTTGCCAAAAGGGCCGGGAGCGTCACCTGTATTGACCTGTCCGCGAAGCGCAGTAAGGTGAATGCTTATCGCAACCGCAATGCGGACAACATCACGATCATCGTGGGCAACTTTAAGGATATTGAGCCGCATCTGGACGAGGACTACGACTATGTGCTGCTGATCGGCGTCTTTGAGTATGGGCAGGCCTATATCGGCGGTGCGGCGCCCTATGAGGATTTTATGAAGATCTGTGACCGGCATCGGAGGCTTGACGGGCGGCTGATCATCGCGATCGAAAATAAGTTTGGGTTAAAATACTGGGCGGGCTGCCGTGAGGACCATTTGGGGACTTATTTTTCCGGGCTGGAGGGATATCAGGATGGAGGTTCTGCGAGGACGTTTACGCGCCATGGTCTGGAGAGGCTTCTTGACAAGGCTGGGATTCATGAGTATGCATTTTACTATCCGTACCCGGATTACAAGTTTGTGACGACGATCTATTCTGACCGGTATCTGCCTAAAAAGGGTGAGCTGAGCAACAATCTGAGAAATTTTGACAGGGAGAGAGTGCTGCTGTTTGACGAGAAGCAGGTGTTTGATGAGATTATTGATGAGAACGAGTTCCCGCTTTTTTCCAATTCATATCTGCTGGTGGTCGGCGGCGCGCCGAATGTGATCTACACAAAATTTTCCAACGACAGGGTTGCAAAGTGGGCGATCCGCACCGCGATCGTCAGGGATGATCCCAGGCATATGCATGTGGAGAAAATGGCGGATACAGAGGCGGCATGCAGGCATCTGATGAACACAAAGCAGGCCTGCGAGCAGCTTTCCGTGCGGTATGAGGGCACCAAGATCGATATCAACCAGTGTACGGTCATCGGTGATGATATCAAAAACGGGCTGTCCTTTGAATACTGCAGGGGGGAGACGCTCGAAAAGCTGCTCGACGAGTGCCTGATGCGGGCGGATGTCGCAGGCTTCAAGGCGCTGATACAGGAGTATATGCACTGGCTTCATTACAATGAGGACGCCTATGCAGTCAGCAATTTTGACTTTATCTTTCCCAATATCCTTGTGGACGGGAAGCGGTGGCATATTATTGATTATGAGTGGACTTTTGACAAGCACATAGAGGCGAAGGACATCGCATTCCGTGCCTTTTACAACTACACGCTGGGCGGAGAGATGCGGCATGCCTGTGAAGATCTCCTGATGAGGGATATTCTGGGATTTACGGATGAGGAGATTGCGGCCGCTGCGGAGGAGGAGAAGGAATTTCAGCTTCGCATTACAGGGGGACGCGCTTCAGCGGGACGCATGCGCGAGCTGATCGGAAACAGGGCATATGCGCTTGAGGGGATGTTAAAATATTGCAATCACGCGGATATCAAATATGTCGCGCAGATTTTTGTGGATTATGGAGATGGGTTCAGCGAGGAAAATTCGGAGAAGTTTTTGGACTGTTTTGTGCTTGGGAGGTATCTGAAGCTGGAGTATGATATTCCTGATGAGGCTGTGAAGGTCAGAATTGATCCGTGTATGTATCCGTGTGTGGTAGACATCCGTGAGATCAGGGCCGGGGACAGGATTTATCCGGAGGAGGACATTGTGGTAAACGGATTCAGGCAGGAATGCGGCCTGGTTGTGTTTGACAGTGAGGACCCCAACTGTACGATTGACGTTGAGGGCGGGAGCCATCTGACAGTGGATATGGAGGTCTTTGAGCTTCCGCAGCCGCTTGCCAGCCAGCTTGCGCAGCGTGAGGTGAAGGAGAGTTTTGTCGAAAAGACAAAGGGATTTCTGAAGACGAAGTTGAGAGGTTAGTAAAGTACTTTTCGGGTGGGGGATTCGTTGATATGTTAGGAAAGATAAAGGATGCCATACAGGGCAGATTATATAAAAAGTGTATAGATGAGTACGAGAGGGCGCTGCGCTGCCAGACAGATCCATACCTGCTGTGGATCAAGGAGAACGAGCAGGCATCTGGAACGGAGACCAGGGAGGAGCAGAGGACGCAGTTTGATATCGTGTATATGGAGGACTGCGGCGCAGGGTTTTCCCTGTCGGGATTTGACAAAGATTTTATATTGTTTGTGTCGGAGGATGGCCGGATCGCGGCCGATGTCTACCGTGAGATTCCACAGTATTTTGAGCAGCATAAGGATGTGAACATTGTCTACGCGGACGAGGACACATGGATGTTGGAGACACAGAAAGAAGTGGATAAGGACCTGGTGAATGATGAGAGCGCGCACCGGATTTTTCCGTGGACCAAACCGATGTGGTCGCCGGACACACTGATTTCCTTTTTGTATTTTGGAAATATATTTGCGATTCGCAGAGAGGCTTATCTCGATATCAAATGGCTTGGAGACAGCGATTATCGGAAGAATATTTATGATTTTGTGCTGAAGGCGACAGAGCATGGCAGGCGTCCGGGGCATATCGAGAAGATTCTCTTTCACTCTTATGAAAAGGGGAGCAGCAGGGAGGAGATCGAGGAGAGACTGATGCACAGGACGGATATGATCGGTGTGGGGGAGAAGTATGACTTTATCCGTGAGCGCGCGTTTGCCAGGCGCGGTCTGAGCGCCAAAATGGTCGTGGAGCCGCAGACGGGAATCTCGTATCCGATTTATGAGCCGCAGGGGAAACCGCTTGTCAGTATTGTCATCCCCTCAAAGGACAATCCGGAGGCGCTCAGGCAGTGCATCCACTCGGTCTATGCACATACGGATTACCCGAATTTTGAGATTATCGTCGTCGATAACGGGAGCACTGCGCGGGTGCGTGTCGGGCTGGAGAATTTCAGGCAGGAGTGTCCGTTTACCTATCTGTACCTGCCGATGGATTTTAATTTTTCTGCCATGTGCAATGCCGGCGTGAAGGAGGCAGGCGGCGAGTATATCCTGCTGCTCAATGACGATATGGAGGTGATCGAGGACACGTGGCTCACCAGGCTGGTCGGTCAGGCGTCCCTAAAGCATGTCGGCTCTGTCGGTGCGAAGCTGTTGTATCCGAACTCGACGAAGATACAGCACGCCGGGATCAGCAACACGATCTATGGTCCCGGTCATAAGCTCAAAAAGATGGATGACACAGTGTCCTATTATTATGGGAGAAATCGTTTTGTGTATGATATGATTGGCGTCACCGCAGCGTGCCTGATCATGCGCAGGAGTTATTATCTCGCTATCGGTGGATTGTATGAGGGACTTGCCGTGGCGTACAACGATGTGGACCTGTGTTTCTTGCTGTGCGGCAAGGGATTGTACAATGTGCAGCGAAATGATGTCGTGCTGTATCACCATGAGTCGCTCAGCCGTGGGGACGATCTGCAGGATGAAGCAAAGATCAGGCGTCTGCAGGCGGAGAGGGATGTGCTGTACAAGCGGCATCCAAAGCTTTACAGGCAGGACCCGTTTATCGGGACGCTCCTCAACAGCGGAGAACCGGAATATACTTGCCGGTGGCTGGAGCGATACGAGCTCTTTAATATTTTTGACGCGGATGATATGCTTGCCGAGTCGAAGAAGCTTCCGCCCGTGAACACCATGAATCAGGCCATCATGGTGACGCTGGAGGACTGCGGCAAGGAGAACTTTGCGAAGGCGGTGACCAAGAACGGACAGAAGAAAAAGACCTACTACCTCATCAAGGGGTGGGCGTATGTGCCGGGGGTGGATAACGCGCGTTACCGGTTTAAGATTCTGCTGGTGAACAGCAGCGGAAAGGTGTGGGAGCTGCCGGCGCAGCGGCGGTATCGCAAGGATGTGGCCGCGATCCTGCCAGATGAGACCAACGTGGAGCTGACAGGCTTCTGCAATTGGATTTTCGAGGGGGCGCTGCCGCCGGATACTTATGAGCTGTGGATGACCGCCAAGGACGGCTGTTCCAGACAGCGTCTATATCGAAGCATGGAGAAAACGTTGACAGTAGAATAGAGACAAATAGAAGCAAATAGAAATAAAAAGAAATAAATAGAAATAAAAATAAGAATATAACGATAATAATGAATATGAATGCGTATGAAAAATATGAACAGGAACTTTTCTCGCAAAAGACGCCGTATCTGCAATGGCTGAAAGCGCAGGAGGCGGAAATGGAGCAGCGATATGGAGGATGGCAGAATCAGGATTCTATAGGGAAGCAGGTGCACAAGCTTCCCTTTTCTTCGTGTCTGGAGCACTTGCAGGGCGATACAGAGATCTGCGCGGATGAGATATATCTTTTTGTGAAGGACGGCGGAACGCTGTCGGACTATGCCGCCGCCGTATTCGCGGAAGCGTTCTGTGGCAGCGCCGATGTGGTATTTGCCTATGCGGACGAGGATTACAGGGGGAGCCTGAGAGCGCTGTACGATATCGAGGAGAGCGAATTTGGGGAGGAGATCACAACGCCTTACCGGTCCGGTGTCGATGACAGGGATGTGCGGCCGCGTGCACAGTACAGGGGAGCGCCCTGGTTTAAGCCCGGGTTTTCTCCGGATACGCTTGCGTCTTTTTTCTATATTGGCAGTGTGTTTGCTGTCAGAGGCGACAGGCTCCTGAAAATAGCCGGGGATGATGGGAGAGGGCTCTCAACTGGGTTTACAATCTATGAGCTGGTCTACAGAATCTTTATGGAAGCGCTGGACAGGAGGCAGCGCGGGATGGCAGAGGGAATTGTTCACATACCGAGGGTGCTGTACACCAGTCACAGTCTGGCGGAGGCGGAGCGGATTGACAGCTCTGCAAAGATTATGGTACAGTACAGGGGCGAGGGACAGGCAGACAGGATTGATTACGACAGAGATTGCGATAAAATATCGATTGTCATTCCAAGCAAGGACAATGCTGCCATCCTGCAAAAATGCCTGAGAACCCTAGTGCAATACACAAAATACGACTGTTATGAAATTATCATTGTGGATAACGGCAGTTGTCCTGAGCAGAGGATGTGGATAACGCGCATACTTGATGAGTTAAAAGAGGAGAAGATGGACCTTGCAGTTCAATATCTTTATGAGGAGAGCGCGTTTAATTTTTCGGCCATGTGCAATATGGGCGCGCGGTCGGCCAACGGGACGTATCTGCTTTTTCTGAATGATGATATAGAGATTATCGGCACAAAGGAGGGCGGACAGTGGCTTGACAGGATGCTGGCATATGCGCGGAAGCCCCATGTGGGGGCGGTTGGCGCGAAGCTGTATTATCCGTCGCCCGATTCGGAGGGAGACGAGGGTTACAGAATCCAGCATGCGGGGATCACAAATATGGGAATCGGGCCGGCTCACAAGCTTGGCGGTATGATAGACGCCGGCTGTCTGTATCATGGGCACAACACGCAGAACTACGACATGCTGGCAGTCACGGCGGCGTGTATGCTGATTCGCAGGTGCGTGTTTGATGAGGCTGGCGGCTTTGACGAGTCGTTTCCGGTGGCGTACAATGATGTGGAGCTCTGCTTTCGCCTGTACGAGAGAGGGTATTTTAATGTGCAGGTCAACGAAGCGGCGCTGATTCACCACGAATCCCTCAGCAGGGGGCACGATACCGATGCAGGGCGGCAGGAGCGCCTGGCGGCTGAGAAGCGGAGACTGTATCAAAAACATATGGCACTGAATGCGCGTGATCCTTTTTACAGTGCCAATCTGGTACAGTGGAAGAAGGATACAGACTATAACACAGGATATTTATATGCGTTTGACAGGCCGGTAAAGCCGTCGGCGCTCGGAAATGACAAAAGAAAACGCATGTTGCTTAAAATGCACAGCCTGAGGGCGTTTCTGCGTGATAAGTGGCGTCTGGCCGCTAAAATATACGACAGGCTGACAGGGTATCACGATATTGTGTTTCATATCGATAACGTTGGTTATGTTGACGGCATTGACGATGGCATAATTGATGATAAAATTACAGATAATAACTTAATGAATGACTTGATGAATAATTTGATCATTGAAGGCTGGTGCGCTGTCCAAAACACAGACAATGCGGACCTGCCCCGAAAGCTCTGGCTGATACGGACGGACGCGCATGAGGATGTGTATGAATTTACAGTCTCGCCAAAGCTGCGGGAGGACGTCGCGACGGTTCTGGAAGCGGATCAAAGCACGCGTACCAGAAACACAGCGCTCTCAGGGATACAGGTAATCGTTGAGGAGGGTGCGCTGCAGCCTGGGACATACAGGGTTGGCGTGGTCTGCAATAACAGACTGGTCTGCGATCAGGAAGCGTGTGTTTTGATTTCGGGTACAGATACAAAGGATGAGGAAGGAAAGGTGTGATGCATGATGGAAAACGACAGGCTTGACAGGCATCAGGATAACAATAAGGAGCGTGATGAGCATTTTTATAAACAGGCGTATGAGAAGGAGAAGGCGCGCGCAGCCTCCCTCGCGGGCAGACTTGCGGACGCCAGGAACGAGGCGGACAGCCTGCAGTTCCAGCTCGACCGCATCAAGAACAATCCGCTGTGGAAGGCGTCAAAGCCGCTTCGCAGCACAATGCACTGGGGGATTCGCAATTACAGACGGATTCGGAATCTGGGAGGCCCCAAAGGGATAGCCAGAAAACTGAGACAGAAGAAAATCGAGGCGGAGGCCAAAAAACTGCATGGCACAGCGAGTTTCCCGACACCAGAACAGGCGCAGCAGCAGCGAAATGCAAAGTTCGACCGCATGGTAAAGATCAGTATTCTGGTGCCACTGTGGAACAACCAGCGGGAATTTCAGATACAGATGCTCGACTCCGTGATGAACCAGACCTATCAGAACTGGGAGCTGTGTCTGGCGGATGGTTCTGACGAGGCGCATAGCTATATCGGGGAGATCTGCAAAGAGTACGCCGCGCGCGCGGACGGAAGGATCGTCTACCATAAACTCGACAGGAACGGGGGGATTTCAGGAAACACCAACGAGTGTCTCAAGCTTGCCACAGGCGAGTACATCGGCCTGTTTGATCAGGATGATATCCTGCATCCCTCCGCGCTGTACGAGTATGTGAAGGTGATCAACGAGGAGGGGGCGGATTATATCTACTGTGACGAGACGACCTTCAAGGGCGACAGCATCAACAATATGATCACGCTGCATTTCAAGCCGGACTACGCGCCGGACAATCTCAGGGCAAACAATTACATCTGTCATTTCAGCGTGTTTTCGCGGAAACTGCTCGAGGGAACAGAGCTCTTCCGCAGCGGCTTTGACGGCAGCCAGGATCATGACATGATTCTGCGTCTGACAACAGGAGCCAGAAAGGTCGTGCATGTGCCGAAGCTTTTGTATTATTGGCGTTCCCACAAGGCGAGCACGGCGAGCGATATCAGTGCCAAGCCCTATGCCATCGCGGCGGCCAAGGGGGCGGTGGCCGATCATCTGACACGGTGTGGCTTCAAAAATTTTGAGATCAAGAGCACCAGAGCCTTTGACACGATCTTTGAGATCAAATACGAGATACTGAGTGAGGACAGGATCTCGATTCTGATTCCAAACAAGGATCATGTGGATGATCTGAGACGCTGCATCGACTCTATTAAAGAGCGCAGCACTTACGAAAATTATGAGATTATCGTCATAGAAAATAACAGTGTGGACAGGGCAACGTTTGACTATTACAAAACGCTCGAAAAACAGAAGAACATAACAGTAGTTACCTATGACGGGGGATTTAATTACGCAAAGATCAACAACTTTGGGGCACGCTGTGCGACAGGAAAGTATCTGCTGTTATTAAATAATGACACACAGGTGATCTCCATGAACTGGCTCGAGGCGATGCTGATGTACGCGCAGCGCCCCGATGTGGGGGCGGTCGGTGCAAAGCTCTACTACGGGGACAGGACGATCCAGCACGCGGGCGTGGTCATCGGACTCGGCGCGCACAGGACTGCAGGGCACACACATTACAAAATCAACTACGACAATCTCGGCTATATGGGAAGGCTGTGCTATGCGCAGAACGTGTCGGCGGTGACGGGGGCGTGTCTGATGGTCAGAAAGAGTATCTATGACGCGCTCGGCGGGCTTGACGAGCAGTTTGCGGTGGCGTTAAATGATGTGGATTTCTGCCTGCGCATCCGCGAAAAGGGTTATCTGAACGTATTTACGCCGTTTGCGGAGCTGTATCACTTTGAGTCGGCGTCGCGCGGCAGCGATATCGTGGACGAGAAGAAGGCCGCGCGCTACGAGGAGGAGTCCGCGCTGTTTCGTGAGCGTTGGAAAGAGCTGATCGCCAAGGGAGATCCGTACTACAATCCGAATTTTTCCCTTGATTACAGCGATTATTCCCTGAAAACAGCATTAGGAACTGTCAAAAAATAACTCATCAATTTGACTTGTCTAAATGTCCATCTGCGGCATCAGATAATCTTGACGTAGCCCGCTACGCCTGCGATTATCTTCTTTGCAGCTGAACATTTATACAGCGTCAAATTAACAAGTTATTTCTTGACAATTCCTTAGATTAAATTTAGCTAAATGCACTAATGCGCTTGAATTATTTCCAGATTTTTGATTTAATATAATTGGAATATGGTGCAGTTTAATGTGACAGTCATGTGACAGTATAAGCGCACTGATTTTAAAATTTATGTGGAGGTAGCAGTATGGGTTATATGGATGAATTTAACTTCTGGCTGAGCGATGATTACTTTGACCAGGCAACAAAGGATGAGCTCTCAAAGATCAAGGACAATGAGAGCGAGATCGAGGAGCGTTTTTATAAGGAGCTCGAGTTTGGTACAGGCGGACTCCGCGGCGTGATCGGCGCGGGTACAAACCGCATGAACATCTACACTGTGAGAAAGGCGTCGCAGGGGCTTGCAAACTATATCATCAAGGCAAACGGACAGAAAAAAGGGATTGCCATCGCTTACGATTCGCGTTTCATGTCCCCGGAGTTTGCGGATGAGGCAGCGCTGTGTATGGCGGCAAACGGCATCAAGGCATATGTGTTTGAGTCGCTTCGGCCGACACCTGAGCTCTCCTTCGCACTGAGAACGCTCGGCTGCATCTCCGGCATCGTGATCACGGCAAGCCATAATCCGCCAGAGTACAACGGTTACAAGGTGTACTGGGAGGACGGCGCGCAGATCACGGCACCCAAGGACAAGGACATCATCGGTGAGGTGAAGGCTGTCACAGACTACCATACAGTCAAGACGATGGACAAGCAGGAAGCCATCAATGCCGGGTTGTACCAGGTGATCGGCAAGGAGATCGACGACGCGTACATGGTGGAGCTCAAGAAGCAGATTATTCACCCGGATGTCATCAAGGACGTTGCGGATGATATCCGGATCGTGTACACACCGCTCTGCGGCACTGGAAACAAGCCGGTGAGAAGAATCCTCTCCGAGCTTGGATTCAAGAATGTCTATGTCGTTCCTGAGCAGGAGAATCCCGATCCGAAGTTCACGACGCTCGACTACCCGAATCCGGAAGATCCCAAGGCGTTTACATATGCCTTGAAGCTTGCGAAGGAGAAGAACGCGGATATCGTGCTTGCGACAGATCCGGATGCGGACAGGCTTGGTATCTATGCACTGGATACGAAGAGCGGAGAGTACAAGGCATTTACAGGCAACATGTCCGGTATGCTGATTGCGGAGTATATTCTGAGAGAGCGCAAGGCGACAGGGACAATGCCGGAGAATCCCGCGCTCGTGACTACGATTGTTACGACAAACATGACAGCTCCGATCACGGAAGCTTACGGTGTGAAGAGAATCGAGGTACTCACAGGCTTCAAGTTTATCGGCGAGCAGATCAAGCTGTTTGAGCAGACAGGCTCCAACAACTATGTGTTCGGTCTTGAGGAGAGCTATGGCTGTCTGGCGGGAACGCACGCGAGGGACAAGGATGCGGTCGTGGCCGTGATGTGTCTGTGCGAGGTAGCTGCATGGTGCAAGAAGAATGGCAAGACACTGTACGACATGATGCTTGAGATTTATGAGAAGTACGGCTACTATAAAGAGACACAGTATGCGATCACGATGAAGGGCATCGATGGCTCGAAGCAGATCGCGGCGCTCATGGATAAGTTCAGGAACAACCCTCCCAAGAAGTTTGGCGAGCTTGACGTTGTGCGCGTGAGGGATTACGAGAACGATGTCATCACGGAGCTCGAGACCGGAAAAACGTATCCGACGGGACTTCCGAAGTCAAACGTGCTCTATTTCGACCTGACGAACGACTCCTGGTGCTGCGCGAGACCTTCCGGAACAGAGCCCAAGATCAAGTTCTACATGGGCGTCAAGGGAACAAGCCTCGAGGATGCACAGAAGAAGGTAGAAGATCTGACGAATGAGGTCAAGGCTGTTATAGAAGAATAAGACAGGTGGAAACCGGACGGCTGAGGCAGGGCCGTCTGGTTTCATTTCATGCACACGGGCGTCCAAATGAAATATGTCAGCAAGCTGACGGACGCCCGGCGCATAAGGAAATTAGTATCCAAAGAGTATCCAAAGAATGGAGTTTGTTTTATGAAGAAATTGTTTGCGCAGATAATGAAGTTTGGCGTGGTGGGTGTCATTTGTTTTGGCGTTGACTACGTGATTGGTCTTTCGGTGATGAAAATAATCGTGAGACTGTGCGGCGATCCGTTTTTCAGGCTTGCCTCCATGGCGGGCTCGGCGTTGGGCTTCACAGTTTCCGTGATTATAAATTATATATTGAGCTTCAAGTTTGTCTTTGAGCGGAAGGAGGATCTGGACCGCAGGAAGGAATTTGTTGTGTTTATCATACTGAGTGTGATCGGACTTGGATTAAATCAGCTGGTCATCTGGGTATGCGTGGGACCAGTCTACGGCAATGTTGCATTTCTTCAGGATATCCTGAATTATGATCTGGCCTACACCGGTGCGAAGGTGATCGCGACAGCGATCGTGATGGTATATAACTTTGTCACCAGAAAGATGTTTCTGGAAAAAAAATCATAAAGCTTGAGGGATTAAAATGTCGCTGACACAGAATATAAAAAAGACAATTAATTATAGTAAGAAAAACGGTTATGGAGAGGCGGTTGTCGCAGCGTGGGAGCGTGTGACGGCAAAGTACTACGCAGACTATGATTACCGGGCGCCAGACGAGGAGACACTAAGACGGCAGCGGGCGAACCAGGGCATATCAGATCTGAAATTCTCCATCCTGGTACCGGCATACGAGACGCAGGAGGTCTATATGACGGCGCTGATCGAGAGCTGTATCGGGCAGACGTATGAGAACTGGGAACTTGTCATCGCGGACGGGAGCGTGAGTGATATCGTGAAGGACACGGTGGGCAGGTATCAGGACACGCGAATCCGGTATGTCAGACTCGAGGGAAACGATGGTATTGCTGAGAACACAAACAGGGCGATCGCGTATGCCACGGGCGACTATTACGGTCTGCTGGACCATGATGATCTGTTGACTGCAGATGCCCTGTACGAGATGGCTCTGGCCGTACAGGAGCGCAGACCGCTTCTCGCGTATTCTGATGAAGACAAATGCGATGAATCCGGAAAACATTTCTACGATCCGCATTTTAAGCTTGATTTTAACCTGGATTTGCTCCTGACCAACAATTATGTCTGTCATTTTATGGTAGTGCGGTCTGATATTCTAAAAAAAATCGGAATTCGGAGAGAGTATGACGGCTCGCAGGATTACGATATTATTCTGCGGGTGGTGGGCAGTCTGCTGTTAAAGGAGAAGGAAAACAAGGAGGCGGAGCCTGTGGAGAAGGCCATCGTACATGTGCCTAAAGTGCTTTATCACTGGCGCTGTCATGAAAATTCTACCGCGGACAATCCGCAGAGCAAGATGTACGCATATGAGGCGGGGAAAAAGGCTCTGGTCGACTTCGCATCGCGCATGGGCTGGAAGGTGGATGTGCGCCACAACAAGCATCTGGGCTTTTACCGCATCGAATATGGGGACAGTGTGCTGACGCACAGACCGGATCTGGCGGCGGTGGGCGGATTTGTGGCAAGACATGGCAGGGTGGCGTCGGGCACATACAAAGGACAGCCGCTGTTGTATGCCGGTTATATGAACAGGATGGACCTGTATCAGAATACAGATCTGCTGGACATCCGGAATCTGGCGCTCAACAAGGCTTATCAGGGAGTCTACGAGGAAGTCACCGGACAGCCTTATGTGAGCACCTTCTATGCGGAGGAGCAGGAGCTGCCGCAGTGGATGCAGGATTTGGAGCGGACTGCGAAAGGGGAGGAGAGACTGATGGAGCTTGGGGCAAAACTCTGCAGACGCCTGACGGCGGACGGCGCGAGGCTGCTGCTGGACCCGGTCTGTGTAAGGAAATTGTAATTATGATCAAATCGACGGTTGTGATACCCAATTACAATGGTATCAAATATATTCAGGCGTGTCTGGAAAGCCTGTACAGCGGAACGACAAAAGAATTTGCGGTTATCGTGGTGGACAATGCCTCGACGGATGGCAGCATGGAGCTTGTGCGCGATCGCTTTCCGCAGGTCCGGCTGATCGTCAATCAGCAAAACACAGGTTTTAGCCATGCGGTGAATCAGGGAATCAGGGCGAGCGCGACGCCATATGTCATACTGCTCAACAACGACACGCAGGCGGAGCTTTCCTTTATCCATGAGCTTGAGAAGGTGATGGACCGCGATGCGGACAAAAAAATATTTTCGGCTTCAGCAAAGCTGATCTCCCTGTATGACAGGGACAAAATTGACGACGCGGGAGATTACTACTGCGCGCTGGGCTGGGCTTTTGCCAGGGGAAAGGGAAAGGCTCCTGACAGATACACAAAGGACTGCGACATCTTTGCCGCCTGTGCGGGCGCCGCGATTTATCGCAGGGAATTGCTGGAAGAAAATCAGGTGGGGCTGTTTGACGAGGAACATTTTGCCTATTTTGAGGACATTGATATCAGCTATAGGGCAAAAATTTATGGATATAGAAATCAATTTGCGGCAAACTCTATAGTATACCATGCAGGGAGCGCGGCGAGCGGTTCGAGGTACAATTCCTTCAAGACCAGACTGGCATCGAGAAACAGTATCTATCTCATCTACAAAAATATGCCGGCGATGCAGATCGTGCTGAATCTGCCGCTCCTGATCGCGGGTTTTCTGATAAAGACGTTATTTTTTGTCAGAAAAGGTATGGGAAAGGAATATGTGTCGGGACTGGTCAGGGGAGTAAAGCTCTCGATGAGCCCGGCTGGAAAAAGGCACAGACAAAAATTTGACAAGGGCAGATTTGGAAATTACGTGTCGATACAGATGGAACTCTGGAGGAATTTGGTCAGACTTTTTGTATGAATAAAAAATAAGTTGTACTTTTTGCTCAAATATTGTAGAATGAAATGAGCTAAATTCTTTCCATTGGAATAAGGGTGAGAAAATTGATAAGAGATAATCAGAAGTATTTTAATGGACTGCTGGTTCTGCTCGATGCACTGGTTATAGCAGCCGCTTACTGGCTGGCATGGTTTTTGTGGCTCAGCGGGGTTGTGCGGGAGAATGAGCCGGGCACAGGTATTTTGTCGGTGCAGGTTTATCTGATCGCGTTTCTGGCTATTGTACCGGAATATTTGATTCTGTACAATACGTTTGACTTGTACTCATCCAAACGTACAGCGAAGACTGTCTATGAGATCTTTAACATTATAAAGGCCAATACGATAGGGCTTTTGGCAGTCATGGTAGTGCTCTTTGCCATCAATATACCGGATTTCTCACGAGGAATGGTTGGCGTGTTCTACGGAATCAACATCGTGGCGGAGTCCCTGATGCGCAAACTCGTCCGGTACGGACTGCGCAGACTGCGAAAGAAAGGCTACAATGTCAAGCACATTTTGCTGGTTGGCTACTCGCGCGCAGGCGAGGAGTATATCAACAAGATCAGGGCAAATCCCGAATGGGGGTACGAGGTGTGCGGGATACTGGACGACCACGTCCCGGTCGGAGCTGTGTACAAGGGCGTCAAGGTGACGGGGGAGATCGATTCGCTGCCTGTGATTTTGAAGGAGAATCAACTGGATGAAATAGGGATCACACTCTCGCTGTCAGATTATGACAGACTGGAGAATATAGTGAAAACGTGTGAGAAGACAGGCGTGCACACAAAGTTTATACCGGATTACAACAGCGTGATACCGAGCAGACCCTATCTGGAAGATCTGGACGGCCTGGCGGTGGTGAACATCCGGAGGGTGCCGCTGAGCAATATGGTGAATATGCTGATGAAACGGTTTGTGGATATTGTCGGCGCGCTGGCTGCGATCGTGTTGTGTTCCCCGTTTATGCTGGCAGCAGTGATCGGGGTGAAGACAACGAGCAGAGGTCCATTGATTTTTAAGCAGGAAAGAGTAGGGCTTCACAATAAGCCCTTTCAAATGTATAAATTTCGGAGCATGGAGGTTCAGAATGACGCCGACGAGAAGAAGGGCTGGACGACCAAAAATGATCCGAGGGTGACGAAAGTCGGCAGGATACTGCGAAGTACGAGTATCGATGAGCTGCCGCAGCTTTTTAATGTGTTAAAGGGGGACATGAGCCTGATCGGGCCGCGTCCGGAGCGACCTCTTTTTGTTGAGAAATTCAAAGAGGAAATACCAAGATATATGATAAAGCATCAGGTCCGGCCGGGAATCACGGGCTGGGCGCAGGTAAATGGGTATCGGGGAGATACTTCGATCAAAAAGCGGATTGAGTACGATCTGTACTACATTGAAAATTGGTCGATGGCATTTGACTTTAAGATTCTGTTTCTTACCTTTTTCAAAGGTTTTATCAACAAAAATGCTTATTAGCTTATTATAAAGAAAATGCTTATAATAAATTTACGCTGACGCCAGAGATTTGGACTGATGACAGCATGGGGGTTAAGTATGCAGGAACATGATAATAACAGTAAAAACAGTAAAAACAGTAATATCAGGAGGATGCCGGGCAGTGAGGTCAGGCGGGATGCCCGGCAGACGTCAAGGCCAAACGGCCAGCCAAGGAGACCAGCGCCGTCCGGTCAGGCAGGGGCAAACGGTCAGCCAAGGAGA
>VSNM01000006.1:0-58352 GCA_009774245.1 Lachnospiraceae bacterium | reverse complement strand
CAGCGCCGTCCGGTCAGGCAGGGGCAAACGGTCAGCCAAGGAGACAGGCGCCGTCCGGTCAGGCAAGACCAAATGGACAGCCAAGGCCAAACGGTCAGCCCCATCCGGTAAAGAAGCAACAGGGCGCAGCAAACGGCAAACCGCAGAAGAAGGCGAAAAATGTGACGCCGCAGCAGGCAGCGAAGAAGAAGAGAAAGAAGATCCTGCTGTTTGTGGCGGAGATTTTCCTGCTGCTGATCCTGGTAACCGCGCTGTGGGCTGTAAACAAGATACAGAAGATTCAGTATGTTGACTTCGAGCCGGAGGATGTGCATATTAATGCACCGGTGCGAAACGATATCGAGCAGGGTACGACTACCATGAAGGGCTATAGGAATATCGCGCTCTTTGGTGTGGATTCACGCGATAAAGAGCTGGATAAGAACACACGTACGGATGTCATCATGGTCGCATCCATCAATCTGGATACGAAGGAAGTGAGGCTGGTATCCGTATACCGCGATACATGGCTCAACATGTCGAATGACAAGTACAACAAGGCTAATGCCGCGTATGCCAAAGGTGGGGCGAAGCAGGCGATCAGCATGCTGAATATGAACCTTGATCTTGATATCACAGACTTTGTGACTGTGGGGTTTGACGGCGTGATCGATGTCGTGGATGCGATCGGAGGCGTCGAGATCGATGTGCAGCAGGATGAGATCGTCCATCTGAACAGTTATCAGAAATCAATGGTAGGACATGTGGTGGGCACGAACGCGGCCGGTGAACCTGAGTACGATGCAATTGCAGGTGTGGAGTACACGCCTGTCGAGCACGCGGGGCTGCAGACGCTCAACGGACTGCAGGCGACGGCTTACGCGCGAATCCGGTACGTCGGCGGGGACGGTGCGAGAACGCAGCGGCAGAGAACAGTCCTCACGCAGATTGCCAAGAAGGCGATGGCCATGAAT
Organism: Lachnospiraceae bacterium; assembly: GCA_009774245.1. Lineage (GTDB taxonomy): Bacteria > Bacillota > Clostridia > Lachnospirales > Lachnospiraceae > COE1. The sequence goes on along the minus strand of VSNM01000006.1, from coordinate 57,399 downwards.
CCGGCAGCGCTCAACAAGATTGTGGATGATGTGCTGGGAGAGGTGTCGACTTCCCTCTCAATGCAGGAGATTCTGGAGCTGCTCTCCGATATCACGAGCTATCAGATTGGTGATACAGCAGGTTTTCCGTTTGCTGACCATGTGAATATGGCCGGACGTGTGGGCAAGGCAAGCGTTGTGGTGCCGATTGATCTCACAAAGAATGTGACGCTGCTGCATGAATTTTTGTTTGATGAGACTGACTACACACCGACCGATACCGTAAAACAGTGCAGCCAGAAGATTGCATCCGATACGGGAATCAGTTATAATGGAGAATAGAGGAGCCGATCAGGAACCGAAACCGGTTCCTTTTTGGCATACGGGGAGCGATAAAGATGCAGTACAGTGTAGACGCCATATTGCTGACCTACAAGCCCCAGAAGCAGGTGATGGAGCTGATCAGGGCTTTGGAGGAGCAGACATATCCCATCCGGAAGATCATCATTATGAACACGGAGGAGCGTTATTTTTATAATCTCTTTTATGGGACAGGTTTTTTTGAAAAATATAAGAATATTGAGATACACCACCTTTCCGAGAAGGAGTTTGACCATGGAAGGACGAGGGCGAAAGCAGTGCAGTACTCCAAGTCCGACATTTTTGTGTGTATGACGCAGGATGCGATGCCGGCAGACGACAGGCTGATTCAGAATCTGGTGGAGGCACTGACCGGACAGGAGAAGATCGCCGTGGCATATGCGCGGCAATTGCCGCTTCCCGACTGCCGCGAGATTGAGAAATATACGAGAAGCTTTAATTATCCTGACGAGTCGTCGGTGAAGTCGGCGGCGGATATTGAGAGGCTCGGAATCAAGACGTTTTTTTGCTCGAATGTATGCTCCGCATACAGCAGGGAGATCTATGAGACGATCGGCGGTTTCGTCAAGAGGGCGATCTTCAATGAGGATATGGTGTATGCAGGCCACGCGGTCACCGCGGGATACCGCATCGCTTACGCGGCCGCGGCGCAGGTGCTCCACTCCCACAACTACACCTGTATGCAGCAGTTTCGCAGAAATTTTGACCTGGGAGTGTCGCAGGCACAGCATCCGGAAGTGTTTGGCGTGGTATCCTCAGAGAGCGAGGGAATCAAGCTTGTCAAAAGTACCATCAGGCATCTGAAAAATACAAAAAAATGGCTGCAGATACCATATCTGGTCGTGTCGAGCGGGTACAAGCTGATCGGCTACCAGCTGGGTAAGCACTATCAGAGTCTGCCGGGTGGGATGGTGAAGTGGTGCAGCGCGAGCAAGACATACTGGAATTAGCAAGATAGATATGGAGGACAGGAATTATGTGTGGAATCGTAGGTTATATTGGAAAGCTTGCGGCGGCGCCGGTGATACTTGAGGGGCTTTCCAAATTGGAATACAGAGGATATGACTCGGCCGGAATGGCAGTGTTTGACGGGGAGCGGATTCAGATCAGGAAATCGGTGGGGCGTCTCAAGGTGCTTGAGGAGCTGACACACGGCGGGGCGACGATGCCCGGAAATATCGGAATCGGACACACGAGATGGGCGACGCATGGGGCGCCAAGCGACGCAAATTCGCACCCGCACTACAATGCGGATGAGACGATTGCGGTCGTTCACAACGGCATTATTGAGAACTACCTGCCATTAAAAGAGAAGATGATCTCGAAGGGATATCAGTTTGTCTCGGATACCGATACAGAAGTGCTGGCGCATCTGATCGACTACTATTATAAAGGGAATCCGCTGGAAGCGATCACGAAAGTGATGCACCGCGTGCAGGGCTCCTATGCGCTCGGGATTTTGTTTGCAGATCATCCCGACCAGATCTTTGCGGTCAGAAAGGACAGTCCGCTGATCGTGGGGCAGAATGAGGACGGATGTTTTATCGCCTCCGATGTGCCTGCGATACTGAAATACACCAGAAAAGTTTATTTTATCGAAAATCAGGAGGTAGTGCGCCTGCGCGCCGACCATATGCATTTCTACACTGTCGACGAGGAGGAGATCACCAAGGAGCCGGTCACGATCGAATGGGATGCCAATGCGGCGGAGAAGGGCGGTTATGAGCATTTCATGCTGAAGGAGATGTATGAGCAGCCAAAGACCGTGACAGACACGCTGGGACCGCGGATTAAGGATAACGATATCGTCATCGAAGAGCTGGGAATGTCCGACGAGGAAATACGGGCGATCAACAAGATTTTTATCGTAGCATGCGGCTCCGCGTACCATGCGGGAATGACGGGGAAGTATGTCATCGAAGGGATTGCGCGGATACCGGTGGAGGTCGACGTGGCAAGCGAATTCCGATACCGCAATCCGATATTGGAGGAGGGGACAATGGTTGTCGTGATCAGTCAGTCCGGTGAGACGGCCGACACCCTTGCCGCACTCAGGGAATCGCAGAAGCGCGGCCACAAAGCGCTTGGTATTGTGAATGTGGTGGGAAGCTCGATCGCGCGGGAGGCAGACAATGTGATGTATACCTGGGCAGGTCCCGAGATTGCGGTGGCGACCACGAAAGCCTACAGCGCGCAGCTGATCGCGCTGTATCTGCTCGCGATGAAGTTTGGAAGAGTGCGCGGAAAGCTGGACGACGCTGTTTTCCATGATATGCTGGAGGATTTGAGGCGGCTCCCGGCACAGATCGAGATGCTTCTGTCCAACAAGCAGAGGATACAGCGCTTTGCAAACCGCTATATCGGAGCAAAGGATGTGTTTTTCATCGGCAGGGGGATCGACTATGCGATCTCCATGGAGGGTTCCCTGAAACTGAAGGAGATCTCGTACATTCACTCTGAGGCATACGCGGCTGGCGAGTTAAAGCACGGAACGATATCCCTGATTGAGGAGGGTACACTGGTTGCGGCGGTCGCAACACAGGATACGCTTTTTAAGAAGGAGCTCAGCAATATGGTCGAGGTGAAGGCGAGAGGCGCCTTTGTGCTCGCGGTCACCAATGAGGGGAATACGGATATCGAGAAGGCGGCGGACTATGTGATCTATATTCCGCGGACGAACCAGTATTTTACGAATTCTCTGGCGATCATACCGCTGCAGCTGTTTGGATATTATGTGGCAGTCGGCAAGGGGTGCGATGTTGACAAGCCGAGGAATCTCGCAAAATCGGTTACAGTGGAATAACGGCCTGTGATACTAGGAGGTATTTGAATATGGGGAAGAAGAATTCAACATTTAAGAATATTATGGTTACAGTCGGATGCGCTGCGGCTGCGGGGGTATATGCCGTTGGCGGCGGATATGTGGTCAACACCATCTTTGACGGTGCAGGCAGCGCAAGGCCGGCATGGCTTGATCGGGTGGAAATCCGTGTCGATGAGAGGGCTTCGGACAGCGCTGTTGCGCAGAGCGCTGTCCAGGGCAGTGTCGCCACAGGGACGGCCGGCGCGGGCGGCAGCACAAATACACAAACGGGTTATAATCCGGACGGCGGCGATGGCAGTGGGAATTTTAATTCCGGGGGTGCGTCGCAGAAGCCCAGATTTGATGAGAAGGAAGATGAGACAGAGACAGAATCAGAATCCGGGACAAAATCAAAGTCCGAGAAAGAGACAGAATCCGAGAAAGAGACGGAATCTGAGACAGAGTCTGAATCTGAAACAGAGACAGATAATGAGCAGTCCGGCAAGGGCAGGACAGATGACAAAGAGGCAGACAGGTCCGACGCGAAGAAGGAGCAGGAATCCGATCAAAAAGAGAAAAAGAATGTCAAAAAGGATTTCACCGAGGTGAATCATGTCGAGGTGATTGAGCAGGATGATCAGGCGCCGGTAGTCATGGCGGATGTGACTGCGGTGGTCAGGGCCGCCATGCCCTGTGTTGTGTCCATCACTAATGAATATACAGCGTATGATTACTGGTATGATGAGGAGTATGACGAGCAGGCAAACGGTTCAGGAATTGTTGTCGCGCAGAGTGAGGATGAGCTGTTGATTGTCACCAACTATCATGTGGTGGAGGATAACAATAATCTCTATGTGCAGTTTATCGACGATGCGGAGGCGACGGCATATGTAAAGGGAACCTCGCCGGAGAACGATCTTGCGATCGTCTCCGTCTTTTTGGAGGATATGGCGGACGATACACTTGAGAGTATTGCGATCGCGGCGCTCGGAGATTCTGACAGCCTGCAGGTGGGTGAGCCGGCAATCGCGATCGGCGATTCGCTCGGATACGGGCAGTCGGTCACAACGGGCGTCATCAGCGCGCTGAACAGAAATGTCTTTGCCGATGATCCGGATACCATCCCGGAATATCTGATACAGACAGACGCGGCGATCAATCCCGGCAATTCGGGAGGCGCGCTCCTGAACGTGAAGGGTGAGGTGGTCGGCATCAATTCCAGCAAGATTGCCGATTATGTGATCGAGGGAATGGGATATGCCATTCCGATCTCGACAGCAAAGCCGATCATCGAGGATCTGATGCAGAGGGAGACAAGGAGAAAAGTGCCGGAGGAGGAGCGTGCTTTCCTCGGAATCGCAGGCACGGACGTCATCGAGGAGGCGACCGCGCGGTATGAGATGCCGGAGGGCGTGTATGTGAGCAATGTGCTGGAGGATACGGCTGCTGATGATGCAGGAATCCTGAAGGGTGATATTATCATGTACATAGACGGCGAGAAGATTGAGCATATGGAGGAGCTGCAGGGTATGCTGGAGTATTACGCGGCGGGCACGGAGGTTGAAGTCGTATTGATGCGGCAGAGCAACGGCGAGTACAAGGAGCGGATCGTCAATGTGATGCTTGGATATAAAGAATAGCGATAGGAAAAACGGAGGGTATCATGTTAGATAACAACTTTGACAACCACGAGGAGATCGAGATTGTGAATATGGCGGAGGATGAGTCAAACACGGACGACGGGAAGACGGAGGACAGGAAAGTGTCTGAGGATGAGTATGAGGAGAAGGAGAGCGAGTACGAGGATGTATGCTTTATATGCCGGCGGCCGGAGAGCAAGACCGGAAAAATGTTCAAGCTTCCCAACCACATCTCTGTATGCTCAGACTGTATGCACAAGACGATGGATACAGTGAGCCAGTTTGACTATCAGGGAATGCTGAATAATACAAACTTCAATTTTGATAAAGACAACAGCAAGGATGGCAAGAAGCGTTTTCCCAATATCAGCTTTGTCAACATCGCAGATCTGCAGGGGGACGGCGGCATACCAAACAGACAGAAGCTCAAGAAAAAGAAGCCAAAGGAGAAGAAGGAGAAGGCGATATTTAATATCAACGATCTGCCGGCGCCGCACAAGATCAAGGCTCAGCTCGACGATTTTGTCGTGGGACAGGATTATGCCAAGAAAGTGATCTCTGTGGCAGTGTACAATCACTATAAGCGCGTGACGACCGGCACGATGGATGAGATCGAGATCGAGAAATCCAATATTCTCCTGTTAGGGCCGACAGGATGCGGCAAGACATATATGGTAAAGACGCTTGCGAGGCTGCTTGACGTGCCGCTTGCCATAGCGGACGCGACTTCGCTGACGGAGGCGGGATATATCGGGGATGATATCGAGTCCGTGATCTCCAAGCTTCTGACAGCGGCAGAAAACGACGTGGAGAAGGCGGAGCAGGGAATCGTGTTTATCGATGAGATTGACAAGATTGCCAAAAAGAAAAACACGACGTCGCGCGACGTGAGCGGCGAGTCCGTGCAGCAGGGAATGTTAAAGCTCCTGGAGGGCTCGGATGTGGAGGTTCCTGTGGGGGCAAACAGCAAAAACGCCATGGTGCCCCTGACTACGATCAATACCAGAAATATCCTGTTTATCTGTGGGGGAGCATTTCCGGATCTCGAGGAGATTATCAAGCAGAGGCTCACGAAGCAGTCCTCGATCGGATTCAATGCGGAGCTGAAGGATGCTTTTGACAAAGAGAAAAATATATTGAAGAAGGTGACGATCGAGGATATCAGGAAATTTGGCATGATTCCAGAGTTTATCGGGCGGCTTCCGATTATTTGTCCGATGGACAGTCTTACAAAGGAGAGCTATGTCAAGATCTTAAAGGAGCCCAAGAATGCGATCTTAAAGCAGTATCAGAAGCTGCTCGAGCTGGATGAGGTGAAGCTCAATTTTGACGACAGCGCACTGGAGGCGATCGCCAAAAAGGCGATGGAGCGTGATACCGGCGCCCGTGCACTCCGCGCGATCATCGAGGAATTTATGCTCGATATCATGTACGAGATACCAAAGGATGACAATATTGGAGAAGTGACGATCACCGGTGACTATATCAATGGAACAGGTGGTCCGGTGATTGATATACGCACAGATAATGTGCACGCGCGACAGGCTGCGAATGCGCCCGCAGGCGCTTTGGCGGCAGAGAAGGAATGTGCGGCGCCGAAGGAGGATTCGACGGGTGATGAACCCAGAAAGGTGGAGGAACACAATTTCTATGAGTTCTGACAAAAAATGTTTTGCACGCCCGCCGAAGTTTTGGAACAGGATGATCATGATGCTGTGCGGCGTGACGGCACAGGGAATGGGACTGTCGCTTTTGCGGTCGATCAATCTGGGGACCGATCCCTGCTCCTGTCTGACGCAGGGTGTGACGAATTTCATCCCGCTGAGCTTTGGCACCTGTCAGCTGTTGTGTCATCTGGTGACCTTTCTGTTTGTGATCAGGTACGACCTGGGCATGATTGGCTTTGGAACGATCGGAAATATGTGCTTTCTGGGATATATTTCTGATTTCTTCCGGTGGCTCTGGTTGCTGCTGCTTCCGGCAGGATTCTTTGCGGTCACAGCAAACAGATACATACTGCTGCTCCCCTCGCTTGCCATTTTTTTGCTGGGGGCGGCAGCCTATATGTGCGCAGGTCTTGGTTCTTCGCCGTATGACGCCCTGCCGTTTATCATATCGGGACATGTGAGGCATCTTTCGTTTAAGGTGATACGCATGATATGGGACATCAGTTTCATGGCGGCTGGTTTTCTGCTCGGAGGTGATGTCGGTATCGTCACGATTCTGGTCGCGTTTTTCTTAGGGCCGATTATCGCATGGATGCAGCAAAAGTTGGAGGTACTGATTGTATAAATGACGCAGCTTGAGGAATATTATAATAAGTTTAATGAAGAAAAACGATTTGATTCGCGTCATGGACAGGTGGAATACCGCGTTTCCATGAAATATATCCACGATTATCTGGATGAGGCTGCGTCAAGGTTTGGCGGGGCGGAGTCTGACGCGGCCAGGAGTCAGGTCAGGCTGCTTGACATCGGGGCCGGGACTGGACGGTACAGTGTGGCGCTTGCGGAGGAAGGGTATGATGTCACGGCAGTGGAGCTTGTCCGGTACAATCTGGGTGTCCTGAAGAAAAAGGGAAGCAGCGTCAGGGCGATGCAGGGAAACGCGATGAATCTGAAAAAGCTGGAGAGCGACAGCTTTGACGTGACACTTTTATTCGGACCGATGTATCACCTGTTTGGGTTTGAGGATAAGAGAAAAGCGCTTCATGAGGCAAAGCGCGTCACAAAGCCGGGCGGCGTCATCCTTGTGGCGTATTGCATGAATGAGTATGGCGTCATCACGTATGGGTTCAAGGAGCGGCACGTGCTCGAGTGCATGGAACAGGGGCGCTTTACGGAGGATTTTAAGACGATCTCGCCGCCAGATACGCTCTATGACTACATGCGCATTGAGGATATCAATGCTTTGAATGAGGCGGAGGGATTAGAGCGGATCAAGATCATATCGCCTGATGGACCGGCAAATTATATCAGAACTTTTTTGAACCAGCTCAGCGAGGAAGAGTTTGAGGTGTTTGTCCGGTATCAGATGGCAGTCTGCGAGCGGGCTGATCTGATCGGGGCTGGCGCACATACAACAGATATATTAAGGAAAGTGTGAAAATAATAAGGGAAAAGTGAGGAGGACAATATGGACATAAATCAGGTAACACAGGAGCTTGACGCGCTCTTCGCGCAGGAGAAAGTAGACGAGATACCGCAGTATCTGGAGTCACATATTGCGCAGGCCATCGAGGAGGGGGCAAAGGATGTACTGCTGACTCTTTACAATGAAATTATCGGATTTTACAGGGAGACAGGACAGTATGAGCTTTCTATTGAAAACTGCCATAAGGCGATCGCGCTGATGGACGATATGGGGATACAGGATACGATTCCTTATGCGACCACTTTGTTAAATGCCGCAAACGCGCATCGGGCGGCAGGATTGCTGCAGGAATCGCTAGAACTGTACAACAAAGTGCGGCCAATCTACGTGGCGCAGCTTGACGAGGATGATATTTATTTTGCCAATTTCTATAACAATCTCAGCCTGTTGTACCAGGAGATGAACGATTTTGCGTCGGCGAAGGAGCAGCTCGTGAATGCGCTGTATATTGTGACACATAAGCCGGATAAGCAGTTTGAGGTGGCAGTCACACAGGCAAATCTTGCCAACACCTGCATTGAACTTGGGCAGGATGAGGAGGCGAAAGCGCGGGCGGAGGAGGCAATCCATATCTTTGAGTCGCTCGGTGTGGATGATGCGCACTACAGCGCAGCGCTGTCGGCGCTTGGGAGCCTGTACTATATGGATAAGGATTATCCGAATGCGCTGAGCGTCATGGAGAAGAGCAGGGATTGTGTGGCAAAGTATCTGGGTACAGACAATATCCAGTATCAGAGGCTCAGTGATAATATTGGGATTATCAGAAATAAGATGGAGGAGGCGACTGCACAGCAGACAGCGGAAGAAGAGATTCCAGTGCAGGAGACATATGATGAGGAGACTGCGGGCGAAGCAGACGATGGCATGGAAATCGTGGAGGAGGCTGTACCAGAGGAAGCGCAGGCAGAACCGGAAGCTGAGTCAATGAAAGCGCAGGCGGAGTGGGAATCTGTATCGATAGAATCACAGACAGAGCTGGGAGCTGAGTCGATGAAAGCGCAGGCGGGGTGGGAAGCTGTACCAGAAGAAGTGCAGGCTTTGCCGGAAGCTGAGTCGATGAAAGCGCAGGAAGAGCCGGAAGTTGTGCCGCAGGAGACAGAAGCAGAGGAGCTTACGATAGACGATCTGGTGATGGATGAGAGCGCGCAGGAAGAAACGGCCGCAAGAGAGCCTGCGATCAGGGAATTTTCTTTTGAGGAGTTTCTGGACGCAGAATTTCCGCAAGAAACAGAATCAAATGAGGCAGAAACAGAAGAAACAGAATCACAGGAGGAATCCGCGGTTGCGCAGGAGGATGAGAGCGCCGCGCCGGATTACACGCCGCAGATCACAGGGCTGGAGCTGTGTCGCCGGTACTATGAGGAGTACGGCAGACCGATGATTGCGGAGAAATTCCGGGCTTACGAGGCTGTCATTGCGGTAGGACTCGTGGGAAAGGGTTCTGACTGCTTTGGCTTTGATGATACACTGTCGCAGGACCATGATTATGGACCGCGTTTTGTGATGTGGATTACGAAGAAAGTATATGAGGAAATCGGCGAGGAGCTCCAGGAGGCGTATGATGAACTGCCAAAGAGCTTTATGGGAATTGACCGGATTGAGACATTTCATGGCAAGGACCGCTGCGGCGTCATGATCATAGAAGATTTTTATAAAAATCTGTTAGGCTCCAATCTGGTGGGAATGCTTGATCACAACAGCGGTGGGGGCGCGTCCGGAAAGGAATCCATGGAAACCATCAAGAGTTGGCTTGCAGTGCATGACTATGCGCTGGCAGCGGCAGTCAACGGCGAGGTGTTCCGCGATGATGAGGGTATTTTTACAAAATATCGGAATATGCTGATGGAGTACTATCCCAAGGCAGTCTGGTATCGAAAGATTGCACAGACCTGCGCGCTGTTCTCCCAGAATGGACAGTACAATCTGCCCCGTATGCGTATGCGGGGGCAGGTCGTGGCGGCGGAGCTTGCGAAGGCGGAGTGCGCGAAGCAGGCGATGAAACTGTATTATCTGCTGAACAGAAAATATGCGCCGCACGATAAGTGGCTGTTTAAGGGAATGCCGGAAAATCCGCAGATGACGATTCACGAGGAAGGCATGGAGCAGCTCGGAGTAGCGCAGCTGGTGGAGAAGATCAGTCTGCTGCCGGTGGATCAGGAACATGAGCTGGAGCTTACGACAGCGGTCGAATCGCTCGCCGTGATTTTTGCGAATGAATTTGAGAAGAGGGACATGGTAGGAAAGTGCGGTCTGTATCTCGACGACTGCACAAAGGAGCTGACGGCCAAGAGTGATGCGCTCCTGACGGCGATCGTCGCAAACACGCCGGTGATAACGGCGCTCTCGCTGTCCATAGCAAAGGCTGAATTTGAGGCGTTTGACAAGGTGCAGAACGAGGGCGGCAGGGCAGGCTGTCAGAATAACTGGCCGACATTCAAAGTCATGCGCATGAGTCAGTATATGACCTGGACGGAGGATATGCTGCTGCAATATTTGTATGAGTTTAAGACAAATTATGCCAATGGCAGGAATATGATAGAGGAGAAGTATGCGCGCATGATGGAGTCCACAGCGCCGCTTGAGTATGCAGGATTTGCAGATCAGCTGCCTCCCATCTCAGAGGAGAAGCGGGCGGTTATGGAGCAGGTGATCGGGCTTCAGGTAAAGTGGATGGAAGAGTTTGCGGCGGAATATCCCAATCTGGCGGAAGATGCACGCAGGATACACACATCGGAGGACCTGCCCTACGACACATCCTATGAGACGTATCTGCGGGGGGAGCTTGGCACTTACTCCGACAGGATGCTGGAGATGTATGGGCGGTATATAGTGGCGCACGCGCAGGAGGGCAGAAGTGTGGCGCGTGAGATTATGGAAAATACAGTCCATTTTTATGGATATCAGGATTTGGAGACGGCGAATGCTGCCAAAATGAAGTGAGGACAACAAATCTATGGATATCAGGATTTGGAGACGGCGAATGCTGCCAAAATAAAGTGAGGACAACAAACTTGGAGGATAGGAAAAGATGAGCAAGATAATTTTAACAGGTGACAGGCCCACAGGAAGACTGCACATAGGACACTATGTAGGATCGCTGAGGCAGAGAGTGGCGCTGCAAAATTCCGGCGAGTATGATAAGATCTATATCATGATCGCGGATGCGCAGGCGCTCACGGACAATTTTGACAATCCGGATAAGGTCCGGGAGAATATTATCGAGGTAGCGCTGGATTATGTGTCAGCCGGGCTCGATCCGGCCAGAGCTACGCTCTTTATACAATCACAGATATCAGAGCTCACAGAGCTTACCTTTTACTATATGAACCTCGTCACAGTTTCCCGGCTGCAGAGGAATCCGACAGTAAAGAGCGAGATACAGCTCAGAAATTTTGAGGCAAGCATTCCTGTCGGATTCTTTACATATCCGATCAGTCAGGCGGCGGATATTACGTTTTGCAAGGCGAATGTGGTTCCTGTGGGGGAGGACCAGCTTCCGATGATAGAGCAGACAAAGGAGATCGTGCACAAGTTCAACGCGGTGTATGCTCCGGACAATCCGGTGCTCGTGGAGCCAAGGGCGCTCATACCGGAGGCGGAGGCGTGCAAGCGGCTGCCGGGAACGGACGGAAAGGCGAAGATGAGCAAGTCGCTCGGAAACTGCATCTATCTCGCAGACAGCGCCGATGAGGTACGGACCAAGATTATGAGTATGTATACCGATCCGCTGCATCTGCAGGTCAGCGATCCCGGGCATTTGGAGGGAAATACAGTGTTTACCTACCTGGATGCGTTTGCGCGCGATGAGCATTTTGAGCGGTACTGTCCGGATTATGCGAATCTCGACGAGATGAAGGCACATTATACAAAGGGCGGGCTCGGCGACGTGAAGGTCAAGAAACTTCTCAACAATATTGTGCAGGAGGAGCTCGAGCCGATCAGGAAGCGGCGTGCCGAGTATGAGAAAGATATCCCGGAGATCTACAATATCCTCAGGAAAGGCTCCGACGCAGCGCGGGAGGTGGCGGCGCAGACACTCTCGGAGATAAAGCGCGCCATGAAGATCGACTACTTTGAAGATACAGCGTTCATCAGGGCGCAGACCGAAAAGTATAATATAAAAGTATAATAAATAGGGAAGGATATGGCGGTATGGAGCTTGCGCAAAAAGAGCAGGTCAGGGATGAAAAAATAAACGGTGTTATTTATGATATGTCGCCAGCGCCGCATTTTCGGCATGGCATGATAAATAGTAATATTCATACGATCATTAAACAGGGACTCAAAAATAGCATATGTATTGTTTCGATAGAGAATCTTGATTTTAAATATCATCCGGATGTGAATGATGACTACCTGTGTCCTGACATTATGATCATCTGTGACCGGAAGCATTTGAAGGGCGGAGCATACAGCGGGGTTCCAAAGTTCATCGCGGAGACGCTGAGCCCTTCCACGACAAAGAGGGACAGGACAGAGAAAAAGGATATTTACGAGAGCTGCGGCGTCGAGGAGCTGTGGATTGTATCGCCCAGGGAGCGTTCAGTTGAGATCTATTATCTTGATGATGGAAAATATTATTTGAATCAGAATTATATTTTGCAGGATGATATCGAGGAAGCGCATTACAATGCGGAAACGGAAATAGCGCTGAGGGCGTTTCCACATATCAGGATGACACTGGCGGATATATTTGAAGGCGTTGAATAGGAATAAAAAAGGCATCTCAAAAGACATCTCAAATGAGGTGTCTTTTTTATACATATTTTTTGTTTTTTATGAAAAAATAGGAGATAAGAATATAAAAATAAGAAAAGAAGAAAACAGGAGGCGATCAGGTGGAAAATAATACATCACAAAACAAAGCGCTCGGCACGTCGAGCGTCGCATACGGCAGTCCGGTATTGATCATGGGAAGCGGCTCGATCGTGGGGCAGATGGAGGAGGAAGGACCGCTTGCGGGGAGCTTTGACAAGGTGAGCGACGACAAGAACGACATGTTTGGGGAGGATTCATGGGAGAAAGCGGAGAGTGCGCTCCAGAAGGAGGCCGTGGCGCTCACGCTGTCAAAAACGTGCGCCGCGACAGGCGATATCCGTTTTTTGTATGCCGGCGATCTTCTGGGACAAAATATCGCAAGTTCATTTGGTCTGGTGGATTACAATATCCCGCTCTTTGGATTATACGGCGCCTGCTCCACCTGCGGGGAATCGCTGTGTCTGGGGAGTATGAGTGTGGCGGCAGGCTATGCGGACCGCGTGATGAGCCTGACGTCAAGTCATTTTGCGAGTGCGCAGAAGGAATTTCGCTATCCACTCGAGTACGGTGGGCAGAGACCGCTGTACGCTTCCTGGACAGTGACAGGCAGCGCGGCCTTTCTGCTGCAGCACATCAATGCTTCGGGTAAGTCTGTGTCTGGCAGAACGATCAAAAACGAGTATGAGGGCAAATACCAGAAAAAAGTAGGAATAACAGGTGTCACAATAGGGCGGATAGAGGATTTTGGCATCAAGGATTCGTTCAATATGGGCTGTGCGATGGCGCCGGCTGCGGCGTGGACGATCGCGGGTAATCTAAAAGACTTTGGCAGAAAACCGCAGGATTATGACGCCATCTTCACCGGCGATCTCGGGAGTGTCGGGCAACAGGCGTTATTTGAACTGCTGTCGCAGGAGGGAACGGACATCAGCGACAGGCACTATGACTGTGGAATGCTGATCTATGACGCCGAGAAACAAGATGTACACGCAGGGGGAAGCGGCTGCGGCTGCTCCGCGGTGGTGTTGTCGGCTCATATATTGCCAAAGCTTGCAAAAGGAGAATGGAAACGTGTGTTATTTGTGCCGACAGGGGCGCTGCTCAACAAGACTTCCTTCAATGAAGGACAGAATGTGCCCGGGATCGCACATGGAGTGGTGATAGAGGCACTCGATTAGTCTAATGATTGAATTGAATAAAAAATTCAGAAAATTCAGAAAATAGTCTTAATTTTTTGACAAATGGTTCGATATAATATATGAAGGAAGTTGACATAGGTAAATGTCATAAAAAAATACCATAAATAATAGACGTTTTAATGAGCTTGGCGTGATCGTGTGGGGAAAGAGGAGTCCTGCACATCATATATAAGGGAAAGGAGCATATATGGAGGTAAGAAGTGCGAACATTGCCCTGACAAACAGGGCAGCGGCGGCTATCGATAACTCTGGTTCGAACGGGAAGGAACAGAAGCACGCGATGAAGGTAAGCGGCGCTGTTTCCGAGGAGAGCCAGGAGCTCGATGAACAGTCGGTTATGATTTCCATATCGGCAGCCGGTCTCAGGAGAAGTCTGATGCTGGAAAAGCAGACAGAGAAGGAAGAAGATTTGGACGAGAACGACGAGGAGAGTTTTTCGGGAGAAGCGGAGATTGAGGACATGATGAAAAAGATGGAGGGGCTCTCCAGTCAGGTGATCAACGGTCATTTTTCCATTTCAGACCGACTCAATTTCAATGTTGAGATTGATAAGCTTACCAATGAATTGAACAGACTCAGCGGTGATCTTTCCACGGTTACAAAGAATGACTGTGGTCAGTTGTCACAGCGGATATCTGATCTGACACGCATCATCAGCGATGCAGCCGTTTACCGTAACAGTGCGCGCACTGTTTTTATGGTAAACTCAAAGCAGCCGGTACAAAATAAGAATACAAGGCTCGATATTGTGTTATAAAACAGTCAAAATCGTCGCTGTTAAGTGGCGATTTTTCTGATGCACACGGGCGCGATTTATAAAAGGAAGTGATATGGGTGCGCAGGATGGACTTTAAGATGGAACGCCCCGGACAGGTGAAGGAAGGCGATATCGTCACTGTCACGGAAGGCGTTCTGCCAAGCAACTATTACTATACCATCAATCCGGCAGTTGCCATGTCAGGAAATATTCCATTTCGGGACAGGCTAAAGTCGACGAGCGGCACAGTGGTTTCTGTTGAGGAGAATACGAGAGGATACTACGTCACCGTGGAGTTTGACGAGCCGGAGGCAGGCAGATAAGGAGGAGATATCATCATGAAAAAAATTAGTACAGACAAGGCCCCGGCGGCGATCGGTCCATATTCACAGGCTGTTGTCGCAGGGGATTTCCTGTATGCGTCGGGGCAGATTCCCATCAATCCGGCGACGGGGAATGTGGAGGCCGAGGGAATCACAGCACAGGCGGAGCAGTCCATGGTCAATGTGGGTGAGATATTGAAGGCGGCAGGCGCATCGTATGACAATGTGGTAAAGACCACCTGTTTTCTGGCGGACATTGCCGATTTTGCCGCGTTTAACGAGGTGTACGCGAAGTATTTTACCCAGAATCCGGCGAGAAGCTGTGTGGCGGTCAGGGATCTGCCAAAGGGTGTGCTCTGCGAGGTAGAGGTCATCGCATATCTTAAAAATCTGTAAAGAAATAGAGAGATACAGGGAGTTGAAAGCCTTGAGAATGAAAAATATAGTGCTGATCGGGATGCCTGGTGCGGGGAAGAGCACGGTCGGCGTCGTTCTGGCAAAAAATATGGGGATGTCCTTCCTGGATTCGGATCTGGTGATCCAGGAGCAGGAGGGAAAAAAGCTTCATGAGCTGATCGAGGAGTATGGCATGGAGGGCTTCCTGCAGATCGAGGCGCGTGTGAACGCTTCCCTGAATCCCAAGACGGCAGTGATCGCGACGGGCGGGAGTGCTGTCTACAGCGAACAGGCTATGGATCATCTCAAAAGCATTGCGATGGTCTGCTACCTGAAGCTGCCCTATGAGGGCATTGAGGAGCGTCTCGGTGATCTGGCGCAGCGGGGCGTCGTGCTCAGGGAGGGCGAGACGCTTCGGGAGCTCTATGACGAGCGGATTCCGCTCTATGAAAAGTATGCGAATATCACAGTAGAGTGTGAAAATAAAAATATTCGTGAGATCGTCACAGAGCTGTCAAAAAGGCTGAAATAAATTCATAAAAATAATAAAAAACCACATACTAATCCTGACAATATATAAGGAAAGGTATGTGGTTTTTATGATGGATTATATCAATGCATTCTGGGTAGGGGGAGTGATCTGTGCCATCGCGCAGATATTTCTTGACCGCACGAAGATGCTGCCTGGGCGTGTGATGGTGCTTTTAGTATGCACGGGAGCGGTGATCAGCTTTTTTGGGTGGTATGAACCCTTTGCGGAGTATGCGGGCGCAGGCGCCAATGTCCCACTTCTGGGATATGGGAATATTCTCATGAAAGGCGTGAAGGAGGCGGTCGACAAGGATGGACTGATCGGATTGTTCAAGGGCGGCTTCACAAACGGCGCAGTAGGGTGCAGCGCAGCGCTGATCTTTGGCTACCTTGCAAGCCTTGTGTTCCGTTCCAAAGTGACCAAGGCCTAAAGCTCCTCGAAATCCAGTCCGAAACCGGATAAGAGCTGACGCACATAGGCGTCCCACAATGTTTCAACGCTCTTGTCCATGATAAAGGTGGTGAATCCGCTTCCGGTTACGCATGTCACTTTGCCATTGTCGTAGCGGATGTTGAGGACGAGGGAGCGAATGAGGCTGGCTGCAACTCCGCATTCCGGAGCTGCAGCTATTTCTTCGATCAGCTGTGGCGCTGCGTGAAGAACGACTCTGAAAGAAACAGGTGTTTTCTTTCCTTTTATCAATTGAAAACAGACTGGACGGATGTCGCTCCAACAGGAAAAAACATTCGATTTGTGGCTGTTTTCCAGTTCCTCGAGCTCCTCGCTGCTGTAAAACTCCTTTACGAGGTGGCCGTCGATATGAAAGGTGTTGAAGGTCGTGATGACGGCCTCCTCCGCCAGGAAAGAATCGAACTGCTCAGACAGGAGCAGGGCATTCATAATGTTTTTGGTTCCTTTGATTTCCAATGCGACCATACGCGTCTCCTTTTTCGGTATTATTCTGTCTCTGGCGTTTATTCACGCCCGTTGATTTCCTGCTTCAGCCATTTGTATTCCCGGTAGCGCAGCAAAGATGACTTTAGCTCTCTGCCATCCTGCATGACGAGCGTAGCAGGCAGGATGGCAGTCACATACTTAAAATTGGCGATGCTGTTCTTGTTCACGCGTTCAAATTCTTCATAGGGCTCAAAAATCTGACGGAGCGCGTCAAGCTTCTCGTCAACGCTGATCGCGGTACCGTCTGTCAGATACAGTTTGCAGGCATTGTTTTCCTCGAGTGCATACAGAATCGTATACTTGGGCACATGGTTGATGATGGAGTTGGTGTGCACGGCCACAGTGACGACGTGCCCGGAGACGTTGGCATCGCCCAGCGCCAGAAATTCGGGGAGTGGATCAGGAATATACGGTTTCCTTGCGTGTACAACGTAGTCCGGCAGATTGGGAATCAGGGTATAATCAATCTTGTCCGAGTACAGCACCAGCGGAGCGCGATATCCCATTGCGTTCAGGTGCTCAATGATAAACTCCACAATGCCAGGCTCAGAGCTCATGTCCATGAAAATCAGATTATATTTCAGGGGATTGGCGAGAAAGTGCATCTTTTCCCCGTAGGAGTCCACATACAGAATATTCGGCGTGCCGGCGCGCTTGTCGGATTCCCTCGAGAGCAGCCGCTCCAAGTGCTTGCGGTCTGCCACATTATCGTCACAAATTGCTATATGCATAGTCTGTATACACCTCTTTTTATCAGAATTTAACAGTTCCTAACCATCGCAATATTCACAAAAGTGAAATTATTTATTACTATCATAGCATAATCATGATACCGGAAACAAGAGTTAGTTCATATAAAAATGTGTGAAACAGTAGGAGTTTTTTCAAAATGCGTTTTGGTGAGACTGACGGAAAATGCAGAATACCAGATTGGAAATATGGTACAGTATTACACAAGAATTTCGCAGATTTGTATGATCTGCGAAGTGGTCTGAAAGCCCGCTAAATAGAGGACTCTCAAAGGGGTGACCACAAATCTGACCACGAAAAAAACCGATATTTTATCGGTTTCCATATCTTTCTAACCCATTTTTGACTATATTTTTGAAAAAAGAATTGTCATTTGGGTTAAAACGTGTTAAACTAATGTCGATATAAAGTAATAGATACGAAAAAGTTCTGTTTTTTAAGGATTTTTAACTAAATTTCGCAGATCATACAAATCTGCGAAAAGAATAGTGATCAAACGCTATATTTTATATCAGAAAAATGCGTGTGTGTAGTCAATATGCACAAAGAGGTCGAAGGAGCAGCAGTAAGAACCGCAGAGGGGAAAGAACAATGTCCACCAACGACACTGTAACTAAGACTGTCTGGCAGTACAGTGAGCCTTTGCCGGAAGAGACGATGGCGTTTCTAAAAGGGATTGCCGCTGATTACTGCAAGGTCAAGAATTACGTTTACGGGCGCTATTCAGGAATTAGAAGTCTAAATAACCTGACACCTGTGTACAATATCCTGAATGAAATGCGCACCTGCGGATTGCGCGAGCAGCTGAATCTTCCGGTCGTGTATTATGAGCTTGCGATCACAGATGCAGTTACGAACATCAAGAGCAGCTGGGGCAATGTGAAAAACAGGATTGGCGACTGTATCACGACAAATGACAATCTGAGTGAAGATGACAGGATTTATCTCAGGACAGTGTTGAAATTGAACAGTGTCTACGCAGCGATTCTGAACCATCAGGATTATGAGATGCCAAAAAAGGCCGACGGACTGGATATTGACGTGAAACGTCTGAATAATCTCCTGTGCAGACTTACCCGGAGATACCTGACGCAGCCGAATTCAGACTGCACAGATTCTTTCCGCGTCTCGCCAAACGGCTATTCCTATAAGGACGGGGCGATGCGTCTGGTATGCAGGATTCCGCGCAAGCGGGTTTCCATTCCGCTAAAGGATAATCGCATGTTTGACCGGCAGATTCAGGTACAGATCAGACAGAACGATGTCGCGCTCGCGGTGCCGGTGGAAGCCAGAGTCAGAGTGCACCAGGACTATAAGAGTACCATTTATATCTATATAGGAAGGCAGGATATGTTTACATTGTCAAATGAGCATATCTATGGGGCATCGCTGGAAGAACTGACCGATCCAGAAACGGAGCGGCTGGCAAAGAAAAATATGGAACGCCGCAAAATGTACACAGTGTATGTACAGAGCTCCGAGGCAGGAGACGTCCGAAAAACACAAAATATCGCGGAAAATAATTTTGGCAGACGCAAATATGACAGGCAGAAAGAGAAGGAGCGGGAAAAGACAAAGACCTATATCAATGCTGAGATCAACAGAATGATATCGGTTGAGAAACCTGCCCGGATCGTGATTACCAAGCCGGTTACGAGAAATAAGACAAAGATTTATGCCAGGTCCGCAAACAGAAAAATGACGCGGAGTTTTGGCGGTTATATCCGTGAGAGACTTGCCTACAAGTGCAAAGTTCACTCCATAGAACTGGTGGAGATCAGTTCCAGGCATACAGGGCAGAAGTGTTCTGCGTGCGGCGGGGAGGGAAAGCGGATGGGGAGAGCGTTTGTGTGTGAGGGCTGCGGCCTGAACACTACGATTGCCCTGAATACGGCAAAAAATATACAGCAGAAATATTCAATTGGTTAATCTGTATGAATCTGAGAATGAGTTCTTATAAGAGACTTTACCGCAAGGCGGATCGCAGAGGGGTACATTAACATAAAATCCAGTTTTGGAGAACCATCCATGATGGGAAATCTGTCATTACTGGATCGGAACTGTGAAGAAATGGCATAGGTATCTTAGTACGGATGTGCTATTTCTTCACGGTTCCAAAAGCAAAAAGTCGGCATTAGCTAAGTGAAATTGTCGGTCACCGACAATTTGCTTTCGGGTATGCCAGGACCGCAGCTTATGCGGAGCGAAGTCAAATTTTGCGCAAGCGCAAAATTGACAGACGTAAGGTCCCGATAACGCTTATGATAATAAATTGAAGCGTATTATGAAGTCCGAAAAGGACTTTACGACGAGCAGATGAGTAAAAGAAGTGATTGGGGAAAACGATGAGAAAGGCACAGAAGCAGCAGGCACAAGAGCTGGTCGGACAGATGGAGGAAGCACACGACCAGTTCAAAAAGTTCATAGAACAGGGCAGCACGCCATCGGCAATGGAGCTTCTGGAGGAATGCCAGAACAGCGGAATTACGTTAGGTACGCTGATCGAAGACACAGAGGGAGAAGGACATCCGACTGTATCCCTTTTGGAGGAGTATTGTGAGCTGACTTATCAGATTCACAAAGATCTGACAGAAGGTCAGGAGATCAGCGCAAAAAAGGTGCATAAACTTTTAAAGCAGAAATTGATTAAAATCTCGAACAGTCTGCGAAATGACATTTCTGTCAGGAGGGAAGTTGTGTTTCTCCCATATAAGGCAAGCATGTGGGATAGTCTGGAGAGCGTGTGGAGAGCAGCCTGTGAAGATGAGGATTGTGATGCTCATGTCATTCCGATACCATATTATGATAAAAATCCAGATGGAAGTTTTCGCGAGATGCATTACGAGGCAGACCAGTATCCGGAATATGTGCCTGTTATGAGATACGATGAATATGATTTTGCAAAGCACAGGCCAGATGTGATTTATATACATAATGCATATGACCAATGGAATCTGGTCACGAGCGTTCACCCGGATTTCTTTTCAGGGAAGCTGAAAAAATATACAGAAAAGCTGGTCTATATTCCATACTTTGTGTTGGATGAAGTGGAGCCTGATAATGAGCAGGCTGTTGAAGGTATCAAACATTTTTGCTTTATGCCGGGCATTGTCAATGCAGATCATGTGATCGTGCAGTCTGAGGATATGAAAAAAATCTATGTGAATGAATATCTGAAAGCCGCAAAGGAGCATGGACTGCAGGGAAAGCATCTGGACAGGACATATCTGGATCAGAAATTTTTAGGACTGGGTTCGCCCAAGTATGACAAGATATGTGACACGGCAAGAGAGGATTTGGATATTCCGAGGGAATGGTTGAAAGTGATCGAGAAAACGGATGGAAGCTGGAAGAAGATCATACTCTACAATACAGGAATAGCGGCATTATTGACACATAATGAGAAGTGGGTGGACAAGATTGAGAATGTGTTAACGATTTTCAGAGAAAATGAGGATGAAATCGCCCTGCTGTGGCGTCCGCACCCACTGATCGAGAGCACGATGAGATCCATGCGGCCGGAGGTCTTGCAGAAGTATACACAACTGAAAGAACAGTATCTTGCGGAAGGCTGGGGGATTTATGATGAGACGGCCGATGTGGACAGGGCAGTAGTAATTAGCGATGCGTATTACGGCGATGGCAGCTCGGTGGTGCAGCTGTACCAGCAGACTGGAAAGCCGATCATGATACAGAATGTGGAGATTCTTACATAACGGCCTGCTATTTGCATTCGTTACAACTGCATAGCCTTTTGTAATGATGCAAATAGTGATTTGGGAATTGTGCAAAGATAGTGTGAAATCAGAGATTTCACCATCTTGATTTGTAAGCCTGCTAAAGCAGGCAGATGGGAGTTAGTGTGAAGAAGTGCATTTCACACAGTACATTGGCAGGCTATCTTTGCACAGTCCCTAAATGGGACTGGAATAGAATTTATAATGGGAACCTTGACAATTTCATACTTTACATTAGTGTTTTGTTTACATATGTCTGGATTGTATGTTAGAATAGTGTGAGAAGTTACACAAATTTGAGATTCCACAGGGTGGAAGTATGGAGGCTGACGGCAAATGAAACGCAGATTTAATGTAACCGGTTGCTGTAATCCGCAGTGGCATTATATGGTAAGGCTTGATGACCGGGTGAAAAAGATCAAAGAAGATTATGTGGATTACGGAAGTTATTTTGTGATTAACAAGGGCAGACAGTATGGAAAGACTACGACACTGCGGGCGCTGGCAAAATATCTGGGAGGGGACTATGTTGTTTTTTCACTGGATTTCCAGCAGATGGGCACAAAAACGTTTGCGGATGAGACAACATTTTCGAGGGGATTCATCGACAGACTGCTGGCGGAACTTAGAAAAGCCGACACGGACGAAAAGATAACGATACGGGAAATGCTGTCAGATTTTAAGGATACTCATCCTGACATGATCCTGGATGGATTGTTCGAATTTCTGAGCAGTATGTGTGAGCACTGCGAACGGCCGATCATCCTGATTATTGATGAGGTTGACAGCGCTTCCAATAATCAGGTTTTTATCGATTTCCTTGCACAGCTGAGAGGGTATTATCTAAGACGCGAGGATACGCCAACGTTTTATTCCGTGATTCTTGCAGGCGTTTATGACATTAAGAACCTGAAATTGAAGTTGCGTTCGGAGTCGGAGCATCAATATAACAGTCCGTGGAACATTGCGGCGGATTTTAAGGTTACTATGAGCTTTTCTGTAAATCAGATTGCTGGTATGCTTAAGGAATATGACACCGATCATGATATGAAAATAAACATACAGGAAATTGCGGAAGAAATTTATCAATATACTGCTGGTTATCCTGTGCTTGTTTCGCTGATCTGCAAATATATTGATGAGGATCTTTCTGAAGAAAATACCTTTGATAGTTTGGGCGGTGCATGGACCAACAGAGGGATAGAGGAGGCCGTCAGGCGCATCCTGATAGAGAGAACTCCGTTGTTTGAAAGCATGATCCGTCATCTGGACGATTACCCGGAGATGAAACGGATGCTTCAGGAAATCTTGTTTCAGGGGAAAGCATTTTCCTTTAATCTGGATACCAAGGAGATCAGCCTTGCAAGTATGTTTGGCTATGCGGTTAACAAGGATGGAAAAGTGCAGGTCGCAAACCGCATCTTCGAGACAAGGCTCTATAACTATTTCCTCTCGGAAAACGAACTTGCGGGAACCGATACGGCGAACCAGATGGGAGATGCAGCCATGCGTGACAGAAGTTGTTTTGTTCACGACGGGATGCTTGACATGGATGTCGTGATGCGACGGTTTGTCGATACCTTTACAGAGATCTATGGCGAAGAGGATACAAAGTTCGTCGAGCGATACGGACGCAAATTCTTCCTGCTCTATCTAAGACCGATCATTAACGGCACAGGAAACTACTATATAGAGGCGCAGACCAGGAACGAGCGGCGCACGGATGTCATCGTGGACTATCTCGGGGAGCAGTTTATCATAGAATTAAAGATCTGGCGCGGGAACGAGTACAATGAACGGGGCGAGCAGCAGCTTTCGGATTATCTGGATTACTATCATAAGGATAGGGGGTATCTGCTGAGTTTTAACTTTAATCAGAAGAAGGAAGTCGGGGTGAAGGAGATCCGGATCGGGGACAAGGTGATCGTGGAGGCGGTCGTGTAGGTGCTCATTTATAATGTGTATCGTTACTTAAAGGAAATATGTCATCAAGCTGATAAATCGCTTGGCTGACGGGTGCCCAGCGCACGAGTAGGCACTACTTGATTAGAATACAATTGATTATATAAAGACTGATGTAAAGTATGGGATTGTCGGGGAAGTCTGGGATGAAAATAGTTTGCATCAGTTTTTTAGTGGGCTTGGCAGATTATTTTTGCACCGCTCTTCGATAAAGTTGATAAAGAAGGCGGATGAACCTTGACAACTGCATACTTTACATTAGGAAGTGGAAATTGTAAGAAGGGTTTGAGATTTCCTATATAATATGTTATTATTTTCATGAGTACAGATGAAAATAGTGAGGTAACAGATACATGGGAAAACCAGACACAGTAACCAAGGAATATATAAGGCGTCCGGACATCTTTGCAGATGTGTTCAATCAGTTTTTATATCACGGGGAGCAGGTTATTCGGCCGGGCGACCTGACTGAACTGGACACGACGGAGATTGCCGTTCCATATGGGATTGACAACGTTTCCGTACCAGATCAGCGGTATAGGGACGTAACAAAGTTTCTGGCTGCAATGACAGACGGGAAAGCGGCGTATTGCATTTTGGGTGTTGAAAATGAGGACAAAATTAATTACGCGATGCCAGTGAAGGATGGACTGTACGATTTCATGCAGCTTGCAAAGCAGGTTAGCGAAATCGCACGCTCACACAAGAAGTCAGAAAATAAAGGCAGGAAGCCAAGCAGCGATGAGTATTTAAGTGGATTCTGGAAGGATGACAGGTTGTATCCTGTGGTCACGGTGGTCGTGTATTATGGCTCTGGCCAATGGGATGGACCACTGAGTTTGAAAGAAATGTATGTGGACTGTGATGAAAGGCTCTTAAAATATGCCGCAGATTACCATGTCAATCTGATCGCGCCAGACCGGCTGTCAGATGAGGAGATTGATGAGTTTCAGACGAATTTCAGGGAAGTTATGAAATATATGAAATACTCCAAGGATAAGAAAAAGCTTAGGGAAGTGGTCAGAAATGATGGAAGGTTTCAGAGTCTGGAACGCCAGGCGGCAGATGTAATCAGTGTCGTATCAGGTACGAGGATTCAATATTCAGGGAAGGAGGCGAAGGTGGATATGTGTCTTGCGGTTGAGGAAATGATGATTGAGGGTGCGATTCATGCTTTTCAGAAGTTAAATATATCAGAGGGAAAGATTGTGCAGTACATCATGGAAGAATACAACAGGAGTGAAGAGGAAGCCGAAAAGCTGATCAGAGAATGCGAACAGTAGTCTTACAACTAAATAACGAAATCAGAAATCCCAATGTAAAGTATGCAGTTGAGAGGTCAATGACCAAAGGCATGTTTTCATTGGGATTTTTTATTGTGGGGTTAGGACGGAAGTGGAGAGATTGGGAACCAAGGCGGAGACTTTGGAACGAATGTATGGAAAATTGAATACAGCAAAAGTCCTTCCACAGTTTACATTTACAGCTGCAGAGTGGAAACAGCAGCGTGGCGTAATCGTACATAGATTTTCGGAATTGAATTGGAGCACCGATGTAATTGTTCGCAGCAGCTGTAAAAATGAAGACACACAAGATGCGTCCATGGCTGGAAAGTTTGAATCTGTTTTGGATGTCTGCGGTGCAGATGCATTTCAGGATGCCGTGGATAAAGTGATCAGCTCCTATGGTGAAGGCGGCGATGAGGATCAGATCCTTGTTCAGCCGATGCTTAAGGGCGTGAAGTTTTGTGGTGTGGCCTTCACTTTAGAACCGAGTACACATGGAAACTATTATGTGATCAATTATGATAAGACAGGCAGTACATCAACCGTTACATCAGGAACAGGAGAAGGCGGCTGTCTGTATTATCATTTTAAAAATGCGGCAAAAGAATCAGCGCCGGAAGAATTGAGGCAGCTTTTGGCTGCGCTTGAAGAGTTAGAGGTGTTTTTTGGAAAGGACAATCTCGATGTAGAATTTGCAGTAACAGAAGAGAAATTGTATATCCTGCAAGTGCGTGCACTGTGCATATCGCAGGAACGCATTGATCAGAAACAGCAGGCAGAAGAGCTTGCCCGAATCGCAGAAAAGATAAAACAAAATAACCAGCCTAAGCCTTTCTTGTGCGGACGCAAGACTGCCTACAGCGTTATGACAGACTGGAATCCGGCAGAGATGATAGGAGTTCGTCCGAAACCGCTGGCGCTGTCCCTTTACAAGGAGATCATCACGGACAATGTGTGGGCGTATCAGAGAGATAATTATGGTTATAGAAATCTGCGGAGTTTTCCGCTAATGATAGATTTTTGCGGACTGTCGTATATTGACGTGCGTGTCAGTTTCAATTCTTTCATTCCAGCCGGACTGGATGAGGAGATTAGTGAAAAGCTTGTGAACTATTATATTGGACAGCTGGTGCAGAATCCGCAGAAACACGACAAGGCGGAATTTGAGATCGTATTTTCGTGTTATACCTTGGATATGCCGCAGAGAATACAGATCTTGAAAAAATACGACTTTTCGGATGAACAGATCAGCAGGATAATCGATGCGCTCAGGGATGTGACAAACCACATTATTGATTATAAAAATGGATTATGGCGCAAAGATTATAGAAAAATAGAGATCTTAAACGAGCGTTACCAGAAGATCATGGAGAGCGAACTGAATGATATTGAAAAGATCTACTGGCTTTTAGAGGACTGCAAGCGCTATGGGACGCTTCCGTTTGCAGGACTGGCGCGGGCTGCGTTTATTGCGGTACAGATTTTAAAATCCTTTGTGGTTTGCGGGATTTTGAGTGAGGCGGATTATGAAGCGTTCATGGGCGAAGTGGATACCGTCAGTTCCGATATGAACAGGGACAGGGAAGAACTGTCAATGGCATCTTTCCTCAAAAAGTATGGACATTTAAGACCAGGAACGTATGATATCACTTCATTAAGATATGACGAAGCGCCGGAACTGTATTTTGACCATACGACCGCTAACCACGTGGAGAAGGCAGAAACCCTGGATTTTAAGGCAGAACAACAGGGAAAATTCCGATTGTCCTTGGAGCAGCTTAATCGATTGAGAGATGCGCTGCAGAAAAACGGGCTGACAAATGATGTGCTGGATATTATGGATTTTATACGAAATGTCATAAAAGGACGAGAATACGGAAAGTTCGTTTTTACCAGAAATCTCAGCATGGCGCTCCGTCTGATCAGCCAGATGGGATGTGCGATGGGAATATCAAGGGAGGACTGCAGTTATATTGACATACAGATGATCTATGATCTGTATGGTTCTACTGGAGACATAAAGGAAAGCTTCTTATTCTTCATACAACAGGGAAAGAAGAAATACAATATGACACAAGTTATTACGCTTCCTCCGGTTATTCTTGATTCCGGTGACGTTGAGAGTTTTTATTATCCGGATTCCGAGCCGAATTTTATTACTTCTTTAAAAGTCTGTGGTGAGATTACGGTGATTCAATCAATGTCGGATACAAACGATATTTCGGGGAAGGTTGTCATGATTGAGAGCGCTGATCCGGGGTATGACTGGATCTTTGCGCTTGGTATCAAGGGACTGATCACGATGTACGGCGGAGCCAATTCCCATATGGCGATCCGAGCCGGAGAACTTGGGATTCCGGCGGTGGTTGGTGTCGGGGCGAAACGGTTTGAGCAGTACAGGCAGGCGGAGGTTGTGGAGATTGATGCACTTTTGAAGATGGTAAAAATATTAAAATAGAAAGTGGAGAAGATAGATGAAACATGGGGATTTTACGGAACTGGCAAAATTTTATGTGGACAGGCCAGGCTATTCACTGGTTTTACTGAACTACATTAAATCTTATATCAAGGCTGAATTGGGAAGGGATATACTGGTTGCAGATGTCGGGGCAGGCACTGGGAAATTGACCGAAAATCTGGAACAGATCGGTCTTACAGGGTATGCTGTTGAGCCGAATGATGCAATGAGACAGGAAGGAATCAATCTATTTACGGGAAAGAATACGTTTGAGTGGAGGGCAGGTTCTGCAGAATCAACGGGACTTCCTGATCACTGTGTGGACTGGGTACTGATGGGATCTTCGTTTCATTGGACGGATGCACCTAGGGCGATGGAGGAATTTCAGCGTATTCTAAAGCCGGGAGGATTTTTTACAGCAATCTGGAATCCGAGAGATATTCAGAGAAGTGATATCCATATGAAAATAGAAGGTATGATTTATAAAGAAGTGCCGAATATGAAACGGGTATCATCAGGAAGCGTAATGACAACAGAAATAATGGTACAGAAAGTAGGAAATCATTTTAAAGACCTTATGTTTATGGAATGTATGCATGATGAAGTTATGTCAAAGGAACGTTATATGAATATCTGGCGGTCGGTGAATGATATTCGTGTACAGGCAGGGGAAGAGGGCTTTCAAAGGATACTGCAAAATATAGAAGATATTCTAAAAGATGATAGCGAAATATCAGTACCCTATAAGTCAAGAGCATGGACAGCACAATGCTGCAAATAAGGACGGACAGGACAAATGATATCTTTGAATATATTTCGTATTGATGAGTCTGACAAAGAGAAAGATGTGAAATAAAGTGAAAAAGGCAGTCATATATACACAGCGGGTGGAATTGATTGAGAGGTATCAGGAGAGACGCGACTGTGCGGATCAGAAGATACCGCTGTTTTTAGAAGCGTGCGGGTATGTCCCGATACCTGTTCCAAATATAATATCGGAATTAGACAAATTTATGGAAACAATAAAACCAGCTGGTGTTTTGCTGACAGGAGGAAACAGTCTTGCAAAGTATGGCGGGGATGCGCCGGAGCGGGATGTAATGGAATATCAACTGATTAGGGAAGCGATAATTAAAAAAATCCCGATTTACGGATTCTGCAGAGGGATGCAGATTGTTTTGGACTATTTTGGCTGTGAATTGAAAAATGTACAGGGACATGTGGCTGTGAAACATCATGTGGATGGTGAATGGGGAAGCATGGAAGTAAACAGTTATCATAATCAGGCGTGTGTGGAAATAAAAGCCCCTCTTCAGATAATGGCAAGATCGGATGACGGTGTGATTGAGGCAGCGGCATATCCGGAAAAAAATATGATTGTTACGATGTGGCATCCTGAGAGGGAGATGCCTTTTCAAAAGACTGATATAGCGCGGGTAAGAAATCTGTTTGAATGCGCGGAAACGGAGAAACAATGAAAGTGATCATTTTGGCGGCAGGACAGGGAACAAGGTTAAAGCCATTAACAGATGACAGACCAAAATGCATGGTGGAAGTGAACGGTAGAAGTATTATTGAAAGACAACTGGATATCATGCGTGCATGCGGAATAAAAGATGAGGATATTACGATTGTATGTGGTTATCGCAGCAATGTGTTGGAAGAGAAATTGAAAGACACCAATATTCATTTTATTGTAAATGAACAGTATGAAACGACCAACATGGTTTGCTCTCTGATGTGCGCAAAAAGTATGATGGAAGCAGAAGAAGATATAATTATTTCTTATGGTGATATTATTTATAGCGAAGCAGTATTCAGGAAAATTTTGGATGCAAAAGATGGAATATCCGTTATCGTGGATGACGGATGGTATGAATATTGGTCAGAACGGTGCGAGAATCCGCTGGACGATGCGGAGACACTGATGTTTGATGCAGAGGATTATCTGACAGAGATCGGACAGAAGACTACAGAATTTGCGAAAGTGCAGTCCCAGTATATTGGGCTGATGCGTTTTAAAGGTAAGGGACTAAGAGCAATGCTATTCTTAAGTGAAGAAGCGCAGAGAAGAAGCAATAATGGCGAACCACTTTGGAGGACAACAAGGAACTATGCCAAAATGTATATGACAGATCTGTTGCAGGGGCTGATCGATGAAGGAAATAAACTGCGGGCAGTTCACATACAAAGAGGCTGGTTTGAAATTGATGACTGTGATGATTTGAAGGTTGTGGAGTCTAAAATAGATTCGATATAAAGTGTAATATGAGCTGGATGGCATATAGTAAATTTGAGGGCAGCACATACAATAATAAGCGTGAGAAATAAATATGGGTGTATATTGGATCACAGGGCTTGCCGGTGCGGGCAAGACGACAATCGGGAAATTACTATATGAGAAGATAAGAGAGAAAGAATCCAATACTGTGTTTCTTGATGGTGATATATTGAGGGAAGTATTTGGGAATGATTTAGGATATTCTAAAGAAGACAGAAGGAAATGTGCTATGCGGTATTCGAGGCTTTGTGCCATGCTACAGAGGCAGGGAATGAATGTAATTTGTTGCACAATCTCTATGCTTGACAGTGTAAGGGATTGGAATAGGGAGAATATTTGTAATTATAAGGAAATATATCTGAAGGTTTCTAAGAATACA
Organism: Lachnospiraceae bacterium; assembly: GCA_009774245.1. Taxonomy (GTDB): domain Bacteria; phylum Bacillota; class Clostridia; order Lachnospirales; family Lachnospiraceae; genus COE1. The sequence continues at coordinate 27,668 of VSNM01000006.1, read as the reverse complement.
TTGATAAACAGAGATCAAAAAGGGCTTTATAGTGGGATCGTAGGGGAAGATCAGAAAGATGTAGTTGGCATTCATGTGGAAGTCGAGGAAACAAAACAGCCGGATTTGATCTTGGAGAACAATGGGGAGAGCATACCAGAAGAACTAGTTGAACAAATATGGAAAGGTTGCTATATATGATTTTAGTAGTACTTGAATTTGTGAAGTTTGAACCAATACTTTTTTCTTATAAATCCATAGTTTACAAAGGTTTTATAAGTTTTAAAAATTAAAAAGCGTTCCAACCACTAGTGATAGAAATATTACTTTTCGAAATTTGGTATAAATACTGATTTTAGGATTGAATTGTGTAATCGAAGCTCATGGATTCAGAAAGTAGTTATTAGGTCTTTTAAAGAGGTAGAATAGTTGGGGGAATTGTGATGCCAGTTTCATTGTATGAGGGGAAAGCTTTTGTTGTTGATGAATGTAATATCGAATATAATTGGTGTTTGTCTTTTTTTGAAAAAGAGCATGCGAAAGATTATTTATTATTATATAGAGATAATGAGTATAAAGGAATTATTACATATAAAAGTTTATTAGAGAATAAGGAACTGGAGAAAGCAGTTACTGTTGAAAAATTATTTATTGGGAATGATTTATGGGAAGAAGCACGAATCTTATTTGATAATAAAAAAGTGAATGAAGTAGTGCCAGTATTTAGTAAGGATATGAAACTACTTTATCTAGCGAAATATGATGTTGAATTACAAGATGCGTGGAAAAAGCTATGCGAAATGCAAAAGTTTATTGATGTGAAATCATGGATGAAGTTTCGTCATTATGAGAAGAGTATTCATATCAAGGGTATAAATGATGTATTGTTTGAAATTAGGGAATGGTTAAGAGTATTAGGAACAAATGTAACCGTGGAAGGTGAATTATGGAGATGGTTTGACACGGATGAAAATTTCTATAATGATGGGATCGTGGTTGATAAAGAGTGCAAGTGGCTAGATTCTTTGTATTTAGAATTTTGCGATTGGCTTGATGGATATTGTTTTGAGTTAAAAACCTTATTGTGTAAACCTTATGTTAGAAGATTAGAGAATAAGGAAAAAGTTTTGTTTTATCTAACTCAGTTTTCTTATTTTACTGAGAGCATAAAACCGTTAATTTTTCGTTATGTACAGTCAGGTCAAGAATGTATTCTCATTTTTCCGAATATAAAGTTAATTGTAGATCGTGGATTAGATAATATTGAGCATATGACAAAGTTAATTAAGGAGTTACAGAATGCAGGGGCAAAATGTCATATAAAAAATGAAAGAGAATTATATTGTGATGAATATTCTATATGTTTTTTGTGCAGTGAGTATTCAGGAAGATTGCCTTTGGAATTAACCAAAGTTTCCAAGTATGTTGTAGCAATACAAGTGACTGCTTTATATACACATATGTATCAAATTAAGGAAAAATTTGAAGAAGTCTTTTCGGAGGAGGCAAGAAAAGAGATCGATTATTTAGTAGCTTCTGAATATATTGGTGATTGGATATGTGAACGTGATAGTAGATGGAATACCAAAATATTGCGGTTTGGATATCCTAAACTTGATGCATTATATTATTCGCTAGAGAGTAGATTGGATATTCCAAACGAGTGGAAAAATAGAATTGGCGGGAAAAAGGTGTTTTTATTTACGACGCATAATATGGAGAAATTGTGGTTGGATTATTTTATTGATAATAAGGATGAACTAATAGCTATTTGGCGTCCGCATCCGCAATCATTTAATACAATAAGGGAGCGAAAGAGGATTGAAGAGATAAGTGAACGTTATAATATTATTATTGATGATAGGTCATCTTATGATATATCTTTTCAAATTTCAGATGCGTTAGTGGCATCGCTTCATAGTTCTGTTATGGTAAATTATTTATATACAGAAAAACCTGTTTGCCTATATGGTGGGGTAAAGACATATGAAAGTGCAGCAATAGATTATCGAAAAGAGATTTGGTATAAATGTGCTTTTGGTACATCCGATAAGGAAGAAGTTTTAAAATTTGTAAACAGAGTTAAGAATAAAGAGAATTTGATAGGAAAAAAGCAAATTTTATATCGTAAATATATCATGAGCAATTTTGATGGGGAAGTATGTAATAGAATATATAACTATTTTGATAAAAAGTGGCAAGGAAAGAAGGAGTAAGCGGCGATGTTGCGTTTTGTTGATAAAGAGGTTTTTAGTGTAACATATGAAGAGTTAAATAAGGATGTAGTTATGACTTTCTTTCAGCAAAACGGATATGATGAGATAGTTTGCGTTTTAAATAAGCTAGGACAGTTTCAGGGATTTATTACATATGCTTCATGCCAGTGTACAGATATATATCAATCAATTCAATCAAGATATTTAAAATTAGATGAGAATATTTGGGAAAATGCAAGAACGTACATAAAAAGATATTCGGGTGATGTTGAATTAGACGAATACATAATGATACCGATTGTAGATCAAGAAATTAAACTGAAGTGTTTTGCTTATAATGATACTGCAGCTGACAGAGAACTCAGAATGCTGAGAGAACTTTCAGAATTAAATGAGGGATTTCAGTTTAGGGATTTATTTCCGGAATATGAGTGTGTAAAAGTATACGGTTTTAACGAACTGGCATTTTGCTTTGTAAAATACCTAAAAAAACAATCTGTCAATGTTTTTGTATATGGAGAAATGTGGGAGGATTTTTTTAGAAATGAAGAATTTAGTTATTTAGATTTTAAGTGTTTGAATGTTTTTGCAGAAGGTTATGTTCAAAAGACAAAAAATTGGTTAGAGAATAAGCTCAGAAGTGCTGCAGTAGAATTTGAATGCATTGATCAAATATATGAAAAAAATATCAATGAAGGAATTATTCAAAATACAATTGGCACATTAAAGGATTTGACTGATCGATTAAAAGCTTGTGATGGGATTGTTATTAAAGGAACGGGAATAGAGGCACTTGATACATATAATTATTTGCTAAAGTATAATATTGATATTTGGGGATTTGTTAGTGACAACTTTAGAGAAAGAAGACAAAGACTATTTGGAAGAGCAATTTTGAAATATTCTGATGTAAGATTAAAAGAAGCTGATATTATATGGATTGATCCTGTTAATAGGGGAAGCGCATGGGGGATTGGCGAGACAGACTATTACGATTATATCGGATATCACAGGAACAAAAATTATTTTCTAATTCGAGATTATGTTGAAATACATAGTGATGGTTTGGATCATGTTTTAAAGGGAAGTCGATGTGTGTGTATTGGAGATTCACTTCTATGGGGAAATTTAGTGAGTAGTTTAAAGAAAAGCTTTTTGCTAGAAGAAACAACATTTGAGTATTATGAGTATGAGAGGCTGGAAACTGATACTGAAGTAATAAAGAGTATTGATAAACAATATATTTTATGGGCTTCTCCAGAGGAGACAACAGGGTATTGTAAGTGGGAAGAGAGAAAAAATCAAGTATTGGAACAACTTGATAATTTAGGTATTGAACATTATAGTGATTATTTTTGCAGCCTGCGTACGGTAATTAGTATACAGAAAGCTGCTATGTATTATTCTGAATGGATACCCAAAAGAATTGTAGTGGGAGCAATAAGGCATTGTTGCGGTTGCAGTTTTTTTAGGGAGTTATTGGATGCGCATCCTAATATTTTTATTATTGCAGAATACAATTCACTTAATATGGAATTGTTTTGGTACTGTATTCGTTTGGCAGAATATAAAACTGATGAAATTATGCCACTGTTTTGGAAAATTTATAAAGGAGATTTAAAAGATAAAGAACAATTTAATAATAAAATGAAGCAGTTGCTGAAAGGATATAAAGTAGTTTCAGCTCAGGATTTGTTTGTTATGTTTCATATAGCAAATCGCTATATGTATGATCAAGTTGATAGAGATATAACAAAATCAGTTATTTACTGGGAACCGCATTATCCGGACAGAGAGTTTTTTGAACAGGCAGGTATTCAATGGCTATCAGGTCAAAATGTATCCTGTAATACTTTGGTTTTAGTGAGAAATAGTATTCAACGATGTGGTAGCAGGTTAAAAGGAATGTTAAAACTAAAGTGGTTTGGAGATCAGATTTCGCCAGAAAAAGCATATGCTATGGTTTTAAATTGGGTTCCAGATATGGTAAGGGGAGGTATATATCTGCGTTTTGAAGATTTAAAAAGGCATCCTGTAAAAATATTGCAGAGTATATGTGAGGAGTGGGGAATTCCATGGTCTGATATATTAATGGAAACAACAATAAACGGCATGGGGGCACAATATGATAATGGTGTACAGAAGATAAGTAATTTTGATCTACAAGCTGTATATAATGATTACGAAATATATTTTTCGGAATTAGATAGACTGAGAATTACGTTGTTAGCATTGCCATATCAAAAAAAGTATGGATATCCTTGTGTTGAAATATCTCAATTTACCCAGCATGACTTACAGGAGATATTTTTAAAAAAATTCAGATTTAGAAATCAATTGAATATATCTGATGCAAAAGAAGCATTAGAGCTTGATTTGAAGGTACAAAAAATGATACACAAAGCTGTGCAATGGGCAAGAATGTTAAATTTTGAATTAGAAATGCTGACTAATGAACGGGTGGTCTGTAAGCCTTGAGAAAATGTTATATTATGTGCAAAGAAAAATTATGATATGAGGAGAAATAAGATGAGAATTGCTTTGTGGGGGGCCGGAAATACGTTAAACAAGGTCATTGATGATATTGATAGTAGCATGCATACAATTGAATTTTTGATAGATTGTGATAAACAAAAGGCCGGTTTGTCTAAAATGGGGGTACCAATCAGGCATTATAAAGATATTGATCTCAAAAAAATAGATGCAATAGTTATCACCACTGTTTTTGTTTCGGAAGTTCTAAATATTATTAAAACAGAATTTTCACAGTTTGAAGGAGCTGTGTTTGAGGATGTTGAACATTTTTTAGCTTATGAGTATGTTACTATTTCTCATAAAGAGATAGTAAAAAACCCATTTTATGAAATATTGGAAAAGAATTGTTTTTTGTATGATACAGATAAAAGATTGCAGTATTTAGAAATCTATGACAGGTATTTTTCAAAATTTAGAGACACAAATGTAGTTTTTATGGAAGTAGGGGTTTATCAGGGAGCATCGCTGCAATTATGGAAAGAATATTTTGGGCCTAAGTGTAAAATAATAGGGATTGACGTAAATGAAGAATGTCTTAAATATAGGGATGGGCAGATAGAGATAGAGATTGGTTCTCAGGAAAGCGTTTATTTTTGGAATTATATTAAGAATAAATATCCGCAGATAGATATTTTATTAGATGATGGTGGTCATATGATGAAACAGCAAATAATCACATTTGAGCAAATGTTTCCGCATTTATCTAAAAAAGGAATTTATATGTGTGAAGACATTTTTACATCTTACTGGGAGCCTTGGAGTGGCGGTTGGGGAAAAAAATGTACTTTTATAGAATATTTGAAAAATATGATAGATCATATGGAAACCAAATTTGCACCAGACACAAAATGGGCAGCGGTGGAATCTTTTTATCATAGCCAAATTGTCAATAATGTTAAATCAATTTGTTTTTATCAAGGAATTGCTGTGGTAGAAAAAGACATTGTGACAAAGAAAATTGATAATATGCTACTTGGAAAACATTGAACGGATGTTGGGGAGGCTAATTGAACTGTGGAAAAGACAGATGTTGAATTGTCCGTACTTGTGGCTGTGTATAATGCAGAAAATTTTTTAGAAGAATGTCTGGAATCTGTATTATCGCAAAAAGTTGGCAGAATGGAAATAATAGTGGTAAATGATGGTTCAAAGGATAAGTCACAAAATATTATACAGAAGTATCTTGCAAAAAGTGTAAATATGAAGGTTATATATAATCAAGAGAATCAAGGGACTCTTCTGACCAGAATAGAAGCGTTACGATATGCAAGAGGAAAGTATGTAACATTTATTGACGGTGACGACTCATATGTTCCTTTCTCACTTCATAACATTTTGGATCTTGCGATAAAAAAAGATGTTGATATCCTAGAGTTTGGTTATCATTTATTAAATGTAGAAAAAAAAGAAATTTATAAACATGGTATGTGTCATGAAAAGATGCCAATGAATGAAGTGATTAAAAATAAAAAGAGCTGTTTTAACTTGTTAGAATTATATAATTTGGAAGTGCCATTATTTAAACGTTTTTATTCTAAACGGTTATATAAGCGTGTATTAAATTATTTTATTGGTTTTAATGATTATAAACTTAGATTTAAAAATGTATTAAGTGAAGATGAGTTTATTACACCGATATTTTTTGCATATGCGAAGTCATATTATTACTCAAACCAAAAGATTTATAATTATATGTTTCAAAATGTTGGAAGTATTACATATAACATAAAACAAAATACTGAGAAGATGATTAAGAGTGCAGAAGACTATATGTTTGCATGTTCGCATATTTCAAAGGAGCTTAGGAAAAAAAATCTTGTTGGAAAATTAGGTTATATACAATACAATTTGAACGGCATAAATTTTTTTATTACGAAATGTGTTATATGTGAATTGCCATTTAAAGAGAGAGTGAAGAAAACGATTCGATATTATTCTTTTCAAGACATTTTATATTTTTATATAGGGAGGTATTTTATAAATGAGACAATGCAGTCGAAAAAAAGTTAAGTTTATTGCATTCTATTTGCCGCAGTTTCATGAAATAGAAGAAAATAATAAGTGGTGGGGAAAGGGATATACAGAGTGGACAAGTGTCATGGCAGCGTTACCTCTTTATAGAGGACACGAACAACCTCGAGTACCTTATAGAAACAATTATTATAATTTGTTGAATAAGGATATTATGATGTGGCAGTCGAAAATATCGATGCAGGCAGGCATAAATGGTTTTTGCTTTTATCATTACTGGTTTAAGGGGAAAAAAGTATTAGAAAAACCTATTGAAAATTACTTAAAATGGAAAGACATTCCTCAGCAGTTTTGTCTTTCATGGGCTAATGATTCGTGGGTACGGTCGTGGAGCAACGTGCAGGGAACAATATGGAATTCAAAAATAGAAAAAGATGTTAATGTAGATCATCAAAATAATGGTTTGCTAATAGAACAGGATTATGGAGATCAGAATGTCTGGAAGGAGCATTTTGACTATCTAATAGAATTTTTTTTGGATGAAAGATACATAAAAATTGACAATAAACCTCTTTTCTTGATCCATAGGCCTGAATCGATTAAAAGATTAACGTCAATGATTCTTTTTTGGAATAAGCTATCGCATCAATATGGTTTTGACGGAATTCATGTAGTAGTCACAAATCCGATAAAGATTTACAGAGAACCTGTTTGCGGATGTGTGTATTATGAGCCAGCGAGAGTCTTTGATTATAAACCAATTAAACGTAGGATATATGAGTCTGTGCATGTAAGAGATGAGAAAAAATTAGTGCGCAGATATAGTTATACCAATTTATGGATAAAAATTCTTAAAAGTAAACCTAATCAGAAAATGAAAACGTATTTAGGTGCATTTGTGGGTTATGATGATTCGCCTAGGAGAGGATATCAGGGATATATAGTAAAAGGTAATACTCCTTTAAAATTTCAGATATTTATGCAATTATTGATGAAAAAATGGGAATTTTCAGAGCAATATGGTGAATTTATTTTTATTACTGCATGGAATGAGTGGGCTGAAGGGGCATATCTTGAGCCTGACAAAAAAAGTAGATATGAATATTTAAAGGCATTGCAAAAAGTAAAGCGCGGTTGATATTTTTAGGCATATGTATTTAATGAGGAGGAAGTATGTATGGGGGTAAGACGATTGGATTTTATGTGTGTTGGATTTGCCAAGTCAGGTACTACCACCCTATATCATGTGTTAAGTCAGCATCCCCAGATCTATTTATCAAAAATTAAAGAACCAGTATTTTGGAATGATGAAACAGCTTTGCAAAGAGGAAAGCTGTGGTATCTGTCCAGATATTATAAGGAGGCGTTATCATCTCAGATTACAGGTGAGATAAATCCTCAAATTACGAATTTGGGAATGCACGAACTTATTATAAAAAAAGTGTTAAAGAAAAATGGAAAGATTGTATTTATAATGAGAAATCCAATAGAAAGATTGTATTCACATTTTTTTATGGATTTATTGTGGGGGAGTTTTCATAAGATTCATTCTGATGATGAATTGGTAAATTATGACCGGATATTTGATAAATTTGTAGATCAGGCCTTTGAAAAATTTTGTACGGGTATTGGTGATGATGTATATAAGATAGATGAGTTTGCATTTGGTAATTATGTCTATTACCTGGATGTGTATAGTAAATTATTTGGAAAGGAGAATGTATTTGTACTTATTTTCGAAGAGTTTATTCAGAATATACAGAGTAGCTGCAGAGAATTGTTTGATTTTTTAAATATTGATAAAGATGTAAACTTAGATTTTCAAATAAAAAGCAATGAGGGGAATTATTTGCCTAGAAATATTATGTGCATGATGGTAAACGGAACATGGAATGATAAAGTTTGGCCTTTTATATGCCGAAATTTTGATATTAACCAGAAAATAGATTTATTTATGGATAGAAAATTAAATTGGGGTATGAGGTCGAATAAAATATTGTTAAAACCAACAAGCAGGAAAAAGATGTCTTTTAGGACAAGAAAACATTTGGAAAGTATATTTGCGCCAGAAATACAAAAAGTGGAAGAATTTTTAGGTTATTCCTTAAAAGGTATTTGGTACAGGATTCCAGATTCACGAGAGGTGAAGTAATGAAAATATGAAAGAAAAAATAGGAATTATTGGAACCGCTGATATTGCATATAGACGTTTTTTGCCAGCTTTGATGAGAGATAACGGTTTGCAATATGCAGGAGTAGCAACAAGGGACAAAGAAAATGGAAAGAAATTCTATGATTTATTTGGTGGAAAAATTTATGAAGGATATGAACAAATATTTAGCAATAAAGAGATAACATCTATGTATATTCCGTTACCACCAGCGCTGCATTACGAGTGGGGAATCAAGTGTATCAGTAATGGGATCAATGTTTTTATGGAGAAACCGTGTTCGGCTTCAATGCATGAAACATTAGAACTGACAGAAAAGGCTAGAGAAGCAAATAAAGTTTTGTACGAAAATTATGCATTTTTGTATCATCCACAGCTAAAAAAAATAAAAGAGTTGATATTTAGGGAGAAAATATTAGGAGACATTCGGCTGATCCGAATTAATTTTTCATTTCCCAGACGCAATGAGACGGATTTTAGATATAATAGTAAACTCGGTGGCGGAGCACTATTGGACTGTGGCGGTTATACAATTCGGCTTGCTTTAGAATTGATGGGGGAAAAAATATCTGTTAAAACAGCAAAATTAAATTATGCAGCTGGTTTTCAAGTGGATCTTTATGGTACGGTTACATTGTTGGATGAAAATGAACTGGTGGCACAACTTGCGTTTGGCATGGATAATGGATATAAGTGTGAATTGGAAGTTGTTGGACAGAAAGGGTGGTTGAGGGCACCAAAAATATTCACTGCTCCGGCAGAGTATGCGGCAGATATAGTAATGAATGTTGAAAATAGGGATATGAAAATCGTAATTGAGAAAGAAGATCAATTTTTGAATGCAATAAAAAAGTTTAGGGAGTTAATAGAAGATAAGTCAAGTAGGGAAGAGATGTACAATGAGATTATGCAAACAGCGGCTTTGATAGACAAAGTAAGAAGATGGAGACAGTGATTTGATGAAAAGTGCAATATTGACAGGTGCGAATGGATTTATAGGAAGAGCCGTTTGCAATGAATTACTTTCGTGTGGCGTGAAAGTGACTGCAATAGTTCGAAAAGAGCAAAGTATGCAGTTCCTGAAAAATACAAATCTTGAGATTGTTGAAGCTGAAATGGATGATTATATAAAATTAAAGGACATTTTGGCTAAAGATCAAGATGTGTTTTATCATTTTGCATGGGATGGGGCCTATGGGAAAGAAATGGGAGATTATCGAAAGCAGATACGAAATATTGAGTATACATGCAATGCTGTTTGTTTGGCTGAGCAGATAAGATGCAAAAAATTTATCTTTGCTGGTACAATAAATGAACTGGAATTACTACAATTTTTTAGAGCAGAAAATAATAAGCCACGAGAAGCATGTATTTATGGAATTGCAAAGTTAACTTGTGATTTGATGGGAAAGACGATAGCGGCACAGGGAAAAATGGATTTTAATGTGGCAATAATAGGGAGCTGCTTTGGACCTGGGGATAAATCTATGAGAATACATAATACAGTTATAAGAAGCTTGATGAAAGGTGAGTGTCCTCCCTTGATTAGCGGAGAAACGCTGCATGATTGGATATATATTGATGATGTTGCGAAAATGTTTCGGTGTTTAGGGGAAAAGAGCGATAATTTAAAAAATTATTATTTGGGGCATTGTAAGTTAAGAAAACTGAAGGAAATTATTAGTGATGTACGTGATATTGTTAATCCGCAAGTCGAATTGACATTTGGGACAATAAGGTCGTCATTTCAGATTGATTATTCGCTTATTGATATGGAGGCGTTATATAGAGATACTGGATATGAAGCAAAATCAGATTTTAAGGACAGCATCAAAAAAACAGAAGAATGGCTTAAAAGGAATGACAATTATGGATAATGAAAGTAATAGGAAGTATGTTAAGGAATGGATAAGATCTTGGGCATGCAAAGAAGGAAGTTTGAATGATACCCAAGATATTTTGAAATGGGTAAAGACCATTGAAAGAAATCTGCAAGTTGAAATAAGTGAATGTAGTATCGAAAGCAGTAATTTTTGGTTTTATGATGATTATAATGGCGAGATTGCTAATAGGAAGAGAAGTTTCTTTTCGATTAAAGGTATTCGACGCTTTGACAATAATATTTTAATATCAGAGCAGCCAATTATTTTTCAGCCAGAAATAGGATATCTTGGCATTATTGGTAAAAAAATAAATGGTGTATTTAATTTTTTGATGCAGGCAAAGGTTGAGCCAGGCAATATAAATTATGTTCAGATATCACCAACTATTCAGGCAACTAAAAGTAATTTTACCAGAGTTCATGGTGGTCGGCTGCCATTATATTTTGAGTATTTTGAGCATGCATCTAAATATAATATCATTTATGATCAAATTCAATCCGAACAATCGTCCAGATTTTTAAAGAAAAGAAATCGTAATATTATCTTGGTGGTAGAGGAAGATGTTCCTGTTTTTGATAATTATAAATGGATGACATTAGGTCAGATTAAAGAATTAATGAAATATGATAATTTGATTAATATGGATACACGGACGGTAATTGCAGGGCTGCCGTTTTCGGGATTTGCACTTGACCAAGATGATCTGACTTATATAGAAAGTGAATTTAGAAATGTATTTTTCTATAATTCTATATTTAAAACAGAAAATATATCAGAGCTACCGCAAATTTACAAGAGCATAAATGATTATAAAATGTTTCAAAATGATAGAATTGTAGAAATTCCATTATATGAATTATTAAATTGGAATATAGATGAGTTTGGAATTACATGTAAGGAAACTGCAGATTTTGAAGTGCGATATTATAAAATCTTTATAGATGGCAGAGAAGTAAAGGAATGGAAGCAGCCGCTTTTTAAGGCACTTGGACATGCTGTTTTTGGATTAATTATTACAAATATTAATGATTGCATGAAAATTTTGGTGAAGATTAAATCTGAAATAGGGACATTTGACCGAATGGAATTGGCACCAAGTATCCAATGGGAATCAACTCACAAAAGGGAGCAGGATGACTGGGTGGAAGCTGTATTTCGAAGGCAATTAGAGAAAAAAGAAAATATTATTTTAGATGTAATGTTGTCAGAAGAGGGAGGACGTTTTTATCATGAACAAAATAGAAACGTTGTTATGTTTATTGAATGGGATATGTTAAAAAGTCTGCCGGAAGGATATATATGGGTTAATTATAGTACACTTAATTTGTTAGTTCAGATTAACAATTGTTTAAATATTCAACTTAGAAATTTGTTAAGCACATTAGAAATGTAAGAGGGTATTTGTAAGCAAATAGTGATATCTTTATTTGGAAAGGAGGTACAGGATGGATGTGATTAGAATGTACAATGCATTGGATCAGATGCGGGATTATATATGGATCTTCAATTTGAATTACATGAAGCAAAAAATAGATATATATGGGAGTTTTATTCCATTTGCGGCTGAAATATACAGTGCAGGTACATCAGATCTATTATATTGGAAGGATAGTGAAATTGACTTTGAGAAATTATGCGATTACATGGAGGATATTCAAAAGGCAATAGAAGCAAAGGATATTGTCTATATTTATGATAAGTTAAATTATGAGATTAGATATTATATAAATGATTTTTTTAAAATACTTTTTGTTAAAGATTCCGAATTATTAGGAAAATGGTTTTGGGAAGAAAATCGAAAAGCATTGAAAGAACGTTATCCTAAGATTGTTGAACTTTTGGATAAGGGCTGTAATTACAATGTTAAAAATGAGCAGTATGTACGAGACTATGGTTTTAGGGGAAAAGTAATTTACAGGAAGAGTAATGATATAGAGTATGATTTGTATTCTGCCTATAATCCTGGAGAGTCAGGAATATGTACTGCACAGGGAATTGGATTAAGTCAATATAGAACAATATATGTGTGGGGATTTAATGGCGCTTATGAAATTAGTGGAAGTAAATTTTGTTTTGGAGAAGGGAATACGGATATAAAAGTGTTTATAAAAGATTTAAATGAATTTAAGCAAATATTGCTGCATACATTGCGGAAAGGATTTCTACTGAATCCAGATGTACATTTATTTTTTGATAGTACAGTTACACATTTTTTGAATAGCATTGCACTGGAAAAAAAAGAGGAAAGTTACGTCTATGTGACGGAATATTCTGGAAAAGATATGGTGCTTTTAAAAGAATTTATTGATGTAAACCATTTAAATAGTAATATAGGGGCGATTGCAAATGGATGTTTTGTTGTGTAGACAGATGGAATGCAGATTAGTGCATATATGTGAATACATATATAAACAAAAATGGGATATGGTTAATGAACAATGGGAATTATTAGAAACGGAATTACAAATGTGTATTCCAAAAGACAGAGATGGTTATGAAATGATTGAGGAATGCAAAAGGTGCATTGATAAAAGAAATTATATACATCTTTATGATTGCTTGATTTACAAAGTAGGATTATATATGATCAGATATTTGCTTATTTGTAACGAACAGGAAAGAAAAAACTTATCTCAGCAAGCGAGAGCAGAGAATGTGGAAGCATTGGAGCAAAATCATAAAGAACTTTTGAAATTGCTATTTAAGAATTCTGAACACTCAAATGTTGAATATTGTTTTAGAGGAACTGAAAATGTGAATGTCACAGTCAAAGAAGGTGTGAAGAGATTTAGGCTGTTTAGTACTATTAATCCATGGCTAGAAAGTTGTAATACGATAAACGCCAAAATAAAGGATCATTTAACTCCAAAAGATATCTATGTGCTGGGGCTTGGAGGAGGGCATTTGGTTAATGAGTTAGCGCAGAGATATCCCAAAGCATTAATAAAAGTTTATATCCCGAATGTGGATATTTTTCAAGTCATTATACTTCATATTTCTTTAAAAAATATATTGTTAAATAAAAAAATAGAGTTGTATTATGATCCGTTATGCTTAGATTTTATAAAAAGAATGGAGGATAACGTTGTATCAGATAAAAAAGAACATTGTATGGTTTGTATAGACAGGCAGGAAGTAAGGGCATGTTATAAAAATGCTTTGATAGCAGATAAATTTATGTCCAAATATGCAGAAAGTTCAGAAAGTAATTGCGCATTAAATAGTGCTTATAATTTAAGAAATAGGACAATAGGAAGGGATATTTATAACTATACAAAGGGATGATTTCAAATGTAGTTTACTCTAAAAAGTTATTGAAGGAGAATAGAATGGAACAAAAATGTGATTGGGTAAAAGAATGGTTATATGTATTAAAGCAAATCTGAGAGGACAGATTAGTGAACTTACAAATGTAGAGTATTGCGAAGAAATGAATATGAATACGGTCAAAAAGCTAGATAGGTACTATGTAGATAGCATATTGGAGTTAGAAAAATTTATGGGCAGAAGTTTAAATGGAATATGGTATTAACTTAAGATTATGAGAAAAAGTGAGATGATTTAATGAAAATTCTGGCAATAGGAGCGCATTTGGATGACATCGAATTGGCTTGTGGCGGTACACTTGCCAAAGCAATATCTAATAAACATCAAGTGAAAATGCTTGTCATGAGTGAATCAGGTTATACGAATTATGACGGAAAAGTAATGAGAACGCCGCAGGATGCAGTACAGGAAGGTAGAAAGGCTGCAGCGGTTCTGGGAGTAGAGGATATAGAAATTCTGCAGTTTGATTCAAAGGATATACCATATCATTTTGATGTTATCGAAATATTAGATGAGAAAATACAGGCATATCAGCCAGATGTTATTTTTACGCACTGGGTTTTTGATACGCATCAGTCGCATGAAGGGGTTGCGAAATCATCAATTACGGCGGCACGGCGACATAATAATGTGTACATGTATGAACCAATTTATCCTGCGGGGCGTTCTTATGTTGCTTTCCGACCGCAGATGTATATCGATATCGGTGGATATGAGGAACAAAAGCTGGAAGCATTGCGGCAGCACAAGACGGAATATGAAAAATTTGGTGATCAGTGGATAGAAGGAACAAAGGCAAGAGCCGCATACAGAGGATATGAGATGGGAAAAAAGTACGCAGAAGCATTTGAAATAGTCAGATGTGAACTGACGTTATAGCATTTTGGTGAAATAGGATCAGAGGGGAGAAAAAATAAAATGGTCGTGGCGATTCATCAGCCAGAGCATTTGCCGTGGCTTGGATTTTTCAATAAAATGGCAAATGCGGACAAGTTGGTCATTTTAGATAATGTCCAGTACAGAAAAAGATATTTTCAGAACAGAAACCAGATTCTGGTAAACGGCGTGCCAAAATATGTCGGTGTTCCAGTGAAAATCGACAAATACAGAGAAAAAACCATTGCGGATATGGAAATTTATCTGGATTCCGAGGTGCCGTGGAAAAGTAAATACTTAAAAACAATTGCGTATAATTATAAGCATTATCCGTATTTTCAGGAGTTTTACCCGTTTTTTGAAAATCTTTTGGCAGAACAAATACTCAGTTTGTATGAATTGAACATGAGGATTATTATGTATTTTGCCCAGAAATTAAGAATAGATACCAAAGTGATAAGAGCATCAGACTTGTCGCCGTCCGGTGAAAAATCAGATTTGATACTGGACATTGCAAAAAAATCGGGTGCGGATATTTACTTATCCGGTCCGTCAGGAAGGGATTACATGGATTTGGATAAATATAAGAGGGAAAATATGGCAGTCTGGTTTAACGATTTTAGGCATCCCGTATATACCCAAAAAGGAGCAGGGGAATTTATCCCATATTTATCGACGCTGGATTTATTGATGAATGTTGGTGCGGAACAAGGGCGAGAAGTGATTTTAAGTGGGACAGTGATAACGAAAATGCCATGAGGAAGATAAAATGTTCTATAGTGTGATTGTGCCCGTATTCAATAGAAGAAAGTATATCAAAAGATGCCTGGACAGCATCATGGCCCAGACATTTTCAGATTTTGAATTAATTGTAGTGGATGATGGCTCTGGTGACGGAACAGGAGCGATTTGTGATGAATATATGAAGACCTATATGAATGTCAGGGTGTTCCACCAGAAAAACAGAGGTGTTTCCAAAGCACGGAATGTCGGACTGAAGATGGCGGAGGGGGAATTCGCGCTATTTGTGGATAGTGACGATTATCTTCTGCCTGATTATTTGGAGCAGTTAAGACAGGCATATGAAAAATACGGGAATGCGTTTTGGTATTTTACATCGTTCAAAGTATATACTGGGGACGGGGTTCAATATTTTCGGTATAGGAAGGGTGTTGTGTATTCCAAGGTGAAAAGTGATGGATTGGTTGATTTAATCAACAAAGGGCTTTTTAATTCTGCGGTAAATAAGATTTATGATATGGCATTGGTAAGGCAGTATAAGATTTGTTTTCCAGAGGATATAAGCCTGGGAGAAGATTTGATTTTTAATATGCGGTATTTGGACAAGTTGGAAGAATTTCTTTTTTTGGTCTTAAATAAAAATTTATATATATGTTCATGGGTAGATGACAAAAAATCCTTGGAGAGAAACTGGAGGATGGATTACTTTGAAATCCAAAAAAAGCTTTTGAGGATAAAAAAGAAATATGTAAATAAATGGCTGATGGAAAAGAAAATATCGGTGTTTAGGGAAAATGTTTTCGATGTTTGGAATTTCAATTTTATCAGTGGATGTATGGGATATTATATAGCGCATATTAAAGAAGCGGGTTTGGCAAATCTGGTATCAATAATTATCAATATGACACGCTCGACAGAATATCTTGAATATGTGCAGATGCATGGAAATAGAAAAGGGATATTGATACAGACAATATATCATATCATAAAAATGAAAAGGGGAAGGAAATATGGGAAATAATATGGAAACAATATGGGAAGCAAAGAGTGAAGATGTAATCAAAGAGATGCTGCGGTTAAAGGAGGAATATGGGATAAAAGATTTCAGGGCCATTGAGCTGTACGGAGGCGACGGGCATACCCTTTCTAATAAAATGGCAGAGCAGAGCATTTCTTTCATCGGCTATGATATAAACCCTGCAAAAGAAGAAGGATTTCGAAAGAATGTGTTAAATGGGGAATTTCGGTGCGGTGATTCCGTAAAGATGATGGAAACGATGAAGGAGGGGGAAATCGGAACCTATAATCTGATCAGTACAGATGCCCCCATTTGCATTTATGGGGATAATTATTGTGAGCATTTTGAAATATTGAATAACATCTATAAATTATTAGAACAGGGCGAGAAGATATTATGTGTGTTTCCTGTAGTGCCAAAGCCGTATGATACGGATAAGGAAGAAAATGGTGCATGGATGAAACGCAGAGCGGTATTTTACAGAACAGAACAGGTGAATCTCGACTTGGATAAAATTTATGAAATATATGATGTAATATTCAGAAATCAAAAATTACAAATATTGGAACGTTCTTTTGTCTGCCGTGAATATCGCAACGGCGTTGATTGGATGTATGAATATATGTATGTTTTGGAAAAAGAAGAATAGAAGTGAAAAAATGTGTATAGCATTGGAACGGAGGAAAAATGATTAAAACATCAATCGTCATACCAGTATATAACACAGCCCCTTATTTAAAAGAGTGTATAGACAGCGTACTGAACCAGACACAGAAAGAAATAGAGGTAATCGCAGTTGATGACGGTTCAACTGACAATAGTCTGGAAATATTGCATGAACTTCAAAAAAGACATCCGCAATTGACTGTGATACATCAGGAAAATCGTGGAGTAGGAGATGCGAGAAATACAGGTATGGCGCTGGCTACGGGAGAGTACATATATTTTCTGGATTCTGATGATTATATCGCGGAGAACGCGTTGGAGATATGCTATGCGTGTGCATCTGGGAATAATCTGGATGTTGTTTTATTTGATTCAGTTACATTCTGGGAGGATCCATCGGATGCTCATAAGAGGGTACGAGTTTCCCCAAATCCTTACGACAGGCACGAAATAATCACCGAGCGGGAAGAAGTTTTTTCCGGGGCATATTTTCTTGAAAAATATTATAAAAAAATATATCGTGCATCGGCGTGCCTGGTATATTGCTCGTTGCGGTTTTTAAAACAGAATCATGTGAAGTTTCTCCCAAATGTTTACTTTGAGGATCATGAATTTCATTGCAGGATTATGACACTGGCTGATAGAGTAATGTATATACCACAGATGTTTAATATAGGACGTTGCCGGAAAGATTCCATCATGGGCAGCGAGTTTGATATAAAAAGGGCAAATGATCATCTTGTGGTGATCCGTGCATTGGCAGATTTAAGAAATCTGAATAATGGAAAGGGTTGGTATGTGATAAAAGAAATTGCATTAAACCTTTTAATGTATGTGGCGGGGGTATGCGGCGAAAAAAAATTCTATACGCAGGACAAGCAGTTGTCAAAACGCATACTGGAAACGGAATTGAAGGTTTTCGGGAAAAATATTGAAGATATCGAGGATATGGATGAGATATGTCATATTTTCTGCCTGTGTGAAAACTTTTTGGACGCAGATCTTTGCGGAGATAAAAAGAGAATCAAAAATCGATACCAACAGCTTCTTACAGTAAAATTTCAAAGTCTGCCATTAAAGGAAAGCAGTAACAGGGTTGTCATTTATGGCTGTGGGGAGTATACGAAAAAATGGATGGCTGCCTATAAAGAGTGCATCGGGGACATTTCTGCAGAGGTATTCTTCGTGGAAACGGATGTGGAAAATGAGGATAAAGAATATAATGGTTTTCCAGTAAAAAATGTTAAGAGTTTGGAGAATGAAAGAATCGATATGATACTGATTTCTTCGTCAAAGTATGAGCAGGAGATGAAGGATATCATTTCCAAATACTATAAAGATCGTTTTTTGACCGTCATGTTGTATGGGGAATTGAATATCAAACTGTAGGTAGCAGGGATACGGGTTTCGGATAACAGAAGGAACATTAGAATGAAGATCGCAACATTATTATTTACATATCATAGAAGCTATCACACAAGGGAAGTACTAAGCGCTTTGAGAAAAAATACTGTCCTGCCTCAAAAATTGTTTGTTTTTCAGGATGGCTTGAAATCAAATGAGGATGACTGCGAATGGAAACAGGTAAACAAACTCATCAAGGAGATTGACTGGTGCGACACGGAAATCATTGTGTCGGATATGAATAGAGGATTAGCTGTTTCCATCGTGTCGGGGATAAATTACGTTTTCAAAGAGTACGACGCTATCATTGTTTTGGAGGACGACTGTGTGTCAGCCCCCAGTTATATGCAGTTTATGCTACAGGGACTGACCAAATATGAAAACAACAAACAAGTATACTCCGTAAGTGGGTATGGCTGGCCCATTCAGTTGGAAACCAGGCAGTGTGATGCTTACAGCTGCGGAAGAGTCTCGACATGGGGATGGGGGACATGGAAGGACAGATGGGCGAAATATAATAAGGATTTCGATATTTTAAAGCGCATGAAAGCTGATCAGACCCAGTCAAGAAATTTATCGCTATGGGGAAGCGATTTGGAAGCTATGCTTCTTGGAACATTTGCGGGCAGACTTGACTCTTGGGGAGTATTTTGGGCATTAAATGTCATTGAAAACAAAGGAATCTGCATGAACCCTACAGTCTCCCTGATTAAACATATTGGATGGGATGGCACAGGGACAAATGCTGCATATACAGACGAATCATCCGTTGAATTGTCAGAGGATAAAGTGGATCAATTTATCTTTCCGGATGATACCTGCATTTTGGATAATACAAAAAGGGCATTTGCGGATTTATATGGATGTCATACAGCGCTTCCAATGGAAGAAGCAGGGAAGGAAAGCATTCTTGTCTATGGCATGGGGTATTTTTTTACAGCGCATGAAAAGGAGCTTTGTGAAAATTATAATATCAAGGCATTTATCAATACGTATCAACAAGGCTGGTTTGCTGGAAAAAAAGTGATTCATGCAGGTGACATTGAAAAATATGAATATGAGAAGATTATTATTATGGTTTTGGATATCCAAGAGAGTATGGATATAGCAAAGCGGTTAATAAGCAAAGGGATTCGTGCAGAGAGAATTATTTTGGGGATAAGTCTGTTCGGGGAATGCAATGGGATGATAGAAAATATTCGACTGACGAAAGACGGCGGATTACTGCTTGATATGAAAGAGGCAGGAAGTTTAAAGGTCAGAACAAAAGATGAATTCAATAACGTCAGGGAAGTTTTTGAGGATCAGATTTATCAGTATTTTATTAATAATAGCAAAAAAGATGTCATCATTGACGTTGGCATGAATATTGGTGATGCATCTTTGTATTTTCTTAAGAATGCAAGGGTGGAGAAAGTATATGCGTATGAGCCTTTTAAGGAAACCTATCTGACTGCGCAGGAGAATTTAAAAGATTTCCTGCGCGGAGCAGAGAGGCTTGAAATCTTCCCGTATGGGATCAGTGATGAAAATGCAACACGGACACTGTTGTTTAACCGTGGCATGACCTGCGGGCAGAGCACCATCGAGGAAATGAGAAAAAAGAACTATGAATTTTATGCCAGACAGGGGTTGATTCAGCAGAAGGATAATGAAGAAGAACAAATAGAAACCAGGGATGCGGCGGAGGTATTCCTGCCGATTCTTTCCAGACATCAAGGTTGCAATATTGTTCTGAAGATGGACTGTGAGGGCGAGGAGTACGGAATTGTCAGAAGACTTTTTGACACAGGGATACTGGCGCGCTTCTCCTTTATTATGCTGGAATGGCATTTCAAAGGTAGCGGGGATATTTTATATTATTTAAAACAAACGGGGTTTTCTTATTGGAGCATCCATAAAAACAAGGATATGGGAATGGTATATGCTTATAGGGAAAAATAAAAAGAAGAATATGATTTTAAGCATAGAGAATTGGAAAGGGGTTTTTAATGAGGTTATGTATATATGGTGCTGGTAAGGTGGGGAAAGCGTTTCTGCAAAAAGAACATAATATCTGCGCTTCGTATTCGGAGGTATTCTTTGTGGACGCGAATCCGGATTTATGGGACGCCAGATTGTATGGCATATCTGTTAAGAATATAGATTATATTGACATGAGTACGGAGGTCATCATAGCAAGCAGTCTGTACTGGCAGGAAATATATCAGATATGTCATGCAAACAAATTCCGTGTGCGAGGCATATTTGATATAGATACAGAACAAGTTTATTCTTACAAAGAAATGTGTAGACTGAAAAAAACTGTATACATGAACGGAAAATATATTGAGTATTGTCAGGATAAAAAAACTAAAATTGATATGGGTGTTTTGCGTTTTTTACAGACGGGAGAACTGTTTGAAAATATCCATGAAGTAGCAATCATGTTATCCAATTTGTGTAATTATGCAGGGGTACATAAGGAGTGTCCTGCCAGCTGTGTAAAGCAGAAGGAAATACTTGCCAGTGAGACGGTATTTAAAGTGGTCGACGAACTTGCCAGTATACAGTTTGCTGGTACGGTCTGCTTTCATGTGTATAATGAGCCGCTTATCGATCCAAGGCTGTTTTGGTTTATTGAGTATGTTAAAAGGGTATTGCCAGCCTCTTTGGTGGAGGTATACAGCAACGGATATTACCTTAATACTCAGATGGTAATTGAACTACAGGAGATTGGAGCAGATATTCTGGTAGTTACTGGATATGGTGAAGCAGAGTATAACAGGTTGATTGACATGGATGTGGATATGGCATATTATGTTTTATTTGGAAATTTAGATGAGCGTCTTGAACATTATATAGAAAGAAAAGAGCCTGTATTATCTGATATTTGCAGAACATATTTGACGCAGGTGCCAATATTTTCCAATGGAGACATAGGGGTGTGCTGTCTGGACTATTTACACCAATATGGGCTGGGAAATATTTGTCATAAATCATTGAGAGATATATTAAACAGCGAACATATTGTAACTTTGCAAAGAGAATTGCTTCACGGAAATCGTTCCATGTATGCTTTGTGTAAAAACTGCACTTGGAATACGAGATAGATATAGAGGACGAAGGAATGAGGACAGCATATTTTTTGACCATTTGAAAAGTCTTTGTTATCAATTATTAAGGAGTTGAAAACTTTGGGGGCAAATGAGATAGAAAGTAAAAAAATAATATATTTTTTGGATTTTCCATCAGATATCGGTGGGTCAAATAAAGTATTGTTGACGCAGGCGTATATTATGAGGCAGAGGGGATATCAGGTTAAGGTGGTGATTCCAAATGATAAGAAGGGGGAACATTCCGAAGAATACGATAGGATATGCAGTGAATATGCACTGGAATATTTGACGGCAAATTATACTGTGGCGACATGTATGGAAGAAATTGATATTATGGCAGCCTTGGAAGAATATCAGATTATCGTAGCGCTTTTGAGGGAAAATTTTCCAACAGTAATTCATAGTGCGCAGCTTAATATTGCTGTTGAATTGGCAGCACGGGAATTGGGTATTCCGCACCTTATGAATATATACCAGACTGATGAACAGATGTTTTGCATAGATTGGCTGGATGTATATCCGCAATATCATAGTGCAGATTCATTTTTCATGTCGGAACGTTGGGGAAAAGGGCTGGGAATTTTATCAAAATGCATTCGGGTTGCTTATGATTCCAATAAAGTGTATGAAAGGAATAGGCACAATAAAAGAACAAATATTCACATTCTGTCATCAGGAGTGTTGTGTGAACGTAAAAATCAGTTGGAATGTATTCAGTTTGTTCTAAGATGTCGGGAAAACGGATATGCTGTTAAGTTGACTATTATAGGAAATGATCAAGGCTTATACGGAAGTCAGTGCAAAAAATATGTGGAAGAAAACGGACTGCAGGATATTGTCCAGTTTAGAGGTTTTGTTTCAAATGTGGAAGACTATTATGCAGATGCGGATTTATTCATTTTAGCAAGCAGGGTAGAGTCTTATCCGGGAGTCATTGTGGAAAGTATGGCAAACAGGATTCCTGTTATTTCTACTCCGATAGCCGGAGTTCCGGAGTTATTAAGAGATGGGGAAAATGGATTTTTGACAGATGGATATACAGCAGAAAATATATATGATGCGTTTTTAAGGTATTTAAGGTATCTTCAATTAAATCGGATAGATTCCCTGGTTGAAAATGCGTATCGTACATATTTGCAGCATCATACCTTTCAAAAAGTTGGGGAAGAATTGGAACGGTATTATCGGGTTATCATGGATGATTTTTATTCTAAAAAGAGGAGTTGCTTAGACGTAAATGATATTAAATGGAAATTGGAACATTTTATATTTGAGCGGGGAATCGATTCAGACTGGCAGAAAATGAGCAAGTTGTGGTTGTTATATCATATATTGCCAATCATGGAACAGAAGGATAATAAAAAATTGATGATTTGGGGAGCTGGTTTTTGGGGGCATGAAGTCTTTGACTGGATTCGTTTAGCAGGAAGACAAATTGAATTGATGGGTTTTGTTGATTCTTATAAGAGAGGAGATTATCTAGGTTTTCCAATCATCAGCAGCGAAGAAGCATTCAGAAATGAATGTGGAACGTTCATTATTGCAGTGGATGATGTGAAGAGTCGGCTAATAATTATGGACGATCTGGATTGGCATGGAAAAGTAAGGAATAGGGATTATTTTCTCGCCTTAAATGCACCTATCAGACTGTAGTGTTTTCATATTTATATGAGGGATAAAATGTATTTTATTTGAGGAAAATAGAAATGTTGAAACAAAATAGAATATAAGCCTGATGGTGTGTGGCATTAATTAGGAGATGGTATTGTGTGAAATTATTAATCTTGGGAACCGGAGATATTGCCAAAAGAATGTTGGAGAATGGCTTGAATGGTGAACTGATTGGATTTGTAGAGACAAAAAAAGAACGGAAATGTTTAGGGGACTGCCAATATAAAGTGTCAAGGAAATTCCTCGATTGGCTGATGTAATTATTGTGGCAAATCGTTTTTCGGATGAGATTTATCAGTTATGCATACAGGAAAATATCGGGCTTGAGAAAATGGTTTTTATGGTGAGGGGAAGTCTAACAACAGCGAATAATCAAATAGAAAATTTGAAAGAAATTTTAGGTGAGAGAAATTATACGGATTATCAAATACAGTATGGTATAAAAGAAAATACATTCGTAGATACAGATGCAGAGAAATACCGAAAATTAAATACACGTAAAAACTTTGAGATTCAAAAGGCATTTATGTGGCCTATTATATATGAGAAGTATGCAAAGAATGGGACGATGGGAAATTATTTTCTACAGGATTTGTGGGCGGCAAGGAAAGTGATTCAGTCAGGAGTACAAGAACACTATGATATCGGGAGCAGTGTGGATGGATTTATAGCACATCTTTTGGCTGCTGGCATACAGGTAAATGTAATTGATATAAGGCCTTTTTCGGCACAGGCAGATAACTTACGGATTATTGTAGATGATGCTACAGAGTTGAGACAATTTGAAGACGATAGTATCTCAAGTATGTCGGCATTATGTTCCTTGGAACATTTTGGATTAGGCAGGTATGGAGATCCGATTGACCCAGAAGCATGTTTCAAATGTTTTGATAATATACAGAAAAAAATGAAAAAAGAAGGAAAGCTTTATCTTTCCGTACCGATAGGCAAAGAAAGGGTAGAGTTTAATGCCCATAGGATTTTCTATGCAAAAACAATCGTGGATTGCTTTAAAGGTTTGAAGTTGGAAGAGTTTTCGTGCGCTGCCGAAGGCAGGATTGAAACAAACATAGATATCCATAAATATGATATGGATTTACATAATGGCGAATATAGATATGGACTATTTTATTTTACTAAATAGGTAATTGTTAAATATTTTAGATTTTTAATGTGAATAACTTTTGATACCACAAAGAGAACGTATAGTTTATTATTCGGAATCCTTTTTTTAATGAACGCTAAATATTATATTTGGGGCATACTTTCACAGGTCTATGTAAGAATTGTGAAAATTATACTTAAAATTCTGAATTATTTTTTGTTTGAAATATTGCCGCGTTTAAAGAAGGGAGTGTATATTCATTTTCATGATAATTTTTATCCTTTTGAATATCCGTATGAATGGATCAAGAAAGAGGGATGGATCTGGAATGAATTGTATATGCTTAGGGCATTTCTTATGAATAATCCTTTTGGCGGAAGTTTGTGGATAGAAAAACTGTAATGTTTATAGGGAGAGTATAATGCAAAGGTGTGAGATACCTGTTGTCTGGGGATTGGATAAAAAATATGTTTTGCAGGCGTTTGTGGTTATGCATTCCATATTAAGAAATTCAGAACAGAACTATCACTTTTTTATTCTTACCGCGGATGAAATAAAGGATGATATAGAGAAATTTAAGCATATTTTAAGAAGACAATATAGTAATTTTGAGTTATCTGAAAAGATAGTCGATATCAGACGTTTTGCTGATGCGCGGATATATAACGGACACCTTTCAAAAGCATCGTATTTTAGGCTTCTTATTCCGGAAGTGATTTGGGAATACGATAAATGTATTTATCTGGACTGTGACCTGATCGTACATGGTGATCTAAAGGAACTCTATGAAATCGATTTAAAAGATTACTATCTTGCAGGGGTAAAGGACTGTCATGTTATTGAAGATACACTGTTTGAGTCAGAGCACCAACAGATATTAGGTATTCCTTCGCGTGATAAATATATTAATGCGGGTGTAATGGTTATGAACCTGGACATCATGCGGAAGAATAAGCTGGTAAAGTGTTTTTTGGAACAACTTAAAGAAGAAAATTGGTTTGAGGACCAGGATGTGCTGAATCGCTGCTGTTACCCTCGTATTAAGATTTTACCGTTAAAATATAATCTGTTTCATTTTTATCTAGGAAACCATATTAAATTTTTATATGACCTTCCATATGACAGGCAGGAGTTCGAATTTGACCATAAGTATCCGTTTATTTTACATATGGGTGCAGATTTTAAACCGTGGAATAGTTTTTCCGTTAAGGGCAGTAAAGAATGGTGGCATCTGGCAGAAATATTTAGCGAGAGTGAAAGTTATCAGGAATACATGCAAAAATGTCAGAAGGCAGAATCTCATGATGAAACAAAGAATCTACTGAGTCGTGCCAGACAAGAAAAATGCATTGTGATCTGGGGATTTGGCAGGAATGGAAAACGGTTATGCGACCTTTTCTTTGAATACCAGTTAGAGAATGTTGTAGCAATTGTGGATAATAATGCCGGATTATGGGGAAAAGAATACCGTGGGATACCAGTTAAGGATTTATCTTCAGTTATGGAAACGTATCATAATGTTTTTTGGATCATTTCCTGCCGGTTTGCTTATGATGAAATTGTTGGACAACTAGAAAATATGGGTATTGACAGGAAGGATATTTCTTATTATAGGAATCGGTATGAGGAGCGAATGTATACATTTTCACTGGCGGAAGAGGATTATGGAAAAGAAATCGACAAAATAGCAGATTTAGAATATATACGTCTTATTCCGGATCGAACAGAGAGGAGAAGGTATATATTTGATATCATACAGAAACCATCAGTGCATGTAAAGGAATACGCATACTTAGAGGAAAGATATAGTTTTCAATATTGGCTTAGTATGTTAAGGCAGGAGACAGAAAATGAAAATAACTGTTATAACAGTTTGCCTGAATAGTTTAGAAACAATTGAAAAAACAGTACAGAGTGTTGCGGCTCAAGAATATCCTGGATTAGAGTACATCGTGGTTGATGGAGGCTCGACAGATGGGACATTGGATATTCTGAAAAAATATGACTCTGTGATAGACAAGTTAGTCAGCGAACCGGATAAAGGGATATTTGATGCCATGAATAAAGGTATAGGAATGGCTACAGGCGATGTCATTGCCTTTTTGAACAGTGATGACTGGTATGAACAGAATGCAATAAAGATTGTAGAAGAGGCTTTCCATGGGAGTTCGTGTGACTGCGTATGCTGTGATAATTATGTTGTACGAAAATATGGGGATACTGTTTATTATAACGGGACGCAGGAGCCAATTTGTAATTTGTTTTTTCGCATGATTTATTTTCATTCAGCAATTTTTTGCAAAAGGCAGTTTTTTAAAAAAGAAGGAAATTTCAATTTAAAATATAAGATCGCTGCAGATTATGAATGGTTTTTAAGAACAGTCAGGCAGGGAGCGAAAATACATACAGTTCATAAGCCTGTTTTTACTTTCTCGTATGGGGGGATAAGCAGTGTAAATGAGATTGAGTGTGGTAAAGAGGCAAGGGAAATAGCGCTGCTGCACCTTCCGCCAGGTATGCAGGAATATAAGGATAAGATTGAGGACCGGTTTCGGGAGGTAATTCTCTGTGCAACAGACTATACGGTCCTGCACGAGAAATTTTTAAAAATATTGGGAGATGAAACAATCATTTTATGGGGAGCCGGAGTAAGAGGAAAACAGTGCGCTGAATGGTTTTATAAAATGGGGCTGAGAGTCGACGCAATTGTGGACAGCAATCAGGAACTTTGGGGAAAAACAGATAAAATGATAAAGATTCATTCACCGCGAATATTAAGAAATAAGGCTTCAAATTTAATTATTACTCCAGATGAATATGTAGAAGATATAAAAGAAATGGCGAGGAACATAGCAAATGAAAAGATTCATATTTATGTGTTAAAACATTTATGCCGGGAAATAGCAGATAATTTGAAAACAGAGATTGAAGAAAGCTTCCTGTATACTTTAAATAGGTCAAGAGATTGACACAAAAAAATACCTCAAGTAAATTTAGATTATTACTGA
>VSNM01000059.1 GCA_009774245.1 Lachnospiraceae bacterium | reverse complement strand
ATGTACTGAGCTGAATGCTACTAATCGGTCGAAGGCTTATCCTGACAGGTATGGAAATGTTGGAAAGTGCTGGAAAAAGAGGATGGAATAACAGAAGGAAGATATGGTACAGATAAAATATTTTTGTGTTCGGTTTTGAGGGAACAATCTCAATAAGTCAGTTAATTGCTAAAGTCGGAAAAGCGAAGCTTTTCTGATGGCTTCACGAAGTGAAGACATTTTCCTCGATAGCTCAATGGTAGAGCACTCGGCTGTTAACCGAGTTGTTGTAGGTTCGAGCCCTACTCGGGGAGTTTATTTTAATAATTTGTTTGTTATAATATATATTGTTTTTGAATATAATAAAGTATGGCGCAGTAGCCAAGCGGTAAGGCGTGGGACTGCAACTCCCTGATCACCGGTTCAAATCCGATCTGCGCCTCTCCAGAGACCTCGAAAAATGTTAATTTTTTGAGGTTTTTTAAATCTGTGAAACAAATTGTGGGTATTTAAGAAGAACGCTGGTCAATTTTGTCCCTTGTTCATTTATGATTTGAATGGTATGGTAGGTATATAGGTTTCTTTGCGACAAAAAACAGGGTATTTATGATCGTAGTATAACAAGAAGATTGTCGTGGTGCAGTAGGAGGAGATAAAATGGGACTGAAAGGTATGAGAAATTTATAACGTATTTTTACAAAGTGGTGGCGGAGAAATGGAAAGATAGATGAAGCGAGTAGGGGAAAGGCTTTTCACTACTCGCTTTTATAGTTCCTTAATTGCTACAGCAATTGTCAAACGTAGGTACAGCGGGCTACGGCATAATGAGCAGTCCGATAAAACGTACTATCAGGGCGGCAGCCCAGGCGATGATGCATTGCCAGAGTACAACATAGATTGCCCATTTGTACCCTAATTCCCGTTTAATAGAGGCGATCGCAGCCACGCAGGGCGTATATAGCAGGCTAAAGACGAGCAGAGAAGCAGCGGCCAGTGAGCTTATGGCTGCCGCTACGCCGCCCTCTGCGCCAAACAGTACTTCCAGAACAGAGACGACGCTTTCCTTTGCCATAAAACCGCTGATCAGTGCTGTACAGATGCGCCAGTCGCCCAATCCAAGCGGTTTGAAGAGCGGTACAAGTAGTCCGGATATGGCAGCCAGAATACTGTCGTGTGAATCTGTGACCATATTAAAATGGAAATCAAAGCTCTGCAGAAACCACACCACAATCGTGGCGATCAGTATGACAGAGAAAGCCCGCTGTAGGAAATCTTTTGCTTTCTCCCACAGGAGCTGCAGTACGTTGCGGGCGCCGGGCAGGCGATAGTTTGGCAGCTCCATGACAAAGGGTACAGCTTCTCCTTTAAACTTTGTTTTCTTTAGGAGGAGCGCTACAAGGATTCCTGTCAGAATGCCAAATAAGTACAAGCCTGTCATGATCAGTCCGCCCTGATGAGGAAAAAACGCATTTACAAAAAAGGCATAAATAGGCAGTTTTGCTGTACAGCTCATGAATGGCGTGAGCAGGATCGTCATCTTGCGGTCGCGCTCGCTCGGCAGGGTGCGCGTGGACATGACTGCCGGCACTGTGCATCCAAAGCCAATCAACATTGGCACGATACTGCGGCCGGACAATCCGATCTTTCGCAGCAGCTTATCCATAAAAAAAGCAACGCGCGCAATATATCCGCTGTCCTCCAACATAGAGAGGAAGAAGAACATAATCACGATGATGGGCAGGAAACTTAAGACACTGCCAACGCCTTCAAAGATGCCGTCGATGATCAGGCTGTGTATGGTTTCGTTGACATTGCAGGCAGTCATGGCGTTGTCAGCGAGACCGGAAAGAAATTCTATGCCGCTGGCGAGCAAATCCTGCAGCCAGGCGCCAATAACGTTAAAGGTCAGGAAAAATACGAGTCCCATGATCGCGATAAACACTGGAATGGCAGTGTATTTGCCTGTGAGAATGCGATCGAGCTTCTGGCTGCGCAGATGCTCTTTGCTCTCATGCGGTTTGGTTACACACTGGTCGCAAATCTTATGGATATAGGCAAAGCGCATGTCTGCCATGGCTGCGCTGCGATCCAGCCCGCGTTCTTTTTCCATCTGGAGGATAATGTGTTCCAGCATCTCTTTTTCATTTTGGTCAAGTTCCAGGCGTTCTAGAATCAGATGATCACCCTCAATAATTTTGCTGGCTGCAAAGCGGACGGGAAGTCCAGCCTGCAAAGCGTGGTCCTCGATCAGATGGACGACAGCATGCAGGCAGCGGTGCACAGCGCCGCCGTTGTCATTTTGGTCGCAGAAATCCTGACGAAGCGGTTTTTCCTGATATTTGGCAACATGGACAGCGTGCTTGATCAGTTCGTCTACGCCCTGATTTTTGGCGGCTGAGATGGGTACCACAGGGATGCCCAGCATGGATTCCATGGCGTTTACATCGACAGTACCTCCATTGCCTGCCATTTCATCCATCATGTTGAGTGCTAATACTGTAGGGACATCCATTTCCAGTAGTTGCATGGTGAGATACAGATTTCGCTCAATATTTGTGGCGTCGACGATGTTGATGATACCCTTTGGCTGGTCATTCAGCACAAAATCGCGGGATACCAGCTCTTCATTGGTATAGGGGGACATAGAGTAAATTCCCGGCAGGTCGGTGATCTCTGTATCGGAGTAGCCGCGTATCGCACCGTCTTTTCGGTCCACGGTAACACCGGGGAAATTTCCAACGTGCTGTTTGGAGCCGGTCAGTTGGTTAAATAGTGTCGTCTTACCGCAGTTTTGGTTTCCGACCAATGCAAAGGTCAGCCGGGTTCCGTCCGGAAGTGGATCGCCGCTGCCCTTCGGATGGAAAATGCCTTCTTCGCCCAAACCAGGGTGCAGTGTCTTTTTTGAAGTCTTTTTTTGGGATTCGGCGCTTGTAGTGATGGGTTCCACAGCAATGTGCGCGGCATCGGCGAGACGAAGCGTGAGCTCATAGCCGTGGATACGTAGCTCGATAGGATCACCCATCGGAGCAAGTTTTACAACAGTGACTTCCACGCCGGGAATCACACCCATGTCCAGAAAGTGCTGCCGCAGGGCGCCCTCGCCGCCGACGCTTGTCACGACAGCGGATTTTCCGATTTCAAGTTCTTTTAGTGTCATCATATCACTCCTCGTTTGTCAAATTATCATAAATCGTTTTTCGTGTGTTGCACAGGTACGATTAGATATATGAAACTTCATTCTTATTTTAGTGGATAATTGCAGAGAATACAAGAGTAAGGAACTGTCAATAAATAACTTTTAATATTGGTTGTTACTGTTCACTCCGTTCCAGTAACGAGTAAAAATCCATGCAAAATTTGCTTCGCAAATGCATTTTTACTTGCCACATGTACGTTTTCATACGGACTTAGCAGTAAATACTAAGTCCTGTGTGAACAGTAACACTAATATTACACTGCAAGGAAATGGTACACGAATATGGACGTGAGCGGTAATTTATTATATGATATCTGTGAAGTTATTTGTCGGGAAATTGTTTGGCAGACTGTGCCGGTGCGTTGTCTGCCATGGTAAATAAGGAACTATAAAGAAATAACTTAACAGTCTTATTCTTTACAGTTCCTAAGGAAAGTGGATATTTATGGAAAAAAATGAAGTTATTGCTTTTTTGTGTGTTGGAACACTGGTTTTCACGGGGTGCGGTGTGGGAGAACCAGCAGGGGAGAGTGCACGCTCCGCGGAAACAGCGTCGTCGGTGGAGGAAGAGGCGACAGTTGGAAATTCCAGTGTGGCAGAAGCAAGTGAGCCGGGGAGCGCGGATGATTTTGATGAAAGCACACAGGAGATTTTGCAGGCGCGGATCAGACATATTTATAATGGTGTGCTTTCGCAGATCGTGGCGGCGCGGCAGCTGCCGGATGGGGAACTGGACACCTCACAGCTTGATGATGGTTTTGGGGAGATGCGGGACAATCATTTTGCCATAACGGATATTGATGGGGATGGCATGGAGGAATTGATTATCAATTACTCCAATGCCTGCATGGCAGGTATGGAGACGATCATATATGGATTTAATCCAACAGTAGGACAATTAAAGCGGGAGCTTACTGAATTTCCTGCTCTCACGTTTTATGATAACGGCATGATTCGGGCGGAGGCTTCCCACAACCACACAAGTGGAGAATTTTGGCCTTTTACGCTGTATCAGTATCAGGCGGCCGGCGATAAGTATGTACAGATTGCTTATGTGGATACATGGAGTAAGGATATTGCGGCGGATTTGCGCGGACAGGTTTTTCCGGATGAGCTGGACAGTGATGGCGACGGGGTGCTCTATAATATTCAGGAGGGGGCAGAGACTTCCTATGATGCCTCGAATTATCAATATAACGAGGCGGACTACGAGACATGGTATCAGTCTCTTATGGGAGGCGCGAATGAGGTATTGATCGAGTATCTGCCAATGGAATATGAATCTTTTGCTGATCTCTCGCCAGCGTATTTAAATATTATGGCGGACAATGCCGGAAAGAGCCGCACGGATAAGGAGGGGGATCTGGGACTTCTTATATTGGAGGAGGAATCTTATCTGGATGTGGCGGAACGTCTGCTCTCGGAACGGTATGAAGTGGAGTTGCAGCAGCCCTATGAGGATTTTGACGATCAGATGGTCGGTTTATGGAAAGGGCAGGAGATTTTTCGTTTTACACATCTGGATATGGGGGTGCTGGATTATCAGGGCGAACAGGTGGAGGATGTGACGGTTTTTGGCCTGTATCCCGGCATCAGAGTAGACAGTGCATGGGAAAAACTGGAAGCATATGGATTTTATGCATCACCCTATGGAGAGGTGGAAAACTGCCTGATCACCGGTGATGGCTTCGGCAATATCAGTATTTGGTTCAGCGAGGAGGAGGGAAAGGTGACACAGATATCAGTGAAGCCTTTCTGTGCGTTTGCAGGGTGATGGTTCAAGGCAGTCAGGGAGCCCACGGTAAATTTCACTGACATAATTGTATAAAAATGTTTAGTAATATAATTATTTATTGTGCAAAGTAAAAATTATTTCATGAAAAATGTATTGACATAAACTTTTGCCTTGAAAAAGAAGATGGATACGATATAATGATATTGTAGGATGGAAAAATATTTACTATGAGATGTAAAGGAGAGATGATCGATGGAGATTCAGTTAAAGTCGCGCTGGTTGGAGCGGTGTGTCAGGGATTATCTGGGGATTGCGGACAGGGCGATTACCGAGGAGGATGTCAGTGTCATTAAGTATCTGTATGTGAGTACGACAGATGGCTATTTTCTGGGTTTTGGCAAGGGTGTGCTGCCGAAGCAGTTTGCGTTTTCAGATGCGGGAGATGAGTGGAACGTATGTTGTGTTAATAATACAGCAAAGTACTCTGATATCGGGGAATTTCTGGATATAAGGGATTGGGGGAATTGCAAGGAAATTTCTATTAAGCGTGCGCTGCTTGAGGACGAGTCTGATGATGAGGCATATGACGATGATGAGGATTTGCCAGACGATGAATATGATGCCAGGGAAGCTTCTGATGAGGAGGGGCTTGACGATGAGGCGTCTGATGGCGGGGATACAGACAGTGCGGGCATGGAGGAGTTTGAGGGCAGTGTTAAAATATATGAGACGGAGGACAGTGATTTCGAGGGGCTTGTGCGGGACGAAGAAACTTATGATTATGGCGTGCTTTCAACCGATGATTTTTCCCATTTCACGAATCTGGAAGTCGTGCGCCTGATGTCCTGCGAGACGGAGATTCACAGTCTGGCGTTTTTAAAGGCGCTGCCAAAGCTTCGGATATTGGAGGTCGGCGAGGTGCGGCTGAATACGCTTGACGGTCTGGAGAAGCTTGTCGGACTGGAAAAACTGTGCGTGTGGGCGAACTGATGCCAGTCGATCAACAGGGTGTCATTATGGACGAGATGTTGGATGCATTTGAAAAGGAGTATGATATTTATGGGAAATAATATTGAGAAGGATTTTGACGAAAAAGCTTTTGTGAAGGGGGCTTATCAGGCGTTGATCGACAGGGGAGTCATCACGGAGGATATGCTGAGTCCTTCCACGGTGACGGACGAGATGTTGGATGCGTTTGAGCGGGAGTACGAGGTGAAGCTTCCGTCGCTTTTGCGCGTATATCTGCAGACATATTGCCATAATATTGACGGACTTTACGCACCTGTGCCGGGAGACGATCTGATTGATCAGGATGAGGATACGATGCGGCAGATCATGCTCATGGAGATCGACGAAATCAACGAACTGAGTCAGGAAGAGCTGCCATATGTTGAGTTGTACCTGTGTGAAATGTTCCCGATACCGCAAAAAGATCCGCTAAAAGTATTCCGTGAGGCGATAGAGGGATTTCGAGAGACGGCGGATTGTATGGGAGAGGACGGATTGTCAGCAGAGGATGTAAAACAGTTTATTCCGTTTGCCGATTGGATGAGCGCGGGACCGCTGTGCATTGATACCAGTATTAGTAAAGCTGATATCACATGTGGAGATGGCGGCACATGGCAGGTGTGTTGGTTTGACCATGAAGAGTTTCATTGGAAACAAAAGGGTGTGGAATATGTCAATGACGAGGGTATTGTTATTGGAGATAAGAAAATGGCGGATTTCAGATGCTTTCTGCGGCTGTATTTTTATGGAATATATGACAAAAATTATGAAGTGCAGTCAGAGGAGGACGGGGAGGAAATACCAGATAAGAGTACGTGGTGCAGTGTAGCAAGATTTTGAGTTAGGAACTGTTAAGAAGCAGCTTTTAAATAGCGCATAGGGGTTTTTCTGCGAGAGTGTCGTGCAATTTGATATCAGAGAAAAAAGCGATATGAAAAGTTATTTTTAAACAGTTTATCAGGAGGCAAAAGTGGAATTATCCAAAGAGGAATTAAATGAAAAGATACAGGCTGCATTAGGGGCGTTTCAGGCATTATTTTCCGACGATAAGACAAGGAAATCCAAGGAGCGGTGGAAGGACTATTTTTTGTCGGAGATGTTTCTTGAAGTGCAGTTCTCGGGAATCTGTCTGCGGCAAATGCAGGAATATTTGAAAAAGCAGAAGATGGCGCCTTATAAGGAGCTGCCGCCAGTATTTTTGTTTGAGCTGGTGACGGCGTATGGGCTGGAACCGCTGATTGATGAGCGAAAAGGTCTGATACAGGCGGATTTTATGGAGGATTCGTTTTACAGGAAAGAGCTGTCGGCATGGTGGTTAGAATTTGGGAGAGCGATGAGGGCTGCGGCTGAGATCTGGAATGCGCAGGACGCTTCGTGGCGCAGGGACCGCGGCGGGAGATCGATCAGAAAATGGGAATACCGCCTGAGAGGAAGGGCGTTTGCGGACTATATAGAGCTGTGTGTCAAGTATGATGCCAGTGTGCAGGACTGGGAGGAGGATTACGAGCGCGGCGGTCCGCTCTCGCGGGGAAAATGGCATTATATCCAGACGGGGCGCTATAATCAGAACAGCTATGGTGACTTTGTGCGGAATGAGTGTATTTTGTTATTATACGCATATTTTCTGCGCACGCATAAGCTTCCTAAGGCGGCGTATGTGTGGCTGTGGGGGATATATGAGCTGTCTGAAATGAAGGCAGGACAGCAGGTGAGAGCCTATGAGGGGATACGGCAGGCGATTCTGATGCAGTGCCCGTCTGTGGAGAAAGCGGCTGATGAGGAGAAGGCGGCAGAGGAGCAGTACAATGATTGGACGCGCCGACTGAATGATCTGGAGCGGAAATACCAGTATGACGGGTGGGCTGTCAAGCCCAATGCACCATTTGAATATACCTATGCGCTGTCTGCGCCGAAGGTGTCAGCGGAGGAGCAAAGGGAGCTGCAGGAGCTGTTTGAGTCCCCGGTTTTTCAGACGTGCCAATATGACGACGAGCTGTTGTGGGATTTGGACTATCACTGTGCCGGAGGAAACGCGACGCCGAGGCTGGCGGAGACTTTATATCGAATCTACATGAATTCCAGGGATAAGAGCCCCAAGGTTAATATGCTTTTGGAGCATGTGCGTGCGAGAATGAGTTATTTTGAGCGGATACCGGAGTATCTGTGCGGGGAGCCGTTTGCGTATGACTGTAGTACGAAAGCGCCTGATTTCTGGTACTATTATCTGATCATGGCATTTGAGGGGCGGCGTGTCAGGGACAATACGCCGGAAGACGATTTTTCTTATATTGAGGAAAGAATGATCAGAAACGGGCGAAAGTATCTGTCAGGCTATCTGGAACAGTTGTATCACCCGTCGATGGAGTGGCGCAGAAGATTTGTCGGCAGCGATATGACGGGCAGAATCGACAAACCAAGGCGCATGGAAATCAGGCTTTGCCCGGAGCAGGAGCGCGGCGGGGAGCTTGTGATCGGAATTGAATTTTATCTGCATTTGATACAATTTTATTGGAATGGTAAGGTCTGGGAGGGACAGGAGGCGCTCTCCTTTCAGGAATTGCTGCAGTGTGCAGGGGCAGAGGGCGATGAGGAGCGCTTCATGCTGTTGTTGGCACTGACGGATATTGAAACAGCGGAACGTGAAATGGCACGCGGGGAGATCAGGAGCCGTCTGGAAAAACTGCCAATTGATGCATTTTGTCTGGATTTCGTGGCGGAATGTCTTGCGAATGGCGGTTCATGTGTGGGGAATAGAAAGCAGTATGGCGGCCGTTTGGTTTGTGGGGATGGCGAATGCTATGATGCCGACGAAGATGAATATGACGATGGCGAAGTAGATGAAGATGATGACGAGGAAGTAGAAGATGATGAGTACGACGAAGGTTATCAGGATTTTGACTACAATGCCAACAATGACGATGTGAAAAACGGGCTTAGAGGACAGGAGATCCGCTTTGCGGAGAATCTGACGGGGCTCTACTGTGCCAGGCGCGATGCGTCGGGCGATATCGTATATAGCAGGCATAGTTTTTATGGCTGGCAGACGATCCGTCCGTCAAAGTGGTCTCTGTGGGAAGAGTGCAGGGGACTGGTGAGATATGGCCTGTGCAGTCTGAATGCATCGGAGAAAAAGCGTGTTGTGGTCAGGGGAATGTCTGATCTGGAAAAGGCGCAGCAGATCTGTGCCTTACTTGAGGAAAATCACCAGTTGTCTTTGACGCAGCATCGGAAAAATCAGCAATGGCTTGAGAAATGTGGTATTCTGGCGGGGAACAGCGTCGTGCTCTGCTATGGAGACTGGGAGAGCTGCTACCTGGAAAAGACGCTGACTACGGGGCTGTTCACGGAAAAGAAGAGCATGAAAGACGCGTATGCCATCACGAAAAAGGAGAAGAACTATGAGGTGGGCTGGCTGTTCCAGGACTGGGATTCCTATAAGACGCTCATTGCCGTAGGAGAGAGCGGCGCACTCTGGTATTATGGGAATTTCTCTCCACCCCGCGCGGTGGCGGCGGACAGTCTGGCGGAGGTTATTGCGAACCGCGTTCGTCTGGCGGAGGTGACGGCGATCGTACTTTTATAGTTTTTGGTCCGTGTCAGAGGGAACGTACAGGACGAGGTCTTTGATCTGACAGTCCAGTATCCTGCACAGATCGTTCAGCGTCTTGGTTGATACATCCTTATTGTGTTTCAGACGGTGAAGCGTGCTGTTTGACATATGATGCTTTATGGTCAGAGAATACCAGCTTTCGTTTGAATTTTTCAATGTTTCCCAAAACGGGGAGTAGACTATCATATCAGACAGCTCCTTTTTTCCTTAGTATTTAACTTTAGGATAAATTATATTCTGATGCTTGAATATCTTCGAAAAAGAGAATATACTATATTAGTGATTCTAAGGAAATGTTTTGGGGAGGTTTTATGGAGCAGATTGTTTATATCACAGACGAGGAGCGGGAGAAAGGCCGGAAGGTGATCGATGCGTTTGCAGAGCTGTATGAGCTGACAGATTTGGTGGTGCTGGATGCCGGAAAATATGGTTTTGTCAAGCTGCAGTATTACAGAGAGCCGCAGGGGTTCGAGGTGATGTCGACATTTACGGACAGTGGAAAATTGTTTGACGCGCTGTGGCAGGACTGGTTTGAGGAGCAGGTGTGGAGGGCTGTCCTTGGTACGCCGCTGGAGGAACTGGAATATAAGGAGAGTTTCGCATTGCTACCCAAGGAAAAACAGGATGAGATCTTGTGCAGGAAAGCCTATTTTGAGAATAAGAAGCTGGCGTGAAATCGATTTTTTAATCTCTTTTTACCCGATATGCCCTTCGGATGTCCCGGTCATAGACATACACTGGGATGTCCGAAGTCTCTGTGATCATCCAGCCATATCTTCGGCAGAGCAGCGGTATAAAGTTGTCCTGTGCTCTGTCGTAATCAGACTCTATCTCGTTGAGTTGTCGCAGAAATTCTGCGTAGGACACTTGTTTTCCATATAAAAGGGTATCACCTTCGTAATATTCTATTTGTATGATCATAATTATGCCACTTTCCATTTTCATAAATTTTATCACAGATCATCGATTATAATCCATCCCTGCTCGTCGATCTCGCCCGCAAATTCTTTCATTGCGATCTCTACTGTCTCGCTGTATGAGTCATAGGTGCTGCAGACCGCGTCTCTGGCTGTATAATAGTAGGTGTACACCCCTGTGCCAGGCAGTTCATGAATCATTACTTTATAAATCATCTGGTTTTTATTACATGGATAAGGGTTCTTTAAGTAGGCGTACATTCGCATTGTCTGTCTAATTCTCCCTTTGAATGCTTTTATCAAGTATTATAGTATGGTATTTGACTGGCTGTGTCAAGAACTTGCCTTCAAGATAAACAGCAGTCTGGAATTTATGGTGATAACGGGCTGTCTGTGAATTTCAAAGGAGAGCAATCTCTCGAGATTATTCGAGACATCGGAATAGAGTTTAAAACCGCGAAAACGATAAAGAAATCTGAAAAATGGTAGGGGAGGTATTACAGCAGTGTTGAATTGTTATGTTGGTATATAATTTTTTGGTTATTATTGACAATAAAAATTTCGCAGAATGCTATGATCTGCGAAATTTAAGTGAAATTCCTTTTCTATTACTTTATATCGACATTAGTTTAACATGTTTTAACCCAAATGACAATTCTTTTTTCAAAAATATAGTCAAAATCATGTTAGAAAGATCTGGAAACCGATATTTTTCGCAAAAAAACAGCGGAAATATCGGTTTTTTTCGTGGTTAGATTTGTGGTCAGATTTATGATTAATAAATGGTCAAAAACAGTTCTGCAGCATAAAATAATGGTCGTTTTGTGGTCAGATTTGTGGTCACCCCTCAGAAGCCCGTTTATTTAACGGCATTTCAGGTCGTTTCGCAGATCATAGCAATCTGCGAAAAACATGTGGTCAGATAATATATTTTGTATCAGCAAAAGGTGTATTTATTATACAATGTGCATAAGAACGGATGACTGGCCATTGGAAGAGCTGACGGAGAAAGAAGGAATGCCTAAAATATGTAAATCCATACATCAGTACAGCAAGGGGAAAATCAGCAGCGAAAATATGGATGTGCTCATGGAAATAGGACATGGGTGCATGGTGACAAGGAATTATATCTATCAGCGATATGGCGGCATCAAGAGCCTCGGAAAACTGTATTCCGGTTATACGATTGATGCCGAAGTAAAGGCAGCCGGATTCCGGGAGCAGATAGGGCTTCCAAGCGTGTATTTTACTGCGTCTGTGAACAGGGCATTAGGCGATATCAAGATCATGTGGGCACAGGTCAAAAACGGAATCAATGACGCAGCCAACAAAAATGAGCGGTTTTCGCCGGAGGACAGGCATTATATCCGCTTTGTCGTCAAGGTAAACGGATGTCTCGAAAATATACTGAATGAAAAACCAGTATCTCTGCCCGAAGAGATCAGGCCCAGATATGAAAGCATTATCGCAGAGCTTGGCGATGAAAATGGGCAGCATGTCAAAAGCCTCAACAGATATATCCGCAGACAGACCAGAAAGAGACTGCACAGACAGCATACGGACAATGCGACATATTTCACAATAAAGAAACAGGGATACAGATATGGGGAGTCAGGGGGAGAGCATGGTATCTTTCTTGCCACCAAAGTGAACAGGCAGAGGATATTCATACCGCTGACAGACACAAATGTGTATGACAGAATGCTCGATATCAAACTCAACCCGCAAAAAAGAACGGTTGAGATCATCATACCGCTTTTTGTAAATACAAAACAACATGAGGATTACACAAATGAGATCGGTATCTCGCTTGGCCTGTGGGATATGATTACGACAAGCACCGGAAATGTATATGGCAGTGCGTTTGGAAAAATGCAGCAGGAAATCTCGCGATTTATCCTAAAAGAAAATTATCAAAATGACAGGAAAAATATATCCGATACACAAAGATATCTGGAACGTAAGGCAGCAATGGATGCTGCACTGAAAAATTATGTGAACAGGGAGCTTAACAGGATGCTGGCGCAGGAAAAACCAAACACGATTTATATGGCAAAGCTTCCGCGCAATCCGGGAATGCATACTTCCGGACATCATAATGATCAGAAGATTACAAAAGGCACCGGCGATACACATTTCCTCAGAATGTGGAAAAAAGGCTTTGTGACCGAGAGACTGCAATGGAAATGTCAGCAAAATGGCGTCAGTATCGTAGAAGTTATAGGAAAAGGGATTGGCACGGAATGCAGCGCCTGTGGGCAGAAGGGAACTGTGAAAGGTGAAAACTTTCGATGTCAAGTTTGTGGATTTGAAGAAAATAAAAAAGTAAACGGTGCAAAAAATGCCATGAATAGGGGAAAAACTGGGAAACAGTTAAATAAACAGTTTCCGCAGGAAGAAGATCAATAAATGGTCAAACGATCCGTCTGGAAGATGAACCGATTGGAAAGTCGGGTTTTACTGCGATGGTTTTACATTAGTAAATACATTGTGGACTGTGGCAGATGGTATCTTGATAAATGCGATACATTGTATCGCATATAAAAAGAAAAGGGCGTTGGGGATATACAAAAACAGGTACGCCTGTGTCCTGTGAACTCGGATCCGTGACTGTACGGAAATTGAGAATGGCAGGATGCGAAGCCAGATTAAATGTCTGGCACCGCAGGGTATTGCGTGCAATTCCCAGGGTTTTTCATGAAAGATCCTATATGCGGCTGTGATGCCCTATTTATCCATGTACAGGAAAAAGTTCGCCAGAGCGTGCTTTTTCCTGTGCATTGCATTATGTATCACGGATAATACGGGAGTGACGGGGTGTGTTCAGCGGGACATATAAAGGAAGTTATGGATTATGAAAAAGGCATGTTTATGTGTTGAATGTTGGCACCAATTCGTCTGACAAATTTTTACAAAAAGGACTGTTGGCAATTTCTTCTATAGATAAATTGGTAAATGCAAACTATGGTGAAAATAGTGAGAAAAGAGTACATAATTTTATAAAAAACAATTTGGAGCTAAAATGGTAAAAGTTATTACATATGGTACTTTCGATTTGTTTCACGAGGGTCATTATAATATATTGAAGCGGGCAAAGGAACTAGGAGATTATCTCATTGTCGGAGTCACATCAGAGGAATACGACCAGGCAAGGGGAAAACTCAGCGTGGTGGATTCCTTGATTACTAGGATTGATAATGTTAAAAAGACCGGGTTTGCAGATGAGATCATTGTGGAGGAATCCCAGGGGCAGAAGTTTCGTGATATTAAGAAATATGGTATCGATATCTTTACAGTGGGCTCTGATTGGACAGGCAGTTTTGATTATTTAAATGATTATTGTAAGGTAATTTACTTGGATAGGACGAAGGACATATCCAGCACTATGCTGAGAGTTAAAAAAACGCAGATTCAAAGGATAGGGATCATTGGAACAGGGCGAATTGCAAACCGCTTTGTTCCGGAAGCCGCTCTTGTGAGTGGTGTCAATACCCGTTGTGTTTATAACCCACATAAGGAAAGTGCGGAGAAATTTGCGGACAAGTGGGGTATTGATGCTTATGGAGACATAGAAGATTTCTTTGCAGCATCGGATATCGTATATGTTGCATCGCCTCATGAGACACACTATTCTTATATTAAGCAGTCGCTGGAACACGGAAAACATGTCTTGTGCGAAAAACCAATGTGCTTTAGCGGTACACAGGCAAGGGAATTATTTGAATATGCAAGGCAAAAAAAGCTGATTCTTTTTGAAGGTATTAAGACGGCATACTGCCCGGGTTTTGCAAAGCTTCTGGGAATTGCCTGCAGCGGCGTCATTGGAAACATAAGGGGAGTGGATGCGTGCTTCACGAAGCTGGAGAGCGCAGATAAAAGAGAACTTACAGACAAGGTATATGGGGGAAGCTTCACGGAACTTGGAAGCTATTGTCTGCTGCCAATTATAAAACTATTCGGACGGGAATATGAAGAGCTTAGGTTTGAATCGATAAAGGCTGCAAATGGGATCGATCTTTATACGAAAGCTCATGTGCGATATGGAAACGGCCTGGCGACAGCCACTTGCGGTTTAGGGGTAAAGTCAGAGGGAAAACTTCTGATTTCTGGCACGGCCGGATATATTTCGGCGGATGCGCCCTGGTGGAAAACAAGCTATTTTGAGGTGCATCATGAGAACCCGGATGAGATAGAAAGGTTTTCTGAAAGATTTTTGGGCGATGGCCTGCGCTATGAGATATGCGATATGCTGTCCATGATAAACGGCGATACAACGCGGGATTTCAAGCTGACAAGGGGAGACTCGGAAACGATGGCTGAAATAATGGAGCAATTTTTGGCGGGGAGAAATCGGCAATAAGTCAATATTTGCATCAATTTAAAGGAGTATATCTTTCTATGCGAGATCAATGGAAAGAATAAGGGATTTGGAACTGAAAGTATCCGTGGGCATATTGGGATGTGAAAGTTTTCGACTGTCATTATAAGATTATCATTGTAAAAGAGGGCGTTTTGGAGATGGAGAAAAGGAATATGTGTAAACATTGCTTCATCCATTCTGGAAAGGGATGGATTTGACAAAAGGTAAATTAAAAGGGCAGTCTGTAAGAGCAAGGATTGGTGTAATCTGTA
Organism: Lachnospiraceae bacterium; assembly: GCA_009774245.1. Taxonomy (GTDB): domain Bacteria; phylum Bacillota; class Clostridia; order Lachnospirales; family Lachnospiraceae; genus COE1. The sequence continues at coordinate 20,413 of VSNM01000059.1, read as the reverse complement.
TTTGGAAAACCGATGGGGACAAGAAATAATCTAGGTATTTATTTGTAATGATAAAAAGGTAGGAATTGGTGCATGAGAAAGAACCAGAAAAAAAAGTTGTTGGACTGTGTGGACAGTTTGCGCGAGGTTCATAAAGAAATTAAAGAGGCTGTACAAAAAAAAGCATATGCCGCAGCTCAGAATATGCTTGCAGATTGCCAGGAGCTTGCAATTGCTATTGGAGAAAGTATTGAGCAGTCAGAAGGTGCAGGGCATGCCACAGTTTCATTGATAGAAGCATACTGTGAAGTTTTGTTTCGCGTGTCTGAAGAGATACAGTACAAGCAAGAGACTGGCAAAAGCAATTTCAGTGAAAATGATGTTAATGAAAACAGAGTCTGGAAGATTTTAAACAAGCAGCTTATCAAAGTGGAAAACAGTATCAAGAATGATATAACTGTCAGATTGGAAATGGTATTTTTTCCATACAAGGCAAGTATGTGGGATAGCTTGGAAAGTGTTTACCTGGCAGCGAAAGAAGATCCGAATTGCAATGCTTATTGTGTGCCTGTTCCCTATTTTGACATGAAGCCTGGACACAGCCTTGGGCAGATGCATTACGAAGGCGGGGACTACCCGGAAAACATCCAGATAACAGATTGGCAGACTTATAACTTTGAAGAAAGAAAACCGGATGTGATTTTTATCCACAATCCTTACGACGATTGTAACCTTGTGACAAGCGTGCATCCAAGGTACTATTCTTCCAATTTGAAAAAATATACGAATACGTTGGTGTATATACCTTATTATGTAACATCAGGGGGAATGCTGAAGGCGCAGAACATGCTCCCTGCGTATCTTTATATGGATTATATCATAATACAATCGCCGCAGCTTCAGGAATTTTTTGATAAAAATATTCCTAATGAGAAGTTTTTACCATTTGGATCACCCAAGATTGATAAGGTGGTTAATAAATGCAAAAATCCGTCAGAGCCGCCGACGGAGTGGATACCGAAAATGACAGGGACAGACGGCAGGCGCAAGAGAGTGTTTTTTTATAATACGAGTATTGGCGGAATGCTTGCCGATACAGAGAGCTTCCTGAAAAAGATGAAATATGTATTTACATGTTTCGAAGGGAGGGAGGATGTTTGCCTTCTGTGGAGGCCACATCCGTTGCTGGAGGCGACGTTTGATTCCATGCGACCAGAGTATCACTGGGATTATGAGGCTCTAAAAGAATTTTTCTTGGAAAAGGAACTGGGCATTTTAGATTCAACGCCCGATATTGCAGGTTCTATTGCGTTAAGTGATGCATATATCGGAGACGCAGGGACTAGTGTGATATCGTTATTTGGAGTAGCAGGAAAGCCAGTGTTTATTTTGGATAATGAGATTCATAATCAACCAGAGGCAGACTCATGGCGGGAAAAAGTTATTGTTGAATTTAACTATTTAGAACAAGATAGGTTTGTTATCACACAAGGGAATAAGTTATATGTATCCGAAGGCGAACAATATGATTATCACTATTATTGCAATCTGACGGATAGCATTTATAAAAGGGAATATTACGATATATGGCAGATAGGAGAAGAAAAATATGCTTGTCCCATGAATGCACAGGATATTCTAAAGATAGGAAATGGCAGGGTAGAAAAAAAGATAAGCTTAAAGAAAAAAGTAGTTGCAGGAATGGAATTTATCGGTGCATGGAAATATGACAGATTTTTAGTTTTGCTGCCGCTTTATTATCCGGCTATTGTATGCTATGACACTGCGACAGAAGAGTGCATGTATATTAGGGATTATATAAATGTATTTGTTAAGGACGACGAGAGCCGAAAAATCACGGGTGGTTCGCTAATATATCATGGAAACCTATATCTAGCATCTCCTACTGATAATGTGGTGTGTAGGTTTGATATGAAAAGTGGAGAAATGCAGTTGAGTACAATTCCGATAAAGAGCAGATGTGGGTGCCATTGGATGGTAGAATATATGGATCAAATATGGATATCACCTTATAGGGGAAAAACGATAGTAAGATGGAATCCACAGACAGGAGAAACAAGAGAATATAAGGGTTTTCCTAAGGAGTTTATCTGCACGGATTCCAGAACTAACAGAAGCTGTGAGGAGCGACCGTTTAGTTCAATGGCATTTCATGGAGATTATTTGTATCTTACTCCGCGGTGGGGGAATATGTGCCTGCGGCTTAATATTCATACGGGACAGTTTGTGAGGTGGAATCCTTTTTTCAAAGATAAGGAAGATGATATAGCGGGAAATAGAATGATATGGAATGATTTTTTCTTCTTACGGCATTGGGCAGAGAATGATGAAGGGGAGTTTAAAATATATTCCAATGTAAATAAAAGATTGTATAGAGTCAATATAGTTACAAGTGAATGTGAAGAAATTAAAATTCAGTTTAATATGAAAGAGTTGGAAGATCATGAACAGGGATTTGGGGAGTATTCAAAGACATTGAAATATGTCTGTACCGAAAGCGTTTTTAACTCTCTTGACAGATTTCTTGATGGAACGATAGAGAAAAACTCTTTTAATAAAGTAAAACAGCTTGAAATATACAGAAAAGTGGCAGAAAACAGCGACGGGAGCTGTGGCAGAAAAATATATGAATATATAAAGGCACAGGGCTGAAGATGGGAGCAGTTTTGACGGAGAAGGGCAGGGTTTGATTTAAGGTATTAGAAACTGTCAAAATATGAATGATCTATGTAAAAAGTGTTAGAGCATTATAATATCAAGGAAAATAGAGGTCAGGGTTATGAAGATATGGGCGCACAGAGGGTGCAGTCAGAGATACCCAGAGAATACATTGACGGCTTTTGAAAAGGCTGTCAACTTAAAAGGTCTTACAGGAATTGAATTGGATATACAGCTTACTAAAGATGGGGAAGTCGTGGTTTTTCATGATGAAAAAGTAAATCGTACAACGAACGGTATAGGGGATTTAAAATCTTTTTCGATGCGTGAATTAAGAAAATTGCAAATAGATGCTGGCAACGAGCAGACAGAACGCATTCCGACAATTGAAGAAGTTTTTGATCTGCTGGAAGGGTATTTAAAACAAGGACTTCAATTGAATATTGAGCTGAAAAACGGTATTTATCCATACGAAGGTATGGAGCAAAAGATAATAGATATGGTTTATAGGAGGGGAGTTCAAGACAGTATTGTGTATTCTTCTTTTTATGCCCGATCATTGGAAAAAATAAAAAAGATAGATACACATGCTAAAATAGGTGTTTTGGATGAAAAGGTATCAGACTGCCTGTATAAGATGAGGGGTGGATGCGGTGCGGATGCGTTACATCCACATTGGAAAGGCATGGATCTGTCGCTTCAGAATTTGCAGGGGATGACGGTAAGAGCATGGTTTGATGGACATTTATATCCCGACAAACCTACTGGTACAAGGTTAGATTTGCAGAAATTGGAAGAAAAGGGAATCACAGATGTGTTTTTAAATGAACCAGAGGTCTATTTATAGATGGGACGAGAAAGACAGAATCATTGCGCAGGAAGTCACGAAAGTAGTATTGCCAGTGTTAAAAGAGAGTGGCATACTATAAGGCTGCATAGGACAGTTTATTCATGGAATACGCCGAAAAGTAATGTGAATTATTTATTAAAAATAAAATAGGCAGGATCAATACAATGGATTATTATGATAGGAAGGCTGACAGAATTATAAAAAAGTTTGTTTCAGAGGGAAAGAGGAATTTTATTATTTTTCCATTTGGCTCTTATGGAATGAAAGTGAAGCGGCTCTTAAATGAGAGATACGGAATTATGGAGAAATATATTGTGGATAATGGACTGGCGAATATTTCTGAAATTTCGAATTTATTGAGCATATGTGATATGAAGAATATGGGTGAGACGGGATATGTTATATTGTTGGCGTGTGATCATGGGAAACAGTACAATGTGCTTCGTAGTCAAGCAGCAGAAATTGCGTATGGAAATGAAATTGTAGATGTATTTTCTCCGTCTATGTTATATGATGAGTCAGAATATTATGAAAGTGGGCGGTTCAAAGATATCAGAGTAGTGGCGCTGGAGGCATGTGTTAAAGAAATTTATCGTAACAATGTAGGAGGTGCTGCGGCTGAACTAGGAGTGTATAGGGGTGATTTTTCTCGATTCATTGCTCAGTTGATGCCAGATAGGACGTTATATTTGTTTGATACGTTTGAAGGGTTTGATGACAGAGACGATAGCGGAAATGATAATAAGGAAATTTTTCACAATTCATATATGGATGGAGGGTGGAATTTCAGAGGAACAAGCGTGGAGATTGCTTTGGAGAGAATAGGGTTTCATGATAGTGTTATTGTCAGAAAAGGCTATTTCCCTGAGACGTCAAAGGGGCTTGAGGATGAGAAGTTTGCATTTGTTAGTATTGACACAGATCTGTTTGAGTCAACGAAGAACGGGCTGAATTTCTTTTATCCGAGAATGAGTGCGGGTGGATATATTTTCGTGCATGACTTCGCAGAGTTGCAAGGGGTTAGAAAAGCAGTATATGAGTTTTGTGGTAGTGTAGGAGTGGGATATATGCGTCTGCCTGATGAGAACCATTCTGCTGTCATAGTAAAACCTTTTTAGAATTTTGATCCTTATATGGAAAAATATCTGTATTGACATATGGGAAGGGGATAAAGAAATCATTGCACGCATACAGAAAAAGTAATATTAGTGGTAATGAAAGAAAATGATGTATTGTGAGGACATATGGAACAATTCGTATATACATCGAAAGATTTAAGAAAACTTCAGACTATTGAACTTGAAATGTTGAGAGAGTTGGACCGTTTGTGCAGAAAAAACGGCATACATTATGAGCTGGACGGTGGAACTTTACTGGGAGCTGTCAGGCATAAAGGTTTTATTCCTTGGGATGATGATATCGATGTCAGGATGTTACGGCAAGATTACGATAAATTTTGTAGTATATGTAAGGAACAGCTTGATGAAGATAAATATTTTTTACAGACTTATAAAACAGACCAGGGATATCGGTGGGGATATGCAAGAATACTTCGCAAAGGTACATATTTTGACAGAAAAAACCAGGAAATGCTTACTATGAAACGTGGAATCTTCATTGATATATTTCCTTGTGACAATATGCCTGACGATATGATACTTAAGGCAATATATAACTTTCGTTGTTTCATGGCAAGGAAAATATCATATTCACCGGTAGGGGCGGCACATGAGCCGAATATGATAAAGCGGATGTGTTATAAAATATTGTGTCACATACCGCGTGAGGTTGCATGTAAGGAATTTGACAGATTAGCATATCAGTATAGTGATAAAAAGACACGGCTTGTCCGCACGCCTGCGTGGGGATATAGGCAGGAGGCATTGGGATATCTCAGACAGTGGATGGATGAATATACTGAGCTGGAATTTGAAGGAAGTATGTTTATAGCACCAACCGATTATGACGGATATTTAAAATATTTATTTGATGAGAATTATATGACGCTTCCGCCAGAACAAGAGAGGATTCCAAGGCATACCTCAACTTATATCAGTTTTGGCGATATTGATACAGACGAATTATAGCAGAAAAGAGGATATAGTTAAGCATGGTGCATGAGGAGTTTTATAGATTAAGAGAAAGGGCAGAGAATGGAGATACGCTGTCAAAAGAAGATGAGGGGAAATTGAAACCATACCGGGTTGATAATGCGATTATTATGGCAGCGGGATATAGCGCAAGATGTATGCCGTTGTCAAACGTGATGCCAAAGGGATTGTTTAGAGTAAAGGGTGAAATTCTGATTGAAAGGGAAATCGAACAGCTTTTAGATGCAGGAATTACAGAAATCATAGTTGTTACAGGGTTTATGAGTGAAAAATTTGAGTACCTAAAAGATAAGTATAGTGTGATTCTAGTAAAAAATAAGGACTATGACAAATATAATAATATGTCATCCCTGCACGAAGCCAGAGAGTATATGAGAAATTCGTATATTCTTTGTTCTGATAATTATTATGAGGAAAATGTATTTCACAAATATGTTTTTGATTCTTACTATTCTTGCGTTTATTCTCAGGGATACTGTGATGAGTTTTGTGTAACTTCTGTTGACGATGAAGGATATATTACAGGTATTCATAGAGGAGGTTCCAAATCATGGTATACAATAGGCGATGCATTTTTTAATGCGGAGTTTTCAGAAAAATTCTGTAAGTTTATGATGGATGAGTGGGATAATTTACAGACGCGTAATATGTTGATGGATGATTTTCACAAAAAGCATATTAGGGATTTGAAGCTGCAAAAAGTTGAGCGTTCCGGAAAGACAATTCTTGAATTTGATACTTTGGAGGAGATAAAGGAATACGATGCGAATTTTTCACAGTTCATAAATGAAAATTTAGACAATAGCAATACAGTTATTCGTACATTTTCAAAATATGCTGATGTAAAGTCATATCATTCAGTACCGACAGAACAATTAGACGGCAGGCTCCATTTAAATGAAAATCTGTTTAAACCGTCACCTAAGTGTTTTGATGTGCTAAAAGATATTAAAATGGAAGATTTATACCTCTATGACTTGTCTAATAAGGATTATCTTATAGACACGTTATCTTCTTCTTTAGGAATATCTTCCAATAACATTTTTATGCATAATGGTTCATCAGAGGTCATTAAGTCAATATTTAGTATTTTGTTAAAGGAAGATGATATGGTGCTCGTTCCCACACCGGGCTGGAGTTACTATAAAAGTGTTGCGGATGCAAAGTTTGCCCAATGCATTACATATAAAGTAAATGAGGGTACAGACAGCTATGAATATGATTTTGATGATTTGCTGAAAAAGGCAGGAAAATATTCTCCGAGAATTATTGTTTTGACATCACCACATATGCCGACAGGATGTACAATTAATAATGAGGATATTGAAAAGGTTATAGTGTCTAACAGAGATTCTATAATTATGATTGACGAAGCCTATTGGGGATATGGAGACGATACAAATGTGTTTGAGAGGAAAATCATTACGAGATACAGCAATGTAGTGATAACAAGAACTTTTTCAAAGTTTTATGGTTTGGCAAATATCCGTATTGGATATGGTCTGTGCAGTTATCCACTGCGAAGAACGATAGGGCTGGATCTTCCATTGTTCAGGGTATGTGGAATTAGCCGAAGGATTGCTCTTGCAGCGATTGAGGACAAGATGTATTATGATCGGATGAAATATGAAACCATTGAAGTACGTGATTGGTTTATTGATGAGCTTAACAAAATAGATAATGTAAAGGCATATAAGTCGGATTCCAATTTTGTATTTATACATCTTGAGAGTGTTGATGCTGATAAGGTCAGGGCGTTTATGGAAGAAAACAATATACTAATACGATTGTTTACAGATAAGGATAAATTAAAGTTAAGAATTACGGTTGCGCCACGCGACATGATGGAAAGAGTATTGTTCCAGTTAAAAAGAGCGGTGATATGTGAAAGGAGTTAAAAGGATGCTGAGCCATTTTTCAGAATTTCGAAGATTGTTGGATAAAATTTTGATACAGTCTTTCGGGAAACCAATTGTATTGTATGGCTATGGAAGAAGTGGCAGGTTTATTCAGTGGTACGCGCAGTATTATCATAACTTGCAAGTCGATTATATTATTACAGAAGATTGGTCGTCTGCAATTCCGTATGAGTTTTCTCTCTTTCGTAATACTTTATTGGAATATGATTATAAAGATGTGTCTCATGCTATTGTCTGGCTGGCTGTGCCTGATTATAGTAATGCCGTTTCTTTTTTGGAAACACATGGATATGTGAAAAATGAATCGTATTTCAATTTATGTGAAGCCGTATATGGGGATGGTTTGTTTGTACAAAAGGATGAAAAAGAAAATGTTTTTACGAGAAAAAAGACGGGTTATCGAGATATTCAGTTTATGGAGTGGCTGGAATATAAATATGACTGCAATTTTGTCACCAGAATTGATCAAAGGGACTTTACGGGAGAGAAAATAGGACATGCTCCATATATACTGAGTGCTGATAAAATTATTTTACCGCTGTTGGATCAATGCCACATTGACTGGCAAAATGAAAATGCTATTTTTGATTTTGGATGTGGGAAAGGCGGCGCTTTAGTTACTTTCCTGGATTATGGCTTTAGAAAAGCAGGCGGTGTGGAGTACGAAAAAAATATATATAAAGTATTGGAAGATAATATGAATAAATTAGGGCTGCGGGAACAGTTAGAGCTGATTGAAGGCGATGCAGCAGCCGTGACTGATGAATTGGACAAATATAACTGGTTTTATTTTTTTTGAGCCGTTTGCGCGGGAAATATTTGAAAAAGTGATATGTAATATTACAGATAGTGTGGCGAGAAATGTACGTAAGATTTATTTAATTGTTATTAATCCACATGTCTATCAGTTGATTAAAGATAGTGGTTTTTATTTGATAAATCAATTTGAGATTGCTACAAGACAAAGGGTGGTGGATGTATTTACGAATCAAATTTAATGATATTTGACAAGAAAAATGAGGTAATGAAATATGAGGCTTTCGGTGATTGTTCCGGTTTATAATGTTGAACCTTATATAAGAAGGTGTTTAGACAGCTTGATCAATCAGACATATCGTAATCTGGAAATAATATTGGTAGATGATGGTTCCACAGATCGAAGCGGATTGATATGTGATGAGTATGCATTAATGGATAAAAGGGTGCAGGTGATTCATAAAGTAAATGGAGGGCTTGTGAGCGCCAGGCAAGAGGGAATTCAGCACGCAACAGGCGAATATGCTACGAATGTGGATTCTGATGATTGGATAGAGACGGATGCATATGAGTTTGTAGTAAAACAGTTAGAAACATATTATCCGGATATGTTTGTCTTAGGATATAAAAAGGAATATGCAGAGTTTACGGAAGAATACAGACAGTTGCTTGAAGATGGGTTATACACATATACTCAGTTCTGGAAGGCATTTAATTACTGTGTGGAAACAACAGATTTTTTTTGTCAGCCAATTGATATGAGTTTGTGTAATAAAGTAGTCAAAACAGAACTTTTAAAAAAGCATCAATTGAGCTGCAATCGTGCTATAGGAAAGAATGAGGATGATGCAGTGGTTTTTCCATGCCTTATGGACGCGGATAGTGTTTACGTAGATTCTAACTGTTATTACCACTATTGTGTAAGGAGAGATTCGCTCTTGTGGAAGAGCCATGAAGAAGATTATAAGCTTTTCTTACAATTGTCTAAGGGATTGCTTGCAGCATATGTAGATAGTAGGAAGAAAAATGAGATAAACAAGCAATTTTTAGTGTATAAATTGTACTATCATTTAATGCTAGATATACCTGAAAAATTAATTACTGATCAGAGATGTATTATGTTCCCGCAAATCAGGGCTGAGAGCAATATTATTATATATGGGAAGGGCGCTTTTGCAAGTCGGTTAGTAAATCGGTTGAATAAACTGAAATTTTGCCATATAGTAGCTAATGTTGATAAGCTGGATATTGGGCAGATTAAAGAAATTAGTCAGGAAAAATATGATTATGTCGTTATAGCAATTTTAAATTGTTCAATAGTGGAAAAAGCAATAGATTCGATTATGGATGTAGGAGCGCCGAAGGCGAAGATATTACGCATCGAAAAAGAAAATATGAAATCAATTTTTTTGCCGGAAGAAGTACGTGCCATGTTAGATGTATTGTAAGGAAAAAATTCAAGAGATTTGTTTTGATACAGAGTATGGAAGAGATAACATGGAGGTTTAGGAACAATGGTTTATTTATATACGCCGATAGAATTGAATATAAACCAAATGGAAAGTGCGACTATAACTGACAAAGTCCGCTATACAGGTCATAATACAGGAAATATAGTGTGGTTTGAAGCTGTAAGGAGGAGTATAAGTTATGATTTGATGGGAAAAAAGATTCCCGTGGATTGTGGTATAGATAATATTGTTATACCGATGGCAAATCATATTCAGCCGTCTGATCATACTTTGGATGGATTGTATCATAATTTGAAACCGCATATTGGCAAGTGCAGGCTGACAATGATTGGTTTGGGAGCACAATTGAAAGGTGAATTGAATACTCCAAAGAAACTTGTCGCAGCACTTTCCTCGCAATTTAAACATATATTGAAGGAATTAAGCCTGCATACAGAGAGCATTGGAATTAGGGGAAGTGTTACTGCTGAGTGTCTGGAGCTGATAGGAATCAGAAACTATCGAATTATAGGATGTCCTTCGTTTTATGCAGAGTTTAATACTGAGTATAATGCAAAAAGATCGCCTGACAAATTTTGTGTGAGTTGGGGCGGGAAGTGTCCAAAAGAACAGTTTGTAAAAGAGTTTTTTCGCAATAATGCTATGCGGGGAGATATACTACTCCTTCAGACAATGTCTGATTTTCCAAGGACACTTTATGAAGGAGTACATTTGGAGGAAAGGCATATAAGGAGTTGTTATCCTGATATAGCTGTCAGCCCGCAGGACATAGAAGATTATATTAGAACGAGGGGGCATATCTTTTTTGACTGGGATGAATGGCAGAATTTTTTGAGAAAGGGACAGTTCACAATGTCAGTTGGCTGCAGGTTTCATGGAAATATGATGTCATATTTATCAGGAATACCAGCATTATGGATTGTGCATGACAGCAGGACATATGAATTGTGTGAAGCTTTAGCGTTGCCATATATTAAACTTGAGCAGGCTGTTCAAATAAGAGAGCGTTCAGAATGGGTAGAGCATTGTATGTACAATGATAAATTTTATAAGAACAGAGATAAAATGCATCAAATATATAACGGATTTTTGATGGAAAATCAAATAGAATGGGCGCAGTAAATATTTTGAGCTGTTGAGTAGGAATAGCGTAGATATAAACAATGGAGGCTTGCTAGGGACAATGAAATGAGGTGGCGGGAAAATATTGAATGGCAGAATATGTGGTGGGAATCAGCGCGTAATGTAAAAGTTAAGAGGATTGCTCTATTGGGGGATTCTGTAACAAGGGCATATAGAAGCAGATTGAACAAGAATCTAGAAGGAAAATATGTTGTTGATATATGTGCGTCATCTTCGCAAATTACAGATAGTTTATTATGGAAAGAATATAGGTTTTTCTTTGAGTGTAACGAGTGGAATTATAGTAGGATTATTATGCAAGGGGGGGGCAGCATGGTCATGCAAGGCAATGCTGTAGTGATGAAGAGTATGCAGAAATTTTTAAGAATGGATATAGAAAATTAGTTCAAAATGTTAGTTCTTATTGTAAAGATATTCTGATAGTTGCCTATACACCATGTAAGGAAGATAATCTTTTAAAATGGGATAATGACAAAAACAGAGAATTAGAGAAAAGGAATCAAATAGCCAGAGAGGTTGCAGAAGAATTTAATCTTCCGTATATAGATCTTTGGTCGGAACTTATTAATGCAAGGTATGAATTTGAAGATCCCGTCCATGTGAAATCGGAGGGTAATGATTTTATTGCAGCATATTTATGCAAGTATATTTAAAGAGTATTATTGGGAGATTATAAATGGAGAACTTAACATTTGGAAAGGAATTGCTCAGTATAATTGTACCTGTTTATAATTGTGAAAAGTACCTGGAAGAATGTATAGACAGTATTATAAGACAGACATATGAAAATTTGGAGATTATTCTTGTTGACGATGGCTCGACAGATTCATCAGGTGAAATCTGCGATCAATATACTTATAGAGACGCCAGAATTAAAGTGATACATAAAGAAAATGGTGGGCAGCAAGATGCAAGAAGCGCGGGTATCGCCATTTCGCAAGGCGCGTTTATAGGGTTTGTCGACAGTGACGATTGGATCGAATCCGACATGTATGAAAACCTTTATAAAAGTATCGGGCAGGCTGATTTGATCACGTCTGGCTTGTGGCAATATGATAAAAATGGTGCTGCCCAAAAGATAGTGGATGCATTAGAAACTGGGATTTACGATGGTCAAAGCAAATATTTCTGTAATAATTTAATTGTGTATATGGGGCAGATAGGGAGTGGAATGCTGGGGGGAATAGTGAATAGTATTTCAAATAAATTATTTAACGCTTCTATCGTGAAAAAAATTTATCCACAAGTAAACGTGAATATAAAAAATGGGGAAGATTTGCTTTTTACAATAGTATATGCATTGATGTGCAAACAGATTATTGTTACGCATGAATGTTATTATCATTATAGGTATAACTCCGTTTCAATGTCTTACAGGAAAAATTTGGACTATTTGTCAGAGATGAATATATTCTATAAGGTTTTGGACAAAGCTTTGGTAGGGCATGTTTTTGAGGAGAGTTTGAGGGATCAATTGAATCGGATGTTGATGTATTATGTTTATACATACACAAGCTCCATGATGCAGATGAGTACGGAGCTTTACTATCCTCAATATATATTTCCCCAAAATCACCTTTTATATGAAAAAAGAATAGTTCTATTTGGAAGTGGAAAAGTGGGGAAAAGTTACTATCTTGATTGGAAATATAATGCGTCCATCCGCGTTGTCCAGTGGATAGATAGTTCGTCAGCAATGAATGAAATTTTTAATTGCAGTATACAGGAGCCCAAGGAAATAGTCCGTGATGGTTTTGATTATGTTGTGTGTGCAGTTTTAAATCAACAGCTTGCAGAAGATATGAAGAAGCAGCTTATTGAATATGAAATTAAAGAAGATATGATCTTGTGGGAAAAACCAGAAGATATTTTTAGGAAATTTTTTTTAACAAGGTAATAAAACTATGGTAAAGTATATTTTTCGGATTGTGCATGGGGAATAATTTGGGAAAGGGGAAGTAAATGAAAGTTATTGCATTATATTTACCTCAATTTCATGAAATTGCTGAAAATGATGAGTGGTGGGGGGAAGGGTATACGGAATGGACTGCTGTTAAGGCGGGAGAACCCTGTTTCGAAGGGCATTATCAGCCACATATCCCGCTGCATGGAAATTATTATAATTTGTTGGATAAAAATGTAATGAGATGGCAGACAGATTTAATGAAGAAATATAATGTGTATGGGATGTGTTTTTATCATTATTATTTTGGAAACGGAAGAAGGGTATTAGAAAAGCCAGCCGAAAATTTATTGGAGTGGAGAGATATTGATATGCCGTTTTGTTTTATGTGGGCAAACGAAACGTGGGCAAGGTCATGGAGCAAAGTATTGGAGAAGGTTGAATGGAATAATTTACGGGAGCCCCAAAAAGATGTGACAGATAATGATGGGATTTTAATCAAACAGGAGTATGGAGACGAAGATACATGGAGAGAACATTTTGAGTATTTAATCCCTTTTTTTAAAGATAGAAGATATATAAAAATTGATAATCAGCCTGTTTTTATGATTTATCAACCTAAAGATATATGTTGTATGGAAAATATGAAGAGTAAATGGAATGAATGGGCAAAAGAACAGGGATTTGAAAAAATTTACTTTATAGGGGTTGGTTTAGAGTGCAAAAATCTGGATGCGAGATTGCAACATGAGCCAAAGTATTCCAACTTACTAATGCCAAAGAAAAATAATGAATATACAGATCTTTGTGACCAAATTATTACGAATGCCTTTCTGGCAGAGGATGAATGTTATTTCTGTGGGACCCCGGGTTATGATGACACCCCAAGGCGTGGTGCGTTAGGGAATGTTTTTAGTCATTCAACGCCTGAACAGTTTTATAAACAGATGAAGGCATTAATGTATTTGAGTAAAAAAAAGGGTAATGAGTTTATATTTGTGAATGCGTGGAACGAATGGGGTGAGGGCATGCATTTGGAGCCTGATGAGAAGTATCAATATCAGTATTTAGAGGCTGTAAAAAATGCGTTGTGCGATTTTCATGAATTCGGAGAAGAAGATAAAGCAGAATTGGGTACGATTGTTGATAAAGGCATAATAGAACAAGTGAGGCTATATCAAAAGCATTATTCCAAGACAGAGTTTATTTGCAATACTTTGGAGCAATTATTGAATTTAAATGAAAACGGGGAATCTATAGGATATTTGCTAAAAAAAAATGGATATGAAAGAATTGCAGTTTATGGATTGGGCAGGATTGGAAAACATGTAGTTGCAGAACTTAATAATTCGGATGTTCAAATAATATATGGTGTTGATCAAAATGCGTGGAGCTTAAATTTTAATTTCCCATTATATACGATAGACGATATATTACCACAGGTGGATTTGATTTTGATAACCATAAATGATGATAAAATTTATAAAAAATTACGTGAAAAGTATGAATATCCGGTTGGCATGATTACAGATTTTTTAAAGCAGGATGTGCCATTTTAAAATATGGGATGATAATAAGTAAAGTAGAAACGGAGAAAAGGAAAGTTTTGAAGGATTATACGACTGAACAAAGGATACCTGTTGTCTGGGGGGTGGACAAAAACTATGTTTTACAGGCATTTGTGGTCATGAGATCTATATTATTGAATTCTCAGGCAAGGTATCAATTCATTTTACTTACAATTGATAGTATAGATGAAGAAGTTGAAAAATTGACTGTGATACTTAAAGGAGAATATAACAACTTCGAAGTATCTGTAATGGATATAGATTCCGCCAGACTTGAAGGTGCTGTGATTCATAATAAACATTTATCAATGGCGACATATTTTAGGCTGCTGATAGTGGAAATGCTTCGGGAATATGATAAGTGTATATACTTGGATTGTGATGTTATAGTACATGGGGACCTGAAAGAATTATATGAAATTGAATTGGAAGATAATTATTTAGCCGGGGTAAAAGACTGTCATATTATCGAAGACACCCCATATGAAATAGATCATCAATGTAGTATAGGGCTTCCCACGCGTGATCGATACATTAATGCTGGTGTATTGGTTATGGGATTAAGAAAGATGCGGCAAGATGAAATAATATTTCGCTTTATGGAACAATTAAAAAGGGAGAATCGTTATGAGGATCAGGATATCTTAAATGTCTGCTGCTACCCGTTTATTAAGACTATACCGTTGAAATATAACTTATTCCATTTTTATTTGGGGGAGGGCATTAAATGTTTGTATAGCTTATCATACGATAAGCAGGATTTTGCATTTGACCATGAAGCGCCCTATATACTGCATATGGGGGGAATATATAAGGCATGGGTTGACTTCGATGTAAAGGGTGCCTGCGAATGGTGGGAGATTGCAAAGGTATTTTCTGCAAGTGAAAGTTATCAGTTTTATTGGCAAAAGTGTGAGAATAATTGCATGCACGATAAGTTACTGTATATGATAAGCAGGGCAAAGGAAAGTAAATGTATTGTAATTTGGGGATATTCAAAAAATGGAAAACGGCTCTGTGATATTTTGCTGGAGTATCAGTTGGAGGGCGAAATCTTTTTTGTGGATAATAACGAGGTATTTTTGGGTCAGAACTATCGTGGAAAACCAGTTATAGAGTTTAGCTATGCTAATAGGGAATTAACCGATGTCCTTTGGATTGTTTCTTGTCAAATTTCTCATGGAGAGGTCATAAGACAACTAATAGATAATGGTGTCAATGAAAAGAATATTATTCGTTATGAAGAACCATACATGGATTATCTGTATTTGCTTTCCCGGTATGAAAGTGCATATGATAATATGGTAGCCGGAATAGCGAGGAGAGAATATGTGTGCAGGTTTCCCGACATAAATATGAGAGAAAAATATATAAAGGATATTATGAATAATCCGTTACAGCATGATAAGGAGTATACATATTTGGCGGAAAAATACAATTTTAGTTATTGGTTTGAATTATGGCATAAAGAAAGGGCAGGTAATGAAGATAACAGTTATTACGGTATGCCTAAATAGCAGAAATACGATTGAGAAAACGATTAAAAGTGTTATAAAGCAGGTTAAGCAGGACTGGGATTTAGAGTACATTGTAGTTGATGGTGGTTCTACGGATGGAACAATGTTAATAGTTCAGGAATATGCGCCATATATTGATCAATATGTAAGCGAGCCCGATAGAGGTATTTTTGATGCGATGAACAAAGGTATCAGTATGGCATCGGGTGATGTAATTGCTTTTTTGAACAGTGATGACTGGTATGAGGAAAATGCGTTAAACAGTGTAATGGCGGTCTTTGCAGATAGTGATTGCGACTGTGTGTGCTGTGATAATTATGTGATAGGAAAGAATGGACGGAGAGAATATTTTGATGCATCAAAATTCTTGATAGATGATTTATATATACAGATGATTTATTATCATTCTTCGATTTTTGGCAAAAAAGAATTATTTAAGAAGAATGAAAATTTTGACATAAGATATAAGTTTGCGGCAGATTATGATTGGTTTTTAAGAAGTGTTAAAAATGGAGCAAAATTGCAATATATCCATCAGCCTGTATTTACATTTTGCTATGGTGGAGTAAGTAGCGTTAATGAAATCGAGTGCGCTGAAGAAGCGAGAAAGATTGCGTTGAGTCGTTTGCCGGCAGGCAAAGAAATATATAGAGATAGAATCAATAGAAAACTTTGCGAAATTGTTTTGAATATCCTGGATCCAGAGTCATTCTATTCTAAACTAACTGAAATTTTGGAGGAAAATCGAATTAATATTTTATGGGGAGCAGGATCCAGAGGAACACAATGGACATCGTGGTTTCAAAAGTCTGGTATTAAAATAGAGGCAGTTGTAGATAGCAATAGTTCCCTTTGGGGGCGCTTCATAGGAACAGTTCCGATCTGTTCGCCGGAGATATTGGATCAAATAAGTTGTAATTTAATTATTACACCAGAGAAATATGTAGATGAGATAAAGAGTGCGGTAAGTGCCGGCAACAGCAATATTAATATCTTTGAATGGAATGAACTATGCAAAATGTTAGCGATGTCGGCGGTTGATGATTTGCTGGCATGATTGACTTTAAGGCTATTCAATATGGAGGGTACGGTGCAAACTATATCGATTATTATGCCATTATATAATGCGGAAAGATACTTGGCGGAAACGCTTCAAAGTGTATTGGCGCAAACCTATGAAAACTTTGAATTGATTTGTATTGATGATTGTTCTAACGATGCTACTGCAGAGATTTTAGCAGATTTTCAAAAGGAAGATGTCCGAATTAGGATTTTAGTCAATGAATGTCGTTTAGGGGCAGCAGAATCGAGAAACAGAGGTCTAAAGGAGGCGCAAGGTAAATATGTTACCTTCATGGATGGAGATGATATTTTTGATGAAGAATTACTGGAAAAGACATATTATTGTGCGGAGGAACATGACGTAGATATTGTTATATTTGAATATATGCATGTTCCATGTGAAGAAATATATATTAAGAGAATAGCGGGGCGTTCTGATTCTTTTTTAGAAAAATACAGTAAATATCCATTCTCTGTAAAAACTTATACTCCGGAAAATTTTCCAAACTGGTCTGATTCAGTATGTGATAAATTGTTTAGAAGAAAATTTATTTGTGATCATGATATAGTATTTCAGAATCTGCCTTCTTTTAATGATGTTTATTTTGCAAAAATGGCTACATATTGCGCGGAAAAAATTATTTGGCTGAGCGACACACGCATTATGCTTTATGCGCGTAATCATTTTACACTATCCAGAATTTCCAATAACCGGGATCCGATGTGCGCATATTATGCAATGGAGAAGCTCGGGACAGAATTAAAAGCAAGAAATATGATGACAGATTTGGCAGCACATTTTTATTACCGAATGCTCATTATGATGCTCAGCGTTTTAAAGAATGAAAAAGATGGAAAACGTCAGCGGGATTTTTACAATTTTTTACATTATAAAGGAATTTTAAACCTCATTGATTATGGAAAGGAAAATTATGACCAGATTGATATTTATGCTCAATATTTATTAGAAAGTTTCAGCAAGCATTCATATGAGAGTGGATGGTTTAATTCTCCTGATACATATTTCCAGGTTTATTTAAGGAAGAATGGTGAAACGATATGCCAATTTATTGTAGATAAACTAATAAAGGGCAAGACTGTCATAATATGGGGAATAGGTATTAATGGAACAAGTCTTTTGAGGTATTTAAGTGTACATAATATTAAAGTTTCTGCGGTTGTTGACATAGATGAAAAAAAACAAGGCAATTTTGTGGAAGGATATGAGATAGGGAGTCCACATGCCCTTCCTGACAATGTGAATTACATTATTACCACATCGGATAGTGCATATCAGGATGTGGAAATCCGTTTTAAAGGAACAAGCGTTACTGTATTAAATGCTTTTGAATTGATAGTGCAATTCAAATCTGGTTGAAAACAAAGGTTTTATACCCAATGGTATAAGAGCGATTTTATGAGGAAGAAGGATATGAAAAGAAACATATTATACATTTTTAATGATAATAATCTGGGTGGGGCCGCATTATCATTGCTGGATACATTGGCAGAGATAAGAGAATATGTGAATGCGATTATTATATTGCGGGATACAGTAGAAGATGAAGTGAGCAGCAAATTTGAGGAATTGGGTAGTTGCTGTTACAAAATACGATTTTCAACAGATTATGTGAATATTGGGAAAGTAACAGACGAAAAAAAAGAAAATGAATTCAAACAAAGCTATGAGGCGGCATTGCAGCTTTTGCCTATTATAAAGCAGGAAAGAATACACTTGATACATATCAATTCAAGTGTCAGTTATTTTGCGGCTCTGGCGGCGCTGATGGCAGGCATTCCATATGTCTGGCATATCAGGGAATTGATGGAAGAACAATTTGGTTGTGAATTTTTGGACAAAGAATTGAAACATGAGTTGTATATTCAGGCGGATAAATTGATTGCAATATCAAATTTTGTCAGCCTGAAATATCAGGAAAAATTTTCACTTGAGACTAAAAAAATATATGATGGATTAGATATTAAGAGATTTAGGTTCGAAATAGACAAAAAAAGTGATTTTGGGAACATTTTTTTGGCAGCAGCGGCAGTAATTTCTGCGGAGAAGGGGCAGATAGATGCGATAAAGGCAGTGGAACGCCTCGTTCAGCAAGGGTATACTGAGGTGAGACTAATGATAGTTGGCAGTGGAAATGACAGCTATGTATGGGCCCTCAAAAAATATATAAAAAAGAAAGGACTGGAAAATAATATTAGTATATTACCGTTTCGTTATGATTTAGCGGGCTTAAGGAAAGAAGCTTCATATGAGATAATTTGTTCGCAGAATGAAGCATTGGGAAGGGTGACTATTGAGGCAATGCTTGCCGGAAATATAGTGATAGGTGCAAGGAACGGCGGAACGACGGAGATTATTGGTGCGAATGAAGAAAGAGGGTATTTATATGAACTGCATAACAGTGAAGATCTTGCAGACACCATGATAAGGGCTATAAACACTGCGAAAGGCGTGAAAGATGAGATAGTAAATTTGGCGCAGACATATGCAGAAACAATATTTGATTCTCGAAAGTATTGTAATGAGCTGCTACAAGTGTATGATCAGGTAATCAATTCTTTTGTACCAAAAAATCAGGTAGCTTTTTTAAACAAACAAAATGACCGATATAAGCTTGCTGGAAGTAAAAAGATATCCGGTATTCAAGTATCAAGTAATCAGTTATTAAAGCTACAGGCGGCATTTAATTTATCGGTGAAATGGATTGAGATAAAGCAAGGGGGGCATAATCTGCAAGAGTATTTTGACCAATATAGTATTAAAAGTATTGCCATTTATGGGATGGCAGCATTGGGACGCAGATTATATGATGAGTTGGAGGGTAGTCATATTTCTATAAAATATCTCATAGATAAGAATCCTGACGAATTGGATAAAGTGATGGAGTTTACATCATTAAACGGAAAAATGTTGGAAGTAGATGCGATTGTTGTTACAGTAGCTGGTAATGAGAGGAACATAGTTGAGGAAATAAAGAGTATGGGGTATGGGAATGTAATAGGGTTAAGTAGTGTGTTGAATGCATTGAATTAATATTTGAGCATTTTTATGCAGATTACAATTTGTAATTCGGAGAGGGGTCAGAATGATTAGAGATTTACAGATGATGCAGGACATTAGTCCGTTGTTTGACAAAAAGCTTGTTATATGGGGAATGGGTCAGAAGGGACGCAAAATCCTGACAGATATTATTGAAATGGGGGCAGGAAAAAAAGGGATTTTACTTTGCGATTCTGATTGCAGTTTACAAGGAGAGAAAATCTTAAATAATATTGTATTATCCCCTGGAGATTTGCAAGACAAAATTAAAGGAGATAATTGGGAAGAACTAGTTTTTTTAGTTACAGTCGTTTCCATAAGCGCTCAAGATGAAATTATAAAAGATATTAAAAAAATATGTGATGAATCTGTTGATATTTATACAGAATATGCAGT
>VSNM01000058.1 GCA_009774245.1 Lachnospiraceae bacterium | reverse complement strand
TCAGATAAAAACTTTAGTGTGGTATGGGGCGTTACAGTACGCTTCATATATTTGAACCAAGGTTCACGGATTCAGGAATTATGCAGAGGAACATTATGTGGAGTTGTATTATCCGCTAATTAGCAGAACGGAATACAAATTGATAGATAGGGCAATTAAACTGAATCGATAGCATTGTAAAAACAGGTTAAGAAAAAATGCCCTATATGTCTTTAGTTTAGTCAATGAGAAATGAACAGAATTCAAGGGTGGTATCTCGAAATAAAGTGGAATGTGGATAAGTGAAAACAGAGGGAAATAGGTAATGAAAATTCTGATAGATACAAATGTATTTAGGAGACTTATTGATTCTCAAAAACAGTTACAAAAGCAGGATGTATTATTGCAAGTTTTTGAAGAAAATGAGTGTATCGTAGAATATGGAACGCTTTTTGAACTTGCAGCCAGCTATAAGCATGATTCAAGCAGTTTTTCGTACCTGTTATCAATTATTTTCCGTTATAATATGGTTATTGCAACACGAAAGGGATTTGATGCAGATAGATTGTGTAATCTGATTTATTCGGGAAGGTATTTATCGGATTTAGAATTGAATGAAATTTATGATTTACTATTGATACAGACATCTGATGCAGTATGTAATTTGCTGGCACAATTTTTTTATATATTTAGCGTATTATATGCATATATGAAATGTAATAAGACAAGTGATGCCTTTGAAAGTTATTTATGTTATGTTTCTAAAGAAACAAAGGGTTTTGAACGTTTTAAGCAAATAGCATATGATTATTTTGATAATCTTTTCCGGTTATCTTATTGTAGCAAGACAGATGATGCTTTTTCTGATAGATTTAGAGATGCTCTTTCTAATAATCTATGGAATATTGTTTGCATAATTGAATCAAGGTATTCTGTACTTTCGGGTAAAAATATTGAATATTTAGAAAATATTGATTTGGATACAATCTTTTCAGATGCACTTGATAATTTTATTCACTTATATCCCAAAAATAAATGTCAAAGTATTATTCGCCGGGCGTATCGCGATATGGAGAAAGGAAACAAAAAATTTAATGGGGTAAAAAGAATAATGGAGTGTATTGATTATTCAGAGTTGTCGCCTATTGGATGGGACTTTATGAATTTTTATCTCAGTAAACGATTGCTTGTAGGGCATGGGCTTTTTAAATATAATGACGTTATTGATTATTTTAATCTGCAATCTGCATTGGAACTGGCTGATTGCATTCTTATGTTTGATTTTAAATTCCTTGAAACTACGGCATGGGAATTTGGCAGTATTTCTTCCTGTGAATTTTATAGAAAATCCATTGAATACTCGAAAAGAGTCTATAATAGATGGAAAAAGGCTGGAGTAAAGCTAGTGAGTTTTAATGTGTGTGGGTTTTAGATAGCTTTCCCTGGCCATTCTCTGCCATTTTTTCAAAGCCAGTTCCACATCTAAAATTTAAAGTGTTACTAACTTTACGAAGTCGTAAAGTTAGTAACACTTTATGTCTTTTAGGAAGATCACGTCAAATCTGGAAACGAAGAATTCACACTGGAAGTTATGGAAGAAAAATATCAGAAATACTACCGTCCGTAGAGAGCCAACGGAAAAGGGGGTAGAGGAACCGGGAGGCGATGGAGCAGTACGGCTATACGGAAGAATCCTACGAGGGATGAAAAGAATGCGATATACGACCAGAACTGTATCCTCCATCTTTAACTCGTTGGCGGTTCATAAATAATCAGCTCCGATACCTTACAGTCAAGAGCGTAGCATAAACGTGCAATTGTGTTAAAATCAATTCTTACGGCATCACCCTTACAAAACCGGTTAATCTGGGTGTGGCTGATCTTCGACCTGTAAGAAAGCTGTGTTTTGCTAATCCCTTTTTGTATGATCAGTTCTTCCAGGTTCATATATACTTTCCCATATTCGTCCATTTGACTGACAACTCCCTGCTTTTGACATTATTATATATTTGTTTCCATACAAATATAAGTTCAATCATTTTCTCTGAAAGATGTTTCAGTACAAATATTGCACTGCCGCAAAACAGGGTGGTATAATATTGGGTAAATTCAGGAAAGGTAAAATAGTCATTATATGATTTACATTATTAAAAAGGAGCGGAAAACGATGGATTTTAATCAGCCAGAACGAATTGAATATATAAGTGACGAAGAAAGGGAGAAGTGCAGAAAAGTAGTAAATGTTTATGCCGAATTTTATGAGGTAGAAGATATAATCGTTGTAGATGCAAAAAGATATGGTTTCGTAAAATTATTGTATTATTCAGAAATGAATGGGTTTGAAACGATGGAGACATACACCGATAGTAAGAAATTATTTGAATCCTTATGGAGTGACTGGCTGGATTATCAGATATATGAAATCGCGTCGGGTACAATATTGGACAGGTTAGATAATGATGATATTATTAAGGCTTTCCCATCAATAATACAAAAAGAAATCAAGGAAAAATATGCTTATTTTGCAGAAAAGGCAGGTATTTGCATTCCAATACAGACTGAAAAACGGTAATGACAAGAGTTTGGTCAAGGTTTGAGTAGGTCTTTCATGCTACAAATTAATACAATGCATCCAATTTTGGATGCATTTTTTCGATAAAATTTGGAACAGGAAAAAAAGTCTGTCTTATTGTGTGTCTGTTCCAGACACGGCTGCCATCTGGCAGGGAATAAGCTACTACTTTAAGGAAGGGAGGATAAGGGATATGCCTGATAAAAGATATATTCAGGACTTTGATCTCGTAAAGGATTATATTGTTTACAGACTCATAAATCCTGATAGAAACAAAAAATTACTTGAGGATGTACCACATATCAGCTTTCTTGACCTGTCAATTGTATTCCACTGCCTGGCAGAAAAGGAACAGATATGTACATCATCAAATTTAATCTGCAATGCCCATTTCGCGCAGTTGGGTGTCCCATTAGATATGCTGTATGAAGCAGCCAGTGTAAATACACAAAGAATACTGGGATACGAGATTCAGACCTTGCACAGAGTAATGTGTGAAATGATGGGGGAAAATCCCGAAAAATTTGACGGTGTTCTTCTGGACAAACTTGAAAAAGGTAATCTCATATTTGTAATCAGCAATAATTACAGGACTGAAGGAGCCGCATGTATGCTGTATCCGAAACTTATCGGGAATATTGCGCGGACACTTGGGAATAACATATACATTATTCCATCATCAGTAAATGAACTGCTGTTGTTACCCGCCATAAATGACGCCCAGGGTATCCAAATCAGGCGGTCGATAAGGGAAATCAATGATACAGGAACGAAACCGGAGATGATCCTGTCATATTCACTGTATTACTATGACAGGGGGGCAGACAAAATAATGATATACTAATATGAAAACAGGATAAAAATCCGAGGAGTGATGACAAATGCCTATAAAGACAAAATATAAAGACAGAACCATTAAATACCTGGATATCCTGGGGTGGTGGATGGTGTTTATGCCGAAGGATACCGAAGGAAACCTTGAAATGAAGCATTTTGATACCAAAGAGGAATGTATTCATTATATTGATGAAAAGCACAGGGAGGAGGAAGAACAACACTGCAGCGGTGGTTACTGGTATGAAAAATATCTGGCGTAGCAGCAAAGTAATGGGACTGTACCATAAGCTTGCGAGGTACAATTTATTGTACCATGGCCTTGCTTTTTTTTGTCTTGACAAAGGGTATCCAATGCCGGAAAATGGAAAAGAAAAGGGAGGTTAATCAGAATGGTCATATTGAATAAAGCGAAGTTATTAGAACACGAAACAGTGTTCTTTTATGCGAGCGAGATGGATACGCGAATATGTTATGTAATGGATCAGGCAGGAATACCGCATATAGAAATGCCGGCTCACAGACTGTACGATAATGTGAAATATGCAGATGTTCCGATACCGGAAACTGCAATTTCTCATCATGGAGAGATGTCAGATACCGTTTGGGCAATGATTTCCAGGGTAGATCCTGAATATCTGGCTGAAAAAATGAATGAAATCGTTTTTGACGAGGATCTGCGGCAGATCGAGCTCAATATGAGAACAGAGGTGCTGGACTGACATGATAAGCCGCGAAAAGCAGATTTACAACCAGATCAATACATATATTAAAAAATACGGGATACAGTCATTCATCAAAATGACGCCGCATGCCATGGACAGGCATCTTGGCCTGAGTGATGACCAGTTAATTAACCGGTTATTCAAAGATTCCAGTCCTACAAATGATGCATCCGTTTTTGACATTGGCGGGAAAAAACTAAATCAGTACATAACAGAGTCTTTTGAATCAATTATGCTGTTGCTGTCAGACAGGCTTTCGGATGATAAGATTGCGTATGGCAGAAAAATAAAAATAACCGGAAAGCCGCTGGATATACCGATTGGACACGGATTCCGGTCATCAGACGGAAAAGAATACCAGTCATATTCCATGGCATTCATCATCCGTAAGGAAGCAAACAACATAGGATTTGAGTTTGTGTCAATTTTCCCGGATGTGACAGCTTCCGGGAAAACCCAGCCGACAGAACGCACGGCTTATGATGCCTATACAAAGGAAAAATCCCCCTTATTTGAAACATACCTGCGCTGCATTAACGAAGACGCCAACAAGGAAAACAAAAATCTGAGGGAGGTATTAATAGCATCCTATTATCCGGCCATGGTATCGGATGAAGGCGATATATGGAGTGAAAAAATACGGCTGCAGATACAAAATGACAGGGGAACGACGGAGCTGAACATCAATATGTATGAAAGCAGCATGAGCTGCGGGAAGAAAAGTTTTCAAACCGTAACGTATGACCGGGCTGTCCGGTCAGTTCCGGAACACTACAAAACAGTTTTCCCAGACCAGTACAGGCATGCCAGCAATTTTATCCATATGTACAGGCATATTAATGAGGGTATCGAATTACCCCGCTCTTTTGACATCAGGACACAGTATGAGATAGAGGATGCAAAGGAAAATGACGGTTACGGGTTTGGGTTAAATAATAGGTTTTAAAATGAATATTGACTGAAACGGCACTTTTTTGAAGGCAGTACCAGGATGTAGCAGGTATTGTCTTTTTTGTGCTTATTTTTAGAAAGGCCAGAGAGGATGAATAAAGAGCTTTCACAAATATTTGGACTGCATGAATATCAGGAGGAACTTGTGGATTTCTGCGTGAGGACTCCGAAATGCGGCCTGTTTCTGCAGATGGGACTTGGAAAGACGCGCATAGCGCTTGCAACAGTATGCGAACTTGTCATTACAAACAGGATGCTGGGGCACTGTCTTGTGGTTGCGCCAAAGGTCATTGCCCGATCTTCGTGGACTGATGAAATGAATAAGATTGAAATTGATATCAGATACCAGTCATTTCTTGTTGATGAAAAAGGAAAGGGGCTGACAAAGGCAGAAAGGGAGCTGTTGTTCGAGGGAGCAAAAACGGCGCCGCCGACAATGTATTTTATATCAAGGGATTTACTGCTGCAGATGACGGAATATTTTGGAACGGAGTGGTGTTTTCCGATGATTATTGCCGATGAGTACCAGTCTTTTAAGAATCCTGACTCAAAGAGGACAAAAAGCCTTATGAGCATTATGCCATATACAGAACGTGTGATAGGCCTGACCGGAACACCGGCACCCAATGGGCTTGATGATTTATGGAGCCTGATAGCGGTGCTGGATGCCGGACAGAGGCTGGGTAGGACAATGTACGAATACCACCAGAAATACTTCACGGCGTGGAAAACGATCGGGAATAAAGTAACCAGGTGGATTCCCGCAGCCGGGGCAGAACAGCGGATTTATGACAAAATAAGCGATATCGTTGTATCCCTTGACAACTCAAATCTGACACTTCCGCCAGTGGTTTATGAAACGGTCAGGGCATATATGTCGTCCGGGGAATACCAGGTTTATACAAAGATGGTTGAGGAGTCGAAAATTTTTATCGAAGATGCACTGGTCAGGGCAGTCAATCCTGCAGTCCTCGTATCAAAACTTGCTCAGATTGCTTCCGGAAGGGTTTATACCAATAAAAAAGGTGAATATTTAAAAATCCACGAAGCGAAAATAGAACAGCTTCAGTACATCTATGATAACGAGCCGTCTCCCCTGCTCGTGGCATATCATTACAGAACGGATGTGTCTGCCATCACAGGTCGTTTCAGGGATGCCGTTGTTTTTGAGGGAAAGCCGGAGACAATTCATGCATGGAATGAAAAAAAGATAAGAATGCTGCTGATCCAGCCTGCGAGTGCCGGGTTTGGCCTGAACCTCCAGGAAGGCGGACATATCCTGGTCTGGTATACACTGCCATGGAGCCTGGAAGAATACCTGCAGACAAATTCCAGGATATTCAGGCAGGGACAGAACCATGCGGTTTCAATTATCCATATCGTCTGCAGTGACACGATCGATGAAAGGATACTCCGGATACTTGAGACGAAAAATGAAACACAACAGGGACTGCTTGATGCAGTAAGGTATACGGTGGGTATCCGGGAACAAAAAGCGGCTTCATAAAATACGATCCCATCAAGCAGGTTTTCCCCGTGTATCGAGTCTTTCAGACTCGGTTTCCATGCTGAAGGAGGTTTATAACCATAACCAACAGCAAAACAGGAAGGAGAGATACAAATGAACACAGTTCCAATGGTCATCAAAAAAACAAATGATGGTGAAAGGGCAATGGATATTGCGTCGAGACTGCTGGACGACAATATCATACTCCTGACAGGGGAAATTAACGACATGATGGCAGAAGTCGTGATTGCGCAGCTTTTATACCTGGATTCACTGGGCAAGGAGGAGCCGGTTCATATCTATATTAACAGTCCCGGAGGCTCCGTGACGGCGGGGCTGGCAATCCTCGATACAATGAAACTGGTAAAAAGTAAAATTTTTACTTATTGCATTGGACTTGCCGCAAGCATGGGAGCGGTTCTTTTGTCATCAGGGGACAAGAGGTATATCGTGCCACATGCGGAAGTGATGATCCACCAGCCTCTGGGCGGTACAAGGGGACAGGCAAGCGACATCGAGATTGCTGCAGAACACATCGGCAGGACAAAAAAAATCCTGAATACCATTCTTGCTGAAAACTGTCACAAACCATATGATGACGTATCGCGGGATACGGAACGTGACAACTGGAAATCAGCAGAAGAAGCGCTGGAATATGGTCTTGTCGATATGATCATCAGCAGTCTCGGTGAAATAGAGGATGAAAAATAATCTTTTCATTTATTGGGAAGATATAAGTCATCCTCTGCATAAATCAGGTCTGGATCAGAAATGCGGTTGTAAACAGCAAGTTCATCCACGGAACTGTCAAATTCAAGTGCAAGTTCCGACAGGGTGTCCCCCCAGATAATGTGATAAACCCTGTTACCACTGGCATCAACAATACAGCGTGATGTTTCGGCAGCGTCAGCCAGAGGTATATCAGTCACAGGGCAGGATGGATCGTCAGGTTCGACATTCTGTGCAACGAGCTGTCCATCTTCGTTTTCAATGACAGGATATTCCTTTCCGTTAATAATGACGTAGAGATTATCCATATCTGAAGCAGCCTGATTATCAGAAGACAGTGAAAGTAAACCATTATACAGACTTTCGTCCAATACGACATTAAGGGTATCCGTATCAGACGCATGCATGGATTTTGCAAAAGACATTGTGGATACGCCAAGAAGCGTAATACAGATGACACCACATGCCGCATAGACACAGGTATTCCTGAAATTATTCTTATTCATAACTGAGACCTCCTATAATCGTCTGAAATAAATACTTTGTAATTATGAAAATAGTGTGATAAGATATAATTTATCACAAAAAAGAGTTGAAATCAACCGATTAATGGTAAAATAAATAGTAAGTATTCAGAATGCATGTTTGTAAATGGTTGAAATAATATGGGGATAAAACCCGTCAAAACTGAATAAGGAACAAAAATGAACAAAAAGAGAGACAAAGGAGAACAAAAATGAGCAGTAATTTAGACTATTTAAGACAGTATGCACCGATCATAGTCAATATCCAGGGAGAAGTAAGTTTTTCCCACATTTCCAAGATGTATGAGGGGGAGGAACTGATCGCTGCCAACAAAAGGGCGCAGGAGCATGGCGGATTACCCAGTAACAGGCCATACTGCACACTTTCACTTGACAATCCCCGGATACTGAATCCGCAGACGCTTCCGGCAGATGTAGTGGCAGTCATGCAGGATAGATTTAAGCCGGTGAAGGGGACAAATACAGCAAGATACTATGCCACGAGCAAGAGCCCGAGCCTTCCGCCGGTAGCATATTCCGTATATGCGGGCGCTGAACTTGCAGGGCAGGGCATAGCTGATAAGCTGCATCCACTGGAATATGAGCTGGATACGGGATTAACCGTAACCGTCGGGGCAAGAATCTTTAATACAGCGGCAGGCGTGGGCGTAGGGATTGAGTATGTGCTGATTGATGAGCCGATCAGGTACTATGAATCAAACGCGCTTGCAGATGCCCTTGCAAGCCAGGGTGTAACATATGTTGCGCCGGATAACAGCCAGAATGGATCAGCAAAGCGTCCGGTACCAGCCGGGACGCCCGTTAATAATAGTACATATGCACCTGACGGTTATGCCAGTATTCCGGAAAATCCTGATGAAATGCTGCCATATGGCGGGGAAATGCCATTTGAGCAGGATTTTTATTATGGAGATGCAAACAATACCGCGCCGGTTGCTGCACAAATGCGGAATACTGCCCCCCAAAACAGTATGAACAATAACAGGACGGGACAGGGTGGATATGAAACGCAGCCGCAGGCAAATGCAGACGGGAACAGAACAAGACAGAATGTCCAGAGAACAGCGCAGCCACAGGGAAACGCGTCCGGGCAGACCGTTTACAGGACGCAGATACAGCCGCAGGGAAATGTGTCTGGACAGGGCGCTTATAAGGCGCAGATGCAGCCACAGGGAAACAGGACTGCAAATGCACAGACGGGACAGATGCCGGCCAGCCCGATGGTGAGAATGGGAACACCCGGCCAGCCGCAGGGCAGGACTGCGTAGTGAAAAAAGCGGCAGGGGAAATCCTTTGCCGCTTCTTTGGAAAATTTGTGTATGCGAGGAGACAGGACATTGATATATATATTAATATGTACTGCCCTGACAGGGCTCATTTCCCTGACAGGCATTTACAGGAATAAAAAGAAACCACAGTCTAAATCCAAAAGAGTGAATAAGATCTTTGCCGCGGCTTCTATGGCAGTATTTATTCCATACATGGCAACGGCTGTACTGGCCTGTATGCATGGTGCAGACCCGGAATCCCTGCAGCGGTTTGGAATCCTGCGGACGGTCCAGGCGATACAAAAATCCCCCATTGCGGACAAAAGCAGCAGCCTGAACCAGCAGGGGAATATCCTTATCTATTACAGATTTGGATGCGGGGACTGTGAAGCTGTTTATGACAGTCTAAAAGCGGCAACAGCAGGAAAGGCGGATATCTACTGGGTTGCATCAAGACAGTCTGCAGGACAGGAGCTTTTACAGAAATATGCCGTGCCGGAAGTGCCGGCAGGCGTGGTCATCCTGGGTGACGGCATGTACGTAAGCCATGTCCTGAGCAACTCTGTGTATGACCAGGTAAACGGGACAGAAGATGTACAGATGGATACATACGCACTTGACAGACTCCTGGAGCTTCAGGAAAGGGAGAAGTGATTCTGCAAAAATGTCTGAAAGGCTGTCTGTGTTTCACAGACGGCTTTTTTGCTGCACGCAGACAGGTGAAAGTTTTTTCCTGCCTGGTCTGGAGTATTCAAAATTGAAAAGAGAGGAAGAACGAAAATGAAATTTGAAAACTTAACGCTGCTCGTGGAAAAGGATATTAAAAACAACTGTGTGCCGATGCTGGTAGGCGATCCCGGAATCGGGAAATCAAGCTGGGTGGAAAGCCTTGCCAAAAGGCTGGGCACAAAATGTTTTACGCTTCCGGTGAACCAGCTTGCGGAGAAGGCCGACCTTACAGGATGCCGCCTGGTGCCTGTAGGGACGGACAAGGACGGCAAACGGGATTATGCACAGGTATTCTATCCGCATATTGTAATCCGTAAGGCCATTGATTATGCGCTCGCCAACGCAGACGAAACGCCGATCCTGTTCCTTGATGAAATTAACAGATCGACGCCGGATGTAACTTCCGAGGCATTGTCAATACCCACACTGCGGAGCATTGGCGACAGGGATATCCCTGACAACCTGAAAGTAATCATTGCCGGTAATGACAAAGGAAACGTATGCTCGCTTGACAAGGCGTCGATCACCAGATTTGTCATGTACCATATGGAGCCTGATGTAAACACTTTCATGAATGCAAATCCAGACCTGAACAAATATGTATCGGCGGTGCTTAAAAAATATCCTGACAGGATTGTGCAGGATGCAGTCGCCATTCCGGCAAATGATGGTGAGAATAAGGATGAAAATGAAGATGCTGTCTACGAGATTGATTATGATGATGAGAACATGGAGCAGATGACAGTCCCCAGGACAATCACATGCGTGTCAAACTGGTTAAATGAATGTTCTGACCACGAGCTGATCGGAATGCTCAACACAATGACGGGCAATGACAATACCTTGTTATATGAGGCAGTTGTCGCCCACAGCGGGGAGACACCGTTTTCCCATGCGCTTGTACAGGAGATCTTTGATGCATTGTGCAGCCAGGCACAAAACATCCAGCAGGCACAGAATATCAGCCTTACGGAACCTGCCAGATATCAGGAGATGGTTTCGTTTACGTCCAGGGATAACCTGAACCATTTCATTGCCGCACTGACGCATGATGAAAAATCAGAACTTTTTGTGTATGCATTGTATGACACGCGGGACAACACAAATGTCCTTGAATGCCTTGCCCCGGCAATCACCTCGTTGAATGTCAGGGACTCCCAGGTACTTTCCACGCTCGCAAACAGCCATAAGATCAATGACGTGAATTATGCGGCAGTCTGTTCGCTGGATTGTAAGATAACCCAGGTCATGTCCGTGTTCGGGCTGTGATTATGGCCGGGAACTGTCAGACAGGCATGGGACGGATGTGTCCCCTGTCTGCAGACAGTCAGAAATTACAGAAAAATAACTGATACAGAACCCGTTATCATGGATAATAAGGATTCTGGCCATATCAGGATATGGAAAGGAGTCTGAAAAGAATGTGTAAAGGATGTTTATGCATGACATGTGAGGTATGGGAAGACTGTCCGGTATATGCAAAATGCGAACAGCAGGAGATTTTATCCTGCGAAAAAAGATTACTATGCAGTATGTACCAGCCACAGGAAGGAAAAGAACATGAAAATAAATTTTAAAAATCATAACAGAGTACGGATTACGCCTTTTTATAATGATGATGTAAGCAGGGCACTGGATAATGGGCAGATGCTTCAGAATGCCGTATCCATAATCGAGCCAATCTACAGATCAGGAAAGAATGTCACGGCGTCTGATGAAAACGGAAACCAGGTAACACCGGGCATGCTTGCCGCAATGATCCTTGCGGATGATGTCCAGGCAGACATTAAATGCGAACTGAATAAAACCTTAATTCATGTGTGGGAGCAGACGCTCACGGGCTGCCAGAACGGGCTGCGTGCTTCACAGGTATTTATATCACAGGCAAATGCCGCCCTGGATACGCCCCTGCCCATACCATCAGGCACTGTCATTTATGTCCCGTCAGACATAAAGAACGCCTGTAAAGGGTTTCTGAAAAACAGGGATGAAGACGCGCTCTGTGTGAATGCGTATTTTTACATCAATGAGCCGCATCCCATATTTTATTTCCGTGACAATGCCATTTATGACAGATACATTGATTTTATCAAAACTATGGCCGGAAACCTGATGGCAAAACTGGATATGAATGCCATACGGAAGTTTTCCGACTTTGAGAAGTTCAGACCGAAACTGATAGACGGTGTCGTACTCCGCAACACCAGGGAACAGGGCACCGCCGCATATGCATTTGAACGGCTGGTCATGAAATTTTCGATGATGTTTGCACAGAAGAACCCGGATGACTGCGGAATCATTGCCCCTAGTATCAACAGCCTGCTGGTGCCCAGGTGCATGCTTTTCATGAATGTCGAAAATATTGCAAAAACGCCGGCAAATAAAATCGTGCGGGACGTGTCCGTCATAAAATCCGCACTGGCACAGACTTTTTTCCAGATACCGCTGAACCAGATATCAAAGTTAAGCGCGGCATCACTGCAAAACAGGATCATAGGAATGAAGCTGAAAAACCATGCTGCCCTGCTTGACAAAAATGGCAAAGAGGCCCAAAAGAGAAAGATTTTCCAGTTTGGCATGGCTGCAATGTCCAGGGCAGACCTTTCCAGGCGGATTACGAGAATTATAAATAAGGAAGCGAATGTAAGCAGGTCTGAAAATTATTCCAGGGTAATCCGGTCAACATACATGAAGTCCAACCGGCGCAATCCCGATAATTACAATCTTCCCGGGAGAGGCATTTCCCTGCAGTATAAACCGGATATCCATATATATCTTGACACATCAGTATCAATTTCAGAGGAAAATTACAAAAATGCCATAATAACGTGCATCACAATGGCGAAAAAGCTGGATGTAAACCTGTATTTTAACTCGTTCAGCGATGTCATCTCGGAAAGCACCCGGCTGAAGATTAAAGGGAAGACCATAAGCGAGATTTACCGGCAGTTCCAGAACGTACCGAAAATATCAGGCGGGACGAGTTTTGAGCTTGTATGGCAGTATATCATGCAGTCAGCCAGAAGAAAAAGGGAGATCAGCCTCATGATTACGGATTTTGCATATTATCCGCCGGATGAACGGCCGGCTTATCCCGCAAAGTTATATTATGCCCCGATTGATACGTCAAAAGCATCATGGCCATATGTGAGGGAAGCCGCAGAGGAGTTCTGCCAGAATATGTATCATATCGAACCCAATATATGCAGGTATATCCTCATGCCGGCAAATTTAGGAAATCACACGAAGGAGGGATAAAAAATGTCTGTAGTTGACTTGACAGATGAAGTGAATGACAATGATGCCGGTAAGAATGCCGGTGGTAACAATGATATCCATATCGGGATCATAGCGAATATTCCCAAGGAGCTGATGACGGGAATGATGAATCCGCCGGAGAACAACGACTCTAGAACGACCCTGAAAGACCTGAACAAAGCAGACCATACACCGACACTGTTCCGGGATGCCATCATTGACCAGCTTATGGCTGTACTGATTGGTGAGTCGCACCCGAATGCGCTTCTTGTCGGCATGGCAGGAACCGGGAAAACCAAGATTGTCGAGGAATTGGCGCACAGGATTGAGATAAAGGATGCATCAGTACCCGAACTGTTATATGGATACACAATATATTCCCTGCAGCTCTCGGATATCGTGGCAGGAAGCAGCATGGTGGGGGAACTGGAAGAAAAAGTAAAGGAACTGACTGACTTTCTGTCCGATAAGAAAAATAAGGCCATCCTGTTCGTGGATGAGATCCATATGCTGTTTAAGGAAAGCATGTATGAAAAGATTGCGCAGATACTAAAACCCGCACTGAGCAGGGGAGAGATAAGGGTGATTGGCGCCACGACAGCACAGGAGGTAAAGAGCATAGCATCCGATCCGGCGTTCAAAAGGAGATTTACAAAGGTAATTGTGGATGAGCTATCTAAAGACCAGACGCTGGAGATCGTGAACGCATATGTCAGGAAACTGACTGACCATTATAAGATGTCGGTTCATTATGACGCGGAGCTTGGCAGGAACATTGTTGACATAGCGGATGAATACTGCTCAAATGACACACACCGCCCGGATAATGCGGTGACACTGATTGACCGCGCTGCCGCAGACGTCATCATTGAAAAATATAAACTGCTGAACAGTCCGGATAAAAATCTCCAGGATATGGG
Source organism: Lachnospiraceae bacterium (assembly GCA_009774245.1). Lineage (GTDB taxonomy): Bacteria > Bacillota > Clostridia > Lachnospirales > Lachnospiraceae > COE1. Next base: position 22,808 of record VSNM01000058.1, on the reverse strand, counting down.
ACGCTCCATTACCGGAATCAGCCTGTCAAGGCGCAGCATTATAAGGACTGCCTTAAAAATTGCGACAGGGCACAATGAACCCAGGGATTTTTCAGAAGAAGGGCTGCGGTCGGAACTGGAACCTGTCAGGGGGCAGGATGATATCCTTGACCAGATCATAAAAATTATCAGGCTCAGGAACATGCACGTAAGGCCGGTGGACAGGCCCCTTACATTCCTGTTTACGGGCCCGTCAGGCGTCGGGAAGACGGAAGTGACGAACATTATTGCAGCATACTGCATGGATGAAAAACCGATAAAGTTGAATATGGCTGAATTTTATTCGGAGGCGAGCATAAACCGCCTGATCGGCGCTCCGGCCGGATATGTGGGATATGGCTCAAATGCGGAAATGCCGTTTGACATCCTTGACACCAATCCATACCAGGTGATCGAGCTCAACGAATTTGACCAGGCACACAAGTCCGTTCAGGATCTGTTCATGAATGTATTTGAGGAGGGATACCTGAAGGACAACAATGGAAAAATCATTGACTTCTCCAAATCCATCATCATCGCGACCACAAATGCAGGACATATGGATACCAGTAACCCGATAGGGCTTAACAGGAAGAAACACGGCACGTCCGTATCGGAGCTGTCAGGACACTTCAAGCTGGCGCTCATAAACCGCTTCCAGCACAGGCTGACGTTCCATGAGATTACGCGTGACATTTATGAGGAAATCATGAGGAATACATACAGTAAGGAAGTCCGGCTGATAAAGCGGCTGAAACCGGGTGCTGAACTGGAGGATGAACTTCCGGAATCCGCATTAAAAGAGTTATGTGATGATAGTTTTGACGTGCGCTTTGGTGCAAGACCGGTCAGGACAGCAGTATGTAATTATATCGACAATAAGCTGTTAGAAGGGTGTGCATAAAACAGCCCAAAATCCAAAGAAAGGATAAACGAACATGCCAATCATCTTAAATGAAAATGAACAGATAGGAGCAGCGAGTATATTCTCGCAGAAAAAGAAAATCGTGTCGCCGCAGTTTTTCAGCAAATCACTGACGGGATCAGGCAAAAAACGCGGACTTTTAAACGGCGCCCTGCTTCCATGCATTGACAGGACAAAAGTGGTAAAACCCCCGATTGCGTATCCATATAAGAAAGTGACCGTCACGACAGGGACTTCGACATTTGAAGTCCTGCCGTTAAGCCTGTACATACAGGACAGGCTGGAATATGACGAACTGCCGGGTAACGCGGAATGCATTTCGCCGGACACGGTTCCGGAGGAACAGAGGTATTATCTGTCGCTGACAATGGACTATATGATTCTTGCCACTGACCTTGAAAAGAAGGGTAAGAGCACTTACTGTTCCTATGATATCGGGATCATATGCAGAAACGAGTATGGGAAATATGAAATGTCCGTAACTTCATCATTTTTTATTGATATTGATTTTATAACAGCGCAGTCCCCGGACATTGATGTCAACATGGTCAATGAATATGTAAATAAACTGACGGTGTATGACCTGGTTCAGGCGACAGCAGAGCTGTGGGACGAGGGAATACCCCAGATCATGAATGCAATGCTGGAAACAGGGACTGACAAGGATATCATTGTCACCTTCTGCAGGATGCTGGACAATTACTCAGTAAACCTCACTGATTACAAGTATGTCTACAACAGTATCCAGAATGGGTATCCCGGAGCGCTGGAGGATGCAGCAAATGCCAACCTGAACATGCTGCTGAATGCGAAACTGGAGATGCTTGAAACGATCAAGCCGGATATTGCCACATTCACGCCGGTGCCATATACGGGTTCTGATATCAGTTTTTCTCCGGAGCAGATAACTGCAATTACGTCCCCGGAGCCATGCTGCATCGTGCAGGCGGGAGCCGGGACAGGAAAGTCCACGGTGATCAACAGCAGGCTGAAGTATTTGCGGCAGTGCGGGGTAGACCTGAAAACCGTAACAGTACTGTCTTTTACCAATGCAGCGGCAAACCATATCAGTGAAATTGCGCCCGACGTGAAATCACAGACCATTGCATCCATGATTCATGACATCTATTCGGCAAATTACGCGCACAATCTTTCAACCCCGGATACGATCATCAATGTGCTGCAGGCGGACAATGGGATTATGGAACAGAACCCGGTTGCGCAGGATGTCATCAGGGCGTTTGAAAAAATGAAGGAAAATACAAATGCCGGCCTTGTGGCGCTGTCTGACATTGCCGGAAGCTGGTTTGAGGAACTGGTTAACCTGCTTGACAGCATACGGCAGACAACGCTTGAACTGGAATCAATCATCTGTTACCATGCGGCAGACCGCCTGGTGGAGCCCGCATCATTGTGCAGGCACCTCATCATGGATGAAGTACAGGATAATTCCATTTTTGAGTTTATTTATATTATCAATTATGTAATTAAGCATAAGGCGAGCCTGTACCTTGTGGGAGACTGTTCACAGACACTCTATGAGTTCAGGGCATCAAACCCGAAAGCGCTCAACTGCCTTGAAATGAGCGGGGTATTTGAATGCATGCAGCTGCAGACAAACTACAGGTCAAACCAGAATATCCTGGACTTTGCGAACCTGATCCTCACAAACATTGAGGCAAACCAGTATGCCAGAATCCAGCTCCATGCCAATGATTTTAATACAAGGCCCTTTGATGATGATGTGAAGGTCACATACAGCAGCCTTCCCGGTATCAGCAAATTGAAAGAATACCTGCCAGGCATGCTGCTGGAAATAAAGGACTGGATTGCGGAAAAGCTCGGAAATAATGAGCAGGTGACATTCCTTGCGTACAGGAGGAGCGACCTTAAGAATTTTGAGGACATTATCAAAATCATGTTCCCACAGGCTTCATTCATCAATATTGTGCCCGCAAAGAACTACCAGCAGACATTTTTCTCGAAGTACATACGCCTGATGGGGCACGACTATACACACAGGGCGGGAAATGACGCGTCCGTGGAAATAATGCGCCACATCATCGGAAACAGGGAGAAGATCGGCGTATACAACGACAATGCTGACGCGGCACTGAAAAAGAGCCTTACGGAATGGATGACGAAAAACAGGGATGAACTTATGGCAAAGGACCTGATGCTGCAGAACGGCCTGATCATAATGAAGGATTTTAATGATTATGCATTCCAGACGCTTATTGACTATGAGATAGAGAAAAATGCATTGAAGCTGAGGCTGACAAGCATGAGGAACCAGCAGAAAAAAGAACAGGACATAAGCCATTATAATTTTGTGGCAAGCACCATCCACAGCGCCAAGGGGCTTGAATTTGATAATGTGATCCTGCTCTACAACGAACATGATTCAGCCATGGAGGAAACAAAGCGCATGTACTATGTCGGACTTACGCGGGCAAGGCAGTCGGAGTATATCCTTGCGTATAATGCGCATAAACAGTCAAGCAATATCAGGACGGCATATGAGGCAATATGCGCCAGCAAATCCGCACCGGACAGCGGAAACACGGAAACAATCGTAAACGAAATGGGGGAGACGGCATGATTGAGACAGGCGAAATCTACCACATATCGCAGAACGGGGTGCCGACAGGCCACGAGCTCTGGTCAGACCGTCCGGGGATTGTGATCAGCAGCAGCGAGAGCCTGCAGACGGAAGGGACTGTAAAAATTGTATATGTCAGTTCAAAAGACAGGAAACGTCCGCATTCGGTTAAGATCAGCGATATGTCGTTTTTCAGAAAAAGCAGGGGGAAGAAGTACCGTGAGCACATTGCACTATGTTCGCAGATACACACCGTTGACAAATGCAGGCTTGAATCGTGTTATGGAAAGGTCAGCAGCGATGAACTAAAGGAGATTGAAACAGCAGTGAAGCAGACGCTGTTTTAATCATACAGCTATTGCATGACATTATCTGTCATGCAATAGCTGTATTTCCTGTTTTTGGTATTTTCATATGTAATCTTTTAATATATGATAAGAAACAGGGATCTGAGTCTGTCAGACCTGCAATAAAAGGGAGGCGTAAAACATTAACCTGGATTTTTTTATACACAACCATTTCATACAGACCATCGCCAGCAACAGACGCTGGACTGTATCCACTTCAAAAAAGAAGCCCATTGACATGAATGTATTAAGGTCACAGGGTAAAATCGTCGGTGCTTCATTTAAGGATGGGAATATGCCGCTCGTCGATCTGTACGATGTCAGGAATATTCTTCCTAATGCGACCAATGCAACCTACAGCTTAAATCAGGCGCTCGATGATTTTGTCGTGCTGGATATTGAACCCAAATGTCCCCCGGAAATCAGGGACAATCTGTTAACACTGCCATATATGTATGGCGAATTGTCGATGTCAGGAAAGGGGTTCCACCTTATATTTCACAAGCCGTCAACAAAATATGAGGAAATACTGATGAGCAAACCTGCAGTAAGGGAAGAAAACGGATATTATGAATTCCTGCTCACACATTATGTCACATTTACGGGAATGACGTTACGACCTACGGATCAGTGTGTTTTTCAGGATGCATCGAAAGTGGACGAACTTTTTGACAGCATAGCGGGGACAAAAAAGCTTTCCATTAATACGGAAATGGCCACGGACAGCATTCCCGGACTCAGCGAAATTGTATATGGAAAAGCGATTGCAGCAACCCTGAAAAAGGCTGTCTACGGGAAAACGCCGGCCGATTTTAAAAACGATAACTCCGCATATGAGTTTGGCGTGATAGGGTTTTACATGCATAACCTGGATCTGCTGCTGAGCACCACAAGATACAATAAACAGGAATATCTGCCGCCGGAAAAGGTGCGCATCTTATATACGGTGGTGTCGGACGTGATTCCGCACAGGATCAAGCATGACGAATACCGTAATGGAATCCCTATGTTGATGTACAGCTGTATGCGTGCGATGACCAGGGTGGAGATATCGTAAAAATGACATAGATATATAAAAACAGAACGGTTTGTTGCAGAACTGTTCTGTTTTTACGTACATGGGGAGAAAATCATTCCCCTGTTAAAACAGGCTTTCAATTTAATAGAAACGGAGGTACATATATAATATGGAAGAAATAATCAAACAAAAAATTATAACCGGGTATGCGGACAGATCCTTGCAGGACATTAACGACTTCATAAATGGAATACAAATGGAAAATTTAATAACGCTAAGGGACGCAAAATCTCTTATGTCATGGGCCGATGACTATAAGCGCAGCCATTAAGTAATCCTTATGTTGTGAAAAAAGCCTGTATCGTGTATACTGATAACAGGAGCATACTAAAAACACGAAAATAAGTGATTTCAGACAGAGGAGGGTGGCATATGAATGAAAACAGGGCAGGGCTTGGCTACCAGGACTTTGAGGAAGTGAGAACCCAGCATATATTTTATATTGACAAGACGGATTTTATCAGGGAATGGTGGGAATACGCAGATAAAGTGACCTTAATCACACGTCCGCGCAGGTTTGGGAAGACACTGAACATGAGCATGACGGAGTGTTTTTTCTCAAACAAGTACAAGGACAGGGGCGACCTGTTTGAAGGATTGTCCATATGGGAGGAAAAATCTCCTGACGGGGAGTATCAGTATAGGAAGCTGCAGGGTACTTATCCGGTGATCTTTTTAAGCTTTGCAAATGTCAAGGCAGCATCATATAAGGAAATGATTTTTAAGATAACAAAGGTAATTGCTGATTTATATGAGAAAAACAGTTATTTACTATCAAAAGATTTGTTTAGTGAAAATGAACGTATGTATTATAAGGATATCAAAATTGGAATGAATGCGGAACTGGCAGCTGATGCTATTCATTCAATGGCTGGTTTCATGCAGCGCTATTACGGACAGAAAGTAATCATTATCCTGGATGAATATGATACGCCGATGCAGGATGCATGGATTTCGGGACATTGGGAGGAAACGGTCAGCTTTTTCAGCGGCCTGTTTAATTCCACGTTCAAAACAAACAAATATCTAGAGCGGGGGCTTATCACAGGAATTACAAGGGTGGCAAGAGAAAGCATTTTCACAGGAATGAATAACCTTGATGTCATAACTACGACTTCTAATGAATACGCGACCTCTTTTGGCTTTACGGAAGATGAGGTCTTTACATCGCTCGAAAATGCCGGCTTGGGAGAGCAGAAAGAGAAAGTAAAGAAATGGTATGACGGATTTACATTCGGGGCCTTTACGGATATTTACAATCCGTGGTCAATTGTGTCATTCATCAAGAAAAAAGGAAAATATGATACCTATTGGTCTAATACAAGCGGAAACGGACTTGTAAACCAGCTGATCCAGAAAGGAAACCCAGGCATAAAACAAATAATGGAAGATCTCCTTCAGGGTAAAAGCTTTGAGGCAAAAATCGATGAAAAAATAGTGTTTGATCAGTTAAACGGCAGTGCGGATGCAGTGTGGAGCCTGCTGCTTGCGACAGGATATCTGAAAGTGTTAAGAGTGAGAACACTGGATACGGATGAGGAAGGCGTAGGAGCGGAAGGTGATGTCTGGTACACGCTTACCATCACGAACCTCGAAACAAAACGAATGTTCCGCAAGATGGTCAGCGACTGGTTTGGCGGCAATGCGGAAATGCCGTACAATAATTTTATTAAGGCGCTTCTTATAAATGACATGGACGGAATGAATGAGTTTATGAACAAAATTGCGCTGTACAGCTTTTCAAGTTTTGATATTGCCAAAAATGCGTCAGATGATGATGCGCCTGAACGGTTTTATCACGGGTTTGTACTGGGACTGATGGTTGAACTGGCGGGACGGTTTGAAATCACGTCAAATAGGGAAAGCGGTTTTGGGCGCTATGATATCATGCTGACACCGAAGAACAGGGAAAAAGACTGTGCGTACATTATTGAGTTTAAGGTGCATAAACCCTTGAAAGAAAAAGATCTTGCGCAGACCGTTGCAAACGCGCATTCCCAGATTGATGAGAAACTGTATGATGCCAAACTGATTGCAGACGGGTTTTCCCCAGAGCAAATCAAAAAGTATGGGTTTGCTTTCAGGGGAAAAGAATGCCTGATTGGATAAGTAGTGGTATACAGGGCAGGGAAACGTTTTCCCTGCCCTGATCCTGTTAATGATATGTTTTATGACATTTGAATGAAAATATGATAAAAGAGGATATTTCGTGTATAATACAAAATTCATAACGGCTGATGGAAAGGATTTATATCCCGGATATCTCGGCAGGGAGCAGAGAGTCCTGATCAGAAACCGGTACAGCGGAAAAAAGGAATATATGTGGTGTGCATGCCGTCCGGACGCAGGACTTTATTATAAAATCAGTGAGGATTTAAAAATATATCCTGAACATAACGGATATATGCATGACAAATATTGCTGCAGGTATAAGGATGTAACAGGAACTGGGGCGCAAAAGCTGCCTTATACTGTGGGTGAAAATGGAGATGTGACAGTATGTACCTCGTTTGATCCCAGGCGGTTTCCCGGAAGTGCGGACAACCTGGAGCAAAACCGGCAGTATGCTGCGGATTCTAATGCAGAAGCTACGGAATCAGAAGAAATCCTGACTGACAGGGATAATTCCGGAAAAAGAATAAGCGAACCACAATTAGGGCTTGACAGGCTCATAAGATGTATCAATGTGGATTGTTTTACCGAAAAGGTGCTCAACGGCAAAACAATAGAGAACAGACAAAGCTTTTCGACGTTTGTTTATCACAGGACAAAGAAGGTAAGGCTAAGCAGAAATAAGATAACATTAGGGGATTTGAATCTGGAAAAAGATGGTGTCCGTTTTATATATACTCCATTTGCGGGTATTTATCAAAGCAAAGACCAGAATTTTTTACGGTGCTATATGCAGACACTGGGTATAGATGGAAAAGTATTTAAGAACTTTACGTTTCCGGAAATCGCCAAAAGAGCGATGGCGAAATTCAGAAAGCAATATGGAACAGAGCCAGATGCCAATACATTCCTGGCCGGATTCCAATACATAAAGAATAACCCCGCCTCTGGAAAAAATGAATTGAACAGCAGCGTATACCGCGTACTTGGCAGGGTGCATTTATTTCAGGTTTCAGATGCCGGAATATACTGCCGCAGTATAACAGAGTTAAACACTTTCAATGCACTGCACAAAATCACCAACAGTAATCATGCCATTAAATTCTGGATTCCGCCGGAAGATGAGAGTGTGGGGGCGATTATAGAAATTGATGGATGCCGTAAAAAAATCCTATTGTTGTTTCGTTCAGGGAACAACAATGCATTATCATATAATCCTGATTTGTATGTTCCGTTTGTTGTTGACAATTCCGTACTGGTGACTGAACAAATTCTTTATACACTTGTCCGGTAATGTTATTTTATCTGGTAAATATATTTTAGGAAGCGCTGCACCGGATTAATTTGACTTGAAATATTTAAAAGTCAATGATATTATAATGCTACCTTCTATTTTTTCCATATTATTAAAAACAGACAAAAAGATGATAATCACTGATATATGAAAATATCCAGACAAAGGGGATACGGCAAATGAAATATGATCCAAGCTTACTCGAATCAACTAAAAATGAAATCATAAAATTATTGAGTGTGATCGAAGACATGCAGAACGGGGATGAAGAAGATTATGCCTGCAAAAAGAACGACCTGCGCCCGCAGAAATTCAGGAGTATTCTTGCTGCATGCCTGGAACAGCGCAGCGTGGCAGTAAACCATACGCCGGAAGAGAGGATATACGAAATCCTTTTTGAAACAGTAAGTCCGGCCGCTTATCCAAGCGACCTTGACAAGACCATACCTTACTGCATGGAAGAATATCTTGATGATCAGGAAAAGGATATATTGAGGAGGATATATTGGAATAATGATACATATGAGGCCGTCAGCAACGCTTACAGCACCAATTCATCAAATATTAAAAAAATTGCAAGGAATGCCTTAAAGAAACTAAAAAATAAGGAAGCAGTAAAATACATGGAATTTGGCCTTAATTATGAGGATGACCTGAAAAGAATCCGTGAATCATCAACTGATGACGGACGCAGTGAAAATGTACTGCGCCTGATGAATAACCTTCCTAAAGAAATTATCCTGACACATGTGCAGGCTGCATATCTGCAAAAGGCAGTCGCGTTAGTAAAACAACTGCAAAACGATTATTCGGACTTATATGGGTGCGATCCTGCGGATACAGATACCGGTGATCAAATGGAAGTCACAATTGAGGCGTGTGAGGACGTATCGGATTCGGTATCTAGGATGCGGATTGACGAAATGGAGCTTCCCAACCGGTTAAAAAATTCACTGCAGAAAAATAACATATTTACTGTTGGCGAACTGACGAAATATTCCTGCGCGGAGCTTAGGAAGATGCGCGGAATCGGTGCTTCCATGCTGCGGGTTCTGGTTACGGAACTGGACAAGTATGATATTGGGTTAGCTGATACACGTACTATAATTTAACTCGTATTAGCTTTACAAGGAGCCGGGTGCGGAGAATCAGCACGTTTGGTTCTGTGAGGGGTGGGTTTTGTGAAAAGCCCGTCTGCTCTATTGGAGGTAAGATATATGTATAAAAAATATATTATTGTATTAACCCTTTTCATTAGTTTGTTATTTCCTTATATAAAGTCAAATGCGGCAGAAGATGTTTATACTGCGATTTTGGAAGGTTTTCAGGAAAAAGATTCTTATATAGATCTTTCTGAGTTTGGTTTGTCAAAGAATGATGCTGATCTGGATCGAACGATAAAGGCTGTTATGTTTGATAACCCAGAGCTATATTGGGCATGTGACTGGTATTCAAGATCCGTATCCGGCAATATGTTAAAAGGCATCTATCCAATGTATTATGAAAAATGTGAAGATGATGCGGCTTTTAATGCTGTAGTTGATAGTATCGTAAATTATGTGAACACTTTGGACGATCCGATTAAAAAGGTAAAATATATCCATGATTATTTACTCTTATCTACTGTGTATGATGTAGATATATCTAAAGGTACAGCACGTACTGATATTCCTAATATAGCCCGCAGTCCTTATGGAGCACTTATAAATCATAGTACCGTATGTATGGGGTATTCAAGGGCATTTCAACTGATTGCTTCCAGGACAGGGATAAACAGCATTACAGTCACTAACCCAGATGGAACCCATGTTTGGAATATGGTTGAAATTGGAGACCGCTGGTTCCATTTGGATATTAATAATGACAGAGTTGCTAAAGCTGGAACAACTGGTTATATTATATATGACTATTTCCTAATACCAAATGAAGTTGTAAGAGAATTTGATGTATATAAAGAATGGGTTATTTTTAGCAAATATGAATGGAAAAATCTTATCGGCGGATAATGTCCTGTACAGAAAGATTGATGAGGTTGCAGATGTAGTAGCGGACAATGGCATGGCGGAGGCAGAACTGACGACCACAAAGGAGCCGGAGAAGGCGGGCAGATTCCAGGAGTCCTGGATATCCTGCCCGCTGTTTTTGCGTGTGTCAATAAAAAAGGATGGAGGACAGAGTGGAAATCTGCAAGGAATAGGAGTATAATTTAACGGCAGGTAAATATGCGAAAAACAGAAAATTTGGAGGTGCCAGATAATGGATATGACCAATTTTAAATGGACAAGAGAACCACTGGATTATAAAATCGAAAATGGCAGAGTTGAAATCATTACAAAACAATACACGGATTTGTGGCAAAGAACCTATTATCATTTTCAAAATGATAATGCTCCGGTGTTTCAAATGGAAACAGAAGAAAAATATTTCAGTTTTGTTGTAAAAACAGAATTTACGGAAAGCTGCCACAGGTTTGACCAGTGCGGAATTGTCATGTATCTCGACAGTGAAAACTGGTTAAAAGCATCGGTTGAATATGAAAATGAAGCATACCAGCATTTAGGCAGTGTTGTAACAAATGGAGGCTATTCAGACTGGGCAACTACGGTTATTGATGCTTCGGTAAAATACATGTGGTATCGCTTCAGTCGCCGGGAGGATGATTATTGTGTCGAATGCTCCGCAGATGGAATGCATTTTAATCAGATGAGAATCTGTCATATGCAGAAGGGAAATGGAAAAATTCAGTTTGGCATCTATGCCTGCTCGCCAGAGGAATCTTCTTTTAAAGCAGTATTTACGGATATGCAGATGATGGAATGCCAGTGGAATGCCCACAATGGACAGCAGCCGGACGCAGACTGAAAATTCAGATTGCTATGAGTGTTTGCAAAAGTGGAGATAATTTCTTGGGTGCAAAAAATAACGACAGCCTCTATGAAAAATGGGTTGTCGTTATTTTTTACCATTTGAAAAACCAAAAATACGGAAATCCCGAATAATAAAACGGTGGCCGCCGGTGCCCGGGTGCATCTTCCATTCTGAAAAGTGTTTATTTTAGGGCATTTGGGATAAATGTAAAAACGATAGCACCCAAGAAGTATTTGTATCAATTTGGACACGCAATATGGTGTGAGAGGATGGCAGGCGAACTAATCTCCTCCTGCTTGATAGTTAAAAATATTATTCCAAACAGAATGATTAATCATTTCATCCATAAATCACCTAAGAAATCATCCATATATCAATACTATATATTATAGGAAGAAATCCGATACGGACTGATCCATAATATCCTGGTTCACCCCGATATAGCGTAATGTGACAGCAGAGTTGGCATGGTTGAACAGATGCTGGAGCAGCGCGACATCCTTGTACTTCTGGTAATGCCAGTAGCCAAAGGTCTTGCGCATGGAATGGGTGCCAATCTCGCCCAGACCGATTTCCTGTGCGGCCTCGTTCAGTACCTTATAAGCCCTGTCCCGTCTGATGGGCTGGTTCTTTCCTTTTCTGCTCCTGATCAGATAATCGTCGTCAGACAGGCTGAATTTATTGATATATTCCGTCAGCTCCGCCTGCATCTGTGAATTGAGAAGGAACCGTTTTGTCTTGCCTGTTTTTTTCTCTACTATATTAATATGCGTCCTGTCCCGGACATCGGATACCCTCAGTGTGAGGATATCCGATACCCGGAGCCCCACGTTGATTCCGATCAGGAACATGATGTAATATTTTTCGTCCTTCGCCTTCAGCACGGTTTTCATGGTCTGTATTTTTTTCTTGTCCCGTATGGGCTGCACGTAGTTCAATTTATCATCCCCTTTTTTTGTATAAGATGCATATTGTTTGTTTTAATACATATGTATCTTATTTCATTATATCATCATATACAATCCATATCAATAAAAATAATCAATATGTATTATCTATCTGGACATTTTTTACATGTCGAACAAATAATACATATCATGCTATTGTAACAATATAACTTATTCAATACAAACGATATGTATCATTCAGAGGGATTATATTCATAAAACAATCTGCAAAATGCCCGGAAGCGTTGATATTACAGGATTCTTGTGAGAACAGCGAAAGATACACAAGAACCATTGTGTATCTTTCATCGATGTATAGCCTTACTGTACTACTACTCGAAATACATTCGCGTTTTTATCGACGGAATATAGTACACCAGTGAAAAGTGTGATATAATTTTTTATCGGTTAAAATTTTAAATATTTTTTGCTGCTTACCGCAGCCGGACAGATTATTGATTCATTTTGTTAATCAATAATCTATATTAACAGCAGACACTCAAAAATTTACCAGGGAGGAAGAAATGTCAAGAGAATGCATGCTTCAATATATCAGGGATTTAAAGTCAGTGATTGATTATCATGTTGCTAATGGGATTCCCATAGGTGATGCGGTTGATCCAGACCTGCAGGCAGTATGTGACAAATTGGTACAGTCAGGAACCACGCTTGAGCCGCAGTTTATGAATGAGATGTACAAGTTCATTATTTACCTTGAAAACGTAAAGGCCATGACAGACAATTGCGATGATTTCATTAAGATAATAGATCCTAAGTATATTGAGGCAAGAAATCAGTTTCAGGATATTTATCTTGAATTTTTCATCAACATGATGCTGATGAATACAACCCGTATCATTTTGGAGTACGAAAATGCTTAAGAATCTAACTGAATATCAAAAGTATGAAAGCAGGAACTTATTTTTATGAAAGTTCCTGTTTTTTTAATGCGCCCGGGCAGGGGAGGATAAATCTTCCACACCCGGTTACAAAAAATTAAAGAACAGGAGAAAAATAATATGAAAAGTGAAGCAAAAAAACCACGCATTTCTGAGGAAATCGATGGAAAAATCGACCTGATCAGAAAGAACATTGAATTCTGCCAGACAAACGGCATTCCGGAAGCGCTTGAAACAGGCGGAAAATATTTTAAAAGTTTTTCGGAGCTCATTTCGGGCACTGTATCGATGGAACTGGAACAGCTCGGCGCAGTACTTAGAAAAATGTTTCCGTATCTGCCCAATACAAAGGAAGGCGAACATCTGGCACAGGTTATCCAGACTACAATTGATAACAGTCATGACCGCTTTGCCGAGATCACAAGAACCGCTGACGAGGATGCCCTGAAAACAGAATTTACAAAAGCAGCCAGGGAATACGCAGACAAATATGTGGAATACATGCTGGCGGATAAGGCTGTGTGATCCGCAGACCTGTAAAACAACATGCAGTGAAAAATGAATCATGAAGTGGAGGAAAAATAGATGTTTTCAGATTACAAAATCCAGATAGACCAGATCCTTGAAAACACGGAAAAGGAAAAAAACAATAACTCACAGGATAAGATCGCTGCGGTTGCCATGTATAAGATCATGGCCGGTGCCATCACTAAATTCATTGAAAAGGAAAGCCGCAGCGACCAGGAATTTGATGCCGCCCTGTCCCTTGACTGGAAAAGTGCAGGCCGTATGCTGAAATACATATGGTCGAAAGCAGAAAAAATGGCATTAACACACGGTTCCGTGACATCCTGCTGTCTGGCTGAGGAAGTGGTGTATGCATGGGTACGTGAGTATTACTTTCTTGATGACAGGGATGCTGTCATGGAAGAAAGGGCGAAAAAGGCAGAAGCAGCCCAAAAGCAAAAGGAAGCGAAAGAAAAAGAAGCCGGGTACCGCAAAACTGCACTTGCCATCCTAAGCAAACAGGGCGGATGGAATGACCTGCCTGACGAGGAGAAAAAGAAGAAAATCACGGCAAAGATCAAATCACTCAAAAAAAAGGATTCCGATAAACCTGCGAAAACAACCGTAACGGCTGTTGCTGCCCACCGGGAACCTGCCAGGAACAATGCTACCCCTTCGGAAACTGATGGAAAAACTGACAAAGCGCCTGCAGAATCCAGGAATAACAGTCCTGAAATGCATTTTACTGAAAACTCTGCCCGGCAGGAGATCGAATTTGCCAATACCCTCGACGGACAGATCAATCTGTTTAATTTAATATAAGGTGGTGGAAATATATGTTGACGAACAAAGAAATACGGGCGCTGCCCATGCCCAGAATCACCCGCGAGACAAAAATGCTTGCATCACAAAATGCGGATCATAATGTTTTTGTCGTCACTTCGGGAAAGGTAAAGAGCAATATAGTAATCAATGTATTCTCTAAAAACGAGGACGGAGAGGTATCACTATTTTACAGATATATTATCAAAAAGCATGACGCCCGTCTGTATAATGTACGCTCCAATAAAATTACTGATGGATACCTGACGAATGCTTTACAATACAGGGACATAATTATAGCAACCGAAAAGGAGGCAGAGAAACTGAAACGATATATTAGTTCCGGCAATATTGACGGTTCAGCACACAATATGCTCAACAGGTATGATACATGGCGTTCCGGCATACGATGCAAGCTCCGTAAGGACAAAAAATGTGCTGAAATAGACGGCATTATGCGTAAGATCAGGAAAGTCCCTAAATCATTTGAAACCACTGTACAAAAAACAATGTCCCATTCAAGCTATATCTTTTTTGACAGAAAAAATAACCATGGAACATGTTCATGCTGCGGCTCTGCGCTGAAACTGTCAGAGCTGCCTAGGTTCAAAGACAGGGAGACTGGAAAGTGCCCAAAATGCGGTAAAAATATCCAGTTCAGATCTGAGATAAGGAGACAGTATTGCGGCATCCGTGATGAAGGGATGGCAGTACTGGTGCAGAAATATGCAGACCATGCTCTGGCTGTAAGATATTTTCATATATTGTATGACTATAAACATTCACCAGTTCCAAAAGTAACCGTGTGGGAGGTGATCCGGACAATCATAGATTATGATAAGCAGAGTATCCGTGATTATGAATGGTATCATTACAATGAAACAATGCGGTGGTGTCTGCCCCAGCGCAGTATGTTCTATCCGGAGGGATTTCACTATGGCTTTTTAAAGGGCGGGCTTCATAAAACCGGCCTGACAAAGGAACTGCGTGCAGCCGGGATGAATAAGCGCCTGCAGGGATGGGAACAGATTAACCAGTTCATAAAATCCGACGCTGCCGAATCTTGCTATATGCATGTAAAATATCTTGAACATCTTGCATCAAATCCGGTTCTCGAGCAGATAACCAAATGTGGGTTTTACAACCTCGTATCCGACTATATGAGCAGTCAAAAATGTAATATGATTTCCCAGCTTAACGAAAAGGAAACTTCAGTCATAAAAATACTCGGCCTGAAAAACAGGGTGCAGCTCCGTGAGGCACGGTCTTTAAATATTAACAGCAGTGAACTGGACAGTATCCAGACTTACAATAAAACGACCAGTATAAACCGTTCTGTCAGCGACATACTCAGGATCGCGAAGAAATATGAAGGAAGGGAAGACCTTGCATTTGTCCTGCCAGACAGCAGGCTGCGGAAACTTTCAAAATATCTTGACAGCATGGGCAGTCAGAAATATGAGCGTCGCAGTCTCATTACTGATTATTTTGACTATATGCGCAGCTGCGAATCCCTTCATTATGACATGGCCTCTGATATCGTGCTGTATCCCAAAAATTTTAAAAAGGCGCATGACGAGGCGGCTGCAAACGTAAAGAGCAGGAAGCTTGCAGAAGAATGCAGAATGATTGCAGGACTTCTGCCGGATATGCATAAAAAGTACGATTTCAGCAATGACACCCTTCTGATCAAGGCTCCTGATTCGGGACAGGACATCATATATGAAGGACAGGCGCTCCACCACTGTGTCGGCAGCTATGTCCCACAGGTTGCAGGCGGAAGTACAGTGATACTATTTATACGTAAAAAGAGCATACCGGACAAGCCCTATGTGACAGTGGAGGTTAAAAATGACAAAGTTGTACAGGTGAGGGGATTTGACAACAATATGCCAGAACCTGATGTCAATGATTTTGTCGAACAGTTTAAACGTTCAAAATGTATAGCATGAAAAATAAGGAATGAATCCGGGAGGAGAGAACAATGAAAGCAATAAAAATAGGAACAAAAGTTGAGATTTATAATGACACCGTGACAACCTACAATGAACTGCCTGCCAGAGCCTACATTGTAAGATTTGCAAAAATGACAGGGTTCTATCTGGATGAATATCCCAATATCCAGGTAAAAGAAGACAAGATCTACGGCGGACTCACGAAAAAGGTTCACAAGGTACTGCGTTCATATGAGAGGTTTGACAGGAATTTAGGCGTGATCCTGAGCGGGAACAAGGGTATCGGAAAATCAATGTTTGCCAGGCTCCTCTCAGAGATGGCAGTCAGGAATGGAATTCCGGTTATCGTGGTTGACCAGTATATTCCCGGAATTGCGTCCTACATAGAAGCGATTGACCAGAATGTAATGGTGCTTTTTGACGAGTTTGACAAGACAGTCGGTGATGTCAAGCCGGTTGAGGGAGAAGTCGATCCGCAGGCAGCGCTGCTTGGCCTGTTTGACGGGGTGGCACAGGGAAAGAAACTGTTTGTCATTACCTGCAATGATATCCGGAAACTGAATGATTTCTTTATCAACCGTCCGGGGCGTTTTCATTACCATTTCCGTTTCGATTATCCGTCAGCGGAGGAAATCAGGACATACCTGCATGACAAACTGGAAGCAGCGCATCACAACGAGATCGATCCGATCATCGCCTTTTCAAGAAAAGTTGACCTCAATTATGACTGTCTCAGGGCCATTGCCTTTGAGATTAACAATGGGGAGAGTTTTAGCGACGCAGTCGGGGACTTAAACATAATCAACCTGTCCCAGGAGCGGTATAACCTGACCATTTATTTTAAGAATGGTGCGCCAATGTATGTCCATAACCGGAATATAGATTTCTTTGAAAACCAGGAAATCAGTGTCTGCTTTTCAGAAGACGATTACAATGAAATCCTTACAGTAGGATTCTGGATATCGGACAGTGAGTATGACATAAAGAATAACTGTTCCGTAATCGCCGGAAAGAAGCTGAAGGTTACATATGATGAGGATTATGAAGAAGACGAGGTCAGGAGGGTTAAAAAATTAGTCGTGGATCGTCTGGAAATCCAGAAAGTACGGGAAAAGAGCCTGCATTACGCAGTATAAATAACCAAAAACCGAAACTGTTTTCCAGGATATTCATGCCGGAACAGTATAAAAGAAGGCAATGCGGTACTGGCGCAAATATCAGGTGGTACATTCACCGATATTTGCGCAATAAAGAACCGGCAGTTAATGCCACCCAATAATAGTCAGAAATCTGGAGGTGTGACAGGTATGGACATTATGTTTTTTGCAAATAACCAGCGGAAACTGCATGGTCTGCCATTATGGAGAAAGAAAAACAACCGAAAACAAGGATTTGGAGGTGTGGAATGGAAGAAAGGATAAGAGAATTAGAAGCTGAGAATAATGCCTTGAGATCATGCCTGGACAGTGTTGCGGGTTTTGAAAAAGAGATGCATGACAACAGCCTGAAACTTGCAAAGGAAATCATGCGCCGTGATAGTAAGGCAGTTGCAAATATTATACTCAATATGGGATTTGGGAACCGGAATAATGTGTCCTTCTGTGAGATTTTTGATCTGCGTGAAAACGACGGCTGCAAAAATCACAGGTATTGTACAGACTGTATACACGCATTCCTTAAAAAGCATTATTCTACACCCGATATTGATTCAAAATAAGGATATTAGGAGGAAAACAGAAATGGGCATGTACCATAAAAACCGTTTAGCGGGTATTAGATTCAAGCGCTTTGCCAAAAGATGTACGTCCAGGGGAATGCGGCGTGCCGCTAAAAAAAGCTGTGACATTAACCAGTGTGACAAATATACGCTGACAAGAAAAAGCCACAATTTATATGGCATAGACGGCTGGGAGTATAGTTAAATTTATGAAAACAGTCCTGTCCGGCAGGGACGGCGGCACCTGTATAACTGTGAGCAGGTACTGCCTTTACTGTATGAATTTTTTAGATCAGGATTCGGAGGATTATAACCATGAATAAATCAGAGATTGTTTATGACCAGAAACAATTAATGGCAGATTTTATAGGCTGTGATTGTTTTGGTATCAGTGAAAATGTGTCCTTATCAGACTATGATGATGCAATATTGGAAATTGTGTCCATGATCGAGCATTGTATTGATATAGGGGATAAAGCAGAAACAGCTGAATGGAGACGGATGCTCCAACAAACAAAAGTGGAAAAAAGACGTGCTAAAAAGGTGATTGATAATAAAAACAGACTGGAGCCTGCCCTGACATAAGACTTATCAGGATAGCGAGTTGTGACTGATGTAAATGCCAAAACACTTGGGGAAAGTTAACTTTCTAATCGGAGTCGAGAGGCAGAGGATTATGCGGCAGCATAGTTCTGTTGAAATATATCTGCAACTGGAGCGGTGGAAAAGATTCAACTGCATCAATCATCCTTGCGCACGAAAACAATGAACCGCTGGATATTATCCTGTTTGTGGAAGTTATGTATGACCATAAACGGGGAATAAGCGGCGAAAATCCAAAACATATGGCGTTTATCAAAAATACGGCAAACCCCCTGTTTGAGTCATGGGGATATCAGGTTGTTATACTAAGATCGGCAAAAGATTATTTAAGTTTTTTCAACCATATTATCCAAAATCCCACAAAGCATAAAGAACACAAGGGATTACGTTTCGGATTCCCGCATACAGGAACATGCGGAATAAAACGGGACTGTAAGATAAAGGCAGTAAATGATTTTCTAAAGACTTTTGACGAACAGGTCATCCAATATATCGGTATATGTCCGGAAGAACGTAAAAGGCTCACCAGCCTGCATAAACAGGAGAACAGCATGTCGCTGCTTGAAAAATATGGCTACTCTGAAAAAATGGCACTGGAGAAATGCAGGGAATACGGCCTGCTCAGCCCAGGATATGAATTATCAGACAGGGGCGGGTGCTGGTTTTGTCCGAACGCTAAATTAGACGAACACAGGGAAATAAGAAAGATTTTTCCCGAAATATGGAAAGAATTTGTTTCACTAGAGAAAGAAACAGATGTAGCAAATCCAATATGGAATATTTATGGAAAATATACATTACAGGAAATAGACAGGATGTTAGGGAAGGATGACAGAAATAGCCTTTGCCAGTCCTGACTTCCTATAACCAGTCAATAACAATGGCAGGCTGCAACAGTCTGCCATTTAGCGCCTTAAGAGGCTATTACGATAATTAAGCTGGCTGACAAAGAAATGGAAAGAATCGTTTGAAAGAAGGTTATTTTCAAACAATTGACTGGTATGAATATTGAAGCACCATGTAAGCAAGGGGGGTATAAGCATGAATACATGGCAGATGATTAAAGAACTAACAGAAACCAAAAGTGCTTTTGGGGAAGTATTTTATGGCGCTGTCCATAAAGATGAGGGGATTAAGATATGTTATCTGAGGCCGGATGCCGGGAGCATAGAATTCCGGTATTTTGATTTCATCAGCAAAAAATTAACAATGCTTCCTGTGTTATACAATGAAGAAACCTGGACGGCATTACCGCCTGATACGGCAAAGAAATATTTAGACAAACGTATAGATGCTGTTTGGGTGGAGGGATAGACATTTTTATCCGCAAGATGATACAACAGTTTTGTTATATCTAAATGATTGATAAAGCAAAAGCAATGCGCTTATAAAAATTTACACGCATTATTATGTGCAAATGAAGAAGAAAGGATTAAGAATATGAATACATGGCAGATGATCATGGAATTAACAGAATCCAAAAAAGATTCTGGAGACTTATTTTATGGTCATATTGACGAGGACGAAGGAATTTTTATATGCGGACTAAATCCGGATGATGGAAGTATAGAGTTTTGGTTTTATAGTTTTATAGATGAGAAGTTAGAGAAAAATCCTATTATATATAATGAAATGAACTGGAACGAACTGCCTGCAGGGAAGGCCAGAAAATATTTAGGTGTTCACTTAAATAATATTTCTCCCACAGACGGAAGAATACATAATCATGGCCGTTTAGAAGAGAAAGGAAGTTACCAAATGGCAGATGGGGATGAGAAGGAACAACTTATATCCCATATTGAAGATGCTGTTGCGCTTTACGGGCTAAAGATAATGGATGGGGATCATGACTGCATAATTGTAAGGGAAAGCAATACGGATAAGGATTTTGAAATCCGTGTCACCCAGCTTATTTAGGGGGATATGGTATGAAAAACAGAGACTACAAAAAAGAGTTCTGTACCCTGATGGAAAAATTTGCTTTCAGCCATTCCAAATGGCAGATGTGGAATGATTTCCTGAGTCTGTCCGCGATCTCACTGGCGAACGTAGTACCCACGCCTGAAAAAGAGGAACGAGAAGAAAAGTATCTCTCCATCATAAACAGTTACCAGGAAAAGGAACAGGAAATTTTTCCACAGCTGCTGAATCTGGTGGTGATGGCGCTGGAAGAAAATCCGGAGCAGGATTTTCTGGGCAGCTTGTACCATCATCTTGAACTGCACCAGGAGCAGAAAGGACAGTTTTTTACGCCTTATCATATCTGTGAATTTATGGCAGAAATCCAGTTTCCGAATAAGGGAACGGACGAAATGATGAAGAAAAAGCATTATATCAGCGTAAATGATCCGGCCTGCGGCGCGGGTGCCATGCTGATTGCATTTGCCAATGCGGCAAAAAGACATGGCATCAATTACCAGAAGCATGTACTGTTTGTGGCACAGGATATTGACCGTACTGCAGCGATGATGTGCTACATACAGATGTCCCTGCTGGGATGTCTTGCTGTTGTAGTCATCGGAGACAGTCTGACAAAGCCATTCCCAAATTCAGACAATGAAGCATGGTATACCCCGTTCTATTACTTGAACCAGTGGCGTTTTGCATCAAAAAAGGCTGAAGGGAAACAAGAATATAGTGGTGATATTACAGGAAATGAAGTGATTACAGTTATTCTTGACGATCCAAATGAAAATATCAAACTGTTGGAAGGTACAGACGGACAGCTGCTGATGTGTATGATGCAGGTATCGTAAAATTTCGGGAAAATTAAAGAAAAAAGAATTGCAGTATAAAAGCCTAAAGCAGTTGAGCCTGCTTATAATTTTTTATATAGTGAATAGCAACGTTTCGCTGGATATTGACAGTGGATTTTAAAAACGATACAATAAAAATATGAAATGAACAGGCAAAAGACGAAATCAAACATTTACAGGAGAAGCAAAACATGGATTACAATAAACTGACATTCACTAATAATTTTGTATTCTGCAAAGTCCTAGAGAATAACCTGGATTTATGCCGGAAGCTCCTGGAACTTATACTTGGTGTTAAAATTAAGAAAGTGGAGCTTGCAGACAAGGAAAAAGTACTGGATATCACGCCCGACGGCAAAAGCGTGCGGCTCGATATTTACGTGGAGGATAATAAAGGCGCTGTATACAATATTGAGATGCAGGTTGCGGCAAAACGAAATCTCCCGAAACGTTCAAGATTTTACCAGGGAATGATCGATCTTAATTCAATAGAGAAGGGAGCCAGCTACAACTCTTTGAGAAAGAGTTATGTGATATTCATATGTATGTTTGATCCGTTTAAGAAGAACCTGCCAATTTATACTTTTTCCAACCGCTGCATGCAAATGCCGGATCTGGAACTTGGTGATGAAACGACAAAAGTATTTGTAAATCCATATGGTGATACGAAAGGGTTGACAGAAGAAATTAAGGCTTTTTTTGGATACTTAAAAGAAGAATTAACCCAGAGTGATCTTACAAAGAAACTGTATGAAGAAGTTGAAAAAGCAAGGGAAAACAAAGAATGGAGGCGCGAGTACATGGCATGGATATCAGAACTTGAAGAATCAAAAGAAGAAGCTAGGGAAGAAGCCAGAGAAGAAACCAGGAAAGCTGAGAGGGAGGAAACGGCAATCAGTATGTTGAAGGACAATATGCCGATATCCAAGATAATACTATATTCAAGGCTTTCGGAATCCCGTATACTGGAATTGCAGCAAAACTTAGCAGAAAACCAATAACACACATTTTTTTCAAATTCGCATGGATAAATAAGAGACTTAATATTTGTCGCTTTATAAATATTAAATTGAAAAAAATGAAAAGATGAGATTTCAAAGGAATCTGGTTCCCAGCCTCCTGAATCTCATTTTTTCTTTTTAAATCTGACAGCCAAAAAGGTGAACCAGATACAATAATATGGAAACAGGAGAAGGATAATGTTTGAAGAAGTAGAAGTCTTAACGCACAGCAGCATAAAAATCTCGGGAAAAAAGGTAATTTATTTTGATCCTTTTGAAATGGTGTTAGTTAATAAATGGGTTGATAAAACAAAAAGGGTTGCATTAGAACGTAAGTTTTGATATACTTCTACTATC
>VSNM01000057.1 GCA_009774245.1 Lachnospiraceae bacterium | reverse complement strand
AAGTCCGGGGTTCCCCCTCTTGATATCTCCAATTCATAGTATTCTTCCCATGTCATAAACCTTTCCCTCCTGAAAAATAGTAAAAAATAAAAACACTGCACCAAAATGCCCTGTTTATTCTGTCTACATATTGTCACGGGACAGCCCTGCTGCCGTGGCATTCATCTCCGGGATCCTGCCCAGATGCCGGTCCAGCTTGTCCCTGTACACATGGTACCGCAGGCATTCCCCGCCATTGGCTGCCGGCAGCACTTCCCCGATATCGATCAGCCCTCTTTTCATGTATTCGCGCATTCCCTGTATACTCATGCCCAGCTCTGCCGCCGCCTGCTTTGTCGGAACACGCCTGCTGTCCGCTTTCATTGCAATCACATCCCCTTTCACAACTTATAAACACACACAATCAAATACCATAAATAATTTAATGGCAGCTATGATAAGCCATAAAACAAATGTAATTATAAATACAAGTAGCGACCAGTCGCTTGCATCCCATTTTTTCATTTATCCTGTTCCTTTCCGGATTCCGCGCCCTCTGTTTTCTGTGCAGTAATCAGATTCCAGCTCTGTCTGAATCCAACGGCATAAAGCATCTATTGTTTTATCTACGCTATCTATTGTCCCCACCTCCCCTCTGCTTCACTGCTGGTTCCTTGTCTGACGCAAACAAATATGTCTTGCCCTTTTATCTCCTCTGTCCTATACTGTACTTACAGGTCACTGCCATGACCGAGTACATAAGAAAGGAGAAATAATTATTATGTCACTTACTATGGCTTTTTATAATGCACGTGGAATCATCATGTCAGCTGACCATATGATTTGTGCATCCACAACTAAAAACGAAGTATTCATTAAATACCAGTCTTCCCAAACAGAACACAAAATTTTTCTCATGGAAAACAAATATGGACTTTCGTATACAGGAACAGCAAACGTCGGCCCAATTCCTTTATCATGTTTTCTAACGCTGTTTATCAGTAAGAATCCTATACACGATTTGAACCCTTCTGAATGGCTCCTTGACCTTGCACAAGGATTCAATGAATTCTATACCAATAACGAAAACATTATTTTTACCCTCTGTGGATATTATCATGGTGACAGAGTTGTTATTACTACCAACACACAGTCACCCGAAATAACAAACATTATAGATGATGGTATTCTTTATTCAGGCGAAAACGATTTTGTATCCATGTTAATCAAAACAGACATAATCAAATTTAATTATGGAAATTTTACGCTCCAAGACGCTGCTAACTTCTTACGTTTCCTTAATACGACAGTTGCTGGTCTGATGAAATTTGGAGAATGTCTTCCCACAGTTAGTGAGAGCTGCGATATCCTGGCTATACTCCCCGATAACGCCTACTGGTTAAATCATTTAGAACTGTGTTGACTTTTCCAGTATGCTCTGCTGTTGGATAATCATCTATATTGGTTCTTACCTCAAATTTTCTTGAATTAGCAGTTTGTGCTGTATTTGCAGTTACTGATTTACCGCAGGACTCCATGTTACTCCTAATAGCATGGAGTTCTTTTCTTATTCGCACCAACTCCCTGTAGATTTTTCTCAACATCTTCCCTCACCTCCCTCTACTTCGCTGTTGGTTCATTATCAATGAAGCAGAACTTCGTGAATCCATGCTTCATGCTGTGCGTATGAGTTCAAATCTACTTTAAATCAATAAGATATGAGAGAGCTGAAAATCCCAATACTAATGACTGTTATCATCAAGGACAATCTCTATAGTTATTTTTATTGTTGTATTAGAATTGTTCTTGATGATTTCGTCTGTCCGCTGAATTATATCTTCCAACTGGTCTAATGTCTTGATTTTACACACTGCTTCCACTGGACATCTCAGCATCTTCCTCACCTCCCCTCTATTTCACTGCTGGTTCCTTATCTGCAAAATCTCTTGGATCAACTTCTAAAAACTTACACACCAATATGGCTTCATCAATGGATAAAGGTCTATTTCGTCCCTTTTCTCCAAGACTAGCATATAAGCAGGCATACGATATGCCTGTTGCTCTTGACATTGCAGATAAGTTTACAGCCTTGTCCTTAGTATATTGAGCCAAGTTCTTTGTTACAGCCACTTTTTTCACCTCCAATTCTCTATATTGAAGACTTTATGTGTATTATATTCGCTGTTTTAGAGATTGTCAATAGCATTTCGAAAATATTTTTCTCTATTTTAAAGACTTTTATTGACTATGCTAAAAAAATTTGTTATAGTAACTAAAAACAAGGAGGAACACCAATGAAAAATATAGGTGATACATTAAAGAAACTCCGTGAAGAAAATGGTATGACAAGAAAAGAAGCTGCTGACAAGTTAAAAAGTTTAGGAATAGATATTTCCGATAAAACTCTCTACGGCTATGAAAGCGGACGGAATTCAGCTAATGCCGATATGTTCTTGTCTTTATGCAAAATTTACAAGTGCAATAACATAATGGAAACTTTTTCCGATACTGTGGAAGATATTTTGTTTACTAATAACGAGTGGGAAATGATAGAAAAGTATCGTGGCCTCGATTTCCACGGAAAGGAGATGGTGGACTTCACTCTCCTGAAAGAATGGGAACGATCAAAAGAGTTTTCAAAAAAGACAGATGACATTAAAGTTGAACCAACAGAACTTTCGGCGGAAATTGTTTCTATGAGAATCATTAATTATTACTATCGTGTGGCATCGGCCGGAACCGGGCAGATCATATTCGACATGCCGCCTACAAAGCGCATCGAGATTCCCAATACGCCAGAGTACAGGAAAGTCGATTATGCGATTGGCGTAAACGGAACCAGCATGGAACCGCTTTATCATGATGGAGACATGCTCCTCGTTGAAATGAGGGATGATATCGAAGTCGGTGAGATTGGCATATTCCGCATAAATGGTGAGAGCTTTGTCAAGAAACGGGGAGAGACAGAACTTATATCCCTTAATCCCGATGCAAAGAACATACCATTGAATGAGAGCGCCGGGTGCATGGGTAAGGTGATCGGGAAGCTGCCGGATGACTAAACTACTGCGGAGGATCGATTACAGACCATGGACATGGTAAAGGACAAATATAAAAAATCTGATTCGCTTCCCAGCGTGGAGAAAATAGTTTAATTTACATATTTGACAATTAAATATTGATATGAAAGATATGGAGGAAAGATCATGGAATATATCATAAATTTTACATGGGATCCCGAAGCTGATGTATGGATTGCTACAAGCGAAAACATCCCTGGACTTGTACTTGAATCCGGTTCCTTTGATGCGCTGTTGGAGCGCACACGCTTTGCAGTACCAGAACTGATTGAACTAAACAACCCCAGTCAGCATCCAATTGCCCTGACATTCAAATCCGAACGACATGAAAGGATGATTCTGTAATGGCTGAATACGAAAAGAAGGTGCGGAAAATCATGCTGCAGAACGGCTGCTCTTTTGTGCGACGCGGAAAAGGCGACCATGACATCTGGTACAGTCCCATCACCAACCGCAATATAACAGTCGATACCAAGATAAAATCGCGGCATACAGCAAACGCAATTATGGCACAAAGCGGCATCAATCATAAATTCTAATATTTTAGGTTGGCGATCTAAGAGTGCTATTTAACGTTCAAAAAGGAGACACCATGAACACTTTTTTAATGAAACCCAAAATTGATTTTGCCTTCAAGGAAATCATGAATGACGAAAGAGCCCGCACCGGATTTCTATCCGCCGTGCTGCACCTGGAACCGGAAAGCATCAAATCAACCCGCATATTAAATCCTTACCTGCGCCAGACACATGAAGATGACAAACTTGGCATTCTCGACGTCAGGGTACTCATGAATGACGACACGGAGATTGACACAGAGATCCAGCTCTCCGAATTAAAGGTATGGGCAGACCGCTCCCTGTTCTATGCTTCCAAAATGTATGCGGACCAGATCAAGCCAGGACAGAAATACACTGTATTCAAAAAATGTGTAAGCATCAGTATTCTCGATTTCATACTATTCGAAGGTCAGAACGATTTTTACTCCTGCTTCCACATCATGGAGGACACACACCACTTCAAGTACACGGACAAGATGGAGTTCCATGTAATAGAACTGCCCAAGCTTCCCCCGGAGCTGAGGGAGAATAGCAGCCGTGTCGAGTTGTGGGCCAAATTTATCAATGCTGAAGAAATGGAGGAATTTGACATGATCGCCCAAAAAGATCCCTATATCAAGAGCGCC
This sequence comes from Lachnospiraceae bacterium, assembly GCA_009774245.1. Taxonomy (GTDB): domain Bacteria; phylum Bacillota; class Clostridia; order Lachnospirales; family Lachnospiraceae; genus COE1. Next base: position 35,434 of record VSNM01000057.1, on the reverse strand, counting down.
TATGACCAGCTGCAGATCATCAGCCAGGACGAGCAGAAGCGTATGGAATACGAAGCGCGAGAGAAAGCGATCCTGGATTACAACCAGGGCATGTATGAGGCAGAGCAGCGCGGCGAACAACGCGGTGAACAGCGCGGCGAACAGCGCGGCGTTAGAAACACCGCGCGGAACCTTCTGGCGCTGGGCGTTGATATCAACACCATCGCAGCAGCAACCAACTTATCCATTGATGAGATCAATGCCCTAAATAAATAGTTGCGACGTCGCAACAATGAAAAAGGCGTCTGTGCTTGCAACACAAACGCCCATGATACTGTACACCGGACTCCCCGGAATGATACAATATGCTCCACCAAGCTATATCGTACCACATTTCGGGCAGTTCTTCAAGGATTTTTAGGAGGCTGTTTTATTATGGCTTTGATTTTATGCCCAGAATGCGGACATTCCGTTTCAGACAAGGCGCTTTCCTGCCCTTCCTGCGGATACCCCATCAATATTCCGGCGCCTGTTTCCGCCGAACCGGTCCCAAAACGCAAACCCAAAAGACACCGCAAACTCCCCAATGGCTCCGGGAGCATCAAGCACCTGTCCGGAAAGCGCACCCGCCCATGGGCTGCCTATCCGCCAGTAACAGAATTTACCCTGAATGGCTCGCCCGTTCTTGGCGCCGCCATAGGATACTTCAGGGCTTACGATGAAGCCTATCAGGCACTGATGCTATACAACAATGCCCCTGATGACATCAGAAAGTCCAGCGTTTCGTTTTCCGATCTGTGCGCCGCCATGCTCTCCAACCGCAGCGGAACCATATCCTCTGAATACGTCAACATCACGTTTGCAGAGCTATACGAACAATATTTTGAAAACAAATATGAGAAATCAAAAAAGAAATTGTCCAATGCCTCCAAGGGCTCAACCCGTGCCGCTTTCAACAACAGCCAAAAGCTCCACGGCAGAAAGTTTGTTGATTTGAGAAAAGCAGACCTCCAGGACGTTGTAGACACATGCCCTCTAAAGCATTCCAGCCTGGAGCTGATCGTCTCCCTTTTCAAAGGCATGTACGCATATGCGCTCCAGAATGATATTGTAGAGAAGGATTATTCGCAATTCGTGACCATAAATATACCAGACGATGACGAAAACGGAGTGCCCTTCTCCCCTGAGGCGCTCGATCTGCTCTGGCAACACAGCGACAGGGAAGATGTCGGCATGATCCTGCTGATGATCTATACCGGCTTCCGAATCGCAGCGTTCCGAAGCATAACTTACAACGAGACAGAACAGTATTTTCAGGGCGGTGTAAAAACTGCTGCCGGCAAAAACAGAATTGTTCCGCTGCACCCCGCTATTCAAAAATTTGCCAAAGCTTTTGCCGATCAATATTGTTCCGGTGATAAAGTTTTCTCCACCGGAGCGTGCCGGGCCAGCTTCCACGCGACACTTGCATCCCTGGGACTGTCAATGTCCAGTGCCGGGACGAAGCACACGCCACACGACTGCCGACACACCTTTTCATGGCTCTGTGATAAATATGGTGTTGATGATCTGTCGAAGCATCTTCTGATGGGACACTCCCTCGGAAGCGATGTCGAAAAATCCGTATATGGACACAGAACTGTCTCGGAACTGCGCACTGAAATTGAGAAAATACATGTGCCGGGTGGCAGATAATTTGTCACTAATTTGTCGCTAACCGTTTCTTATCACGCAGTTTTATTCGCATTTTTTCGCAACCCAAAAAGCACCGCGAAGCCTTGTAAATACAGCGTTTCACCGCATTTTACAAGGCTTCGCGTAAAACCTGCCCGATTAAAAAGTCCTTAAATGAGTGGAAAATCGTCACTCCAAAAAAAGCTGAAAAAACCGGGAAATTTTTTTGCAAAATTTGTTGACTGCAGCCTGTACCTGTTGAACAGTTCCGGCACGATTACATCCGCGATCTTAGTGATAGCCATAAATCAATCGCCTCTCGCAAAGCGTTCTTTTTTCAATATAATCTTGCATTTTCCTGCCGGATATGTATAATAATTGGGGAAAGAACCGTCCTCGAACCCCTTGTCCCATTCACTGAATGGTTGACTGGTTCTATGAACGGTTCTTTTCATTTTCTTACGTCTACGGTACCTTAAAGTTTATTCTGGGCAAACCATATTTCTCCCTGATTTCATTTATTTTTCTCTTATGCTCCCTGCAAGCGTCCGCCATGGCGTGTGTGAGGACAGGGACACAAACTTTGGTCGGTGTGGGTTCCTGTCCTTTTTATGTGTATCAGAATAGAAGAATAACATAAAAGGTATGGAGATGAAATAATCTGACGGAAAATACATCAGATTAATATATCCCATACCTTATTTTATTTGGAGAAAAAACGGGCTTTTTAGTTTAAATAAACTAACGAATAACAGTCAGACTTAAACTTCTTAATTCCCAGTCTAGCCGCTTCCATTTTACTAACCTTTGTTTTCCAGTTCTTTGTAAACCTTGTCAATCCCTAAACGAATAACATCCGCTTTGGAAAATCCAGTTTGTTCACAGCATTTCTCCAACTTTAGAAGTTCTTCATCTGTCATTCTGATTCGATAATTATTCGTCTTTGGGCTGTCTGTCGGTCTACCCATTTTTTTCTTTTCTACTTTGCATCACTCCCTATCAATGGTAAAATACATGTAAGAGATTGGGCGGTGGCAAGTCCCGCCCTTTCTGCTAATCCCTATTCTACCGTCTTTTCTTTCTCCATCGGCTGAGGCATGTACTGCTCCTGCCCTGATTCGATATAACGCATGAAATCATTTATCTGTTTTTCCGTCCAGCCCGCATTGCGCAGACCTAAAATAAATCTTGAATTTTCAATCATATTTATTTCTTCCGTTACCTCCATTATTCTATTCTCCTTTCCGTTTTAGGCTTACCCCCTCTAACTATTTTTAGTACAACATTTGGATATCCAAAAGTCAATACCCAAAATCAAAAGATATCTTTAAGTAACTCACTGTGCACTTTACCTACCATTTCAGCATCTTCACGGCTACTAAGGTCTGTTCAAGTTCTTTAATAGAAAAAGTCAATAAAATAATCCAAAAAAAGATTAACTTTAATGATTCCTGCTATTTTTCCGAGCTCTCAATAACATTCCCCAAATATCACCCTGCTTCCATCCTGTTAAATCTCATCTGCGCGAATAACAAGAAAAATAAGGAAAGAAACAAAATGATAATCCCTTTCATTGCAATTGCCTGTAGCCCCTCATAAAATATGTCATAAAAGCAGACACTCATTCCCGAAAACCTGTGGTTTGCATCCAAGACCTGTACACCTGCATATCCCCATATGACACCAAAACTCAGAACAATATTCCGCGTATATATAATGAGAAAAAAAGAAAAACACGCATAAAACAAGACCTGTACCATAAATATCAAAAAATAGAGACCATATCCCTCCTGACGGCCAGCCCTGACCAAAAAGGCAGCCAGCAATAAAACATAATATATAAATGACCAAAACAATATACGAAATATCCCTAATGCATACCGCGAATAAGGATACGACAGATAGGCCTCTCTCGTATCTTCATTTACATAGTTGAAAAAACATGGCACAATCCACCATGTTACCAGCGGTGTCAAAAACAATTCCATCGATTTCAGGATCACGATCTCTTCTGCCGTGCTCCGCATACTTAACAGCGACAAGATACAGACCACGGCAATCGGAATAACCCGAAAGGCTCCCAGCCTCCGAAAATCATAATATATCATTTTCATTCTGCCGCGCACCTCCGCCTGTCAGATAAATATAGGCATCCTCCAGCGATTCTCTGACATGTACCGCTCCTTTTACTTCCTGATCTGACAGAATCCTGTATATAAACCGGTCTCTCTGTCGCCTCTGCGAGATGACAGTCCACCCATTTCCGCTTTCTATTTTTCTGTCTGTCTCGTATTCATACACCTTTCCCTGCACTTTTGCGACAATGTCTTCCACATCCCCCTGGATCATCACTCCGCCCTGGTTTAATACACCCATCCTTTCGCAGACCGCCTCCACATCCTCAACAATATGTGTGGAGATCAGGATTGTCCTCCGGTCCCCTATCCCGGACAGAAGATTCCGAAACCGGATTCTTTCTTCCGGATCGAGTCCTGCTGTGGGTTCATCCACGATCAATACTCTCGGATTTCCAATCAGCGCCTGCGCAATCCCCAGCCGGCGAAGCATCCCCCCTGACAGAGCGCTGATCCTGCTCGTTTTTCTGTCCGTCAGATTTACCTCGTCGATCACGGCATTGACAACGCTGTCAATATTCCTTTTCTCAATATTTTTTAAAACAGTTACATGGCACAGGCTTTCATAGACGCTTAATCCTCCATACATCGAAAAATGCTGTGGCAGATAACCAATCCTTTCGCGTACTTTCAATTTATCCTCCCATGTAATGTCATCCATGCTGATCCTGCCGGAATCCATCTCCAAAACAGTGGCCAGAATCCGCATAAACGTCGTCTTACCCGCTCCGTTTGGCCCAAGAAGTCCATATATGCCTAAATCAAGAGATAGATTTACATTGCACAGCGCTTTCTTTTTCCCAAAACTTTTACTGACATTTTCAATCTCAATCATACTATTTCTCCATCATCTTTTCCACTTCACCGATCGTTATTTTATCACCGGAACCAAGGAACTGTAAGAACTTTTCCATAAAGGGCCCTATTGTCTCCAGATCACTCTCAGTCATATACTGATCGATCATCATGACAATACTGGTAAACTCCTCGTATCCCTCCATACCATCATACAATTTCGCAATATCCTCCAAAGTCCTTATCTGAAACCCTCGTTCCAGTTTTCCTTCCCTGACCAGCATCGTGACATACATTGTCTTGTACAGAAAAACGTATTCTTCACCCGGAACCCGATTGTCATTTCCCAGCTTCAATGTCCCGATCAAGGGATATACTGTCAGATTCGGACTGCACAGTGAACTGCCGTCCAGATATGCCCTTGTTATCTCCACAATACCATGATCTGCAAAATCATATATCTTCTCTCCGTGACCGGTATAGGTCGAATCACACGTAACAAACACTTTGTTCCATGTATTTCCCCTGTCATCTATCATGCGATACAGTTCAGAGAGCTCTTCAACATATGCCGCAATCCCCTGGTCGTAATTTTTGCAGCATACCGGATAGACCACGGTCATACCATTGCCGAGTTTTACCTCCTTAACCCAGCTGCTCAGCAGCAGTGTCACGCCATCCGAATTTCCTTCCCAGCTTTTTTCTCCGACATGCGCAAGACTGCAGTATACGTCATCTTTTCCAATATATGTGACCGTATATTCTATATTTTCCTGACCATATTCATAAAAAATCGGCTCAAACAGATCAAACTGAAAGGAAACGCTATTCACATTTCCCCTGATTGGATACCACGCCGCATAGGCCGGCAAAATCCAGCCATGATCACTGATATACATATGCGCGGGCGGTTTTCCGCAGTAACTGATTTCCAGCTGATATGTTTTTCCCTGGTCAAACGGATACATTACCGACACAATGTCCCCGTTTCTTTCCCATACCGCACGCGTTCCCCCGACCTCAATGTCATCTATATCAAACCCACTGTACAGAACAAAATCAATCTTTGGACTTTGCGCTGCCGGACATATTGACATCACTGTCCGCAGCCGGATACCAAGCCCGCTTTGAACCGTTATATCCTCGCTCACAATTTCATATGAATTATTACAGTCTATCCGCGTTTCATCTTTATACACCTCGTACATATCCATCGCCACATAGTAGTCATACTTACCTGTTATGTACTTCATATTAAGCATCAACGCCAGAACAAACAGTGAGACTCCAAATCCCTTTAATGCTTTTACACACTTCTTTTTCCAGTTTCCAGCCAGAAAAAGGATAACAAATGAGCAGAGCGTCATACACCCTGCCAATACCTTCTCAATCTGCAAATCATATCCAAACAGTATATTCATGGGCTTTGACACATTTAACGTGCCTACACTGAATACTGTAAAATATTTATATAATGCCATCGTCACATCCAGCAGCGGCTCGACCACCACAGGCACCATTGGCCCCAGGAGCAACATCTGACATATGACTGCCGCATATTTTACCTTTCCCTTAATCCCATCCGCGATTACTGCGCCGCCCAATGCAGAAATCGCAAACGGCATCGTCCAATACAGGACAATATATTGAATGGATTCTCTGTAATAAATATCCGGTTCCTGCAGCCGCTTTAACCCGATACTGCATATAGAACCACAGATCAATGTGATCATGACCGACATCATTCCGATCAATATTACCTTGCTCACTCTCTTATAATAAACGGTGTTTCCGATTGTCTGAAAAAGCTCCTGAATAGGAACATTTTCCCTCGCCACAGCCAGAAATCCACAGATGCTGCCCAGGATAATGAACACCTGCGTTACCCATGACGAAACTGCCAGACTATTCCCTGCCACTTGTTCCTGTGGCATAAAAACAAAAAAGTTCACACAACAGATTACGGTCACAAGGACTATGATACCTGTCAAAAGTCCATTTCTCATATTCAGCAAGATATCATTCCTGATACATTCGGCTAACTTTCTCATATTGTCCCCTTTAACGATATCAAGTCAGGACAGGTATCCCGCCCTATCCCGATTTGATTTACTTTGTAACTAATCAACCAATTTCCCTGCGCCATAACATCCGTTAGCTAAGGCTCCCTGCGGATTCAATCGGATAAAGTAGTTGCCATTGCCGCTTGGTACCGTCTTGCCGGTGAATAATGTTGACCACGAAGAAACCTCCGAAGGACCCATAGAACCCGTTCCTGGCTGCATTAGTCTTGAGTATGCTTCTGTACTGCCCAATGTGCCTTCGAATCTTAAAGTGTAATAAAGGCCCTTGGTAGATGAAGCATCATTTACCCCAAAACCATCAATGAGACTGCTGCAGTAAATTGATGTACTGTCTCTGGAAGTGTTATTTGTATATATGATTACAGATGTCACTGCCGCCATTGACGCTGTCCCGATCACACATACCAATGCAGCCATAAGTGCAAATAATTTTAAACTTTTCTTCATTATAAAATCCTCCTACATACTTTTGTTCTGTTCCTTATTCAATTGTCTTTTGTCATCACCTTATGTCCTGCACTGTTTCTTCATATAAATCCCGAGCTTAATTTTACCCACTATAAGCGCTATCCCAACAACGCAAAAGCATGATGCAGTTATTGCTGATAATATCCTCCATGAACAAGCCCATGAAAGCACCGCCAATATGCCTTCCGAGGATAACACAATCCTTGTCCGCTTCCGATATACCCTATATTCCGTTTCATCTAAAAGTTTATTGGGATTACCGATAGGCTCCATCAGAAAAATGAGCCCCAAAAAGAATATAGTGATTGTCATATATACCAATACTGACCATCCGGGCAGGATCATGCAAATAAATGCCAAAAGTATCATTCCCGATGAAATAAGTAGACACTTATTCCTCGTATCTGCATGATATCCTCCTGCATTTCTTCTCAGCAGAAGTATCAGTCCCCACAGAATCAAGCCATTGAATATACGTCCAAAACAAGCACTGACAATTAAAGTGACAATTATTCCTGACAGACTCCCCGCGATGTTTTCTAAACCATACCGCACAATTTCCACGTCCTCCGATGAAATCACTCCATCTTTAAGGAACCTGTCTGTCAGATTTTCTGCCAGTCTCAAAACTTTCGCAGCTTTTTAATCTGCGGTGGTTCTTTGTGTTGATACCCAATCCCCGGACATGTCGTATTTGCCTCAATACTCGCAGCCTTTATTGCCATCTTGGCAATAAACTTTTCCATTCCTTTTATAAGCAAATTCTTTTTCTGCATGACTCTCTCCTCCTTTCCATTTCATATTCTAACACAATTATAAAATTGTGCCGTTTCTTGTCATAAACAGACTATATTTTTGTCATAATTAGCCTGTAATGAATATTCTGAAGCCCAAAAACATATGTGTTACTGATCAAATTCATCAAATACAAAATTTTCTGTATCTGGCATATAAAGAATCAATTTTACGCCAAAACGCATATCATGAGAGTATACCTCCATAATTCCCCCATATTTCTCGACAATCTTTTTCACATTACCCATTCCGATTCCATGACTCTCTTTTTCCTTTTTTGAAGTTATAACCCCCTGTTTCCCTCTGATAAGTGTCCCGTTATAACTGTTTTCAATGACAATCTTAAAAATTCCCTGATAAAACTGAATGTTAACATTTAACTGTTTTTCTTCTGTCTGCCGTGCCGCCTCCAAAGCGTTTTCCAGCAAATTTCCCAATATAACATTGATATCAAAAGAATGGCCTATTGCTTCTGGAATCTTTACTTTTACATCAACTTCTTTTAGCTCTTCCCTAGCCTTTTGCAGCATATAATTTAACAGGCTGTCGATCTCCAGATTTCCAGATGATACAATTTCTGCGGGATTACAGATAAACTCCTTCATATTATCAATATATCCTTGAATTTCTGTGATACCATATTTATTTGCCAGAAGTTTTATCTCATTCATATGATGTTTCATGTCATGTCTCAAAGATTTAACTTTTTCTTCACTCTGCAATATAACATTCAATTGATTAGAATAAATATTTACCTGCTGTTTCAACAGCTTTGCCTCATACTTATGAGAAATGGAATGCAAAAGCATGTTATACAAATATAACATAAAAAAATTAACGATTAGCAATGTAATGCTTATAATGGCTATTCCTAATGCCTGGCATGTATCCGTATATATTATGATGCCAATGGCCGCAATACTGCATACTGGTATAAATATAAGAGGAAAATTCTGAAGCTTTTCTGCATGCTTATATGTCGTAATAATCTTTTCAGTCATAATCTCACATACAAAAATCAGAAAAACAGAGATAACCTCATAGATCTGACTAAACGCCTCCCCATCCTCATAGTGAATAAATAGTATCGTTGCAACTGCGTCACAGCCAAAATTTAGTATATACACTGAACTTGTCACAAATAAATTTAGTTTAACCGAACTTGTATATAACCTCATAATTACGCTAATTCCAATTAAATTACAGGCAATATTCACCCATACCATATGAAATTTCCAGTACAGTATCACATTGGTCAAATAAAAACAAGTCCCGACCAAAAATGACTTAACCGTTCCCGATTCGTTTTTTCCCAGAAAAATCTCTGCAAACCGATATATCAAATATATCCGGAACATATTTGACACTGCACAAAGTATAAAATCCATCATATCTAATTTTCCCTCAATATGCTTTCCCTGACCTGCTTTCTATGTGCCTTGCTGATGGTCAGTATCGTGCCATCATCCATCCTCACATCTTCATATGTGTACCTTGCCACATGTGTCCTATTGATAATATAGGACTTGTGAATCGCCAAAAATTCTCTGGGAAGCGTATCTTCCAACATCTTAATCTTTCCATAAAATTCCTGACTGCCATGAATTGTCCTGATCTCAATCTTTCTTCTGTTACTTGTAAAAAAGAGGATTTCATTATACGGAATATAGCAGTGCTCCCTGCCATTCTGAAACTCGAACTTTTTCATACTCTTTTCGAGAAGTTTGACAGCCAGTTCCATCGCTTCGTCAATCTGTGATTGCAAGATTGGTTTTACCAGAAAATCCATTGGCTGTGTCTTGAACAATCTCTGTGCATAGGATGCTTTTCCCGATATGTAAATAATCTGCATCCCCCTGTCCTCCATCCGGTTCCGGATAAAGCTCCCCACCTCGATCCCTGTCAGCTCGAACAATTCTATGTCGAGAAACAGGATATCAAGATGCCCTCCCTGTTCCAGATATCTGCACAATCTTTCACCTGAATACCAGACAGATACCTCCACCTTGATATTGCCCTGCGCCGCATAAAGCAATATCATATTCTCAATATCAGCGCACACATTCTTACCATCATCACATATCCCAATCCTGTACATTCCGCATCCCCCCTTTTCTCCCCGCGTCGGACACGGGCAGCCTTAGCTGCATAATTCCTTTCCGCGTCCGTGTGCATAAAAAGCAGGCGTCCCGTCCGACATCCTGCTTTTTCACTTTCCGCTTCAATATCACCCGATCAGGCACTTCTTCCCCTGAAACGCAAACCCGTATTTGCGTATCTGCTCCGGGGCAAATCCTTCCGCGACCAGCTCCGCCTCGTACTGTTTCTCCTCAATCTGGGTATGCGCATTTGCCAGTGTGTCCTCGAGTGTCACTTCGTCCTCATCGGCATCGAGCACCTTAAATTCAAAGATAAACGCCTTCCCGCCCCTGTCAAGCGGCTCGATCATCACATCATACCTACCATATCCACTCTCCCGGTTTGAACGCACTTTGTAGGTATCTGCCATATTCACCACCATTCCAAGCACAAATCCGTGGTAAAAACGCTCCGGCTCCGCCTGGTCAGAGGGCTTGTTTCCACTGTCAAATGAACTAAATGTGTTGAGCGCTACTTTGTTCATAAAGGTATTCATCTTTCTGATATTGTCGTTCAGGAGCGCCCTGATAAACTCGTTGTAATACACCCCGGCATCGCCCCTGAACCAGCCCCTGACCATCTTGTCAAACATGCCTTCCACTTCCATATTGGTGAGTGCCAGCGTGTAGACCTTTCGTTTGCGCTCCCCAACATATTCCAGCTTTCTGACTCTCAGATACCCTGTCGCGAGCAGCAGACTCCAGACAGCGCTGACATCCCCGTCAAGCTGGTTAAACACAATCTGCTCGTCAATCTCCGTCCGAATACTTCCTCCCTGCAATAGATCCTCCATCATTTTCTTGATCTCGGGATTTCCGGTCTGCACCAGCGAGCTTACGAGACTGTTCGAACTTGTGTTGGCCCAATAGGTGTCATATATTCCATCTTTCTTGATAAAAGACGCGATTGACCACGGATTATAAATATCAGAATAACTGCCAAATGTAAAACCATCATACCATTTCTTGACACCCTGTTTCTCGCTTCCCAGTCCTGCCGCATCAAGCGCTGCAAAAACTTCCTCCTCCAGAAAACCAAAGTATTTGGCATATTCACCGGAAGTTGTCGTTACCACATCGGGATTATTCAGACTGGAAAAGATGCTCTCTTTCGCAACTCTTGTAATCCCCGTAATCAGACCGCGATACAGGAAAGGATTATTCTTGAAGGTAGCACCAAACAGACTGCCGAAAAACAGAACTGCCTGATCCCAGTATCCATGCAGCCACGCCATCTGCATCGGCGTATCGTACTCATCGAGAAGAATCATAACTTTCTTATTGTAATAGCGATACAGAAAGCCCGCCATCATTTTTATGGCTCCCACTGCCGTCTCCCCGTCAATCCCAGGTACGATGCTGTCATAATATTTCCGTTCACTCTCGCTCAACACATTCCCTTCCAACAGATACCTGTTTCTCGCATACAGGATTGACACCTCCTCCGAGATCTGATAGAGCATACCCTTATACGTAGGCGACTCAATACTCGCAAAACTCACAAATATCACCGGAAACGTGCCCTGCAGTTCTCTGAACCTGTATTCTCCCTCCGGTGTCTTCTCATCCCAGACAGAAAGTCCCTCGAATAACTCTCCCCTGTCTGCATACTGGTTGGAAAAAAAACATTCGACCATACTCATGTTCAGCGTCTTTCCAAACCTGCGCGGGCGCGTGATCAATGTCACATCGGCGCCGCTATCCCACCATTCCCTGATAAATCCTGTCTTATCCACATAAAATTTGTTTTCCTCTATCAATTTGTCAAACTGTTGTACTCCCAGATTTACCACTGTTTTATTATTCATGTCCATCCTCCCAAGACTGTATTTCCTATATTTCAAAGCACCTAAACCCATTATATAGTAACACATCGTTTCTAGCAATCAGAATCGGGCTGCTTAAAAAAACCACCATCCGAACAATCCGCCCAGACAGTGGTTTTTATGTTTTATATCATCCATTATTTCATTTTTGCAGCATTGATACGCGCGATCGAGCGCATCAGCGCCGCCTCGGCTCTCGCAACATCGATGCCGCTACGATCCGCGAGCCTTCCTTCCGCCCGCTGCCTTGCGGCCTCCGCGCGCGCCTCGTCGATCTCGCCAGGCCACTCAATGATCTCCGCGAGTATCGTGATCTCCTGCGGCAGTATCTGTACGAATCCGGCATGAAGCGCTGCATTTCTCACAGTATCACCCTGCGTAATCGTAAGAATACCGGGCTTCACGATCACTGTGAGCGGTGCGTGACCGGCATAGACGCCGATCTCACCCTCTGTTGTATTAAATTCCACCATATCCGCCTCTTCGTTAAAGAACTCGCGATCCGGTGTCACGATCGTCAGCTTGAACTTCTCTGCCATAGCAGCACCTCCTACTTCGCCCTTGCCACTACGTCATCAATTGTTCCGGCATTGAGGAAATGTCCCTCTGGGATATCATCGTGCTTTCCTTCCATGATCTCCTTGAAGCCCCTGATCGTCTCCGCGATCGGCACATACTTGCCCGGCATACCTGTAAACTGCTCCGCTACATGGAATGGCTGTGACAGGAATCTCTGAATCTTTCTCGCGCGGTTCACGGTGATCTTATCCTCCTCTGACAACTCGTCCATACCGAGGATTGCGATGATATCCTGCAGCTCCTTATACTTCTGGAGCACCTGCTGCACACCGCGCGCCACCTCGTAATGCTCCTGACCTACGATACGCGGATCAAGGATTCTCGATGTGGACTCCAGCGGATCGACAGCCGGATAAATACCGAGCTCCACGATTGATCGCGAGAGCACGGTCGTCGCATCCAGATGTGCAAACGTCGTCGCAGGCGCGGGATCTGTCAGGTCATCGGCAGGCACATACACAGCCTGTACTGACGTGATGGAACCATTTTTTGTGGAAGTGATGCGCTCCTGCAGGGCGCCCATCTCTGTCTGCAGCGTCGGCTGATAACCCACTGCGGAAGGCACACGGCCAAGCAGCGCGGATACCTCAGAACCAGCCTGCGTAAATCGGAAAATATTATCGATGAAAAGAAGCACGTCCTTTCCACCCTTGTCACGGAAATACTCCGCCATCGTAAGACCTGTGAGTCCCACCCTCATTCTCGCTCCGGGCGGCTCATTCATCTGTCCGAATACCATGGCGGTCTTGCTGATAACGCCGGATTCCGTCATTTCATTGTAGAGGTCATTTCCCTCTCGGGTGCGCTCGCCTACACCTGTAAAGACGGAGAAGCCGTCATGCTCGTTTGCAATGTTTGTGATCAGCTCCTGGATCAATACCGTCTTACCCACGCCGGCACCGCCGAACAGTCCGATCTTACCACCTCTCTGATATGGGCAGAGAAGGTCTACGACCTTGATTCCTGTCTCGAGCATCTCTGTCGATGTCGCCTGCTCCTCAAATGAAGGCGCTGGTCTGTGAATCGGCTCATAGCCCTGTGCCTCGGGAGCTGGCTTGTTATCTATCGGTTCGCCAAGTACGTTGAACATACGTCCGAGCGTACTCTCACCTACGGGAACCGTGATCGGCGCGCCCGTCGATACAGCGTCCATCCCCCTCACAAGTCCGTCCGTAGGTCCCATGGCGATACATCTCACCGTATCATCACCCAGATGCTGCGCAACCTCAATCGTCAGCACGGAGCCATCGCTTCGCGTGATCTTGACCGCATCGTTCAGTTCTGGAAGCTGTCCTTCACTGAACTTCACATCAAGAACCGCACCGATAATCTGGGTAACTTTACCAATTATCTTATCTGCCATCTTTTTGTTTCCTCTCCTTTTCGTTATGATATTGCCTGCGCACCCGCGATGATCTCTGTCAATTCCTGCGTGATCGCGCTCTGGCGTGCCCTGTTGTAGAGCAGTGACAGGCTCGAAATGATCTCGTCCGCATTGTTGGTCGCGTTGTCCATCGCCTGCATTCTTGCCGCGTTCTCACTCGCAACAGACTCGATCATCGCCCCGTAGATCAGGCTCGTGATATACTTTGGTATGATCAGGTCGATCGCATCCTCTGTCTCAGGCTCAAAATCCAGCACAGCCTTGTCATCATCGCTGCGCTCATCCTCAATCTTTATCGGAAGCAATTTCAGTCTGGTCGGTATATGCGTCACAGTATTCTTAAATCCTGTGTAAACGACATAGATCTCGCCCACCTTGCCCGTCGCAAAATCATCAAGCACCTGATTACTGATCTTCATGGCATCTGCATAGATCGGCTCCTCGATCGCATCGGAATAATCCTCTCCCATCTCATAGCCAAGCCGTGCAAACGTATCCCGCCCTTTACTTCCTACCGGATAAATGATCAAATCATCCTTATTCCAGTCATTGCCTCTCACAAGCTTAATGATGTTGGAATTGTATCCCCCGGCAAGTCCCCTGCTGCCTGTAATCACGATGACAGCCTTCTTCGGGGAATTGTTTGCCTTGAGGTATGGATGGTTGATATCCCCTGCTTTAGAAAGCATGGAAACCACCGTTTCATACATGCAGTTAAAATATGTCTTAGACTTCTCCGCACGCCCCTTCGCCCTTTGCAGTTTGACGGTGGAAACAAGTTTCATGGCCTTCGTAATCTGCTGTGTGCTCTGCACGGAGCCCTTACGTCTCTTGATATCTCTCATTGAGGCCATAAATATTCAGTCCCCCCTTCTCTCTACTTAAAGCGTCCTTTGAACTCTTCAATCGCTGCGACAAGCGTCTTCTCAGTTTCGTCTGAAATAACCTTTTCCTCCCTGATCGCCTTTGGAACCTGTGGATATTTCGTATCGAGGAACTCAAAGAGCTCTTGCTCAAATCTTGTGATATCAGCTACCGGCACGTCAAGCAGATATTTTCTTGTAGCGACAAACAAAATGATAACCTGATATTCTACAGCCATCGGCTTGTACTGCGGCTGCTTTAAGATCTCCTTGATTCTCGCACCCTGATCAAGTCTCTCCTTGGTGTCCGCGTCCAGGTCGGAGCCAAACTGCGCAAACGACGCAAGCTCTCTGTACTGGGCAAGCTCTGTACGAATCGGCCCTGCGATCTTCTTCATCGCCTTGATCTGGGCAGAACCGCCAACTCGCGAAACGGAAAGACCTGCATTGACGGCTGGTCTGAAACCGGAGTTAAACATCTCTGTCTCGAGATAGATCTGACCATCTGTGATCGAAATAACGTTTGTCGGAATATATGCGGAAACGTCGCCTGCCTGTGTCTCAATGATCGGCAGCGCAGTGATCGACCCCCCGCCGTACTCATCACTCATACGGCACGCGCGCTCAAGAAGTCTTGAGTGCAGATAGAATACGTCCCCGGGAAAAGCCTCACGTCCGGGCGGACGTTTCAGAAGCAGGGAGAGTGTACGATATGCAACAGCGTGCTTACTCAGATCATCGTAGATAATGAGTACATCTTCACCGTTCTCCATCCACTCCTCACCGATCGCACATCCCGAATACGGTGCGATATACTGCAGCGGCGCAAGCTCGCTGGCAGTTGCGGCCACGATCGTCGTGTACGCCATCGCGCCAAACTCTTCCAGTGTCTTTACGATGCTCGCGACCGTGGAAGCCTTCTGGCCGATCGCGACATAGATACATTTCATGTTCTGGCCCTTTTGATTGATGATCGTATCCACGGCGATCGCCGTCTTACCGGTCTGCCTGTCGCCGATAATCAGCTCACGCTGCCCTCTTCCGATCGGAACCATGGCGTCAATCGCCTTGATACCGGTCTGCATCGGCGTGTCAACGGATTTTCTCGTGATAACACCGGATGCCACTCTTTCAATCTGACGATATTTTGTGCTTGCGATAGGACCTTTGCCGTCAATCGGCTGACCAAGTGCATTTACTACACGTCCGAGCAGGGCATCTCCCACGGGAACCTCCACAACGCGGTTGGTCGTCTTTACGGTATCACCCTCGTTAATGTTCTTGGTACTTCCAAGCAATACGGCGCCCACATTGTCCTCTTCAAGGTTCATGACCATGCCGTAAACCTCCCCCGGGAACTCAAGCAGCTCACCCTGCATTGCCTTTTCCAACCCATGTACACGTGCGATACCATCTGCCACCTGAATAACCGTACCGACTTCCGATACTTCCAGATCAGAGGCATATCTCTTTATCTGATCCTTGATCACAGAACTTATCTCTTCTGGTCTTAAATTCATATGGATCTGCACCTTTCTATTATTATATTTCCCCGCAAATTTGTGCCATTTACAAATTTGCCCCACGAAACTTTAGCATTTCTTAGTCTGCGTCCTGTGCAGACTTAGAAATACTTTTCGTGGTTTTTACAGTTGAATCGCCAGCAGCTCCCGCTGCAGCTTATCCAGTTTTGTCCGAATACTGCTGTCCACAACCCTGTCGCCCATCTTGATGACCATTCCGCCAATCAGGCCCGTGTCCACATCATAGACACACTCAATGGTCCTGTATCTGGTGGTAGCAAGTAAACGGCTCTCAATATCCTGTTTTTCCTGATCATTTATTGCTATAGCTGTTGTGACATAAGCCGTTCCGATATTGCTGTACTCCTTCACGGATGCGATAAAATCCTCAAGAATCGTCTCGATCTCCGCGTAGCGGTCCTTCTCAACGATCGTCACCAGAAATCCAAGCATTTCCTTGCTGACCTTATCCCGAAACACATTCTGCACCACCTCGAGCTTGTCCTCTTTCTGGATCTTCGGGTGGTTCATGAACTGTCTAAATTCCGCATTGGCGCGGATTATTTCAAGGAGCCCTGACGCCTCCTCCAGAAAGGCCGAGGTCCGCTCCTCCTCAACGGCAAGTTCAAACAACGCCTGAGCATACGTTTTGGAAACTAGCTTAGCCATGTGCTATCACCTATTTCTTTCAATGTCTTGTCAATGAGTTCATGCTGGGCATTTGTGTCAATATTGGCCTGTACGATCTGGGCCGCCATCAGCGAAGCAACCGCAACCATCTCGCGCTTCACCTCGTCGGCTAACTTCTGCTTCTCAAGCTCTGCCTCTTTTCTGGCTGTCTCGACAATCCGTGCCGCCTCCTGCTTCGCATCGGCGACAATCTTGGCCTCGTTCTCCATACCGCGCTTGCGCGCATCCGCAAGGATCGCCTCCGCCTCTTTGCCTGCCTGACTAAGCTTCTCTTCGTAGAGGGCGCGCGTGTCAGCCGCCGATTTCTGGTCAGCCGCCGCCTGATCAAGTTCTCCCCTGATCTTTTCCTTCCTGTCGTTTAACATCTTTCTTACCGGATTAAATAAGAAGTGCGATGCGACAAGGAAGAGCACAAACATGGCGATGATCATGAGAACCGTGTCCGCCAAAAGCTGGAAGTCCAGGTCAAACAGCCGGCTTAATCCCTCTGTCTCGGCAGCCAGTATCATGGTGTGATTCACCATACCTTTGTACCTCCTTTTTCATTATAATAAATGATAACCTGAAAATCTCTTCGTTTTTTTATGGTACTAAAGGTTTTACGAACAGTAACAGCATTGCCACAAGCAGACCATAGAGACCAGTTGTCTCGGCAACCGCCTGACCAAGAAGCATGGTAGAGGTGACATCAGATTTTGCACCTGGATTTCTACCAACTGCAGCAGCGGCATGACCTGCGGCGATACCCTGGCCTACACCAGGTCCGATACCTGCGATAACCGCAAGACCTGCACCAATTGCTGAGCAACCTAAGATAAAGTTTGAATCAAATCCCATAATAAATTCCTCCTGTGAAATATTTGATTAAATATTTGATAATGTGAAATGATCTGGAGAACAGCAAAGCTGTTTCCCAACCGAAATTTAGTAATTCTTAGCCTGTGTCTTTTACAGGCTTAGAATTTCTTTTCGGTTTTTTAACCTTCAATGGCATTGTTGATATATGTCATTGTCAGCATACAGAACACGTACGTCTGAATTGCCCCTGAGAACAAATCAAAGTACACATGGAGCGCCGCCGGCCAGCCTGTCGCGATAAAGCCGAGCAGACCATAGAGCAGTGCCATCATAACAGTTCCCGACAGAACGTTTGCGAACAAACGAAGCGACAGGGAAATGGGTACTGCGACATCACCGATAATGTTGATCGGCGCCCAGATCGGCCACGGATCGCACAGTCCCTTGATCACGCCCGAAACCTTCTGATACTTGAACTTGTTAAACGTAATCAGGGTAAAGGTAATCAGGCCCAGTGCAAATGTCACACCGTAATCCGCTGTGGGTGCCCTAAGCCCCATCAGTCCGGAAATGTTGCTGATGAGAATAAAGATGAACAGCGTGCCGATATAGTTGGCAAAGGCCGTGGCATTTTTCCCCATCACACCCTTGATCATGTTGTCGAGCATCTCAACAACAAGCTCCACAACGTTCTGGAAACCTCCCGGAACCTCTGTCGCACGTTTGACTGCCCTGTTCGCACACAGGCAGAATATGATGATGATCGCCATGACGATAAACAGGCAGACATGCGTCGTTGTTATCCATAGCTTCTGGCCAAAGAGTTCATACTGAAACACACCATGTATCATGAAGTCAATGTCATCAGCGCCGGATAACAAAATTCCTGCTCCCATACACTCACCTCCTTATTTTATTTCTATATTCAGTTTTACATACCATATGGTAACTATTCGGCTCCCTCATAGTTACGCTTCCTCCTGAGGCACCCCCTGCGCCCCGTGTGGTGAGACAACCTGACAAACAACGGCTGCAGATAGGCTGATACCTTCAACCCCATCAATCCTGCAAAAGCAGCCAGTGGATTGCCAATCCTTGTCAACATCAGGATTCCCAAAATGAGTACCACGATGAGATACCTGATCATATTTTGTCTCGTTGCTGCCGCCTGCGCCCCCTTTACATCTCTTTCTACGGCTGAGTTAATCGTAACCGCCATGTGAAAGGCCATAAATATTGCTGTAAGAACCCCTACCCAGAGTCCTATACTGTAGTCTGCTTTATCACCTGCGAAAAAGATGACCGCGATCTGGCACAGCGCGCCAAATAAAATGATTCCAAAAAGCAGTCCCGGCAAAGCCGTGTTGATTTTCCTAAGTCTTGTCCTCATCCTCGCTATCTCCTTCGTAAATTTTCCTTGCCAGAATAAAAATATTCCGAAAACCCGCCAGGGCTCCTACAAAGAACAATAAAACAAACCAAAATGCAGTTCCCAGTTTACGATCCAGGAACATTCCTGCAAAAGAGCACAAAAAAATTGGAACGAGCATATTGATGCCAAACTGGGTGATCACGGCCAGTGACTGGTAGACCAACTTTTTATACTTTTTATTTCTTCCCATTCTTGCGCCTCCGTATGCCTGTCATCTTCCATCTTTTTGATACCTAACCATAATTATACAGAAATTTGTTAAAATTGTCTAGTAAATGTCTGATTTTTGTGATTTTTTTACAAACAATCGAGCAGGGAAGCTTCATCCTCCCTGCTCGATTGCAGTGTGCCCGATGGGCACACGTTCTTAATTTATTTCACCATCACATCTGCAAACGAGAACTCTCCCTCCGTCACTGCAAAGAGCTCCTCCTTCGCAAGTCTGAAACAGTCGAGCATCTCCGGCGAGAAGATACCACATTCACCGTCTATAATCATGCGCGCCGCTTCCTCCACCGCAAACGGATCTTTGTATACACGCTTGCTCACCAGCGCATCATACACATCCACGACCGACACAATCTGTGCCCAGATTGGGATTTCATCGCCCTTTAACTGATCCGGATACCCATTTCCATCATACCGCTCGTGATGATATCTGCAGATATCATAGCAGTATTGATAAAACTCATTGTCCTCCTGCTTGAACTTCTCGAGGAGCTCACAGCCGTAGATCGTGTGTTTCTTCATCTCCGCAAACTCTTCCTCATTCAGTCTTCCCGGCTTGAGCAGGATGCTGTCTGGTATCGCGATCTTTCCGATATCATGCAGCGCCGACGCATTGACAATCAGGGCGGCCTGCTCCTTCGTGATGTTGTACTCTGGATAGATCTTCATGATATATTTCAAAAAGAGTTTTGTAAAATACTTTACACGCTGAATATGTTCCCCTGACTCAAGACTTCTGAACTCGACGACAGAGCTCAGCGCGTTGATCAGGAATTCATTGCTTCTCTCGAGCTTTTCCCTGCTCTCCCGCAGCTGCCTCGTGCGCTTCTCAAGCTTGCGCTCCAGATAAATCCTGTGCTCAAAAAGCTCCATGATATTTTTCGCGCGCCTCATGACCACATTGGGCGCAAACGGCTTGTAGATAATATCGGAAGCGCCGTACTCATAAGCCTTCTCGTCCGTCTCATCCGTCGCCTCCCCTGTAATCATAATGACAGGAATAAAATCAATATAATCCGCATCATTCATAAAGCGGAGCACATCCAGACCGGATTTTTTCGGCATCAGCAGATCCAGAAATATGAGACAGATCTTATCACTGTTTTCCATAATGATATTGATCGCCTGCTCCCCGTCCTGTGCCTCAATAATGCTATACTGCTCGTCAAATATAAATTTAATCATCTCGCGGTTTAACTCCGCATCATCTGCAATTAAGATAGTGTTTTTCTCCATGATCTCCATCGCTACTCATTCCTTCCTTTTATGCGGCTACGCCAACAGCTTCTCAATCCCTGCAATCACGACATTGTAATCCTCCGTCAGCACATCCAGCATCAGCTTCGCGCCCTCGATGTCCTTTCCACGGAGAATCTCCGTAATCTCATGACTGGACTTGTAGAGACGCGTAAACGCCATATTCTGACACATACCTTTCATCGTATGCGCAGCCCGAAAGGCCTCGTCGGCATTTCCGTCGTTGATACACTGTACCAGCATCTTGTAACTCTCATCCCTTGTAAACATTCCCGCAAATTTTTTGATTCTGTCCTCCGTCCTTAGCCTTGACATAATATCGTTGTAGTCGCCGCCCACCTCATCATAGAACTCCTGTACTGTCATAATTTTCCTCCTGAACTCTACACATTTTGTATACAAAATTGTACTTTCTTCGTTATCAAAATTATATCGCATCTTTTTCGATAATTCAACATCTTTCGTTATGGCTTCATCTCATTCACCATAGGGGGAAGCTGTGAAAGAATATGATCCATATCTTCAAATATAGCGCTCTTCGTCGTTCCAAGGCTGTTCGCGCGCTCGATATGTCTGACTACCTCCTGGTACTGCTGCTTGATCTCGTCAAAAAACTGTCCGATCGTCTGCAGTTCCCTGTGCGCATCATCAATCACATCGGAAATCCCAGTCTGTACAGACACTGTGTTTTCCGCAGTCTCCGTAATCTTATGAAAGGAGTCATATGTACTGTTGACCGTATCGATATTTCGGCTCAATGCCTGCTGTGACGCAGCGATACTGTTGTTCAACTCACCTGTTCCGCGCTCCACCTCATGCACACCTGTATCCACTTCCTCAGCCAGCTCTTTGATCTGGTCTGCCAACTCCTTCACATTTGTCGCAACCACCGAAAACCCTCTGCCGAACTGTCCGGCCCTTGCCGCCTCAATCGATGCGTTGAGCGCAAGGATATTGGTCTGCTCCGCAATCGAGACAATCTTCTTCATGCACTGCTTGATTCCCTCTACAGAGCCCTGCAGCTGTGCAAAGGTCTGCTCCATATCACTGTAGGTCTGCTCCACATGAACCGAGGTGCTCTTTAACTCCTCCACTTTCCCCTCCGCCTCAGAAACGGCGTCGTTGATGGCTCCGCGCACCTGAGCAAACTGCCCGGCCACACTGTTAATGTCAGAGAAAGACTGCTCAAAATTCGACAGCTGCTCATGAAAATGATCTGCCTTTTTCATGACGCCCGAAAAGGAACTGCCCACCATCCCAAGCTCCCACAGGGATTCGACCTCCTTGCCGACCAGTTCTTTTTGATACTCTTTCAGGCTGTCCGCCGCATGCAGCATCGGGTAACGATTTTTCTCCCCGCCCTGCCTTCCACCTGTTCTCTTTCGATAAAACATCTTACATTCCCCCCTTTCTACTCAAACACAACGCAGGTCATGGACTGGTTGACGAAACGGTTATTGTAATGCTCCCCATATCCGACGAGCCCTGCATGACTTCCCAACTGCGACATTTCATCCAGATAAGTCTGCATATACCCGCGCTCGCAAAACAGTTTATAGCGGAACAGACAGTTGACCGAGAACACAGCGGAACGTTTGGGAAAATCACGGCAGATATCGTCTATCGTCCGCTGCACAACAGCCTCATAATCACCAAGTTCCAGCAAAATCAGGACATCGGAGTCATTTACCTGACGAAAACACGCAAGCGCATCACCTCTGACTTCCTTGATCGAAATAATGCAGGTGTCATCCCCATTAATCTTTCCAAAAGGATTCTGAAAAGTCTGTGTCAGGATCTCCTCGTCCGTCACATGAAGAATATTTTTGTACACCTGCTTGGCTGGTCTTCCATTCAATGTGCCAATCACATATTCCTCTTTGTCCGTGTCCGAGGCAATAAAACGATAATGGCCCAGCTTGTGATAGATATTTTCCTTGTAGGTCTTTACCCTGCCGTTCAGGTTCCGCACCAACGCATACGCCACCGCATCCTCGTAAATCCTTCCGTTAACAGATACTTTTCCCGCATCCCCGGTCCCTCCGACCAGAGAAATATTTTTTTGTTTTAACACAGTATTGATCGTAGCCAGCACACATGCGTCATTGCCAGTACAAAAGTCGATACAGACGGTATCCTCCTCCCTGCCGCCAACGTTTCGCATATCCTCCTCCAGCCGCTCAATATACTTGATCGGCATCGTCGATGCCTGTTCCAATACATTTGCTGCCGCAGCCACTCCATCCAGAAACGCAACGATGCCAACGCCCTCTTCCACCATTTTGATATCGTAACTCATCCCGATACAACCAATGCTTGGTACACCCGGATAGCGTCTCGCCAGTGCGTTCACATGCGATTCAAACTGTGCGTTGTTTGACATCAGCATGATAAACTGGGGATTATCCAGTCCCTTGAGTGCTTCCGCCAGATCTCCATTTTGACTCATTCCAAAAAACTGTCTCATCTCATTGTCTCCTCAACCATTTGATACTTGTCACTATTTATTCTGATTATACGTTAAAAACAGTCAAAGCGCAACGAATATTTTTGTCTATAAAGTCATTGAATACTGCGCTAAAAAGAGTTACACTGTAAATAAAATTCCTCTCTACAAATACCGCAGCCAATCAAAGGAGAATATGCCATGAATGATTTGAAGATTTACCGCAAACGTTTGATACCTGATGAGTGCATTTTGCTAAAGGACGATATTATTCTTAACAGAACGGATGATTTCATTGTCACCAAATGGAACACCCTAAAACCGCGGCGGGATTTTCACCATGGTTACTCCTGCTATTTTCTAAAACTTGGTTTCAAGATAAGCAAATTTTACCGCGAAGACAACTCGCTTTTGTACTGGTACTGCGATATCGTGGACTACACCTATCAGGACGCGGACAACGCCATGATTGTCACAGATCTGCTTGCTGATGTGGTCATCTATCCCGACGGCTATGTCAAGGTGCTCGACCTCAATGAGCTGGCCCTCGCCCTGGAAAAAAATCTGTGCGAACCGCAGCTCATCACGCATGCGCTGCAAAAACTCGACAACCTCCTGACATTGATCTATGATGACAAATTTGATCTGCTGTCCGCCGATATTGAGAAGTGGGTAGAATAGTCCATTTAAACGCCGACACGCTAAAAATAAGGGACAGAATTGGCCAATTGTTCCATTGGTCAATTCTGTCCCTTGAAGTATATACACTATTCCACTATAATAAAGGAGCTGCAGGAAAATAACTGATGCAGTTTGCGCAGGATATTTTCTACAGCTCCTAAAATACGTTGCAGAGTCCCAAGTCATTCACAGCAGTGGCAAAAGGCTGATTTGTTACGATCTGTTGACAATCTGCAATACGACATAGTCACCGAGCAAAAGATATGAAAAAGATTAACAAATGAAATTAACAATTGGAGGTAATTCAAAAATGAAGCATTTCAATTTAAAAAAACTGTTATTAACCCTTGCCCTTGTCATCATCGTGCAGAATGGTACAGTTATTGTCTATAATACCGCGGAGGGTACAGGAGCTTATTCAGAGGAAAGCGGGATTGCACCTTGCAGCGACCGGCCACTAACAAATGACCTTCATGATTGATAAAGCTTTTCATAATAAAAATCTTCATAAAATGTTTGTTTACAAAAATGACTGAGTGTAATACATTGTTGTAGAACTTCAGTCATTGTTTTATTTTCATTCCACACAATCTCATAAAGATACCCATCAATCCCCCATATCCTTCTGCACTTCAAAGTCTCTCTTAATACCTTTTGAGCTAAATTGGTGGACTGTTGATACTCTTTTAAATTTCCAAGCTCACATATTACACCTAATATAGCAAACTCATACATCACTATACAGTCAGACAAAGCATTCTTTTTCTCATATGCATCAAAAATACGCAGCATGAAATCAATACACTTTTTCCTCTCCACCTCCGGCAACATCTGAATTACCTGACGAATGCACAGCATTTCCATCTCGGTCAAATACACTTTATCCATATCATACAGGTTCTTCACTTTCAAGGTACACCCAAGAGCCTTTTCTTCCCTTGTCACGAACTCTTCGTCCGTGATTTTACCTGTCATCCAGTCCAACGATGCCTGTGCCTCCATGATATACTGACGGTTTTCCGGAATCTCTGACACAATCTGCTCTTTCATCTTGTTCAAGATTGTGCCTACCCGTTCCAACTCGCGGTTGTTGCGGCAAGATGTAATCGCCTCCATCAATGCCAGCCCTTCCCTGTCTCCCGATGCCAGGCGCGCCTTCTGAAATTCCCTGGACAGACCAAGCTTTCTCAGCAGAATCCCAAGCGCCTCATGCTGCATATTCTTTTCCATTTTCTCTGTTCTGCGCAATGATTTCACCGAGCAGTCATCTCCACACAGCTCCTCCTGTGTCATTCCAAACATTTTTCTGCGAATACGCAGGACATCGCCCACATAGAAAACCCATCTCTGCCGGTAGAGATACACGCAGTCCTGCATATATAACGGCACCTCATACTCCGCATAAAGCCGCTTCAACAGATCCAGCATTTTTATGCTCCCTTGATTGCATTCCTGATTGCTCTCCCGATCTTCCGCCCGAAGCTTCTCCCGGTCCTGTATAGGAATGCGCTCCTTAGCATCCTTCTCAATGTCTCCCGCAATCCTGACACGCATCTCCAGCAGCTCCACCAAAAAATATGCACGCCCTGTATCCCGCAGCAGCCCGATCGCCCGACTGCAGACTTCCAGATCTTCTCTCAGATTGATGAGCGGTCCACCCTGTTCCGAATATATTTCCCGCAGATAGTACCAGACAATCTTAGGATAAATTTTTGCCTTTGACAGATCATCATACAAAGAGTTCTCCACAAACACCATCAATTCTTTGCATTTCTCCAAGAAATCCGCGCCTTTGTGATAGAACTCATATTCCAGAACCATATTGACTTCCTGAATGGACAGCAGCTTCTGCGCAACACACAAGCTCTCCACCTTCGGCACCGTCAGTCTGACTGCCTTCTCATAACAGCCGTCAATCTCTCGCTGCTCTGCCCCCTGCTGTCTCATAATCTCCGCCCGCATCACGAGGCAAAACTGCTGTTTCATTTTATTCTTGATTCCTTTGCCTTTTTGCTGCTCATATGCGACAAGCAGCTCCTGCGCCCTCTGAAATTCCTTCTGCTCCACAGCGCCCAGGATGTCTCGCTGCTGTTCCCACGCCGCATAGTCCTCGATATTCAAAAGATTTTCATACAGATCGCTGGAAATTCCCATTCTTCCCAGCAGACAGTCCCTCATGTCCTTGCAGACAGATCGCTGCCCCTTTTCCACCCGCGCATACTGGCTGGAACACATGAGTCCCTCTGACAGTTTTTTCTGCGATACCTTTGCATCCGTCCGCACCTGTTTTATAAAGCGGGCAAAATCCTGATCGGCCTCCGGCGCTCCTTTATCTTCCTGCATCAGCCTGTGTCTCTCCCTCTCTTTTTCTCCTGTTTATGACCTGTCCCGCCTACTCTTTCGCGTTATACCCTCCATGGTCAGCGAGATTGAGCGCATGTCTCATCAACTGCTCAAAATCGTACTTTTTATCCCTGGGACATTTCTCAATATAATCGGGAACCTGATCTTCCTTCTCATCTCCTGTCAGCAGATAAGTAATATCCGTTCCCAGCTTTTCATAGATTATCACAAGCTTTTCAATACTCGGCGCCTTCTCACCCCGCTCGATCATTCCATAGAATCCCGTGCTCACTCCCAGCTGCTCCGCCATTTGTTCCTGCGTATAGTGCAGTTCCCGCCTTCTCATCAAAAGACGGTTTCCAATATTTTGATACAGCTGTCGTTCCTCTTTCTTTTTTCTTTTATTGTCCATAAGCATTTTCCTTTTCTTCTAATAATTATATAGTATATTCTTTATAACTATTTTAAAAGAAACTATTGGATAACGCTTATTAATACCTATAGGTATTATTTTTATATCCATGTGCAATCGGGCAGGTGAATGCCCTTCTCACCTACTCGCCGCGCGCCCCATGCGCCGCCTTAGCGGCATATTTCCATGTGAAAAACTTCCGCATATGGTTTTTCACATTTTGCACGGGGCTGTACATAAAAAAGGACAGAGCTGCCAACAAGCATTCTCTATCCCTTCATTACATTATAGTATGCACACCCGCCTACTCATTGCTCAACGGATATCTCTTGATCAATTCCCTGGCATAGCTATGCTCCGGTCCCTTACTATAGCCGCCAATGATCCGGTTCATTGCAGGATCATTCTCATAAAAACGATTTCCCTTCCCCTTGGCATTCACTACATATGGAGTGCCGACACGCGGGGCGTCTTTGTGAACCTCAATTACAAATCCTGGATTTTTCTTATAAAATAACATACGCCGACCTCCATTAGTATAGCCTATTTCATAAACATAACTTGAAATTTGTTTCCGGAATTAAAAATAGAAACTCTGTCCCTGCACTATTCAAATCATTTATCCCACTGCCAGCCGGCATTCCCCGAATAATCAGTTCCATTTCTGACAGAGCACGATCAATTGCCTTGCCAGCATATCCGTATTGCGGCGAAGCTCGCCAAGACGTTTTTTATACGAGAGCTCCTCCTCAGACAACAGCACATCATAATAGCGGTAATACAAATTATATAACTGGTTGATCGGTTGCTCTGCGTTCTGCGGTAACCCTTCCCCACGCAGTTTATCCCTGAATTTTTTTAAAATACCGTCGCAGACAACATCCTTGCGGATTCGCTGATCCAAATCAAACAAATCAGCGTCGGCGCCGAAAGTCGGGAGATTCTGCTCCGGTTTCCAATCGGATGTTTTCCCAACGACCGCTGTATTGTTGTTCAGTATTTTATCCCAGTCGGAATCCTCCTTTTTCCTGGCAGCGGACCTGTCTGATTCCGGCGTGCCATCCGCAATTCGGAGCACATTTTCCAGCAATGCGTTTCTCAGTTCGTCCGCCTTCATGGAAAGCTGTTTCACGATCACTGCAGCCTTAGCGCTCTCATCATTCTCCAGCCCCGGATCAGAGATCTGCTGCCCAAACAGCTGCTCCAGCGTCAGGTTTTTCGGCTCAAACTGTTCGATCACTTTCCCTATGCTCCCGTCAATAAGGCTCTCCGCGCCAATATCTTTCAGCAGCAGGTCTTCCAGTACATCCGCCAGAAGCTCCCTGGCATTCTTTCTCAGCCAGCTGCATATCTCACCAGCGTCTGGAGATCCCACACTGCCTTTTGCATCAGGATCGGACATAATGCATTGAAAACGTCCACTCTCCCAGAGTATTTTTATTAGCTCCTGCCTTTTATTTGCCACATATGCATTGATATCGGTTTTCAGGATATTATACTGACGCTTTGCGTCCTCCAGCATATGCGAATACATGCATAGAAATGCCACATAGCGGTTATAGACAAACCGCGGTCCGGTCGGGGACACATACTCATACGATGTGTTAAAATCAATCGTCTTGGCATCCAGCCTGAGATTTTCTACCAGATTTTGTGTGATCTCGTTTACCCTGACACGGCAGGGTGTTTTCGTTTCATTCTTCGTATCAAATGCCAGCTTTTCAACCTCTCCGAACAGACGCTGGAGGATTTTCTCAATAAACTCTTTCCGCTCCGATGCGTTCTCGTCCTCCGCAATGCAAATCTGTCCCAGGCTCCCTGCAATCTGCCGAATTGTCTGGATGCTGCTGGAAATATTTGAATTTGCCTTCTCTGCCAGGCTCAGATATTCTTTGTGCGTTTCCTCCACGCTCTCTGACAGATTGACCAGCATGTCCACCAGCATTTTGGACTGTACCTCTTCCCACTCTCCGATATCGGAGACGTACACCCTTTTGCAGTCCCCAGAGTAGTATTTCTTCGCACTGTCTATATCAAGCGACAAATCCGAGGGTGTTGTCGTATTATTTTTATAACAGTTATATACCAGATACAAAAATTGGTCTGACGCCTTCTTCTGTTCCCTGACAAACTGGACACACTCGCCAATACTCCATCCCCCGCGGGCCAGGGACTGCGGCCGCTCCAGCAGAATCATGGCATCGCTGTCCTGCATCAATGTTTTCATCTGTTCTTCGTTGCTGATCGCATCGTCATTGGCCCCGACACTGTCAATGAGCTCCAGACCGGCAATCTCGCCGCAGAGGTTCCCCCGGATCTCCACCACCTGCACGCCGCAGTATGTCGTATAGTGGTTCGTTCCCTCCTTTATATCCGGATCATATTTACAGACAAAATTCTTCACCAGTTCAAACTCGTGTTCTAGTGATATCTGTACGCCATAGTCTGTACCCTCTTTCCAGCTTTTTGTAAGGTCGCCAAGGTTAAAATAGTTCTTCTGTATTCCGCGAGCCATCTCGTCTTCCGTGTAATCCTGATTCTTTGAAAAATGAACGAAAGAGCAGAAATCCCACACGGATTCCGCATCCCTCGCATCTTTATATTGAATCTTACAGAGAGCTTTAAATTCCGCGGACTGACAATACCCGCCCAGAAGGGAGATCACATCGGCTCCCTCCGCGATACTGTCCTGCAGTTCGTATATTCCCGGATACTGGCCGGATAAATTCAGGCGTTCCAGCACATTAATCATACGGCGGATGGACTGTCTGCAGTCATTGACAAAAGTAAGCTTATCCTTAAACTTCGCCAGTACCATCAGCCCTTCCAGGTCATTATCATAAATGAGGACGGTACGTGTACCGGTACAGGACTGATGGCCGCCGGCGCTGGGAAACAGATTTTCCTTCATCGTATCACTCATTCCGCCTCCCAGGGCCGAATGCAGGAATGTACTCTTGCCGGAATTAATGACCCCGACTACAGGCACACGGATATACCTGCGGTCCATGACTCTCTTGGCACCCTCCAGCGTACTGAGGTTCTCGGCCAGACAGTCCATTTCTTTCGCGAGCTGCTCCTGATAGGTTCCGATCACATCCTGACAGTCATTCTCCGCACCGGCTCCATGAGCAGAAAACTTCGCCAGCTCCTTTGCACCGTGAACCAGTTCCTGCAGCGGCCCCATCACCTTGTCGGTTCCTGCGATAAGCCGCC
The DNA here is from genome assembly GCA_009774245.1 of Lachnospiraceae bacterium. GTDB lineage: Bacteria > Bacillota > Clostridia > Lachnospirales > Lachnospiraceae > COE1. Next base: position 5,688 of record VSNM01000057.1, on the reverse strand, counting down.
CCAGTTTCTCTGACTGACTGGACCTCGATGCCAGAACCGCCGCTATTGCATCCTTCACACTTTCGTGCCTGAATTTGCTCTCCGCATCATAAGTACAGCAAAATCCATAATCATGACATTTTTTTATAATATTCGCGTCATCCTCCATAAGATTGTGCGCCATAATTTGTCCCCCTTATCATTCTCCTGTATTCTTTTTGAATTTTCCCGTTTGTAAGTCTATGATGAGTTCCTCCTCAGGAGCGTGTTTCTCAGGATCATCGCCTGAAACGGCAAAAATGCTGATCTCTGTCTGACTGACTGCCCTGACAAAGCAGGTCCTGTTTTCCTTCACCGGAACATTCTGTTCATTCAGCATGACTGCCTTCGCCCCGCTTAACACCCCATCTTTTGGCCGTTTTTTCGTATAATACAGATTACACATGACAGCGCCTGCAAACGGAACATTCTCCCCGATCATCAACCGGTCGCCATGTGCCCCTCTGAGCACATCGATGTCAAAAAAGTTGTTCGTTCCGAGATAGTACAGCAGATAATTCTTTATGCTGCGGTCTTCAATCTCGACCTGATCTCCATACAGGGCCAGTCCGTATGCCACCCCGATCTTGCCGTCAAGATCCCCGAGCCTGGAAATCTTGCCCTTCATTCGATCAATCTGCCCTTCATCCCACAACACAGAAGGAATATGTTCCTCAAATCCGGGTAAGCCCATCGGATCACACAGATACGCACTTTGGATATAATGGTGATCCAGTTCCTCGTCTATATATCGTTCAAACACCAGCCTCACCCATTTTGAACGGCAGGAATTTCCGGCAAGAAATACACACAACTGCGGCACTTCCTTTTTCCTGTGATCTTCCAGTGTCTGATAACATGTGTCAAAAAATGCAGCTACGCCCTCGTTGATACGATTTAATATCAATTTCTCCAGCGGTCTGCGGGAGAGCCTGAGCTCTGTCTCTCTCAGTGCAGGATAACTGCCATCCATCCCTTCGGGTATCAGCCCTGATACCATAATCGCAAATTCCCCGCTTTCCTGGCCACAATCGTCAGAATTTTCCCAAACCGACGCCCTGAGCTGATCCACAAGGTATTCCAGGTTATTTGCAGACTCAAAGGAAGCCGAAAAGAAGTCCTCATTTTCTCCCTCATAGCAGCGCGGACGGGATATTCTAAAACCATAGCGTTCAAACCAGTCCCACTGCTCAATGCACACCTGCACTGCCAAAAGTTCCAGGAGGTTCTCGCCGCCCAGAAACGGATCACCGCCATCGCCTAACATCCAGATCTTGTATTTCTGCTTGTGCAGCTTCTCGTCCTCCTCTGTTCCCCAGATTCCATAGTTAAAGTCACAGGTTCCGCCGCCAAAATCAAATATCCCGTAGAAGAAACGATCCTGGCACTGTTTCGGGATGTCCATACATGCCAGTGCGCACACCGCATATGCTGCCGGCTCGGAGCAGATACAGTCAACTGCAAAATTCTTCATGTCACGGCCATTTACAATACTCGTCGGCAATGATTTCGTGAGTCCGCGCCGGAAGCTCTCCTCCATTTTGTTCCGGACTGGTTCCATACACGTTGCAGAAAAGGACAAACGGTACCGCATAAAAATTTTGTTATCCCGGTTATTATTGATATATAACCCCAGGTAATAGGCATATAACTCAATTGGATCAATACTGTTATTGCCGGAAACATACTCACCAAGTACAATCGGTTTGTCCGGTGCACCCTCCTGCCGCAATATTGCGTTTCCCTCATTGGGGTCCATCATCCATTGCTTCAGACCACGAAAAATCCCCAGCGCCGAATCAGAAATCCCGCCTTCGTGTGACGAGTCGTCAATGGAAACCATCTCCCATCGTGTATCCGGTCTTCCATTCTCCGACTCATACGCTTCCAGGAACGCCTCAAGACTACAGAATTTCAACACAGTGGGATACAGCGAGTTGCCCCCCGAATGCTCTTTTCTGAACTTCAACGTATCAAAGCTGCCCGTGGACTGATCACTGACCACCACCACCGTGCTTTTCGTGCCAAAATCAATGGAAACTGTGCCGCCTCCTACTATATTCTCCGAAGACGCCTTTGCACTGAGCCACTCACCATCCGGAAAAACACAGCAGATTTTACCCGTACCGGCATGCGCCCTTTCAAATACCTCCCAGCATCGCCCATTATCAAATATGCCCTCTGACAAAGCGTAATATTTGATGCCCAGACGCCTAAAATCAGCTCTGCGCCAATATTGCTTCAAATATCCATATTGTTCCTCTGTGAGAACTACCGTTTTCAATTTCGGCAGTTCATGCAGCCAGACAAGAATTGCATCAACATTAGGAGCCAGCCCATACCCTTGATATAACGCTGCCCAGCCGTCCAAAGGCTCGCCCCCGCCCATGACGGAATAGCTCCATACCGGCAGATAATATCCCTTAAATTTCCCCGAATGCCAGCGCAGCATCTTGTATTTCTTCCACTCATTACCTTCCCCAAAAAACAGCGAGTCAACTGATGACAGAAACTGAAACGCCGGTTCCATAATGGTACCGTTCGCTTTCACAAACTGATTCAGATACGAATGCAGCTGCATGACCTGTTTGCTCGATGCCGGAAAATACTTCATCGCGTCCCGGCCTGGAATCAGACGATCCCATTCGTCATATATCCGCTTTTTTAAATTGTTGACTCCCGCTGGAATAATCACTTCTATGCCGGGGAAATAATAGGCTGCGGGACTTTCCATATTGTCCTCCTCAAACAGGGGAATATATGGATTCTGACAGAGCTGTCCCACGGCATCCTCAGCGCTCTTCTTTCGTATATCCATATCTGTATCCAAAGCAGCAGGAATCCCGATCTGTTCCATCTGTTCTGAAGTCAGATACGCTTCTCGCACTACCAGCATAATTACTCTCCTTCCACATAGGAACAATAAATTTTATTGTTCTTCTCGTCCCGAAATCCCTGCAGCCACACTTTCACTATGTTTCCGTACAGTCCTCCTTTTCCGTCAATATATTTACACACATTGCCATTAAACGAATCTCCCGCTTTGCAGTCAAGCCGGACAAGTTTTTCTTCCTTGAAATATTCCCTTCCAAAATCAAAGACTGCTGACAACAGCTCATCCGAAACGCGAAGCGCTTCCTTCAAACCTTCGCCGGACACCTGACCGCTGTGGCTGTACACCGTCACAAAAGACTGAACAGACAGGTAATAAGAGATCGGGAAGGACGGCTTCATTACCCTGATTAAGAAACTGTCAAAACCATCCAGCGGCACCACACTTTGCAGACGTTCATAAAACGCTTCCGGCAGTTCTCCCCTCCTCTCCACCATGCTGCTATAGGCGCGGCACATCCGTGTGACAGCCGGCATTTTCTGTTCGCGCGACGCATATTGCTGTAACTTTTCGTCCAGGACGCCGGCCCTGACTGTTTCCGCCTGCAGCCTGTCTCCCAGATCCTTTATTTCCTTTTCCCTTTCATCCCTGTCTTTTCGTTCTATCTCCAGACGATCCTGTAATACAGCGGCGGTCTGCCTCGCTTCCTCAAGGTCAGTCCGGGCCTGTCTCAGATCGGCCTCCGCCCGCTCTTTGTCAGCCCTTGCATCAGTATAGTATTGACTGCAATCCTTCTGTATCTGCTTCGAATCAGATTCCAGCGCGCGACAGCGCTGCTCCTGTGTGGACAGCTGCGTCTCAAGCTCCTGCATCCGCTGACTGGCGCGTATCAGTTTTGCCTTTACTTCATTATGATCCGTCTCTAGTTTCGCATATTTTTGCTGCAGCAGGTCATACGCACTCTTGAGACTCCACCTTGTCTGTACTTCCTCGCTGAGTTTTTTGCCCTTCTCCTCCAGCAGCGCATCCTTTTCTTTCAATGCTTTTGCAGCCAAGAGATACGCGCCCCGCAGTTTCCGGACCAGATCGTCTTTTATCCGCAATATTTCGCTTATCTCACCTGCCTTTTTGATTACTTCTTCGTTTGTTTTCAGCAGGACTCCATCCAGTTCCAAAATCTCCCCCTCTGTGAGAAACCGGCTGTCCTCTTTTGAGATACAATTCTGATCATTTGTATCGTACATCGCCATTTCCTTTCCGCGCCCTTGATCATGACGCCATTTCATATAGTTTGCCAGAGAAATGACAGGAATGAATTAAGGATAAAATGTGATTCCATCCAATATCGATTCTTCCTGTGATATGATCACTTTTTGTGAATGAATCACCTCATCCTTGTACACAAAGTCAACCCAGTATGTGCCACCTGTATATATGCTCTCCTTTGCATTTCCCCATCCAATCGTCTTGTCATTCAGATCAATAGCCGAAAAAGACGTCGTATGTCCCTCAGGACTGGTGTCTTCGGACATCAACGAGCCATCCGGTCTATAGATATCCACATATATAACTGCCTCCTTAACACCATTTTCCAAAAAATGAACACTCACATCCAGGCGCAAAATACGCATTTCAGAGGATTCCAGATCGCCTGTTTTCTCATTATATATATCTTCATTGTACACATTGTTGACTTTAACCATTGCCAATCCTGCATACTCTTCCAGCGCCGAAAGCTCTGCAAGCGCATCATCTTTCCTCTCCTCGGCACGCTGATATGAATACCGCAGCCAGGAAATCTGTTCCTTACAATAAACCGCGCCAAATACAATAATGGCAGCAGATACAACCAACAGGATTATAAAAGCAATCTTTCCCTTTCGCGACATACGTCTGCGTTCGCTTTTGATGGCCTCTAACTGTTTGTCCGCTTCCTCCACCGCTGCATCCTTGTCCTGCAGCTCTTTGGATTTCCCGTCCAAATCATCATTGGCCTGCTCGATCCTGGCAGACAGCTTTGCACACTGTTCTTCCAGCTCCCTTTTTTGCTTTGTATGCGAAGTAATCTCTCCGAGAAGCATCATCTTTTTCTTCTCGGCATTTTCCAGGACATTCTTTATCTGTTCTTCTGTCTCCGCTTTCTTTTTCTCTGTCTGTGCCAGTTCGTTCTCCAGGTTCTCCAGATTCTCTTTGGATTCTACAATACCCTGCTCCAGAAACGCGATTTCCTCTTCCAGATATAAGGTCTGCATAAATCCGGGACTTGATGTTTCCTGTCTTTTGGTCCTTTCATCCATCGTAACACTTCCTTAACAGTTCCTTGGTATTTTTCACAAAGATATTATAAACAGGATATCATTTTTTGTATTTATGAACAAGGGACAGAACTGGCCAACAGGCTGAGGGCAATTCAAAAAATAAAGAGAGCAGCTTTTTATCGCTGCTCTCCCCATTAATCTCAATCCCTATTCAGTTTTCCCTCAAGCACCTTGTTAATATTAAACGCAGGCAACACCACACATTCCATACCTGGCTGAGCTGTCAGCAATGACAGCTCACTCCTTAAATATGGCATTAGAATAGCAACAGTATTTTTGGTAACCAGCGCATTCTTTAATTTATCATCAATTGTATCATCTGTTTCAATCGAAAAATATCCAGTCAAACTAATTTCAAAAATGTATTCTTCTGGCTTATTTCCCTTTAAAATTAGTGTTATACGATATACATCTGCATCCTGCACCCGAGCAATACATGACTCTAGTACAGCATTGCTTAAATAATAATGAATAAATGTTGCTTTTTTATTGTAGTCGGTGCATAATAATTCTATCACT
>VSNM01000056.1 GCA_009774245.1 Lachnospiraceae bacterium | reverse complement strand
GATTATCAAGGTGCTCTAACTGTACGATATCATAGGCTGCGCTCCTTTTATAGACGCCGATTATTTGCCGCTTACTTAAGAACCCTGATGGAACTGGAAATATTAGATAATTATTCCAATGAAAGGGGATATTTAGTAATAGAGGATGGAAAATTGATAGGAATCAAGCCTCACCTGGCCGGAGATAAACACGTTACAGTAGGTTTTGGAGATTGTTTAATGGAGGGTGATATAGATTTTTATAAGGTACCAGAACGGGCTGGTCGCATTTCCGGACCTCTGAGTGATAAAGCCAGTGAGTATGATAAGATAAAAGATACAGTTATTCCTGTTGATATTTGTTTTGAGAAATTGATACAGGATGTCACTCCGCTGTATGAAAAAGCTAAAACTGATTTTGAGAAAAAAGGACTTATATTATCACAAAATCAATTAGATGCACTGTGCATAATAAAGTATCAAAGTAATACAATTGGGCAGGAAGCATATAACGCAATTTTGGCAGGAAGTGAGCGGGAGACACTATATAATGCTGTACTAAAACAACACGGAAAAAATGGTAATTTTGAGTACAGAACAAATATAGAAATGAATATCTTTTTTGGAGATGGCAGTGATGAAAGTTATGAGACAGAGAGGGGATTGAGTGACATCATTGTGGAACCGTTGGAGGAATATTATGAAGAATAAAAAAATAAGAATCGTTTTGGTATTATTATGTATCTGTATCATCTGGAGTGTATATGCTGTAACTATTTCGGTACAAAATAGATCTGATACAGATGTCTCTGACAGGGAGCAGGATATTTGTTCCGGACAGGATGAATCCGCCACTGATGCGGATTGCAGCATACAGGATTTGGCTACAGTGCCGCAATGTATCTGGGGAACATGGGTGGTGACGGCGGAGCTGCACGGACAATTTGGATGGGGCGAATGTTGTAATGTTCCACAGGGTATAACGATAGAATTTTCTCCGACAGGTTTTTCTTTTCAGGGTGAATATAAAGAAGTAGCAGGATATTCCTGCAGCATCATAGCCATTGCGGATACAAATGAATATTACCGGGAGACTGGGAAATTTGGAGAACTGGGAATGGAGGGGGATTACTATTTATTGTTTAGTCTGAATTGGGATGATTGGAAAGAAGAGATTGGATATGGATGGGAATATATACTGATATCAGGAACAGAAATGGTAATTCCCGAGGCAAGAAGTGGCATGTACAGGATGGAAAAAATAGGAGAATATGACGGACCAAACGATAAAACCGACCATATAAGGATGAGTCCATACCGCAGCATGTGTTACGGCATATGGGAAATCACAGAACAGTTGGGAGAGTCATGCCAGTCTGTAAAGATCGGGGATGAACTGGATATGCGGGAAGATACGGGATATATCGTTTCATGCCGCATAGTGGATAGGAGTGAGGAACGTGTTGATAGGGCGGCAGAATGGCTCGGGCTGGGCGATGGAAATAAATATATGGTAATCTGTTATTTTAAAGAAGATTATTTTTGGGATTATATGATTATGAAAGATGGTATGACGGCGGTACTTGTAAAGGGAGAATATATGTATCAGATAAAACGTATCTCAGATCCGGAAGAAGATTGTATTTATGATGAAATAGGATAAAATACAGAATCTGATTGGCGCAAAACAGGGCACGTATCCTTCCTGCTGGGGATTGATTCGGAGAAGGTGGCGGTGGCGTGCGTGTGCCCCGTGCTGTTTGGCAACAAGGAGAATGATTTCTCCTGCATATGTGATGAACTGTTTTATGTGCTGACAGAGGCACAGGCGTCAGTGTCGCCGAACATCATATACAGGCTGCTGGAGTACGCAACGGTGGGACTGCGCGCCACGGTAAATTGATGAGTTATTTGTTTACAGTTCCTTATCATGCAGAGGATGGGAAACGATAGCAAATATACGTCGCCGTCAAACATCACGACAGTGGCGGAATACCTGCAGATGATGCTGGACGAAAAGACGGCAAGACAGTATTACAGGCGGTGCGGAAAATAGAACAGGCATGAGCATCAAAGGGGAGTAGTCCAAAAAGAGGAATACTCCCCTTGTTTTAATGAATTGGATATCCAAAGAAAATATGTCAGTAACTCATTATTATGATGCAAATATGATACATTTGTCTGTTACAATGGGGACAGATATACAAGCGGGAAGGAGGCATAGAACGCGATTTTGGCAGAATATCTTTTTTGGAGATGGCAGTGATGAAAGTTATGAGACTGGGAGGGGATTGAGTAACATTGTTGTGGAACCGTTGGAGGAATATTATGAAGAATAAAAAAATAGGAATCGTTTTGGTATTATGTATCTGTATCATTTGGAGCTTATATGCTGTAACTATTCCAATACAAAGTGGATTTGACATAACTGTTTTTGATGGAAGCACTGATATTAATGATGGACAGGATGAATATGCCAATGATATTAATTACACGATACAGGATTTCAACAGGATATCTCAATGTTTCTGGGGAACGTGGATGATGACAGAGGAACTGCACGGACAGGATGGATGGAAAGAATGTTGAGATGAGTTTCAGGGACTTACAGTAAAATTTTCTCCCGGAAAGTTTTCATATCAAAATGAAAGCAGAGAAATTCCATATTATTATTGTGAAATTATTGCAATTGAGAATGCAGATGGATATTTTCGAGAAGCAGGAGAATTTCAGGAATTGGGGCTGGAAGGTCAGTACTATTTGAAATTTTATCCTCACTGGGATGATTTGAATGATGCGATTGGCTTACTTTGGGACTATATATTGGTTTCGGAAACAGAACTGATAATACCTGATGCCAGAAGCAGAATGTACAGGATGGAAAAAGTAGAAGAATATCCAGTGATGGAAGATGAAGCAGACTGTCTGGAAATTATTCCATATCAGAGTATATGTTATGGATTATGGGAAGTTACAGAGGAGATAGGGGAATCATATGCACCCATATCCACAGGATATAAGATAGGAACATTTGGTAATCCCTGTAGCTTTGATTATTGCCGGGTATTGGACAGGTATGAGGAGTCAGTAGATGAAATGGCGGAATTGATAGGGCTGGGAGATGGCAATAATTATTTGATTTACTGTAAATTTTCCAAAGATTATTTTTGGGATTACATGATTATTAAAGATGGTATGACCGCAGTGATAATAAAGGAGGAGTGTATGTACAAGGTAAAGCGCATATCGAATCCAGAAAAGGATTGTATTTATGATGAATTTTTTTGATTTTAATTTTACGACAGAGACAGGAACTGTCCGCCGGTGATCAGGACAGACGCGGACGGGATTCCTGTCACATGGATGGACTGTAAGGCATACTGTCTCGACGGGAACCTTTACAGTCTGGTCTTTCTGTTCCGCGCGCAGGAGCAGACCGTACTGGGGAACTTCCACTGCAGCTTTCCGCACTATGACGTGTGGAAGCCGGCGGTGCTGAAGCTGCTGGCGATGGTGCGGGTGTAAATCTTAACAGGAAACCACCCTGCAGCATTTTTTGTAGCATGCAATCCCATACCTGTAAATGGTTTTCATACCGTCGTCAATCAGTTTTTCCTCATAATTCCTTTCCCTGATCTGCTTCATGGCTTCTTGGCATGCTGCATCAAATGATGCGTTTTCAGCATATTTTAATTCAATAACGATACCGATTTTCTCACTCTTAATTTCAACACTGATGTCACTGTATCCCTCGCCGGATTCTGCATTAGACCTGACTATCCAGCTGTGCATGTTTGCGAATAATCCCAGCAGGATTCCATGGTAAAAGTTCTCCTTCATTTTCTTCTTGACATACGTATCGCGGACACTGATTGTTTCATTCAGGTATGATGTAAAACCATTTTCAATGGCCGCTGTGTCATTTTCAATGAATGCCCTGCAGAACGCTTCGAGTTTATGGCTGTCCTTTTTGGTTTCATCCTTAAACCAGCGGCGTATCTGCTGGGTATATATCCAGTGAATTTCCCTGTTGGGGATGGCCAGTGCCGATATCCCGTCTTCATCATCCCCATCCTGTGTCAGGTAGCCTGTTGTAAAGAGCAGGCTCCAAAGATGGTCAATGTCCGAGTCCAGATCCCGGTAGGTCAATTCCTGATGGATCAGTTTCCTGACATGTCCGCCATTGATCAGCTGTTCGATTTCATCTTTCGTGGTGGCATCCGCCCTGTCTATAAACTTTCGAATGATGTCATTGCTGCTCGTGTTCACCCAGTAATTCTGTGGTTCTGACACGCTTCCATCGCGCAGGTCGCCGCAGTAATTGATCACATCCCACGGACAGTATATCCCCAGACTGCCAAACAGATAACCGTCGTACCATTCCTTAACAGCTTCATATTGATTGGAAAATCCATAGTATTCCAACATCTGCCGGACTTCTGCGTCCGTAAAACCAAAGTATTCCTTATAACGCACATCTTTTACAGTATATACTTTGAAATTATTAAGACCTGTAAAGATACTTTCCTTCGATATCCTCAGACACCCTGTCAGAACTGCGAATTTCAGGCTGTCATTTGTCTTAAATGCATTTCCGAACAAGACTTTGATCAGTTCCACCATGGCATCGTAATATCCTGATCTGTAAGCATAATCAAGGGGCACATCGTATTCATCAATCAACATGATAACATCCTGCCCATAATGCTTCTGTAACAGTTGTGATAATGTCTGCAAGCTGCTTTTTAGCAGTGCATCCGACATGGTATAATCTCCTCTCTTATCAATGCTGATGAGCGCTTCATAACGTCTGCGTTCAATCTCTGTCAGGCGGGAACTCTGCATTAAAAACTGGAACCGCATTGCCTCGTTGCCGATAATATACCGGAGCATCTCTTTTGCCTCTTCAAAATTTATCCCGGTCGCCCCTTTTAACGTAATTGAAATCACCGGAAATTTCCCCATGTATTCCCTGCACAGTTCCTCTTCCTTTGCAATCTCAAGCCCGTCAAAAATTGTGGTGTCGCTGCCTGTCTCAAAGAAATGTCGCAGCATACTCATGTTCAGTGTCTTTCCAAACCGTCTCGGACGCGTAAACAGGTTTACCTTGCCGGAATTTTCCAATAATGTTTTAATTAATCCGGTCTTATCAATATAATAGAATCCCCCTGTACGCATTTCCCTAAAATTCTCAATCCCCATGGGAAGCTTCACCTTTCCTGCCATACCATACCCCTTTCCCGGAAAAATTTCGTATTTTTTTACAGTATACCACATCCCGTAAGACAAAGCACACCTTATTTCAAAAAACAGCAAAAAAGCAGGAATGACTTGTTACTGTTCACAGGTCAGGAAAAGACGGCAAGGCAGTATTACAGGCGGTGCGGAAAATAGAACAGGCATGAGCATCAAAGGGGAGTATTCCAGAGAGTGGAATACTCCCCTTGTTTAAATGAATTGGATATCCAAAGAAAATATGTCAGTAATTCATTATGATGCAAATATGATACATTTGTCTGTTACAATGGAGACAGATGCCAATCCAAAAAAATTAGTGTAGGCTAACAGAAAGGCTCTTTGAAGTATAGGGACAAAAAAGCTACAAGCTTCGGTTTGATAACTGAGCATATTTATGGAGAAGTGTGAAGGATGAAAACATTAAAAAAACGATTGTGTGTTATCTTATTGTTGATTTTTATGTTATTAAGTAAGCAAGATACTGCAAGCAGGAAATTTTCGCCAGACTGGTCAGATAGTGACAATCAGGTAAATATTCGGACAAACGAATTAGTTGCATCCGCAGCTATGGATATATACATGAATGCTAAAGACAGACTGACTGAAACATTGCCAGCAGGGATAAAGTATAAGAAGCCGGAACAGAGAGCTTCTACAGGAAACAGATATTTTGATGAGGCAGAAGCATACAGGATTATCCTGGCGGAGCATGAAAAAACAGACGGGTACTATGCGATCGTGACAATATTCTATAACCGTATATTGAGGTATGATAAAGAGACAGGCAAATATGAATTTCACGACGGGGAGTGATAAACAATAGAGAAAGAATGAAAATTCCATGACCATAAATGGGTTAAGATATGCGATAGTGAAAGATACGATTAAGAATGTAAATATAATTGTTCCAAAATGTAACTGCAGGCTGGCAGGGAGGAGGAAGAAGAAAGAATCCGCAATGATCTTGACCGCAATGCTGAATTACATGTGCCTGGAGCGTCTGTATCATTCGGGGAATTAATATGTGATTTTTGCCGGGATGTATGCTATACTGTATGTAAATATTTTGTTGGAAAGGGTGTGTCATGAAAGTGCAGCTGAAGCTTCCGATCGGAATGGAGAACTTTAAAAGGATACGTACTGATAAATTCCGTCTTGTCAATATAAAACCTGCCCTCTTCCCTTAATTTGTCAAACCGCTGTGCCCCTATGTTTACTATTGCTCTGCCGCCCATATCCACACCATATTCTTTCAAATCCGTGTCTTAACAGTTTCCTAGGAGCGGTTCAAAAATCCCCTCCTCTCCTGACATGTCTGTCCCTGAATAATCCCTTTAATATAGTATACCCGAATCACCAAAGAAGCGCAACCACAACTGATATGATGCCGCATCTGAATCCGCGTTACTGCCGCCGGCTGTTAGCCATGCCCTCTACAATTCAGTATGTTTAACAAACGGTGGATATTGTTTGACAGCCAGTTTGGGGAATTGTAATGATTATCCGGCAAAGCCGGTGGAGGATACGAAATTTTTGAGGAATGCGGCATTATATCGTTAGTGTGGTTGCGTTTCTTTTATTATTTGTGTATACTGTACGAAAGGGATTGTTGGGAGACAGACATGTCAGGGTGGTTATTTTTGAACTGCTCCTGAGAAACTGAACCGTCGGGATACGGATTGGAAAGGATATGGTGCAGTATGAATAGCAGAACAAGAGTGAATATAGGGGTACAGCGGTTTGACAAACTGAGGGAAGAGGACAGTTTTTACATCGATAAGACAGGATTTATCAGGGAATGGTGGGAGACCGGATCGGATGTGACGCTTATTACACGCCCGCGCAGGTTCGGCAAGACGCTGAACATGAGCATGACGGAGTGTTTTTTTTCCAATAAATATGCAGACCGAGGAGACTTGTTTGAGGGGCTTGATATCTGGAATGATGAGAAGTACAGACAGCTTCAGGGAACGTATCCGGTCATATTTATGAGCTTTGCGGGAATAAAGGCAGGTAATGTTACGGACATGAGGGCAGCGGTAAAGATTGCCATCGCAAATGTGTATGGGGAATACAAGGAAATGATGAGGTCAGATAAGTTTGATGGGAATGACAGGGAATCCTTTGAGGCAGTAAATGAAAGGATGGAAGATGTCAAGGCATATACAGCCATTCATTCCCTGTGTATCTGGCTGGAAAAATACTATGGCAGGAAGGTAATCGTCCTCCTTGACGAGTACGACACCCCGATGCAGGAGGCGTGGCTTGGCGGATACTGGGATGAGGCAGTCAGCTTTTTCAAGAGCTTTTTTGACTTGACGTTTAAGACGAACCCACACCTGTACCGGGGGATCATTACAGGTATCACAAAAATATCAAAAGAGAGTATATTTTCTGATCTCAATAATCTTAAAGTAGTCACTACAACATCGAGTCAATATGCCGCATCATTTGGCTTTACGGAGGAAGAAGTGTTTCAGGCGCTTGATGATATGGGACTGGGAGACCAAAAACAGGGAGTCAAGCAGTGGTATGACGGGTTTACATTTGGAAAATATACGGATATCTATAACCCATGGTCGATAACATCATTCATTGAGGAGGATGGGGGATATAAAGCATATTGGGCAAATACCAGTTCAAACAGCCTCATAAATTCACTGATACAGACAGGGAATAGGGAAATCAAGCAGACCATGGAAATACTCATAAAAGGCGGCAGTTTCAAGGCCATGATCGACGAGCAGATCATGTTCAGCCAGCTGGATGGAAACACCGATGCCGTCTGGAGCCTGCTGCTGGCGACAGGGTACTTAAAGGTTCTTGGGGTAGAGGTTGTGGGAGAGCGCAAGGATATGCTGTATACACTGACAATAACAAACATGGAGACGCGCATTATGTTCGAGAACATGGTAAAGGGCTGGTTTGCGGGCGACACAGGAATCGTGTACAATGAGTTCATCAGAGCCATGCTTAGCGATAACGTGCGGAAGATGAACACGTTTATGAACAAAGTCGCACTCCATACATTCAGCTCGTTCGACAGCGGAAATCACCCATCCGTGGAAATACAGCCAGAACGGTTTTATCATGGGTTTGTGCTCGGGATGGTGGTCAATCTTGCGGACAGGTACAAAGTTCGATCAAACAGGGAGAGCGGATACGGGCGCTATGATGTCATGATCGAGCCGCTTGACAAAACAAAAAAGGCATTTATATTCGAGTTTAAGGTCTTGGACGCCGATGACGAGGAGAAAACGCTGGAGGACACATTAGCCAATGCCCACAAACAGATTGAGGAGAAGAACTACGAAGCAGAGCTGATTGCAGAAGGCTTTGCGCCGAGGCAGGTCAGGAAATACGGATTTGCATTCAGGGGAAAAGAGTGCCTGATCGGGTAAAATGGTAGACGGTGGATAGCATGTACCTGTGCCTGCTAAACCGAACTTTACCAGATGATGTACACCGATACATAAAAATATTGGAATGAACGGCAAAACAGGGCTTTTCTTTTATACATTCATTATGATGCAAATATGATGCATTTTTCTGTTACAATGAGACCAGACCACAGCACGCAGAACCGGACATACGCGTTCGTCCAGATATCAATGCAAAGCCTGTTGAATGTAGAGCCATATTAGATCAGCGGAGCTGGATACTGACAGAGAATGTGGAAAAATTTTAAAGGTTGATTCATGGTATTAAAAGAATGAAGGGAAAATACGATCGTTTAAGGACAAGGTATTTAAAGTATTTGATTCTGTTTGTTGTGAGTGTAGTAATTTTTATTGCAGCAAATATACAATCTCAGCAATGTGGATATCAGATCTGTTACGCTCGTTATACGCTGGATAATGGTTACAGTTTCAAAAATTTTCAGGTATGCGGCAGGAAGGACAGGCTCTTGGAGAAAAAAGTGAATGAAAGACTGAATAGCTGTTTTCATATATTATCAGACAAATGGTTTGGAACAGATAGTATACGGCTTGCCGATCTGATCATTCACTGTCAGACGGAGAGATATCTGAGTGTGGAGTACGTCTGGGATTATTATCCGGCTGCAGATAATGGCATTTACTGGCATTTGTGTGTGACTGTGGACATGCAGAACGGGGAAGTGGTGTATCTGGATGACCTGATAGATGTCAATGAAGAGTTCGCGATGAAAGTATAGATCTGTTACAGTTCAGCCTAGTACAGCATTGCGCAAATAACAGTGAATACAGCACCTGCTATTTGCACCAGTACTGCGTTGTCGTCAGTCAACAATGCCACCGCATTGCCTCCTTCCTCCGCCTTGCCCTGTCACAAATATCAGGCACTGTTTTTCACTGTTATTTAGGCAATGCTGTACTAGGACTTTGCACTACGCTGCAAAGTCCGTAAGAATGCGTAGTGGTTGAGATGCATCAAGCCATCGCGAAGCGATTTTGCATGGCTTGATGCGTTACAGTTCTGCATAGCTGAACTGTAACATAGATCTGCCATATGTCAACGAAAAACGTATGAAAATCTGAAAGCTGCTTATGAGGAAGTAGATTTTGTGGGGACGTTTCAAAAAGGTGCTCCAGAAGTTTATGATCTTTATAAAGAAAAATTTCGTGATCTGATCCGAAACCGCCTGCCAATCGTGGATAAAAAGACAGGATGAGAAGAGATTTGGTTACACGGTGCGGACCGGATGCTCCGGAGTTCCCAGTACCAGATCGAAGAGACTGACTGGCATTCTTAAAGAGACTTGCCAGCAGGTTGCTATACACTGAGCGGTCAGTCTTTTCGACCACCAGTATAACAAAGGAGTGTGAGTAAGTTTGCGGAAAAAAATATACTGGTTATGTTTGTGTGGATTTCTAAGTATCTGTGTGGTGATGATAGCAGTAAAATGTGTAAAAAGAACATCAGAGAATATTAAAGTTTACGGACATATCACTGATTATACATATTATGACAGGAAATTATCAGTTACCGATTTTGAACAGTTTGATCATAACAGTACTTATGAGGATATTGTCGATCGAATTGGATTGGAGAATGGAACCATAGGTTCCGGAGTACCGCGGGCATATTATGAGCTGGAAGATGGAAGATTTGTTATCTGTCTTGTCTTGGGTAACGGACTCTGCATTTCTGTAGTGAACCATGAAAATCATGAGTATTATCTGCTCCCGCCTGTACTAAATCAAAAAAGTGACATTATTAAAAAAAGGGAAATAGAAACTGCGCGGCAATCGGAAATGAACAGTATACTATGGATGCTGGGAATAAAAGACTGGAAAAAGCCAAAGGCGAACGGGCAGGGAGATGTACCGTTAGGAGAATATTCTGTGGAGACGCTGGAAAATTATGCAGATAGGGGGATTACGGCAAAAACATCTTACTATTTTGGCAGGTATCGTGAGAGTGACATGCTGCCTCTGATTCAAATAATCCAGTTATATGAAGACCAGAAAGCAATATATTTCGGATATGTATTGTGGGATACCAGTATTGATAACAATATGGATTACGTTGAAGATTGCGGCGATTATGTGGACAGATGTGAAAAATACGAACTGAAAGGACAGAAAGAAGTATTGGATATTAACGGGGAAGATTCAGATCTGACTTCGATCAGTCTACTGCCGGACAAGATTGCGAACTCACTCACTGACTTCCTGGTGAAACAGAAAGTAATCAAAAACAAAAGAAATTCATGTGTCGAGTTCTGGGGTGAAGACGGAAGTGGAAAATATGTATGCCTGATATCTGCAAATCCGTGGAAGATTGGTTGGGAGATCGATGCAGACAGCAGGGGGACAAAATATTACTTTGTGACAATGGATACTTTGGACGACACAGTTCGGTCAGTCAATGTAGTGCAGCTAAATCGCAGACTTTAGGCAGACGTATGTCAATGACAGACGACACGACGGAAGATTGAAGGGACTCTTTTGAAAGCAGGAGTAAGAGTGCGTATCCAGAAGAGATTTTCCCTGTGGCCGACATAAAACATGGGAATTATTTGGGGATCTGGAATATCATTCCATAGTACGTAAAACGGATGAAGAACTGGAAGATTTATTAAATACACTGGGAGATCATTTTGTAAAACGGGTAATCCCAAAACTTCTGGAATTGATGATCCCTGATACGAATGACCTGTATCGGGCAACAGATGAAATGCACCTGAAATTGTATCAGGAAATTGCCAAGGGTGAAGTGAGATGAATAAAAAAAGGGTGGTTTTGGCTGTTCTTATCCTATCAGCAATCATTATTGCTTTATATGGCATAGGCCATATAAGTTTCAGGGTGAAAGAATCAGAGGATACACGGCCGGGAGAGACAGATATTGCCACAAAAGAGAGTATGTCTGAAAATGTAATGCCCCAAATCGTAGATATCATTATTGATGAACAGAAGGCAACGATTCTCTGTGAGGATGGGAGTGTCTGGCGTCGTCTGGGTACTGATGACAGGAAGGATGCCGTTAAAATTTCCGGATTAGAGAACATTACAAAAATATTATATGGCGGTCCGGCAATGTATGCACTGTCAGAAAGCGGAAATGTCTATGCGTGGGGGAGCAATGAATGGTATCAGATCAAACCGCAGGAGGATGCTGGTAATAAGTATGAGGAGCCGGTGCTGCTTGCCGGATTGTCAGATATTATAGACATCGGTGTGAATGTGTATCCTGAAGATAGCAGATGCAGATGCTTCGCAATCGATAATAAGGGAAAACTTTATCTGTGGGGGCTGCATTTATATTGGGATACAATGAGGGATTATGAGCCCGGATTTCCCGATAGAAACAGTGGTCTGGCTGAAGCTGTGGAAAGAATATTTACTGGTGCAGGGAATAATCATTATTTTGTCAGGGAAGATAAAACCATTTTTTCCATTATGGATGCCTTTTATCTGGAATTTCAAGGTCTGCCTGTTTTTATATATCCGCACATAGGTGAAACAACAGAAGACAGCGCTATTGTGGATTTAAACGAAGGGGCAAAATTTTCTGCTGCCATGCTGTATGAAGTAGGAAACGGAGAAGATGTGCAACTGATAGGGGCAGACAGGTATACAGTATTTCTGTACAAAGAAGATAATACACTCTGGTATTGGGACAGCAAAACGGTGGAGTATCACGATTATACGGAGGCACTCAGGGCACCGGAAACCGGTGTGGCAGATTATCATGGGGAATGGAAAGAGATTGACTTTAAAAGTATATTGGGAGCAGGAGACAGGGACATTCCGAAAATTGTAGCTATATGTGCGGGAACTGAAAATGTCCTGTTTCTGACAGATGACGGACAGGTATTGATCAGCAGATATGAAACCCGGGAGGTTCGGGATGTTGAATGTTACAATTATAGTATCCGGGAGTGGAACAGGGTTCAGGTGAAATATGATCTTCCGATCAAGACGGTTGTATTAAAAAAGCTGGACTGGGAGAATGTGGTCAGGATTAACACAGACGGTATGTCCCGGTTTACAGCAGTAGATAGAAACGGAGAATATTATTTCCTGGATTCTGCCAGTCAGGGAATAACAGATGAGTAGAACAGCATCCGTGTTTGAGAGAATGAACAAATCTGGAGGAATAATAAAAATGGAATGCTTCCCTTGTTTAAATGAATATGAATATCAAAAAAATCATTCATTATGATGCAAGAAGTGCCGAATGACCAGAAGTTTATAGAAAGTGGAGGAATCAATGAAAGACGGTTGTTATAGAAAAATATATCCTTTTGAGAAGTCAGTTTTTGTTGAGAAATTTATTGCAGGGACAGTTCCGTTTGATGACCGTAAAAGCAGGGCAATACCTCTTGGCAGAAAATTAGAGGGCAGGGTGTTTGTGGGAGAGATAAGAGGGAATAATTTTAAGTTAACGACTAGTGCTCCATCCAGTTAGAAATTGGAGTATGGGGCTGCATGTTCCGTGCCAGTGCTAGGCAAAATTTCGACGGCGATGCGGTGGCATCGTCTGGAAATTTTAACGACGCAATGGTGCGGAACAGGTAGTCCCAGACTTCAATTTCTAGCCGGATGGAGTACTAGGATCATTATAATGAATATATGCTGATTCATAGTATTATAGCAGTGTTTTAGGGTGCCATCAGAGGATGGGGAAAATATCTCGTAGCTTTGCTGAGAGGAAATTTGTTAAAGATTCCGAGAAATTATTTTTTGAGGTGATATTCGTATGAAATATAAATTTATATTATTCGTATTAGCAGGTTTGATTATATTAGGTTTTATTTGGAACAGCAAAAAATATGTATATTATACAACATATTTTAATGGATATTATTTTAAAGTGGCAGGGACGGAGGAACAAACATATGAGTCTGTTTTAGAAACGAACGGGTTTCCTGAGACGACGTGGGAGGAGGAGAAAAAAGGGAGTGTTATATTGAAATATTTAAAATATGGTGACGGACGATTATTTGTATTTAAGGCGATTCCAAATGGAAATTATACTTTTTGCAGAGTTGAGGTTACTAGTTCTGATTATCTGTTCGGAAGAAAAAAAATAGGAGTTGGAACAGAAAGAAAAAAAATAGATCAAACATATAAAAATAGCTATGGCAGTTTAATTCAGGATACACTGCATAAGGAAATATATCATGTTGAAGATGGTAAATGTGCCTTGCAATTTTATTTTGATGGGGAGGAAAGAGTAAATAAAATAATAATATGTAATCCAGATATTTATCATAGTAATAATGGGTGGAAAAGTTTATATTATCAGATAAGCAAAGAAGCAGATGATTCAACAGAAGTAACGGAAGGCAGTTCTTATACACTTTATGAGAAATATTTCGGATTAAAACAGGGCGAACTGGCGAGAAGTATGAATATTAAAAGTGCTGATGAACTGGGGAAGGAGGGTTTTTTAAACAGTCATTTTGGAGGGATTACCATTGACGTTGGAGAGGGGATATACATGCAGTATAGCAACACGGATAGTATATTAGAAGATATGCTCCCCTGCGGAATCATTATTGAAAGTGATAATACAGAATTGGGATTTATGGGGGCGAGGGCAGGAATGAATTTTGGGGAAATTCAGAACAATGCATACCCAGCAGAGGTAAAAAAGGGATATATATATAATGAAGAGATAGATGTGTATTATTTAGAGTATTTCGATGAATTTTATAGATATCTGTATCTTTCGTACAATCCAGAGGGAAGTGATTCGTGGCTGCTTGTTGAAAAGTATTAACTAAGTAATAGGTTTATATTTATTATTTCGGGGACGGAAATGGCGGGCTGATCGTTCCGGTTACGTCGGGGGAGTATTTGCTAATTGGTAAAGAAATAGAATGGGAGAAGTATTTTGAGAACGATATTAAAAAAAATTGTATTTATTTTAATAGGTATTATGCTGAATGGTATCGTGTTACCCAAAGATCAGATACAATCAGAATCCCAGAAAGGGAAAGATGCAGCTATTAATGCTTACCTTATCATTGACTGGACATCAAGAGAAGTATTGTGGGAACATGATATAATGCCGAATGACAGTGGTACAGGCTGGGAGTTCTGGTTAGCAGATATTGATTTTGACGGGATTCAGGAAATGCTTATTTCTTTTTTGGCAAACCATTGTGGGCAAAATTCATTGTATGTATATAAGTATGAGAATAACAGTGTGTCCTCTTATTTGGACATGATTGCAACACCAGATAAAGATGTTGTTACATTGATAGATTACAAAAAAATATCACCCTATATGGATATCGGAGTGGCTGATGCGTATGTTAACCAGCAAAATGAATACAGATATCTCTCGATAGACTGCTTTAGTATTGATGGCATGCAACAGATTTTTTTATATGAATCAGTGTCAGGGGATAATTTTAGACAGGCAGAGCTTGCCAGGATTACTTATTATTGCGAAACAGATCTATGGGAATTTTATTTTCAGGGAGATGAGGTGGCATCGTCTGAGGAGTTGCATGATATGATTTCGCAACATATGGAAGGCTATGAAAAGCAGGAAATTTGTTACAGACATTTAGAAAAAACATTTCCCAGAGACATTTTTGCTATGAGTGAAGATGAACAGAAAAGAGAGCTGGAAGAATTATATGATTCGCTTAATAAATGTAAATAATAGGCTGCAAAAATCAATCAAAAGTGCTGGAGGAATAGATATGGGGCGAAATAAGATATTGCATGATAAAAGCAAGATCTGGATAAGCGTGATCGTAGGAATTGTTCTTCTTGTGACAGTATGCAGGATTATGTTCAGGCTGATGGGAGATGTACCTGCTATGGAAGACATTTATTTTCAGGCATACAATGATCAGATGCAGGAAACAGTTATTTACAGATATGATGCGGATATCGGGGAAGTAAGTGAGGTAGGAAAAGTTGCCGGATATTTTCATAACTGTAAGATTGACAGCGAAAAAAAATACATAACAGGAGTGAGAAGTCCATGGTATCCAGAAGAGATTTATTCCGTTGAATCTGGTATGGAGTCTGGGATTCTGCGATATTCGCTGGAAGAGGGGACTTCGGTGCTGCTGCGGAACGAACAGCAGATGTCTATCGGAAAGAAGGAGGACATCGTCTGGGAGTATTCTTTTCCCTTTGACAATGGGGAAAAAATGCTTATGTGTTATAAAGATGAAAAAATGCAATATCTCTTATATGACCTGAAAACCCAAAAAGCCAAAAAAATAGAGGTGCCGAACAGAAACCAGGGCGTATATGACATTAGAAACGGCAGGATCTGGTATCCAATGGGAAACAGGATTATGGAATATAATGCGAAAACAAATGAAATAAGAGAATATCTTCCAGATGCAGGACAGTGTACCATATCGGATGACGGCAGGAAAGTTTCATATTTTAGGAATCGTGCAAAAAGAATTATTTTATATGATACAGGGCAGGAAAAGAAAGTGTGTACGCTGAAGGCAGGCTGGAACAAGACATTTGGCAGTTCTTCCCCATATTCATGCGGCTGGGAGCAAAGCGGAAATTATTTTTGCTATATAGAGCATTTTAACAAATTTTTTGGCAGCAGCGATATAAGGATTAAAGTATACAATTTATTTACGAAGACGAGTAAATGCATTTATTTACAGCGAAATGCACCTGCAATGATTACATATGAATTTATAAGGAACGCGGACTGAATTGCTTGATGTACCTGTGATCGATCGTATCCTGCCGTAGTATGATATCGTTGAATGTAGGGAAAATGGGGGGAAGCAGGGAGCTGATATGGAGATACCGGGAGTATCAATGGATGCAGTATGGTGAAAGGAATCATTACAAATTTATATATAACGGGAGAATAAAATAATGAGAGCTCAAATTGTAAAATGTTTGCTAATTTTTTTATTGTGGTTTGGCATTTTCACAATTGTAGGAAAAACAGATGATGTACAGGGTAAAGAACTGGAGTCGGAACAATTAAAAGAATGGGAAACAAAGATGGCAACAGATTATTTCCAGCTTGTGGAATGGCAGGAAATGGTGAAGCAATCCATATTTATGCAGTTGGTAGAGAAATACAAATGTGAAGGGGAACATTCTTTTCAATTGGTCAATACAAATATTCTGCAAAATGCAAAGGGAGAAAACTGCGAAGTATATTTGCTAATGTATAAAGACAGTGCTGCATTAAGAGGAGGCTGTTTTTATAAGGGTATTTTGATCAATTATGATAAGAATACCAGTGAAATGTTGTTTGAAGTGGAGAAAGACTATGGACTCGCATCCTTAGGAAATGAATTTTATGACATGCAGATAACTGATCTCGATGGAAATGGGGAGGAAGATATCATACTTTTGCTAGGTGAGCATAGACATCAGGGTGCGGAATATTATATACCAGATATTTATGGATTGATAGGGCTTCAGAATAATGGAAAGTTTCAATTTGTTAATTGCCATAAGGAAAAATGGCTGGACGAGATCCTTTATTCATTATATAAAGAAGAACATGATAATAGGAAGATTCAGAATATAATGGAAGATTTGAAAAAACATTTTCAAAATACCAATTCAGATAAGATAAAAGATAATGAAAAAACACTTGAAGATTATATCCATAAAAAAGAAGAAAATATCATTAAGAAATTAGATCAACGTTCATTAGTTATAAATAGAGAAGAGTTATGGGAGTCCTTATATGTAAATGAGGATAACCAGATACGAAAAATAATGGTATGTATTGAAGATGGAGAGCCAGGTTTGGCTCCTGTAGAGCAGATTTCAGTATATGTTTATGATTATCAGACGGAAGAGGCAGAGAAACAGATCGTGCCTGATATTTATGAGGATATTTGTGACGAGTATGGTTTCTCGACAGAGATCGAATTAGAAGATCTTATATATGAGGATCAGAATGGAGATGGAGAAAAGGATATCACTATAACGATAGTTGTTACAAATGGGGAACAGGGTAAGGATAAAAAGCAGTCAAGATACAAAATTGTTTATTATAGTGGTAGGTATCAGGAAAACAATATGAAAATTTTTACGAAAGTATCAGTAACAGAGGTCGGCACCAATGAACCACTACGGTAAACAGATATACAAGATTATAGCGATTTGTGGGATGGTATTCATTCTATTTTTGGGGGACAGTCGGCAGACAGATACAAATTCCGCTGAGAATGGGATGGATAATTCGGTTATGTCAGAATATGTCGCAGATGTCTGTGATGCGGTAAAAAACATGGATTTCACGATAAGGGAACCCAGACTGGATATCACATCGGGGGAGGACAGACTGTATAAGGAGGCATACCTGAAAGTATTGAAAAATGAGATGCCCATATTGGAGTGGGAGAAACAGTATTATAAGGATTTGAGGGGAGCAGGAATCCCGTTTGAAGATTTGCTGGAAAGAAAAGATGACGACAGCTTTCCATATTTACTCTACTATGATGATCTGGACGGAGATGGAAAGCCGGAGCTGGGCATTAATCAGGGGTGTCTGTATCTATTTGATTATGAGATGGGGGATGAGGGAGTTCATGTGCTGTACTGCCAGGAATCCTGTTACCTTGGAAATATTTTGGGCTCCGGACAGATATGGTATCATGACGGACTGCATGCGGATGTTATAAGGGATCGGTATATTTTTCTCAATCAGGATAATGAATGGGAGGAAGGGGCATTGGATCTTGAGCAGGGAATAAATCCTTCGTATAAGTATTATCTCGTAGGTACTACCCGGTATGAGCAGACTGATGTGGGTGAAAAAAACTGGAATGAAATCACAAAACCCTTCTTTGAGGCAACAGAACATGAAATTTCCCCAAAGACCTTTGCGGAAATACTTTATGCGCAGCCCCATGCGGAGGAAGTATGCCGCTAAGGCGGCGTATGGGGCACAACAGGATGAACCGTTAAAAATGATAATGACAGATGACAGTCTGATAATCGAAAGGGGTGGACTGTATTTTAAAATGCAGAAAGTAGGGGAAGTGGAGTGGTATCAAAGTCTGTTGAATGTAGAGCCATATTAGATCAGGCATGGCAGATTAAATATGGGAAAAGGGGTATCAGTGAGTATTTTTGAAAAAATTGAAGTTGCAGTTAGGAATCTGTGATGACCGGCGCATACAGACAGGACCGAGCAGGCGGGGAACGAAGGAGGAGAATCTCAGCATGTATACTAAAAAGAATCGTTTGGTATTACTTTTTCTATTACTTGTTTTATCTGCAATGCTCTTTGGAAGAGAAACAGATATACGGAACGTTCAAAAGGGAGAGACGGGATATGGTTTTTCCCTGGATGAGATCAGGGAACGTCTGGAATGTATCTATCAGTTGGAAACTATGCGAAAGCCATATATGTCATCGCAGTTTGGGGAGCTGGGAAGTCTGCCGCAGGGTAAAAGTATTGATATACACGTGTATCTGGCAAAGGGCAACAGGATATTGTTTTTACCAGAGAGCAGGGCGAATGCGGATATGGATATGGAGAGGGAAGGGATGACATGTAAAGCATACTATTCCGAAGCGCTGGGAGGATATCTTTTTTACCTGATGTGTGACTGGGAGGTGTACGAAATGGGCGTTCCACTCAATTCATTGGAAAGCAGTACCCTTTGGTACTGTATGGTGACTGATGATAAAAATGCGCATTTGGCGGATGCGGCTGCAATGGGATTATGTGATGGGATATATGGTGCGGATGAGCTGGCGTATCTCGGACAAATACAGGCAGATTTTAGTGAGAAAGCGCCTTCCGGCCTCTATCCCGTTGAAGATACTGACAATGGATATATTGACGCTGTAGCGGGATATGTCACTGAGAAGCTGGCACAGGAGGGAGAGTACGGAAAGTATGTCATCTATTTGAATGATATGTACCGCGTACAGCGGGAGAAGCGCAGTTTCGGAGAGACAGAGTGTTATATGGACTGTGTGATTGAGGGAAACGGACGAAGCGAATACGCGGAGTTTATCATATATGATCATGGTAATATAGACGGAAGTGTATTTCCATTGTCAGGTCCACATCTGGCAGATTCACAGGGATATTTCTCTGATTATCACGCAGGGGACGAAAACGGGGAATATATAAGAAAGATTATAGAACGGAAAAGAGGGACAGTGGCATTGGAAGTTACCGGACAGGCGGAAGAAAACACGAAGGAGAGCGATGATGACCAGAATCCGGATTGTGACAGTGCTGTCGATTTTCGGGAACTGCCTGCCGGGGAGATTGCCAGATGGCTGTCTTATGTGTGCAGTTACAGTGAATGGTTTGGCTTGACTGAATTGGGTTCAGTGGCCGGGGAGTTTGGCAGGCTCAACGGACAGCAGATCGTTATGTATTCATGGACCAATACAGGGGAGGCGCTCTTCTTCGTCCCGATGGACAGGGTGAATACCTGCCTCAAAAAGGCAGATGGAGAGATATGTCCTGTGTACGTGAATGAAATGGGGGATATGGAGTTCTATAAGCTGGACAGCAGACAGTTCACGGACAGCGCAGGGCAGATGGACACATCCCTGATCGAGACGGAAAATCTGGAACCGTGTCTCATCGAATCTTTTACAAAAATTAGTGAGACAGAAAAAATAGTGGTAGAGGAGCTCACAAATTTTGAAATGCCGCCAATTGAGAATGACATGTTTGTAACGGCTTTTACACGACAGGTAGGAGAACTGCTGAAACAGGCAGACAGGAAAGGGACGTACACAGTGCGGATTGGTGAGTATGAGTCGGTCTGTTCAAATCAGGTCTGTATATCAGCAGCAGTCACAGGGGGACAGGACGAGTATTATATCAGATATCTCATCGTGAGATATGGGGATGACAGGTATTTTTTCTGGCCGGCAGGATTCGGAACAGATGAAAGTCTGGAGGAGTGTGCCGGAAAAAAACACGGTATGAACCAAACGTGTATTGAGCGGACAAGGTTGTTGAACAGGACGGAGATTAAAATTGAGGGTGGTATTTTAAAAATGTAGACAGGCTGGATGTGGATGAATCAGAAGAACTGCCAGTAACATTGTAGTCGAATTTGTAACTGGAAATACTTTTAATAACACATTTTTAGAATCTGATTGCCGCTGCAGCGCCGTGCGTGGTATAATAAATATAAGTTCCAGCCCGTAGCGGAACGAAAAAACAGTATTTAACCCGGGAGGAGAAAAGATTGGCGCAAAACAGGGCACGACAGAAAAAGAAACACAGGAAAGTACAGAATGTGATTCCCGTAAACACGAAGGCCAAGGATACCTTTTTCAAAAAGGTATACGAGAGTGAGGAGAGACAGCGCAGGCTCGTATCCTTCCTGCTGGGGATTGATTCGGAGAAGGTGGCAGTGGCGTGCGTGCGTCCTGTGCTGTTTGGCAACAAGGAGAATGATTTCTCCTGCATATGTGACGGACTGTTTTATGTGCTGACAGAGGCACAGGCATCAGTGTCGCCGAACATCATATACAGGCTGCTGGAATATGCCACGGCGGGGCTGTGCGCCACGGTGGACAGCGAGCAGCTCTTATATGGGAGGGCGCGGGTATACTTTCCCATCCCGAAGCTCTATGTGCTGCAGGTAGGACTGGAGACAAAAGCGGAGCGCCTGCCGGAGAAGGTACAGTACGACCTGTACCTGAGCGATTCTTACCTGCCTGTTGGGGAAAAGTACGGGGAGAACCCGCCGGAACCGGACCTGGATGCCACGGCACATGTCTATGACTTCCGCATGACGCTGGATGAGACATTATGCTATATTGAGCGCGGGGAACTGCCAGCGCGGTTTGCAGCGTATGACAATGATATGAGGAATTATGCACTGGTGGCAAACGGAATCACTTATATGCAGAGGACGGGAAACGATAGCAAATATACATTGCCGTCAAACATCACGACAGTGGCGGAATACCTGCAGATGATGCTGGACAGGGGAATATTTGTGGATTTGCTGTCAGACGAGGAGGTATGCAATATGACAATGGCACAGTTTTCAAGGGATGATATCCTGATCTATCAGGGGCGCGAGGAAGGCCGAGAAGAAGGCCGTGAGGAAGGGCGAGAGGAGGGGCGTGAAGAAGGCCGTGAGGAAGGTATCAGGGCGTTCATACTAGACAAGGTGGAGGATGGAATTGCGGAGAATGTGATCATACAGAAGCTCCGCCGACACTTTACACTGGACGAAAAGACGGCAAGACAGTATTACAGGCGTTGCGGAAAATAGAACAGACAGGAGCATCAAAGGGGAGCATTCCGAAAAGCGGAATACTCCCCTTGTTTAAATGAATATGAATATCCAGAGAAAATCATTCATTATGATGCAAATATGATACATTCGTCTGCTATAATGGGGAACAGAGATCTGGAGACAGTGTAAAAGAATTACAGAAAAGGGGAGGATGTAAATTTTTATTTGGTATGGAGGTGTATTTTTATGAATAAAAGAAATCTGAATGCCTGTAGTGTAAAATTTTTTTGGGGATTTATTGTTGTCATGCTGTTTGGTCTTATGATATCCGCTCCGAAATCCGGGCAGTCAGTGGAAGACAATCCACCAAAAAATCCAGACGAAAAACAGGACAGGATAAATACAGATCATATGGTTTATGATTCCTATTGCAAAAAAACATGGGTGGTAGATGGGGAAGATTTTTATGATGGGTATGGGTTTTCACTGTCTATCATTATCACACGAATCGGGGAAGGAACTGTTGAGGGACATATTGCATTGAATGATACAGTAAGATACAACATTGACGGTACATGGAATGATTTTTATCCGGAGTTTCGCGGAACTGTGTATAACGGAAAAGCTCTTTGTAAGTATATGGACAAAAAAGGTACAGGCAGTCTGAAATATCTGGACGAGTTTCAATCAGTAAGGGTACAAAGCGGACAAGTTGAATTTTATAGAAGAGATAAAGAAAGCAGCAGGAACTGCATATTATGTACCGGTCAGATAGATATCTGTGTTTTGGGTATTTATCAAATTCGGAATTGCCAGAAGGATGTAATGTCAGGGATTTATATTTTACACTGGATATGGAAAATGAAAGTATTATAGATTATCCAATGATTGAAGGAGAAACAGGAAAATATGAGCCATATAGATTTGGGAGTTTGTACAAAGAGCTGGAATGTTATCAGGAAAAACCAGTAGAAGAACAGAGCCTTTTAAGAAGGGATGGGCAATATCAGATGCATCAGGTGACAGCAGAGTGTGACGGAATCTTTTTTCCCTGTGTGGAAGTAGAAGGAATAGCGGATAAGAAAAAGCAGGAAGAGATTAACATGGCACTGCAGGAACCAATGAGATCATTTATTAAAAACGGGATATGGGAAAATTCGGAAGAAGAACAAAAGCTTATGAACAATATCCGTATATATGTTGCATACCAGACAGAACAATGGCTGTCTGTAGTATATTCCATAGAAGTAACAGATTATCCTGATTTTAAGCGGTATGATGGAATAAAAGATCTGGGGATCACAATAAATATGCAGAGCGGGAAACGGGTTCTGTTGGATGATTTATTTGAACAGGACAAAATCCTCAATTGGTTTTATGTTATGGGAATGTATAAAGAGGGAGATAAAAACAATGGAGGATTGGGATTGCTGTTCCAGACAGAAGAAGAAAAAATAAAGGAATACAAGCAGGTGCATAAAGATGTGAAAATAACAGAGGTTTCTTGGTTATGGGATACATTATACTGGAATTCGTTTTACTTATATAAAGGAAAATTAATGATATTAAGAACAAGTGGCTCTGCTGATTTTGAGATACCATTGCCAGAAATCTGTGAATATTTGAGAGTAGATCCATGGTATGATTGAATTGTTTTAAATAATGATGCTGAGAAGGATTGTTTTCAATATGGTGGTGATAGGAAAATATATGGATATTTTGTAAATGGAGAGGATATAGATCTGGAATGGTTAAAAAGTATTTTCATTGGAAATGTATCGTATCTGTGATATCCAGATGAACCGGGAGTTTTGGTTAGCATATATTGTGGGCAGGGGATATAAGGTTATGAGAAGATTGTGTATAGTGATAAGTGGTGTGCTGATTAGTTTTATTCTATTGGTAGTTATCAAAGGCAATGATATCGGGGCAAATCAGAAAAAAATGGTAGAAACAGATAGGATAGAGACCAGTCAGCCGACTGTCGAGCCAAATCAAATGGACATATATTATGGTTGTTACCGGATCATACAATTTTGTCCCACGATTTATTATGGGAATGTAAAATATGACTGTTTGCCCGAACAGGAAGCCGACCTGATGCTTGGACATATCGTGGTCATAAAATCAGAACAGCTTGTGACATATGATTCAGAGAGAAAGCTGGGGACAATGGAAGGACGGAA
Organism: Lachnospiraceae bacterium; assembly: GCA_009774245.1. Taxonomy (GTDB): domain Bacteria; phylum Bacillota; class Clostridia; order Lachnospirales; family Lachnospiraceae; genus COE1. The sequence goes on along the minus strand of VSNM01000056.1, from coordinate 15,947 downwards.
TGGATTTGAGGATAACTACAATATAGAAGAATATATAGTAGAAGATCCGATATATGAGTGTCATGCAGTTGCATCAGATGCAGTGGATTCTTTTTTAAAGCCGGATCTGGAAATGAGGGAAGCAGTGGGAGAAAGTATATATGAACAGATAGAGAATATCATTACGATTCCGCAGTTATGTAGTCCATATGGAACACAGTATTATTATACGCTGTCTGATACAAACCGGATGATCCTGTACTCGACACTCAGCGGGCAGTATTTTTTGATGGAAAAAACAGAGCAGGATCAGGAAACAGAATTACCAAGTCAGTTGTCGGATAGGCAAAAAAAGCAGACGTTAAAAGAAATTTATGGGATCTATGAGGTAACCGCTTTCCTGCCTACGAAGTTTTATCCGGCGAAGGATTCTGCCGGATATGTGATATTACCTCAGAAGGAAGCAAATATGATGCTTGGGCAGGAAATCGTCATAACGGAAGATAGGTTCAATACCTATGATAACAGGCGCAGTCCTAATTCGGAGATAACAGGACGGTCAGAGGATGACTTCTGGATTGAGAAAATTGAGATGGAAAATCCCGAATACAGTGTAAAAAGCAGATTTCGAAAAGACATCTATGGTCTGCGCGATGATATGATGCCGGAGGAGCTGAAACAGCAGGAATATATTGAGATTGATCTATATCCGGGTTATGAAAGGTTGCTGCCGCAATTATTTTTGACTGAGACTGGAAAGATCATGCTGTATGCAATGGGAGAGTATTTTCTATTAGAGAGAAAAAGTGAGCGATTATTATAAAGTAAGGGAAGGGCTAGTGTAAATATGATACATATGGCGTGGAATATTTAATTCAGGATCATCATATCATTGCGGAATGTTTGGGCGAACAGCTTTATCAGTGGGAGATATTACAAAAAGACGGGGAAGTATTTGTGACGGAATAGTTTTCTTTTGATATGGAGCGTTATTGTGGATTATCGAGGTGTTTATGAAGATAAAGAGGGATACGTATGAGAGAAATGGTGAGGAGAAGGATTCTGTGGATTGGGATCATTATGCTTTGGAATGCATTTTTCCTGACAGGATGCAGTCAGGGAAACAGTAGCGATCAGGAAGAATTGTGTGAAAATGAAACAATAGCAGCGAGCAGGGAACATTACAAAGGAAACGATTTCTTAGAGGTGCAGGAGGAAATCAACATAAGGGTTGCCGAGCCAGAGATAACGGCAGAGAAAAGTATATGGGAACACTGTGATCTGCGTATGGGGACTGGACCGGACTACCTGTTTTTTGAAAATGCGGGAGAGGGAGGGTATCATATTACCTTGGAAAATATTGTAGCGTATGCAGTCGTGGATTACTCTAAAAAGGCGGGAATGAGCGAAGAGGGCTGGTCGCTTGAAAGAATTATTTATCGGGATAATCATTATCATGCATTTGTTAAGTCCAAGTCTGGAGATTATATTTATTTTCTGATTGATGGGAATTGGGATGCCAATGAGCGTTACATAGTTATGGCAGATATTAGAAAGGGCGAAGATGCTGAGATAAAATTGCAGAATGAATATGCATATAATTCAGGACTGACATGGCATTCCTATAAAGAATATTCTGATGGAATCCGAGAACCGAAAACGGATTACATGATAGATGGCGGTTCGGGTATGTCTGGCGGCGGGATGTTTGACAGTATGTACGAAGCTGCTGGTACGTATGCCATGTATGTTTATCTTGACAGTATCGGAGAAAAGAGCTGTCAGTGGGAAATAGACCGGAACAGTGCCTATATGGGCAGCGGGTTTATCGCGGACATCAGTTTTATGTCCGGCAGCAGGAGAGTCAGTATGCTGATAGATGTAAGCAATGCAATGTATGCTGTTTTGGATGAAAGTATTACTTCTGATGCATATGGCAGGGAGATTGATACAGAGCAGTTAGGAGAACTGACACAGCTGGTTTATTCTCATTTTTCTTTTTTACCGGAAGAGACGCCAATTTGTGTATACGAAGGAACCACCGAGTATGGAACAGAAGGTTATGAATTTGCATTGTACAAAGAAACGATCGGGAAGGATATTGTTTTTGTAAATATGGTCTTTGTTGAGAAGGATACGGAAACTGTTTATACATGGGAGCAGGAAGAGTTGGTTTCGATTGGCAAACTGGACGACATAAAAATGATATTGCCGGAAAGTCCGGTTGATGGAGCAGATAATGTTTTAAAGATAAAAAACATGTCGGCGGATGATTTGTTAAATGGAGTAATGGAAGTATTGATTCAAAATGGATATAGCGAACCAGATTTAATATATGACGGTATGATTGAATTTTTTAATAGAAATTATTATATGATAAGTTCCTTTGATGATTTTAAAGAGCGCATTTCAAGAACACAAACTTATTATATTGACGGTCAGAGCGGGCATATTTATCGTGTAGGAGAAAATGCTGATTTTTTAAGGACGGAATTATATTATATTGGAGATCTGTGAATGGAGATAGGGTTATGGCTGGCGGCAGAAAAACTGTTTTCATATTGTTCCGCGCGTCACGGTGGACAGCGAGCAGTAAGAAAATATGTCGGCAATTTATTATGATGCAAATATGATACATTTGTCTGTTACAATGGAGGCAGATGTCAATTACATTTGTTTAGCAGATATTGTGGGCAGGGGATATAAGGTTATGAGAAGATTGTGTGTGGTGATAAGTGGTGTGTTGATTAGTTTGGCTCTATTGGTGTTTTGTATTACTGCCTGAAGGATTTGTCAAGTGATGGTCACCCTGAAATCACAACCTTGAGATGGATAGCACTGGAATAACGGACATCATGCCATTAAGAAAGCTGGAAAACCTTAAATTTATAGGTATATATAGAAATAAAAGTGAAACTGTAAAGGAACAGGCAGGGCAGTATTTTAAAAATGTAGAAGGGCTGGATGTGGATGTATCGGAAGAACTGCCGGTATCATTGTGATTAAAAAGGGTGATTATACGGAGACACTCAGGGCACCTGAAACAGGTGTGGCAGATTATAAAGTGAGAGGGATACGTATGAGAGAAATGGTGAGGAGAAGGATTCTGTGGATTGAGATCATTATGCTTTGGAATGCATTTCTCCTGACAGGATGCAGTCAGGGAAACAGCAGCGAGCAGGAAGAATTGTGTGAAAATAAAACAATAGCAGAGAGCGGGGTGGAGCAGCAGGGGGCAAATCTCGACATGCCCGCGATTGAATCGTACCCTGATGGCAATGTTTCTGTAGAAATGGATAGTCAGGCCCAGTATACGGAGTGGCTTAGCCAGATGGAAAATTATACGGATTGTATCGGACTGCGTTTGAACCTGCTGGAGTCGGATGTCACTGTATATCTGGACGAAATATTAGCGTATGACAACTTCAAACATGTAACAATAGAAAATGGAGGAGCGATATCGGTAAGAGACAGTGGAGCAATCAATGCTCACATGCTGGAGAAAATCACATTGGACCAGATATACAGCATTGACGAAAGACTGACAGACTGCGTGCCAGATCAGATTATTGTCAGGATTCGGATAAGTGATCTGGGAAAAGGAAGTATATCTGCTGAAAAACTGCTGACAGACACGGATTGTCAGAATCTTGCAGTGCAATGGTGTGCGGGTGAGCAGGAGGTATTTTACGATCATTTAGCAGAAGGAGACAGACTCCGGACCGCGATGATGGAGGAACAACAAGTGTTAGGAGGGTTTTGGAAGCTGGTCAGTGGAGGTTACAGTTATACGGAGTATGAATTTAACAATCTGGACACGGGAAAGGTTTCAGAGGCATTTATCTGTATCAAAGATCAGGAAAGCAATGGAGACAATTATTTTGATATTGTAACGATTCCGGCAGAAAGCATTCAGGAGCTATCATATGTCGAAAGGGAACGCATGAGGCTCGGGGACATTAATTCTGACGGATATCAGGACATTATTATTGTAGGTGCATATTCTGCGAGATTGGGAGAATATCAACATGAGGCGTTTTTGTGGAATGATTCGGAGAAAAAGTACGAATTAGTCACAGAAGGGAGAAAATCAGATTCTCAGGTTGCAGTAAAAAAGATAGCAGAAGAGTACGAAGTAAAGTTATACGATAAGGCGTATCATGAGGTTTTCTCGATGACATATCCAAAAGAGCCATGGATTGTGGAAGTGACGGAAAATATTTTAGAGCTTGGATATAGCACAGGTTCCCCGGCAAGTACTGTTATTTATTTTGACAAAGATTCCGGTAAGATATCTGCAGGTTATATGAATTCCAGATTAATCGATGGAAAATATGTCGCCTATATGGAGAACGAAGAATTGATATTTACGGATATATTCAATGAAGAAATATATCGAACGATCCAAAGGGATTTTGCGCCGGCAATTGATCCTGTGATCAGTATTGAAATGCCGGATCGTGATACGATACTGTTACACTATTACAAAGGAAAAGATTTCTTAGAGGTGCAGGAGGAAATCGACATAAGGGTTGCCGAGCCAGAGGCAACGACAGAGAGAAGTCATACCCCTTTTCCGGAAAATTTCGTATTTTTAACAGTATACCACATTCCATAAAGCAAATCACATCTTATTTCAATAAAAATAGTAAAAAACGTTACAGTTCAGCCCAGGACTTTGCACTGCGCTGCAAAGTCCGTAAGAATACATAGTGGTTGAGATGCATCAAGCCAACCGCGAAGCGGTTTTTGCATGGCTTGATGCCTGTAACAGGAAGCCGAAGGCTGAACTGTTACTAAAAAACGGATTTATGGAAATATGCCCGTGTTTGTGATATGATAATAATATACTCACGCCAGCCGCAGCCACGAAGTGGCATATTTCCTCATGCGGCTGTGCGCATCACATTACTGAAATGTAACCAATTCAGTTTTTAGCATAAGGAGATTAAAATGAATGCATAAGACAGATTAGAGACCTTTGAAAAAATGTTAGTTGCTGTCCAGGCAAACCATAAGATGAAGCAGCTGAAAGCGGAAGGAAAAGAGAAGTCAGCAACATACCATCAGCTGGCGGGCAGTAAGGAGCTGTGGGAAAATAACTGATGCAACTTGCGCAGGATATTTGTTCGAGGATGTATGTCAAAAAACGTAGGCGTAGCGGGCTACAGCGAGGCTTTTTGACATGCATAATCGGACAAATAGACAAGTCAAGATGCGTTAATTATTTTTCTACAGCTCCGAAGATGCAGTACAGGAATATGCTGTCCATGTACTGTCTGTATGGACTAATTGGAGAGGACGACATCTGACTATCATGATAAAATCTTAAAAAGAAGACATCATAATAAAACAGGCTAAAACAGGCTGTCACCAAGACGGCAGGAAGGAAGCATAAAAGCATGGAAAATGACCACATTTATATCGCAATCGACCTGAAATCCTTTTACGCCTCCGTCGAGTGCGTCGAGAGGCAGCTCGATCCCATGGACACTAACCTGGTGGTCGCGGACGCATCAAGGACGGAAAAGACCATCTGTCTTGCGGTGTCGCCGTCCTTAAAGGCATTCGGCATATCAGGGCGGGCAAGGCTGTTTGAAGTCGTTCAGAAAGTGAGGGAAGTAAACACCCTGCGGAAAAGCAAGGCGCCGAACCATCAGTTTCTAGGGGAATCCTATCTTGCCGGGGAACTGCAGGAGCACCCTGAATTTTCGCTGTCCTATATCATTGCGCCGCCCCGCATGGCACATTACATGGAATACAGCACCAAAATATATGAAATATATCTCAAATACATTGCCCCCGAGGACATCCATGTATATTCCATTGACGAGGTATTCATGGACGTGACCGCTTACCTGAAAACATATGCCCTCTCCCCAAAAGGACTCGCCGCGAAAATCATACAGGATGTCCTTGACCAGACGGGCATCACCGCCACTGCGGGCATAGGGACTAATCTGTATCTGTGCAAGGTCGCGATGGACATCGTGGCAAAACACGTAGCGCCGGACAAAAGCGGGGTGCGGATCGCGGAACTGGACGAAATGAAATACCGTGAACTCCTGTGGGATCACCAGCCAATAACGGACTTCTGGCGGGTTGGCCGCGGCTATGCCAGAAAGCTAGCGGAACACGGCATGTTTACAATGGGCGACGTTGCGAGATGCTCCACCGGAAATGACGGGAACTATTATAACGAAGACCTGCTTTATAAGCTGTTTGGCGTCAATGCGGAACTGCTGATAGACCATGCGTGGGGCTGGGAACCCACGACAATCGAACTGATCAGACAGTATAAACCGGAGACAAACAGCCTGTGCTCCGGCCAGGTGCTCCAGTGCCCTTATGATTCCGCAAAGGCAAAACTCGTTGTCAAAGAAATGACAGACATGCTGGTACTGGACATGGTAGAGAAACATCTGGTGACAGACCAGATGACGCTTACCATCGGATATGACATTGAAAACCTGACCAGTCCGGAAGCTGCCAGCAGATATAAAGGCGAGGTAAAAACAGACCGTTACGGGCGGAAGGTTCCAAAACATGCGCACGGAACTACCAACCTGGACGAGCCGTCTTCTTCGACAAAACGGATCACGGAAGCGGTCATGGAACTCTATGACCGCATTATTGACAAAAATCTGCTGGTACGGCGGATTACCGTGGCCGCAAACCATCTGACCGATGAGGCTGCGGTACGCGCCCGGAAACAGGAAGCTTTTGTCCAGATGGATTTATTCACCGATTATGAGGCTCTGGAAAAACAAAAACAGGAAAACGAGGCAAAAATGAAGAAAGAGCGCGCCCTGCAGGAAGCCGTTTTATCCGTAAAGAAGAAGTTCGGGAAAAATGCCATCTTAAAAGGCATGAACCTGGAGGAAGGCGCGACAGGCGCACAGAGAAACAACCAGATCGGAGGACATAAAGCATAATGGGAAAATATGACGATATTATCAGCCTGCCGCACCATGAATCGACAAGGCGTCCCAAAATGCCGGCACTGGACAGGGCGGCCCAGTTCCTCCCATTTGCCGCGCTGACCGGCCACGATGCAGCTGTCCGGGAAACGGCGCGGCTGACAGACAACAGGGCAGAGCTTGACGAAATCAGGAAAGAGGAACTTGACCTGCACCTGCAGATGCTCCGGGAACAGCTTGCGCAGAGACCACAGGTATGCATTACTTATTTTGTTCCTGATGTAAAAAAGGATGGAGGCGCCTATTTTACCATAACAGGAACCATACAGAAAATAGAAGAGAACCGGCATCAGGTCATCATGGAAAACGGAACCGTTATTCCAGTAAATGATATTTATGAGATCAACAGCACAGTTTTTGATCGTGGCGGATACTAACAGCCGATGCCTGCCATCCGCCACTCATGGGCATAATAGTTATAGCGCAGGCGGAATGTCCGCTGCGTGCCATAAAGCGATGCCGTACAGACAAAATTTGCCCCAAGCGAGCCGCGCTCCTGGTCTGTGGAAAGAACCCTGTCAATGTCGATCGTGACAAGTTCCCCGTTCCTGTCACGGAAGCGGAACCGCATTGGCGTGATTTTTCCGTTTGTATCGGTACACGAGATCATCTGTACCGGGGTATCTATACACATGATTGTTTCCATTACCGCACCTCCACATACTAAGGAACAGTCTTGAAATAACTTATGCATCTGACTTGCCTAAATTCCCATATTCGTCGTTGTCATCAGTCGCTGTAGCCCACTACGGCTCCTTCTTCCGCCTAGCCTATGGAAATTTATTCTGCGTCATCTGCACAAGTTATTTTGCGACTATTCCTAAAGACCAAATGTTTTAATATAGTATGGCAGATACTGTAGAAAATGATTCGTGTAAACTTCCTATTGGCTTTAACGAAAAATGACAGAATCTACCAAAACCTACTTTACATCACAATGCTTTCGTATATAATGAAATCAACAAACGATTATCACAGTAATAATGGATGGAAAAATAGTTATGAAACTTTTGATAGAACAAAACAATGAGGGGGCGGAGACAGAGATTCATATCAAATGCGGTATGATTGATGCCGGCCTGCAGCATATTATCGATGAAATCCAGGCCTTGATGTTTTCGCTTCCGGTGTCAAAGGACGGGGCTGTCAGCAAGATTTCCCCCGAGGAGATCTATTACTTTGAGAGCGTAGATGAGCGGACCTTTGTGTATTCACGGACAGAGGTGTACATGTGTGAGTATAAGCTCTACGAGGTGGAGGAAAAGATTGGGAAGTGTGGTTTTGCGCGTATCAGCAAATCAGTGATCGTCAATATTCAAAAAATCCAGCAGATCAGGCCACAGTTCAACGGGCGATTCGAGGCACTGCTCGACAACGGGGAGCATCTGATCGTGAACCGGCATTATGTGAGCGGGCTCAAGGAAAAGTTTGAGTAGGACAGGTCTGGGAGGAGAGGAACATTGAAACAGACATTAAAACAAACATCAAAACGAAAGTTGGAAATCTTTGACAGGGTTATCAAAGCACTGGCAAGCTTCACCGTCTCATACGCCTTTGTCGTTATCGCGTATGTGCTGATCAGCTATATGGGAGTCTTTGATCCGATTGACAATAAAACGGCACTGCAGCTAATGTGCATTTGCCTTGTGATCGCGGTGCTTCATTTTATATTCGGTTTTTTTGAGATAAAATCCATTCCCCTTTATTTTCTGTTGTATTTTGGGGTGGTAGTGGCGGTCGTGCTCTTTATGGGAATTGTGATATTTGATTTCCTGGTGATGGACATTACCTTCTTTGTGTGTCTTGCAGTGATGCTTGTCATAGTATTTGCCGGGACATATCTGATCGCGTATTTTGAGGACTGGAAAAAGGTTCAGGAGATCAATAAGATGATTCGGGAAAATAAGGAACTATGAAATATGCCGCTAAGGCGGCGCATGGGGCGCGCAGCGAGTAGGGAAGAAGGTCATTCCCCTACTCGATTTTTGTGTCAAAGTGATAATCAGTAAATGCGAATATATACTGGCGGTCGAAAAGACTGACCACTCAGCATAATGGGGCAGACGTTGGGGGCGTCTGTCTGGACGGGATATCGTTTTCGCTGACAAATGATACCGCTAAATCGATGTGAAAGGACGCTATCAACGCTGTGCGGAGTGCAGCTTCCTGTATTCCTTAGGGGTTACCCCGTATTTTTCCTTAAACAGGGAATAAAAGTGCGTGCGGTTTGTGAATTTCAATCTGGCAGTTATGGCGCTGATGGATTCCGCTGTCTCCGCCAGGCATTGGGCCGCCTTTTTCAGGCAGAAAGTCATACCGTAATCAAAGAAACACATATCGGTGAACTTGTTGACGATACGGTTCAGATAATCGCCGCTGTAATGAAGCCGCTGTTCCATCTCCGCGCGCGTCATGCGGCCGTCGCTTTCCTCAAAGAGTCTGGTGATGCGTGAGAAGAGCAGAAAATCGCTGTTGGTGTCAAGCCGTACATTGGTGCAGTGGTAATGCTCCTGCGATGACAGATCGGACAAAAAGGCGCACAGCAGTCCGCAGATCTGATGGGTAGCGCCAAAAGCGGGGTAGAGGAGCGTCTGCATCATATGTTCTGCCATGGAATGCAGGCGCGCCGCGGACTGGTGGTTCTGACAGGCAGGAATAAAATCAAGGTAAGCCCGCTCGCCGGGAATCTCCAGATCTGTGGCAATGAAATGATAGAGCGCGCTGTCACAGATCTTTTTTTCATCAGCAAACAGAGCGCTCTGCGCGGAGGAAAACAGTTCTGTGACAAATTCGGGAGACAGACCGATAAACAGAACACAGCATTGCGACTGGTAGTGTTCCATGTGGCGCAGGTTCCTGTTGATCAGGCAGCAGGAGCCTGCGGGATAAAGGTAATCCCTTCCCTCGATTGTCTGCACGATCGCGCCCTCCAGAACGATCACAAATTCAAGAAAATCGTGAAAATGCGGCGCATGTTTCGTGTAAGAATAGTTTTTCATGGCGAGCGATTCCTGATACATCATTCCCCTGTCGAAGGACAGGGTGACAACGTTTACGTAGTCCTCAGCCTGGGAGCCGCTGCAGTATTCCAGCGTGAGCTGAAAGGGGACATTCATGTGGTAGAAGCGGCTGAAAGCACTGTCTCCGTTCCGGACATTGATGGAGGAGTCTCCGCTGTCCAGGACCTTCTGCATATCTGATGTATTGTTCACAAAGCTTGCATTTTTTTCCATAAAAACCTCCCAGTCACAAATCATTCCCGAATATGATACAAACCAAAATTGTTCAGTTCGCTTTCCGTTATTGCTGGATATCGGACTGATTTTCTATAATAATAGCAGGCAACAGTCTAACCATGTTTCTTATCTACGATTATAGAGAAGTATGCGGGGAAAGTAAAGATGCATGGGTTATCAAAAAATGGAGGGATGAAGCTTATGAAACGAGCACACACAAAATTATGGGCTTGCTGCATCAGTGCAGGTCTTGTCGCTGCCGCACTGACAGGCTGCGGGGCAGGCGATACTGAGCCTGTTGCAGGAACACAGACGGAGACACAGACACAGGAGTCGACAGAGGCAGCAGAGCCCGCACAGACAGAGGCGGCGGAATCTGATACAGAAGCGGCCGCGGAGGCGCCGGCGGACAGCGGAGAGTCGGGCGCGATATACGTGGAACCAATCGAGGGCATTTCGGACGATTTTATCCGTGGTATGGATGCGTCCTCCGTGCTGGTGGAGGAAAAAAGCGGTGTGAAGTATTACAACTTTGCGGGTGAGGAGCAGGATGTGTTCCAGACATTGGCGGAGGGCGGCGTCAACTACATACGGCTGCGCGTGTGGAATGATCCATATGATGAAAACGGCAATGGATACGGCGGCGGCAAATGAGGCCGGTGCGATCGGTGTATTCTATTGGGAGGGCGTGTGGCTTCCGGTCGGGGAACCGACAGCGGATAACTCGCCGATCTGGGAGGAGTATGGCAGCGGCTGGGCGAGCAGCTATGCGTCAGACTATGATCCGGATGATGCGGGGCTGTACTATGGCGGCTGCTCCTGGGACAATCAGGCATTCTTTGATTTTGACGGTCATCCGCTGGAATCCCTGAATGTATTCAAGTACTTAAAAACCGGTTCGTCTGCGCCGCTGGCGATCGATGCGGTGCCAGGCGTGGATGTGACCTGTCCTGTTGGCAGCGAGGTCGCGCTTCCGGAGATGGTTGATGTGATTTATAATGACCGCTCGGCAAACAAGCAGTCCGCAGTCACATGGGACGAAGCGCAGATCGCATCGATCGACACGAAAGTCGGAGGCGTCTATGAAGTGACGGGGACGCTGGAAAGCGGAGAGACGGTCGTGGCGCATGTCGAGGTGAAAATGGATAACCTTGTATTGAACCCGAGCTTTGAGGATGCCGATACTTCCATGTGGAAGGTGACATATGAAGGAGCAGTCAACCCGACGGACTTTCAGGAAAAGGCAGATGATGCGCACTCCGGGGACATCGCGTTTCATTTCTGGTCGGAGGATTCAGATATGGATTTTGCCATCGAACAGGAATTTACCGACCTGGAGCCGGGAACATATCAGCTCTTTGCTTACGCACAGGGCGGAGACGTGTCTGACGACGCTGCGATGGAGCTGTACGCAGTGACAAGCGAAGGGGAGCAGACAGAAGCCTTTATGGTGACGACATACAATGACTGGAAGAATCCCACGATTTCTGAGATAAAAGTCGCAGATGGCGGACTTACGATCGGCGTGCGCATGAAGTGCAATCCCAAAAGCTGGGGAACTGTGGACGATTTCACGCTGAACCGTATCGGAGATTGACTGGCAACCAAATTTATTAAAAGGAAAGCTGTAGATAGCTTTCCTTTTTTCATTAAAATTAAGATATTGACAACCTGGTTTACTCACTGTAGAATAAATATAGGTTTACAGTTAGTAGAATGGAGGTCATCAAAATGGAATACAAATTAGGCGAGATTGAGATGCGGTTTGCAGATCTGATCTGGGACAATGAACCCCTGTCATCGGGGGAGCTTGCAAAGCTCAGCGAAAAGACACTGAACTGGAAAAAATCCACTACCTACACAATTCTGCGCAGAATTTGTGACAGGGGACTGTTTCGGAATGAAAACGGTGTGGTAACGTCATGTGTGACGAAGCTGGAATTTTTGTCAAAGCAGAGCGAGCAGTTTGTCGAGGATACGTTTCAGGGCTCCCTCCCACGCTTTCTGACAGCGTTTACCGCAGGCAGGAAGCTCTCGGACAAGGATGTGGAGGAGCTAAAGAGAATCATTGAGGAAAATGGGAGGGAGTCATAGATGGAACTTGGCAGATCTCTGTTTTCAATTGTTGTCAACATGAGCCTGACTGGCAGCATCGTGATCGTGGCAGTTATGATCGTGCGGCTGTGCCTGCGGCGCGCACCCAAGATGTTCAGTTATCTTCTGTGGGCTGTCGTGCTGCTACGGCTGCTGTGTCCGTTTTCTTTCTCGTCTGTATTGTCCGTATTTCAGATGGCGGGGATATCTGTCACGGAACAGGGAATGATGCAGTACGTGCCGCGGGAAAATGGGCAGTTTCAGTTGAGGAACGATACAAATATAGTACACAGGGCGGATTATACTGGTTTGGGCGGCACAACTGGGAACCAACCGTCAAATTCTTTTGAACAGCGCTCAGCTGAAAAAGAAACAGCTCGCCCATTATCATGGGATATGAGGGGAGTGTGCAGCGCGGTCTGGATTTTGGGAATGATAGTTTTGTGGGCATACAGCGCTGTCAGCGTGATTGTATTGAAAAGGAAACTGATTGGATCAGTGCTTGATGAAAATAGTCCTGAAAACAATATTTATCTGTGCGATTATATCAGGACAGCGTTTGTGATGGGGGTGCTGCGTCCGCGGATTTATCTCCCGACAGCGCTGAGCGGGGACGAGCGCCGCTATATCCTGCTTCATGAGGAGACGCATATCAGGAGAGGCGATCACATCTGGCGGCTGCTGGCATTTCTGGCATTGTCGATACACTGGTTCAATCCGCTCGTGTGGTGCGCTTTTTTCCTGTCAGAAAGAGATATGGAAATGTCCTGTGATGAGGCGGTGATGTGCAGGATGGGGACAGACCTGCGGGCGGCGTATTCTGCGTCATTGCTGAATCTGGCAAGCGGGAAGAAAGTCTTTGCAGGCGCGCCGCTTGGCTTTGGCGAGGGCAGCGTGAAGTGTCGGATTCAGAATATCATGCGTTATAAAAAAACGGCGGCTTTGGCTGCAGTGCCAGTGCTTGTGCTCGTGCTTGTGGTGATTGTCGCACTTGGGAGCAATCCCGCAGGAAAGAATGCGGTGGAAAACGATCTTGCAGAAATGAACACCGAGGAAAACGGTGATGTGGAAAGCAGTCCTGCTCACGGCATTGATGCAACGGATACAGTTGCACAGCAGACCGGTCAAAACGGTGCAGGTGATGCGACAGACCAGCAGGGACAGACGGCATCTATTGCGGTTCGGCCGGCAGTCATAACGGATCAGATGGTATGTGATATAACCGGGCCGATCCTGGATTACGCAGATGAAAACATCCTGATTTTTCACCATTATTTCGGTCTGTTTGTATATGATGTCTCCCAAAACAGACTGGACAGCTCGGTGAATCTCAAGGCGCTTGGCTGTCTGAATGAACAGGAGGAGCTTGACTGCGAGGTGTTTGTCTCGAGTGGGGGAGATGTGATTTACATTCACCCGGCAGATGCAGAGGAGATGTATGTCTATGATGTTCTGTCTGGGGGGCTCGTTTTGGAAGATTTTGACAGGCAGTCTTTTGAACATAATACGGATCTGTTTCTTCAACTGAAACCGACAAGAGACTATGCTGTTCCTGATTATACAGTATGGCGTTCCAGGGATTGCGTCACGTCGGCAGGAGGCGGTTATCTCTATCTGGAGTGCGGCAGCGGTATGGTGGAGGATTTATATTATGTCGAGGAACAGGATGGGGAGTGGTTACAGTATGCGAGGATTTTTGAGGATAATGAAAATATAAAAGAGGGAGGGCTCTTTGATTACGGCGATTACACCGGCTATCTGGATGAGTGCACAGACTGGGACGGATATGGGCAGTTTGTTCATCAGGACTATGACGGGGACGGCAGGATTGACCACGTTTATCGGGAAAATATCGAGGACTATACGACGTGCACATACCGGATTGAATTTGGAAACGGGGATATCATCCAATCGAAGGAGTTTGGAATGGGTATGCCCACAGTCCAAACCTGCGACCTGAATGGGGACGGCGTAAAGGAAATACTGATACAGGTATATTATGGATTTAGCACCGATCCCAATTACTATGGCGAGACAGCGCTGTTTGAAAAGAAAAATGGCAGCTACGAACCGCTGATGCCGCCGGAGGAGCTATGTACTTATATGGAAGAAAACGATCTGTACAATCCCAGTATCACTGTAATCTGCAGAAATCAGGAAAAAGAGTTTCCAGAGTGGGCGTCGATGCCGCAAGATGTTTCCCAGGAGGCCAGCACGCCCCATATGCACCTGACCGTAAAGGAGCTGACAGGGGATGCGGCGATTGACGAGGTCGTTTTATTTAACAGTGATTTGATGGTATATTTTGATGATCTGGCGACAGATCAGGGCCGCCAGATTGTCAGCTATGACGCGGTGATTGTGAGCGATGGCAGGAGAGATCAGATCGAATTTCACTTTGAGGCGCTGAATAAATGGTCGCTTGACGAGATCGTGGTGACGGCAGCCTATGAGAATGGGGCGCTTCATGTCGTGGACAGCCGGTATGTGAGGGAAGCAGACCTGACCGGAGCGTCCGTGGCCGGCACGGATTATGACATCACTCCGACGGCAGCCGCAGTCGAGCCAATGATAGAGCTTTTTACCTTCGAGGAGGCATCGAGATGGGAGAAGGTAAAGGCGTATGATGACGAAGCAGGCGGAATGCTTCCAGGAATGGGTACTGGTACGTGGTACAGCATCATGGTGAATGGAGTGCAGTATATTTATGGAAAGCTTAGCGGAAAGCCTGACGAGGATACATTTCATAGCAGTTATGAGCTTTATTCATGGGCGATATGGGATGAATCGCACAGGCTTGCAAATGGCATACAGGTTGGCATGACGCGGGACGAAGTGCTGGCGATCTGTCCTAATATGCGCGCGATTGGCTTTGAGACAGAGGGATATCCGGCGTGGAACGGGACGGCTTATCCGGATTGCTGGACAGACGCGTTTGACGGGATACTGATCACCAATATCGAGGATGGGATTGACAATACCCCCGTTTATCTGGCATTGATGATGAAGGACGACAAGGTTCTGGCGATCACAAAGTATGAGCCGACCGCAGGGTGAATCGCGTGAAATCAGAGCTTTCACCATCCTGATTGGAGTGCCCGCCGTAGCGGGCAAGTGGGAGTTCGTGTGAAAAAGTACTTCTAACCGCGTACAGCGGAGGCTGTTTCGCGGTTAGAAGTACTAAGTTTCACGCCAAAAGGAAGCTGTTAGCTTTCTTTTGACCGGTATATTTTTAATTGTTCCATAAGATTGGCAATCTGGGCGTCCTTTTCTGCCAAAAGCAGTTCCTGCCTTGCAAGTACATCCTCCTTTTCCGCAAGCGCCAAATCTTTTTCCGTAAGCTCTTCCAGGCTTTTCTCATATCCCATCTGAACCAAAGCATCAGCAACTTCACACATGGCTGTTTCCTCCTCCTTTTCCGTACTGATTTCCAGATACCGTTTATCCCCTGTGATGGCAGCGAGGGTAAACAGGGTATCCCTTGGATGAATCAGTACCGGCTTGTTTTCCTTTAATTCAAGTAACTGTTTCTTCTTATTATACGACTTTGCAAGGAATTCAGCAATACACGCAAAGTCAGATTCAGAATAAACGCATGAATGAAAAAGTGCCTTTTTCAGTACTTTTATTTGGAAAGTTCGTCAATTGCATTTAGCAT
>VSNM01000055.1 GCA_009774245.1 Lachnospiraceae bacterium | reverse complement strand
CAAGCATACAAGGAGGAAAATTTATGGAACAGAAATCACTGGAAGTATTTGAATCAATGCCCGTACCCAAAGCAGTATTCAAGAACGCCTTGCCCGCTATGGCGGCTATGCTCATGGTATTAGTCTATAATCTGGCTGATACATTTTTTATCGGTCAGACACATGACGCATTACAGGTTGCCGCAGTTTCCCTTGCAACGCCTGTATTTCTGATATTTATGGCAGTAGGAACCGTGTTCGGAATGGGTGGCACTTCGGTTATCTCCCGTGCGTTGGGAGAGGGAAGAACGGACTATGCAAAGAAAGTATGCTCTTTCTGTATGTGGGGCTGCGTGATTGTGGGTGTGGTTATGGCGGCTCTGTTCTTGATTTTTATGGAGCCGATACTTTCCCTTATCGGGGCAAGTTCCGATACATGGGATTTAGCGAAAACCTATCTGATGATTGTTGTATGCAGCGGGCCTTTTGTGCTTATCTCCAACTGTTACTCCAATGTAATCCGTACAGAGGGAGAATCAGGGCGGGCTTGTATAGGGCAGCTTTTAGGAAATCTGCTGAACGTAGTTCTTGACCCCGTTATGATTTTAGGTTTTGGGTGGAATATCGCCGGGGCTGCTATCGCCACTGTGATCGGGAACGTGATCGGGGCAGGATATTACATTTCCTATTTTCTCCGTGGAAAATCAAGCCTTAGTGTCCGGCTGAAAGATTTTACCTTAAGGGAAAAGGTTTGCAGCAGCGTGCTTGCCATTGGCGTACCCGCCGCATTAGGCTCTATGCTGATGAGCGTTTCACAAATCATTATCAACAGCCAAATGGCAGAATACGGCGATATGGCGATTGCCGGAATGGGCGTTGCGATGAAAGTTGTAACGATAACAGGCATGGTATGTATTGGGCTGGGGCAGGGCGTACAGCCTCTGCTGGGATATTGTGTAGGCGCAAAGCTATGGAAACGGTTCAAGGAGGTGTTTAAGTTCTCTTTCATTTTTTCCTTCATGTTAGGAGTTGTCTTGACTGTTATCTGCTACCTGTTTACAAACCAGATCGTCAGTGCATTTTTAGCTGATGTGACAGCCTTTGATTACGCCGTCCGGTTTGCGAAAATCTTACTTACAACGAGTCCCATTTTCGGCGTGTTCTATGTCCTTACCAACGCTTTACAAGCTATGGGAGCAGCCACAGCTTCACTGGTTATCAATTTGAGCAGACAGGGAATCATTTTCATTCCCATCCTGTTCATTCTGAAAGCAGTCTTAGGACTTACTGGGTTAGTCTGGGCGCAGCCGGTAGCCGACATTCTTTCGATATTGCTTGCGGCTGTTTTGTATGTCAACACATACAAAAAGTTAAGCATACAGAAAACCGAAACGCCAAGTGAAGCATAAGAAATTAATGTTCTTCTATGTCCGGGAAATATGGATACTGAAATGAATCCAAAAGGATAGCAAAGCCATGGCCGGAAAATTAACAGGCTTCCATTTTTGGATATGGATATACTTACAACGAAGGCATTGGAAAAGGCAGAGAAAGGAAAAGATGTATATACTCCGGGTACATTTTATAAATTTTATAGAGTTGTCAGCAGGATTTTTCCTTCATTATGGCTGATGAAGATAGCTAAAAAGTTTTATTAAAGGCGTATGAAAACGAGGAGGCTATTGGTGCCGCCATTAAAAAGAGCGGTATTCCCCGCGAGAAACTTTTTGCACCACAAAGCTCTGGATTCAAATTTGATATTATTGCTACTCACGCTCACTTTTCAATCATATTCTGCACAGATATTTAAAATCCTCAGTTTTATGCAACGTTGCCAGAGCATGTTCTTTGATATGCTTTGACATGATATCCACTGCGTACCTGAAATTCTCTGACGGATGGCCTTCGGCACAGCGCACCATTGTTATGAGCCTCTCATTGTCGCCCTCGATGTTCTCGGACGGGTAGTTGCCAGCATAGTCGCAGGAATCCTCCTAATAACCCGTCTGCATTACCTTCTCCATTTGAGCTGCGGTGCCGATCACCGCATGGTAATCTATGGTTTCCGAACCAATGTAATACTCAATAAAAAGCCTTGCCACAACATCTGTGCATTGCCGGATCTGTTCAATAATGGCATCTGCGTTCTGAACGGCAAATTTTTGGATTTCCTGCCTGGCGTGCGCCGCATTTTCATAGCGGATGTACAAAAGCGTCTTATGGCCGCCCAATGTGGTGGTGATGTTCTGGAGTATTCCATCTTCGCCATAGACGGCGCAGAATGTCCGGACAAGGTCATCCTCCGGCACGCTGTACAATGTTGGGTCACTCTGGCATTTTGGTGACCTCCCTTTATCAAGTCCAGATTTGTCAAATTGTACCAGTCAAAGTATAGCATAAAGCCAGACAGAGTTCAATCCTCATTGCAGGGCTTTCACCTTAACATCTGCCCGTAAATCCCCTTAGAGAAATGTGTTCTGTTCGAAAAAGATTTCCGCTATTAACAGGGCACCCAAGCGGAAACCGCGTTCAAATTTTGCCTGTTCGCAACAGCAGCTTTCCTCGAAATTCGTTTCCTCTAACTCTGTCAGTACCGTCTTTTGTCTGTCGTTCAGCATTTCGGCCAGCTGGTCGTGAAGTTCGCCGCTTTTTTTGCATAGTGCCTGATGTTCGGGGCTTCGTCGTTCTGTCACGCTGTCTACACGAAGCTGGTCGGTCAAAAGTGCTTCCAAGATTTTTCCCATTTTGTTATTCTCCTTTCCTTTTTTAACAAAAAAATTTTAAAATTTTTTTCTTCTTTTCGTTCCTTTAAAAGTATAAAAATATATTTTAATATTGGATATTATACTATAAAATATAAAGATGTCAATATTAAAACTATACATAAGAGTAGAATACTATATTTTGCGTTTGATTTTATTCCCGTTAGTGTATATAATTACACAAAGAAAGCGAGGTATGCATTATGGGAATGGCTTTAAAAATACGGACAATTCTTTTGGAACGGAATATGTCGATCAAGGAGTTAAGCGATAAATTAGGATATAAAGGAGCAAATCTTTATAACAAACTCAAAAGAGATAACCTGACCGAAAAAGAGCTGCATGAGATTGCTGACATTCTAAACTGCGACTATGACGGCATTTTTACTTACAGGGATACTGGGAAACAGGTCTGACAGGCTGTATTCTGCCGATTTTCAAAAGCCGGGCTTCTTGCAATTGTCTTGAAGTCTGGTTTTTCATTTCAGAATTTCGATTTTTGCATGGTCTGTCATTGTTACAATAAAGCGGTATTCAGCTCGGGGAAAAAGGTGATCTTTTCAATCCTGAAAGATAATGTGCATTTTGCACAAAATAATGAGTTAGTATATCCTAACATATTGGTTAGCATGATGAAACTTTGGTAAGTTACGAAAATAGCGTTGACAAGGATTCAGGGAAGTCATATTATAATAGTAGTTAGCAAATGCTAACTTATATTTCACACATAGGGTTAGTGAAAACTAATATATATACTGAGACCAATCAATTCAAAAGAAGGTGAATGTATGATGCCGCTTACATTGGCAGAAGTCGGAGAGGAAAACATCATCAGGAAAATCGGGGGAAAACAGGAAGTGAAGGCACATCTGGAGAACCTCGGTTTTGTCGTGGGAGGGGCAGTCACGGTGGTCAGCGCCATAGGGGGCAACGTGATCGTGAACGTGAAGGACTCCCGCGTTGCAGTCAGCAAAGAGATGGCACAGAAGATTATGGTATGAGTAAAGCAAAATGTTATACTGGCGAGTAGGGGAAGATGGCTCTTCCTTACTCGATTGAAATGAGGAGGGCAGATATTAATATGAAAACACTGAAAGAATCAAAGGTCGGAGATACCGTCCGTGTGGTGAAGCTCCACGGTGAGGGCGCGGTCAAACGCCGGATCATGGACATGGGACTGACGAAGGGAGTCGATGTGCAGGTTCGCAAGGTGGCGCCGCTGGGCGATCCCATCGAAGTGACTGTCCGCGGCTATGAACTTTCCATCAGGAAAGCGGACGCGGAGATGATTGAAGTCGAAAGTGTGTAAAGATTTTCTAAGCTGCCAAAGTACGCCAGCTAAGAAAATCTAAGTTACACACTGAAGAATGCCAAGTGCGGGCATTCTTCTGAGATGTTCGTGTAGAGAAGGGGGATGTCCCCTATATTTTCAGACGAATAGTTAGGGAAAACTAATAAAAAAGGAGAGGAAACAATTATGAGTATGCGAATTGCTCTTGCGGGCAACCCGAACTGCGGGAAAACGACATTGTTTAACGCCCTGACCGGTTCCAACCAGTTTGTCGGGAACTGGCCGGGCGTCACGGTGGAAAAGAAGGAAGGAAAGTTAAAGAAGCACGACGGTGTGACGATCACCGACCTTCCGGGGATTTATTCCCTTTCCCCTTATACATTGGAAGAAGTGGTGGCAAGAAATTATCTGATCAGTGAGCGGCCTGATGCGATCCTGAATCTCATTGACGGCACGAATTTAGAGAGGAACTTATATCTGACAACACAGCTTACCGAGCTTGGCATCCCAGTGGTGATTGCCATCAACATGATGGATGTGGTGGAGAAAAACGGCGACAAGATTAACACGGCGGAACTGGCGAAGGAGCTGGGCTGTAAGGTGGTAGCAATCTCCGCCCTTAAGGGAAACGGCATCATGGAGGCTGCGGAGGCGGCAATCGACGCGGCGAGGAATGGAAAGACCGTTCCGATGCACACGTTTTCGGGGACAGTGGAGCACGCCCTTGCCCATATCGAGGAGGCGACAGTACACGGACTGCCGGAGGAACAGCAGCGCTGGTATGCCATCAAGCTGTTCGAGCGGGACGACAAGGTTCTGGAGCAGTTAAACCTGAGCGATTCCGTTCTCTCCCATATCGAGACGGACATCAAGGCGGCCGAGGAGGAGATGGACGATGATGCGGAATCTATTATCACTAATGAGCGGTATATTTATATCGGGAGCATCATCAAGGGATGCCTGAAGAAAAAATCCGCCGGAAAGATGACGACTTCCGATAAGATTGACAGGATTGTCACGAACCGTTTTCTGGGGCTTCCGATCTTTGCGGCAATTATGTTTCTCGTGTATTACATATCCATGGTGACAGTGGGCGCTTCCGCGACAGACTGGGCAAATGACGGGCTGTTTGGCGACGGGTGGCACCTGTTTGGCATCGGCTCCTCCACTTATGAGGAAGCGGCAGAGGACTACGGCGGCGCGGTGCTGATCGTGGACGGCTACGATGCTTATGTGGAAGAAAACGGCGCGGCTCCTACAGGCGACTTCCCTTATGAGATAGCGGATGATGAGACGCTGGAGGTGGCGGTGGAAACAGCTTCCCTGGCGGATTACGATGCGGCACTTGCAGTGATGGAGCAGTACGGCGAAGAGCCTGATCCGGCAGCTTACGGCGTATGGGTTCCGGGCGTGCCGGTTCTAGTAGGCAATGTGCTGGAGGCGGCAGGCGCGGCGGACTGGATTGCGGGACTCATTAACGACGGTATTGTGGCCGGTGTGGGCGCAGTGCTCGGTTTTGTGCCGCAGATGCTTGTGCTGTTCCTGCTCCTTGCCTTCCTTGAGGCGTGCGGCTACATGGCGCGTATCGCGTTTGTGCTTGACCGAATTTTCCGTAAATTTGGTTTGTCCGGCAAGTCCTTTATCCCGATGCTCATCGGTACGGGCTGCGGCATTCCGGGTATTATGGCATCTAGGACGATTGAGAACGAGCGTGACCGTCGTATGACGATCATGACGACGACTTTTATCCCCTGCGGCGCGAAAGTGCCCTTTATCTCAATGGTTGCGGGCGCAATCTTCGGCGGCTCCGCATGGGTGGCGACAAGCGCGTACTTTGTAGGTATGGCGGCGATTATTATTTCAGGTATTATGTTAAAGAAAACGAAAATGTTCTCCGGCGATCCGGCTCCTTTCGTCATGGAACTTCCAGCTTACCATATGCCCACGGTGGGCAATGTGCTGCGCTCCATGTGGGAACGCGGGTGGTCTTTCATCAAGAAGGCAGGCACGATCATCCTGCTCTCGACCATCGTGATCTGGTTTACGACTTACTTTGGATTTACATCGGAAGGATTCCGTATGCTTTCCGAGGAGGAGATGGATCAGTCACTCCTTGCGGCGGTCGGCGGCGCGATCGCGTGGATTTTCATACCGCTTGGCTGGGGCAACTGGCAGGCGGCGGTTGCTTCCATCACAGGTCTTGTGGCAAAGGAAAACATCGTCGGGACCATGGGTATTCTCTATCCCGGCGGGTGGCCTGAGATCAGCGCAAACTTTACCATGGTTGCGGGATATTCCTTCCTGGTGTTCAACCTCCTGTGCGCGCCCTGCTTTGCGGCGATCGGCGCCATCAAGCGGGAGATGAACAGCGCGAAATGGACGTGGTTTGCGATCGGTTACCAGTGCGGATTAGCTTACGCAGTGGCGCTCATGGTTTACCAGATCGGCTCGGCATTTACGGGAAATCTGAATATCATCGGACTGCTTGCAGCGATTGTCATTCTTGGCGGCATGATCTATATGCTGTTCAGGCCGTATAAGGAGGCGACGAAGCTGACAAGAAAGATGAAAATGGCGGCGTGAGGAAACGAGCAGGGGAAAAATTTTGCCCCCTGCTCAATTATAATATAATAAGACAGGAGGGATTTCGATGCTTACATGGCTTATGGAAAATATGGCGACAATCATTGTCAGCGCGGTGCTGGTTCTCGTGGTTGCGGCTGCCATTGCCAGTATCGTGCGCGGCAAGAGAAAAGGAAAATCGTCCTGCGGCTGCGGATGTGCAAGCTGCCCGGCGGGCAGCATGTGTGCCATGAATGGAGCCTGCCATCCGGCAAAGCCGGAAAGTTCGCAAAAATAAAAACAAAATGTAACCTTTTGCCCACTTTGTGCGTGTTTAAAGCAAAGGAGGTGAAACACATGGATAGCGAGAAGGACATAAGGGAAGCGGTCATTAAAATACAGTGATATTTTCTATAAAGTCTGTATCGTCATACTCTGCAATGAGCATGATGTTCAGGACGCCATACAGGATACATTTTGCCGTTATCTGGAAAAGAAGCCGGAGTTTCGTGATGAGGAGCATGAAAGGGCATGGCTGATCCGGGTGGCTACCAATATCTGCCGTGACATGATACGCTTCCGAATCCGGCACCCAAAGGTTTCCATCGACGAAGTAGAAAACACTCTTGCGGCACCGGAGGAAAAAGAGATATTAAGAGAACTTCTCGAACTGCCAGTCAAGCAAAAAACAGTCATTTATCTGCACTATGTAGAAGGATACCAGATAAAGGAGATAGCGGATATTCTTGGAATCACGGAAAGCGCGGTTAAGACAAGACTGCTTCGGGGAAGGAAACAGTTGCGGGACGCGGTCAGCATGGAAGGAGGCATATAATGGACGGATATGAGGTAAAGAAAGTCATGGATCAGGTGCATATTTCATCGGAAATGCAGGAGGAGGTTATTATGAATATTCAGAAACGGATGGAACATGGAAATAAGAATACAGGCATATGGAACTTTAGAAGGATGGCGACGGCTGCAGCAGCGTTCGTACTGGCGGCAGGTGTAGTCAGCTTTCCGGTGCGGGCGTTCGTGGCAAGCGTGGTACAGGAGAGAATGGAGAGCGTTCCCGAAGAGGAAATGAAAGGTCTTAACGATATGGTGCAGTCGCAGCATGATGTACTGGCGGACGGTTTCTCAAGGGAATATTCCGACAGTGAAAAGGAACGAAACAAAGCACTCTGGCAGGCATACGAGAACGGGACATTTCCCGAAAAGGTCATTACACAGGTAGACAGCGCGGAGGATGCACCGGAGGGTACACTCTGCTATATCAGGGCTACGGGTGTTTTCAATCTCCCTGCACAGGAAATGACGGACGAGGAGATGCTTCAGATTATTGATTTCCAGCATAAGATGAGCTATGCCGTTGCGCATGGTCCGCAGGTGCAAGCAGCCGCAGCGGAGGCACAGGAAAAAACAGCACGACTTGAAAAAGCCGTACAGGACGCAAACGGAATCAGCAGGGACGAAGCGGTAGAAATTGCAAAAAAGCAGTTATTTGCTGACCTTGGCGATAAAGCGGGTGAACTGGAATTAATGACGTACAATGACGGGACTCCCGGCGTGAGCCTGTTGGATGCTTCGGATTATTCGGAAGTAGAGTTTGCGGGTGAGAGCAAGGCGGGCGTGATATATGACGTAGGTTTTGGTAATCCGGATACGCATTCTGTTTATGGATATATCATTGATGCTGTGGATGGAAGTATTCTGTACACATATAAATAAAATCAGAAAAAGATTGAAGTGGCAGAGCCGGAAAAGCAGCAGCGCTTTTTCCGGCTCTGCGGCAGGGAATGACATAAGGCAAAAAACCTCGCGGCAGTCGCCAAATGGACATGCCGGCATGTCCGCCTGGCTCGTTGTCCGCGGAAATAAATGAGAAACGAGAGGATAAAATGTTGAAAGAAAAGCACTTTCAACGATTGAATTTGAGTGTCTGCTGAAGCAGACAGATGGGAGTAGATATGAAGAAAAAGTCTCCAAAATTAGCAGCTGTTTTGGCTGCGGTTTTAACGCTTGCAAATGTTTTTTCTCTGACCGGATGTGGGAAAACAGAGAATACCAGCTCACAGGCAGATCAGGAAGTATCGTTTGAGATTTCAGAAACAGAACAGGAGATAACGTCAGCACAGACTGATGTGGATACTGCCCAGACACAGACTGATGAGCAGGGTGTGGGAACGGGCGGTATGATGAGGGCATACTCTGACAACGAAAAAGAGCGTATGGCAGGGCTGCAGCAGTCCTATCAGAACGAAACTGCAAAGCCTGAAAAGATGATTCAGGAGGTGGACAGCGCGGATGATGTGACGGAAGGGACGCTCTGTTATATCATATCCACCGGAGAATATTATCTGCCGGACAGGGAGCCTACCGACGAGGAACTTTTGGAGATCATTGACTGCAATTTCCGGATATCTCTCAACACGAATCGAAAGACGCAGGCGGAATGGGATGCATTGACCCGCGCCGAGAGAGCTGAGCTTGAGGCAAAAGTGCAGGCGGCATCAGCGAGGAGAAAGCGGTAGAGATAGCGCAGAAAGCGATGGAAACAGACCTTGGTGAAAAAGCTAAGGAATTAAAATTAGGTATCGATGAGAAATTTGGCTGGAGTTCAGATCTGTGTGTGGCAGATTGGGATGAGATAAAGGACAAGGACAAGGGCGCGTTAGCTTATTCTGTTGGATTTGGCAATATGATAGAAGATGAGACAGAGATAGATGATTGGCTCAATTATGTATGTGTGGTCAATGCTGTGGATGGCAGCATTTTAGAGGCTTACACGATACAGGGATTGGGAGATAATACTACATATTATGAGCATTAATAAAGCTGTAAGATGAAAAATATTTAGGAGGCGTTTGTATGCCTCCTATTGTTTTAAGGTAATAACCGTGTGAAACGTCAGCGTATCTTCGTTATAGTACATCTGCATATCCCCATGATAATTGCCTATAGTTTTCCGGATGCTTTTTATCCCAAAGCCGTGCCCGCGTTTGTCGGGTTTCGTGGTGGCAAGACTCTGCTGTGAACCTGGGAAGGGATTCCTCCTGCAGGAATTTACGACGGATATTATGATCAGGGGCGTGTTGGCTTTCTGGGTGGCATTGACTTCGATGAAGGCATCGGGAATGCCGCAGGCAGCTTCGTATGCATTGTCCAACAAATTGCAGAACAGGGAAGTAAGGTCGTTATCCGCGATAAAGTCAATCGTTCCATGCCGGATGTCTGCGTGGAAGGAAATACGGCTGCTGTCACACCTGCGTTTATACCGGCACAGAATGGCATTGAGCATTTCATGGTCACACAGGCGGGCGGATTCTTTCAGGTCGGAGGAAAGCATCAGTTGTCCGATATAGGCGGTGATTTTATCGTTTTCTTTCTTGTCACTCAATATGGCAATGGACTGGAGGTGCTTTTTCATATCATGGATTAAGATACTCTGGTTTTCGTTTTGGGCGAGCAGCATCGCATAATATTCTGCCGCGTTTGCCTCTTTTTGGAGGAGTAGCTGCATTTCGGTAAATTCCATATTCTTTTTCTGGTTGTACTGGTTGATTCCAAACACAAGCAGGTTCGTGAACAGCAAAAAGACAGCGCCCAGAGTAATCATAAAGACCAGTGTGGGTGAGAGGGTGCAGGCATCGCCCACAGCCACAAAAATCAGCATGATAAAAACGGAGGTCAGCGGGATAAACACAAGCAGCAGCGCGTATTTGTCCTGCCTTTGGCTTACGTCCTGACGTTCCCGTAATAAATGGATTAAAGTATAAATAACGGTAAAAAATATCATTTTGCTAAATACGGCAAAAAGGATAAAATTCTGGGAGCGGGCAGAATTTTTTAAAAAGTTTGGCGCAAAATGTCCGATGATACCGTACACAGCCAGCTCGCACATGGACATGACGGCAGTCAGTACAGCGGCGTGAAAAAGAGCTAAGTGCCATTTGAGCTGGTGCATGGTAATCAGAAAGAGGAAACTGGCAAGAAGGTACAGCAGTGCGTTCAGCCATTTGTAGTCAAATATTGATACGGCAAACAGAATCAGATAAAGGACGCACAGAAAAAGAAGCCTTGTCCGCACCCGTTGTTTCGGGATAAAGAGTGTGGAAGTGTACTGCCAGAGAATCACTGCCTCCACCAAAAAACTGAAAAAATAGCAGATTATCGTAATCATCAAATTCCTCCTCCATTCTTGCGAATTTGTGCCTTTGCACAAATTTGCCGTGTGAAGTTTTAGAATTTCTTAGTCTGCGTACTTTGCAGGCTTAGAAATTCTCTTCACACTAACGTGAGCTTTCCAGGTAAAGAAGATAGGCTTCCTTAAATGCGTTGTATTTTCTTTTTGTCAGGTATGCACGAAATTGCCCTCCTGTCATATGGATCAGGGTATGGTCAAAGTCTACGATGTGTTCAAAGTTGACAATGAAGCTGCGGTGTGTCTGGAAGAAACAGTTTTTAGGCAGCAATTCCAGCCAGTATTGCATATTATGGATGGAGTCAAAATCGCGCATGGTGGTATGGACGACTACTTTCCGCCCGAAAGCCTCTACCATGATGACAGCGGATGCCGGAAGCGTGTGTATGCCTTGTTTTGTCTCGATTGGGACTTTGATGGTCATGGTATTATACAGGCTGACAGCCTCTTTCATATTTCGGAAAAACCGGTGAATGTCCAAAGGCTTTGACAGGTAGCGGAACACATGGAAACGCATGGCATCGTCCAGATATTCGGCATAAGAGGTCACGACAAAGATAATGATATTTTCATTCTGCCTTTTTAGTTCATTTCCCACATAAATCCCATTGATTCCCGGCATTTCGATATCGAGGAAAAGAATGTCTTTCTCCCCTTTGTCTGAAAGCAGGGATTCCCCATCAGAAAAGCATACAATTTCAGGACATTTCACACAGGTTTTCTCAAAATAGGTTTTGATATAATTTTGAATCTGCTCCCGCATCAGGGCATCATCATCACAGACTGCTATACGCATGGTAACCTCCATTTCATATTAGTTCTGAACGTCCGGAGAATGCCGCTTTTCAGGCATTCTCCGGTGTGAGAAAGATTTGTCTTCGGCAAATCGTAGTAATTCTTCGCGAAGCAGCCTCTGCTGCGAGTGAAAACTGCCAAAGGCAGTTAGAATTACTTCTCACACTTCTCACACTATTATACTTGAGCTGGATAAAAAAGCATAGAAGGAATGCATGAAAAGACGTTTTTTTGTTACTTTTGGGAAAAACGGTTTCAAAAGACGGCGGAAAATGTCGCTTCGCGCAAAATGGGTTGAAAGGGCAGCAAAAACAGGGATAATAGGACTTACAAGAAATTTGATTGCCTGCAAAGGCAAAGCAGTTTTATAGCAAGTAATGAAAATTAACAGTACAAGGACGCGTTCAAAACACGTTCTGGAAAGAGAGGAATTAGAAAATGAAAATCAAAAGACTATTTAACACGGCAATGGCTTTCATGGTTCTGCCAATGTCATTATACGGCTGCGGGAAAGCAGAACAGGAATCTAATGCGGAATTGGCTTCTGTGAAGCAGGAACAAATAACAGAGTCCGCCATAAGTCCGGTTGAAGCCGCCGGAACAAATGCGGAATCAGACAGGAAGCCGGAGACGAAACCGGGCATCGCTTTCCCGGAGCATTTCAGCGAGACCATAGGAAATGTTACTTTTAACATGGATATCGTTGTAAATGGCGACTTGACAGAAGGCTCTGTCGTGACGGCAAAGGCGCAGATGCAGAAGGTGAGTCAGGAGAAGGCATTAGAGCTGTTTTTCAGTGATATCGCAACTTATGATACATATGATTACGAGGAAGAGGATGAATATGGGAAGATGGCACATTCAGTGACCTATGTAAGTCCGGAGGAGACAACGCTGACATTTGGTCCGGTGTCCAGTAAACTGGAGTACATGGAAAGGGATCTGATGCCGGCTGTCCGCAACACGTTTGTGACATTCAAGGATAACCGGTATAATGCAGATTTATATTCCACAGAGGGGCACCTATCCTTTATGACGCGGGAGGAGGCTTTTGCAACAGTACAGAAAACCCTGCAGGCGCTGGATATCAATATGGAGACTGATTATACAGGATATGCGCTGGATTATGAAACGATGCAGACACAGGAATATTATGAGGATATGGACGGCAATATTGATAAGTCGCAGTATAAAGCGCAGTGGTCGGGGGCGGATGACTGCTATTATTTCTATATTGACCAGATTTACAGGGGGCTGCCGCTTTATCATGTGTACAACAAGGTATTTGGAGATGCGGGGGAAATCCATGCCCCGGTACAGGCGGTAGTGTCGGCAGAGGGGATTGAATATTTTGAGATAGAAAAAGTGTTTGCGGTTTCAGAGGAAAAAGGGGGCGTATCACTGGCGGACATGGATATGGTTGTGAAAACCGCAGTGGATAAGTTTAATCAGGTACTTGGTGATACCACCTATGAAATTACAAAGGCACAGTTGTATTACTATGTAGACCTGTCCTCCGGCATGGGAATTTATGATGTCAGGCCTGCGTGGATTCTGAGCGGAAGCGAAAAGGACGGTAAGAAAATGCAGATGATTATAGATGCGCAGACGGCAGAGGAAATACTGCCATGAAAAAATTCTGTTCTTATCTGCGGGCGGACTTAAGAAGGCTGCTGTGCTCAGTAAAGATGATCCTGTCAGTGGCGCTGACGGTGGTCATGCTGATTCTGGCGACGCTGGAGGGGATTGATTTCCATGCAGGCGTATTGTATGTGTTTTCCCTTGTGATGTATGGGATGCCTGCAATGGTGGTACTGATCTGCGGCGCAGTGGCATTTGCGGACAGCTTGTGTGAGGACGCAGAACATAACTATATAAGGCAGCAGATAATCCGCGGAAGAGTGGGAATCTATGTCAGCAGGCGGCTGATTGTGGTGTGTGTTTCAATTCACGATACTGCACTACTATGTAAATTCGGTAAAACAATATGCGGCGGCAGCAGGTTATCCGGCTGCGCCGTGGATACTGCCTTTTATGGGGCAGAATGTATACTTTCAATTTGTCTATGGGATTTCGGCAGTCTATTTCTATTCCAATGTGCCGTTTCTGCAAAGGTATGAGATGTATGTTTTGATGCGGCAGGGAAGAATGCGGTGGGCGTCCGCAAAGCTAATCAGAATCTGGATATCGGCCGTGATGTTTGCGACGGTTACAGTTATCCTGAGTATACTGCCGCTTATTCCGCATTTGGAGTGGACGTTCCAGTGGGGGAAAGTATACAATACGCTTGCGCTGACGGGTGAAGGAGATGCTTATCATGTGAAACTGTTCTTTTCCTATGAACTGATGAAAGAAAACAGCGCCCTGATGACGGTTTTGCTAATGTTTACGCTTCTATGGATTGTCACGGGGCTGACGGGAACTGTTCTCTTTGCGTTAAGCGTCTGTGTGGGCAGGACGGCGGCGTTGTTTACCGGAACATTTTTTGCGGTTTTGTCGGTAGTGTTTGCAAACCTGTATATATGGCAGGAGTGGATCGGCTTCCTTTCCCCATTCTCATGGATTGACCTGCTTTTACTGTATGGAAAAGTGTGCAGACCTGCTCCCTCTTTTGCCATGATCTGTATTGTGGCAGTGGTTTTAGGGATAATTCTCTATATTTTATCCCTGAAAGCAGTTCAAACAAAAGATTTAGACTGGATAGAGGAGGAATGATTTTATGCCGGACAAAAGTATCAAAGGGATAGGAGCAAATAAATATTATTCGGAGGACATCAAAATCCTCTGTGACAGGGTTTACAGAATGGTTGCGGGAAAACTGACGGTTGTATAATACAGGTATGTTCAGTGTTTACAGCAAAAAATATCTGTTTCACATCATTTTGTTATCGCGGAAGAACTGTTTTTTCGATATAATGATAAAAATAGTATGAGGAAGTGAAAAGATGCAGATCGCAGTGTGTGACGATGAAAAAGAAACCCGAAATATGCTCGCGGAAAAGATAGAACGGTTTTATCCGAATGCCGGGCTTTCGCTATATCAGTCGGGTGAGGAACTGCTCCGCGCGGATTCGCAGCCGGATATTTTGTTTCTGGACATACAGATGACGGGAAAAGACGGCATGGAGACGGCAAGGGAACTGCGCCGCAGACAGCAGAAAACCATTATCATTTTCGTGACAGCGCTGGACGATTTTGTGTTTGAGGCATTTGACGTAGGGGCATTTCATTATCTTGTAAAACCGTTTCAAAATGGGAAATTGATAGAGGTATTACTGAATGCAGTCAAGCAGTATGAAGAACAAAAAAAGCTGGAGAACACCGCGAAGGAAAGGCAGACGCCAAGCCTTACGATTACAACCGGGGGACAGCATTTTACGGTGGAACTGGAAGATATTGTCTATGCGGAGGTATTTGACCGGAAAATAATCATTCACACAATGGATGCGGATATCGAATATTATGGGAAGATGAAAGACTTGGAGCAAAAGGCGGGAGACGAATTTTACCGTCCTCACAGGGCATATCTGGTCAATTTCAAGTATGTCAGGCGATATGACGCGGCAGTAGCGGGATTCGGTGCAGGTCAGATTGTAAAAGCATATATTTATAAGAATGAAAATATGAGTTTAAAAGAGATGTTCATGCTGATCGTACCTTCCATAACAGGAATGACCGGATACGGTATCATGCAGTATTATCAGTCTTACTTGGAAATCAGCGTGGGAGAGGCTATTTCCGGAGCCTATCATATTCTGGCGTTCCTGCATTTTGGTATATCCATTGTCACTATCGTGGTAATGACAGTGCTGTTTCAGAATATCAAAGCAAGACAGGAAGAAAAGCTGCAAAACGAGCTGCTGTCCGCACAGATTGAAAGCACAGAAAAGCATATTGCACAGGTGGAAAGCCTGTACCAGAATATCCGCAGCATCAAGCATGATATGACGAACCATATCCTGACGCTGGAGGGGCTTTATGCCGGAGGACAGAGGGAGGAGGCAGAGGCGTATGGTGCGGAATTAAAGAATCTCCTTTCTGAAATGACAGGGGAGATCAAAAGCGGAAATCCTGTAACCGATGTCATTTTACAGGAGCAGAAGAAGGAGGCTGAGAAAAGGAATATCCGTTTCCGTACCGATTTTTATTATCCCAAAGGCTCCCGGATCAATGCCTTTGACATCAGTGTGATTCTGAACAATGCCCTGCAGAATGCAATGGAAAATACAAATGGTGACGAACCATATATATCTGTCCATTCGTACCACAGGGATAATGCGTATATGATAGAGATCTGCAACAGTTTTACAGGGGACTTGCAGTGGGATACGGAAAATGAACTTCCTGTCACCACAAAAAGAAAAGCAGACGGACATGGTTATGGGCTTGTAAACATTCGCAGGGTTGCGGAGAAATATTCAGGGGATATAGCAATTGATGTAAAAAACGGGGCGTTTTGCATTAGTATTATGCTGATGATGGACAGCGGATAGGGGAGAATGGTTTTTTCCTAACCGTAACGCCTAGGCAGGGCAAGGAAGTGTATACAATAGAATCAATAGATTTGTGCGGGCATTTGTGGTAATATAAGATGAAACAAAAAGTGCGACAGTGACGTACCAATTTATAATGAGGAGCTGTTCGTATGCTGCATTTGCCAGATAAAAAGAAATGAAAGAAATGGGGATGTAGTTTTATGATTGTGAAGCAGATATATTCGCCAGATGTTTACAGAAAAATAATGAATGCGGCGAAGGATAAAAAGGATGATATATACCGTTATGAGCTGATGCGTCCTTTTCAGGGGAAATGGGATTGCTATCATATCCCCCTCAAGGCCGCTAAAGAAGGCGGTTATGACATTATCATGGCGAATAACAGGATGGGACTTTTGTCTCCGTCCAAGGTGGACTTGACGACAAAGGATTGGATTGAAGCCATTTCTGACCGGAATCTGTGGGATGCCTGCCAGAAATCCATCGAAAACGCGCTGGAGCGCTTTATCAATAAGGGAATCGAACTCAAGGTTCAGGAGTATTTGTTTTCTATCTTTCTGGCAGACCCGGAGAATGCTTATACGAAAATGAATGAGGGTTATTGCGGGGATGGGGGAATACCTGGTTTCGTGATGGGGTGGCTAGTTCCAAATGAAAGGAATCTGAAAAAATTGCCTGCCGCACTTGCACACGAAACAAATCATAATGTCAGATACCAGTTTATCAAATGGACGAACGACATAACCCTTGGCGAGATGCTTGTGGGAGAAGGTCTGGCGGAAAACTATGCCGTGGCAATACATGGCGAAAAATTTCTCGGGCCATGGGTGAGCAAAACAGATCCTGAGTTGCTACCGCTGATCAAAGAGATTATCTATGACGGTCTGAACGCAACAGGCTTTGAAAATATCACAGCCTATCTGTACGGCGATGAAATGGCGAGAATGCAATGCTTTCCTGAAGTAGGTCTGCCCTATTGCGCGGGATACGCCGTCGGATATTATCTAGTCAGATATTATCTGCAAAAAACAGGTATCAGCATTGAGGAAGCTACCATTCTTCCCCACGGGGAAATATTGAAAGAGGTGGAGGAATTTTGGTCAAAAGAATCATTTGATGAAATGGTATAATCAATAAATAATATGAGTCTCTCATATCAAATTGAGGTGCATAATCTTAACTGCAAGCAACACCGCACTAATAAGGGCTCGCGTCAATAACTCAAAAAACCACTTGACAAAACGCTTCATGGTTTGATGAGGGAGTTTTTTATGCGCAGCCCCATGCAGAGGAATTATGCCGCTAAGGCGGCGCATGGGGCGCGCGGCGAGTAGTGGAGAAGGGCATTCCCCTACTCGATTGTATACGGGCACCCGGAGGAAATATGTCAGCTTCACAGCGGAAAAAGGCTGTTCCACGTCATTTTATTATTTTCAAAGAAAAGTTTTCCCGAAATATGAAACAGGAAAGGTAAAATCAGGTTTGCTTTTCCTGTTTCATAGATTGTGTGTTTAATGAATTTGAAAGGAGAACAAAATTATGATGAGAATCGGTAGTATGAATGGAGCAGCGGTCGACGGGAGAGGCGGCGCGCAGGCGGGGAGATCAGGTATGCAGATGCAGACTGATCCCGTCAGCAAAAATATCCAAAATCAGATTGCAAATGCACAGCAGCAGTTGCAGGAAGTCTCCGCCAGTCAGGAAATGACGCCGGATCAGAAAATGAAAAAGAGGCAGGAAATCCAACAGGAGATTAACAGCCTGAACCAGCAGTTGAGACAGCACCAGATTGATCAGAGAAAAGAACAGCAGGCGCAGTCAAAGTCAAAGGATTCTTCTGTGGATGATATGCTCGGTGGTGAGCAAAGTACAGGAAAGGCGGCATCAGAAAATCAGGGCAGCGGTTTGTCACAGGCAAGCATGAAAGCGATGATGTCAGCGGATTCCTCCATAAAGCAGGCGCAGATACAGGGCAATGTCGCTACAAGATTTGAAGGCAGAGCCGGTGTGTTAAAGGCGGAGATCAAACAGGGAGGCGGAAATGTTGAGGCAAAACAAGCGGAGCTTGAGGAAGTAGAGCAGAAGGCAGTGAGCGCGACAGCCTCGCAGATGAACACGCTTGCAGATGCCAATCAGACAATCGAAGAAGCAGCGAAAGCGGAACAGAGCAGCACGAACAAGACAGATACATCAGATACAAAGGCTGAAAACAAGGCGGATAAAAATGACAAAGCAGAGCAGGATGGAAAAGAAACAGGTAATGTATCAAAAGATACAGCAGACGGCGTTGACAATGAGACAGTCACACAGCCGCAGGAAACGTCCGCTGCATCGGACGTTTCGACAGAAGTTTCAACAGAAGCTGCAGCGGGAGCAGCAGTGCAGGATAATACCAATAAACATATAGACATTCGCTTGTAAGAAGTGTGAAGTGTGCAAAGATTTTCTAAGCCCGCAAAATACGCGGACTAAGAAAATCTAAATTGCACACAGAAGAATGCCAAGGGCAGGCATTCTTCGTCAATTATTTATGCCGCCGTCCAAATTTGCGGGCTATTGGTGTTATAATAAAGCGGTGTTCGTCGGACAGGCATATAAGCTGCGCTATAAGTCACAGATGCAGGGAACGGTGCGCATTATGACGACAACACAGTGGATGGGCAGGGAAGTCCTTGACGGATACAGAAAACAGGATAAAGACCGGGAAGAAAAGATAGAGACGGAGAACCAGAGTTTCAACGGGCAGTTTGATGTGTACGCCACCAATTCGCATACGGCTTTCTATGTGGTGACACCGCTTGTCATGGAACGGCTGATGGAAATGAAGAAGCGGTATGGCAGCTTTGGCGTGGCGGTGAGCGGTGATGAAATTGCGATTGTGCTGTGCAGCGGATATTATCTGTTTGAGCCGCCGACAAGCTATCAGGGAATTGAAAACATTTCCGTGGAGAAATCCAAGGATGAAATCCAAAAGATGCTGTTCTTTGCACAGTTGCTTGAAGATACCATCAATGGCAGGGTAGTTTCAACGATGAACTAAATACCAATTTATGATCCTTATGCCAACGATCAGGACTGGGGGCTGTATTATTATCTCGTGGTGCAAGAGGGATAAAGAGAACTTATCTTTTTAGATTTATCATTGATGTTTTAGCTGTTCCATCAACATGGCAATCTGGGCGTCTTTCTCTGCCAAAAGCCGCTCGCTTTTTGCCTTTTGTCTCGCAATAGCGGAATCTCTTTCGGCAATAGCCAAATCCTTTTTGGCGAGTTCCTCCAGACTCTGCTCATATCCCATCTGAACCAACGCATCAGCAACTTCACACACAGCTGTTCCCTCCTTCTTTTCCGCGCTGATACCCAGATACCGTTTATCCCCGGTGATGGCAGCGAGGGTAAACAAGGTATCCCTTGGGTGAATCAGCACCTGTCTGTTTTCTTTTAACGCGTGTATCTGTTCTTTCTTATTATACGACTTTGCAAGAAATTTAGCAATACAGGACTGCGGACTTACATTCATGATATGCTGACAGATCATCATCCGAAGATTTTTAATACCCAGAAGAATGGATGAGCTGAATAAAGCCATGGAGACAAGGGATTCATTCGAGGCCAAATAAGATATTGAATCTGGAAAAAAGGGTTTACTTTTTTAGATGACTCGGGTAAATTAGAACTATGCAGTATCACTTCACAAGTGTTTCTGGGGGAATAGCTGATATTTAGCTGAGGGTATTTTATTTTACAATAATATAAAAATGAAAGGAAGGAGAACGATATGCAACTGAATATTACCGGAAAAAAAGGTGCCAGAATACCAAGGGAGTTTGTAGGACTTTTTATTGAAGATATTAACTATGCGGTAGATGGCGGGTTATATGCGGAGCTGTTGGAAAACAGAAATTTTGAGAGCATGGAAGTTTTTGGTGGGGAAAAGAAGAAGGATTACTTTGCGAAGCAGGATGGGCTGTATGCATGGAAAGGATATCCGGAAAATGCACCGGCGGAGCTTGCCGTCGTACAGGGAAGTCCGGTATCCATAAATAATCCGCATTATCTCAGAGTGAAAACCACACAGGAAGGAAGCGGATTTGCAAACCAGGCATATGACGGAATCTATATGCGTCCCAATGTCAGGTATGCTGTTTCTTTCTACATGAGAAATGTGGCATATCAGGGAAAGATAACAATCGCCATTGTGAAAGGCAAGGAGATTCTCTGCGAAAAAAGTGTTGAGACGCAGCCGGCAGATGCGTATGGCTGGAACAAGTGGATACGGTATGAGCTGGAGCTGTGTATAGAGCAGGAAGTCCGAAATGCAGTTTTTGCAGTCCTGCTGGAGAATCCGGGAACTGCGGAATTCGACCATTTTTCCATGATGCCGGAGGATGCAGTCTGTGGTGTCTTCCGCAAAGATCTTGCCGAACAGTTAAAAGACCTGCATCCGGGTTTTCTGCGTTTTCCGGGCGGCTGCATTGTAGAGGGCTCAACACTTGCCAACCGGTATCAGTTCAGGGATACACTGGGATGCAGGGAAGGACGCCGGTACAACTGGAACCGCTGGGCAACCCATGGGAATAGTGAGGAGAATGGATTTCACAGCAGATATGCCCATTATGGACAGACCTATGGGATTGGATTCTACGAATATTTTCTGCTTTGTGAGTATCTGGGTGCAAAACCGCTTCCGGTTCTGGGTGTGGGACTTGCCTGCCAGTATCAGTCACACGAAAAGGTGGAATTGGACGCGCCGGAGATTTACGAATATATACAGGAATACCTTGACCTGATTGAATTTGCAAACGGCGGAATGGATACGAAATGGGGTATGGTTCGCGCGGAGATGGGACATGAAGCGCCCTTTGGGCTGGAAATGGTCGGTGTTGGAAATGAGCAGTGGGAGGACGGGGAAAGTCATTTCTTTGAGCGCTATGAGTTGTTCGAGAAAGAGATTCATAAAGTGTACCCTGAAATCAAATTAATTGGAACCGCAGGGCCTGAACTCGATTCTCCGCGTTTCCATGCGGCATGGGAATTTTATCATGAACATGAGAATAAGGCAGATTTTGTATATGCAGTGGACGAGCATTATTATATAAAACCGGACTGGTTTCTCGAACATACAGATTATTTCGACCATGTGTCACGCGGTACAAAAGTTTTCTTTGGGGAGTATGCGGCACACTCCGAGAACCTGACGGAAGAAAAGCCCCCAGAAGAAAAATCTTCGAATAAAAATAACCTGGAAGCAGCACTTGCCGAGGCTGCATTTATGACAGGAATGGAAAGAAACAGTGATGTGGTAGTGATGACCTGTTATGCGCCACTGCTGGCACGCGTTGGATATGCACAGTGGAATCCTGACCTGATCTGGTTTGATGAGAGCAGGGTATGCCGGACACCAAGCTATTATGTCCAGCAGATGTTTGCGAAAAATCTGGGGGATTACAATATTGAACTTGATACCATTGACCTTGATGCCATTGACCTTGATGCCATAAAAGAAAAAAAGAAGCTGTTTTGTCAGGCGAGTTATGATATCCATCACAAAGAATTGATCGTGAAACTTGTCAATGTATATTCAGAACCACAGGATATCCAGATGCTTTTTGACAAAGACTGGAAAATATCTGGGAAAACAGCAAAAGAAATCCTTTTGACCGGAAAGCAGCTTTCGGACAGCAATACTGTAGAAAGGGAAATGATACAGCCACAGGAAACGGAAATATCACTGGAAAACGGGAGCTATCAGATACCACCGTTTGCGTTTTCTGTATTGAGAATACCAATGGAACATGATAGTTTGTTTACAGAGTCACCTTATTTATGATGAGCAAAATGTATGCATTGCTTGAAATTGCCGTGTGCGCGTAGTACAATATTTTTGATAAAAAGAAGGCGGGGCGTTAAGCAATCATGAGTGAAAAGATTCTGGTGGTCGATGATGAGAGGGAGATTGCCGATTTAATCGAAGTCTATCTGAAAAACGACGGGTACACGGTTTATAAGTTTTATAATGGCGCGGAGGCGTTGCGCTGTATCGGGGAGACTGAGCTGGATCTTGCGATCCTGGATATCATGCTGCCCGATATTGACGGCTTTCACATCTGTCAGAAAATCCGCGAAAAATTTTTTTATCCGGTGATTATGCTCACGGCAAAGGTCGAGGACAGCGATAAGATCATGGGGCTGACACTCGGTGCGGACGATTATATCACCAAGCCGTTCAATCCGCTGGAGGTGGTGGCGCGGGTAAAGACACAGCTACGGCGCTACACGCGGTATAATGTCGGCAAAGAGAGTACGAAGGAAAGCGCAGCGGAGTTAAACGAGATGGACATCAGGGGACTGCACATATCGCGGGACAACCACAAGTGCCTGCTGAACGGAAATGTGCTGACGCTGACGCCGACGGAGTTTGATATTCTGTGGTATCTGTGCGGCCGCCGCGGGTGCGTTGTCTCGTCGGAGGAATTGTTCGAGGCTGTATGGGGAGAAAAATACCTCGACAACAACAATACAGTCATGACGCATATCGCGAGGCTGCGCGAGAAGATGCGCGAACCGGCGCGGCGTCCGAAATATATCAAGACGATCTGGGGAGTGGGGTATACGATTGAGTGAGCGGTTTCCTATAAAAATAAGAAAAAGGCAGGACAGCGGTTACAGGCATTTGAAGATAAAGCTGATGCTGATCACGGTTGCTACGGCAGTGATCGCGCTGCTCATTGTGACTGCATTGTATAATTTTATCTTCCGTGGGCGGTTTGCGGACTTTGTGGTAAATTTTTTAAGTAATTTTATCTACGCGGGGTACAAGGACTCGTATGACAGGGCGCTTGTGACATACAGGCGGGTGGTGCGCAATTATCTGGACTGGTACTTTATGGGCGGTGTAGTGATCGTTTTTATTATTGCACAGATGATTTATCTCAACAGTTTTATCAGGTATTTTATAGAGATCAACCGCGGTATTGACGCGCTGATCATGGAGAACACAGGCGATGTTATACTCTCGCAGGAGCTTGCCACGACAGAGCGCAAGATCAACTCCATCAAGCATACACTGGAAAAACGAAAGAGTGACGCGCAGCTTGCGGAACAGCGCAAGAATGACCTGATCGTGTATCTGGCGCACGACTTAAAGACACCGCTGACCAGTGTGATCGGCTATCTTACGCTGCTTCGTGACGAGCCGCAGATCTCGCAGGAGCTCCGCAGCCGCTATACGGGGATTGCGCTCGAGAAGGCGGAGCGTCTGGAGGAACTCATCAACGAATTTTTTGACATTACGCAGTTTAACCTGACAGCGCTGACCGTGGATCAGGAACGGATTTATTTAAGCCGCATGATGGAGCAGCTTGCCAGTGAGTTTGATCCGATCCTGGCGGAGCGGGAACTGGTATGGCGGTTGGAG
This sequence comes from Lachnospiraceae bacterium, assembly GCA_009774245.1. Taxonomy (GTDB): domain Bacteria; phylum Bacillota; class Clostridia; order Lachnospirales; family Lachnospiraceae; genus COE1. Next base: position 16,710 of record VSNM01000055.1, on the reverse strand, counting down.
ATCGCGCCGGATATCGAGATCACGGGCGATGCGGATAAGCTTGCACGGGCGTTTGACAATCTGATACGCAATGCGGTTAATTACAGCTACGCCGGGACGGAAATTCTTCTGTTTGCGCAGGTGGAAGGCGATGCGGCAAAGGTCATGATCAAAAACCACGGGAAAACCATACCGCCAGACAAACTGCCCCACATTTTCGAACAGTTTTATAGGGCGGACGCGGCGCGCTCGTCCGCGACAGGCGGTGCGGGACTGGGACTGGCCATCGCAAAGGAGATCGTAGAGCTGCACGGCGGGACGATCACGGCGGCGAGCGCGAACGAGAGTACGATCTTTATTGTTACATTGCCTTATGGGAGTCAGAAGAAGATCGGATAAGATGCGCTGCTTTATTCAGAATACTGGCTACAGGCTGAGTCAATAGCCGTTACGATATGCAGGCAGGAAAGCATAGTTGGTTATATGGAATACGAGGAGGATTGAAATGGAGTGGGATAAACTTGGGATCAAACCGGAATTTTTTGAACAACTGGTAAGCTGTGACTGGTTTTGCAACTGCGGGGACAAGACATTTGACCAGTTTGAGGTTTATATAGAGGACAATCAGGAAATGGCAGTAGCGCGCCTAAATTCACTGGTGCGGGAGAATGCGTGTCTGGAGAGACGAAATAAACGGAATAATGCCATGAGGGAGGTTCCGGGCGGCTGGAATCATGTCGTCAAGGAGATTCAGCAGTCAGGCTATATTGGCAAGGTTTCCAAAAGGATCAAGTCGGGCTTGAAGAGGGAAGGCATTTTGGGGGAAGAGGAACTGGAGACGATCCGGTCAGACGTTTTGTCCCTGTTTCTGGCAAACTACTTTTCAGCGTATTATAACGATCCATTTTACGAGCAGATGCTTCAGATCTATTTATCTGGTCATCTGCCCTGCGGATATGAATGGAAGAAGTTCAGGGTGTATTGAGGAGACAGAATGGTTCATCAATATGAGATGTATTTTACAAATGAATATCTGGAAGAAATCGTGGCGGATTTTGCGGCGGCCTTGAACCTGAAGTATGATGAGAAAGATGTAGAGACTGCTTCGAAGAGCATGAGTGTGCGCGGCCTGGAAAATTTATTGATACTAAAAAGGGACAGGTGTTTCATGTGCATTGATTGTAATGCCAGGGATTTTATCATGCCGCTTGTAGTGATGTGTCAGGACAGCGATGCAGACCGGATTAAACCGTTAATGTTGGCATGGGATAATAAAATGCGGGAGGAATACTATCAGAAATTAACTGCGGAAATAGTGGATGTTTATCAAGTAAAGGATGGTTCCACACTGCTTTCCGAAATAGAGAGTTTTTACCATATATCTATATATGACAAATTTATAAAGGAGGAGTAAGAAATAGTACATCAGTATGAAATGTGGTTCACAAATGAATATGTCGAGGAGGTAGTGGCGGTTTTTGCTAAAATATTGAATATAGAATATGACGAAAAAGACGTGGAGACAGCAATGGAAGAAATAAGCATGTATGACATAAAGAACCTGCTGCTTATCAAAGGAGACGACTGTATGCTGTGTGTTGACTGTAACTATGATGACTACATTGTGCCGTTAGTGGTGATTTGTCAGGAAAAAGCAGCAGATGAGATAAGGGCTGCCATGTTAGAGTGGGATAACAAAATCAGGAAAGAATATGGACAGGAGCCAAGGGAAGTAGTTATGAATGTCTTTTATAAAGACAACCGGACATTATTGAGGCGGATAGAAGCGTTTTACCATATATCGCTGCATGATGAGTTTTTAGAAGCTGTAGGAAAATAAGTGATATAGTGTATGAATAATGTATTGGGGAAAAACAGGAGGGTATCAAATGATCACGAAAGAAAATGAGCAGATCGCGCTTGACTGCCTGAAATCAGTACTTGCATTGATTCACGAGCGGCACTACAAGGAACTAGTACAGCGTTGCCTAAATAACAGTGAAAAACAGTGCCTGATATTTGTGACAGGACAAGGCGGAGGAAGGAGGCAATGCGGTGGCATTGTTGACTGACGACAACGCAGGACTGGTGCAAATAGCAGGTGCTGTATTCACTGTCATTTGCGCAATGCTGTACTAGATACTGTCGTGGACGAGATTCGCCGTGACGGGCTGGACGAGATTCTGGAGTTTATCGAGGAGAGCATCTACCCCTATGTGATAGATGGTTTTGATCCTGAAGTGGAGTATTACATGGGTGAGAGGGGGCAGGAAGGTTTTTACCTGGACTATCCACTGACTTCATGCGGGGTGAAAATCTTCGGGATATTATTTTTGGTCTTTGAGTATACGGATAATGGTCTGGTTAAGATTATTGATACGATTGACGCTGATTAGCAGCAAAGAAAACAGGACGGATATCCGTCCTGTTTTCTTTGTAGAATCAGTTCTTAGCGAAAGCTTTTGATCCAGTTGATCAGCGAATCATGATAAACGTTGTCGGTGACATCTTTTCGCATCTGGTCGGTGACCGGCCCGTTTTTCTCCATGATGGCGAGAATCGCTTCCTGGAGTCCCGCAATCTTTCCGCGCTCAAATTCCTCGGAATGTTCAGAAGGTTTGGCAGCAGGTGTGGAGGGTGTTGCTGTCGTGCGGGTAGCGTCCGTCGTGGTTGTCTTTACGACAGGTGTAGTGGTAGGCGCAGAGGTGTTGTTGGCAGGCGTCGCGGTCTTCCCTGGCGTTTTTTCGGAATCGGTCTTGTCATGCGGCTGCGTCGCAGGCGTTTTTTCCACAGCAGGTGCAGCCGTGTTTTTGTTTTTCACGGCGTCCTCCACATGAAGTTCCACAGGCGTCACGTCGGACAGCCTGTCGGCAGTTCTGTCTGTGACAGGCAGCCAGATCTCGCCAGAATTTGCTTTGACATTGACACAGATATTGCCGTTCTCCACGCGAACCTTCTGACCGGAGAGTGCACCGATGTACTCCGCGGCATTTCCGGCTGGTACTGTCATCGTAAAGTCGCTGTCGTCATTGTTGACGGTGACAACCACGCTCTCGCCCTCAAAACTGCGCGAGAAAGCGTACTGGCGGTTCATGAGCTTCAATTCTCTGTAATCGCCGTAGGACAGAGCCTTTGATTGCTGTCTGGTGCGTCCGAGCGCTGCGATCAGCGCGGTGAAGGAGTTGTCTGTCAGGGCATTTTTGTAGTCGTCAAGGTTGAGCGCAGGCCGCAGCGAATCATCGGAGAACTTTTCCTTGCGTCCCTCGATGCCAAATTCCGAGCCATAGTACAGCGAGGGGATACCCGGCAGCGTGTACAGCAGGATATGCACAGGTGCAAAATGCGCCTTGTTGTTGAGTTTGGTGTAAATGCGCTCCACATCATGGTTGTCCACGAAATTGTAGAGTTTGAAACCATTCGGGTTGTTGCTGCCCATTTCGTACAGGCGCTTTACCGTGTGTGCGATCTCAAAGAAGTTGTGGTCGTTGTTGCCAGAGTACAGAGCCTTGTGCAGCTGGTAGTTGGTGACGGAGTGCAGTGTCCCTTCATTCACCCAGCGCGAGTAATCCCCATGGATCACCTCGCCCATCAGCCAGAAGTCAGGCTTGACCTCGTTTGCGACGTGGCGCAGCGCCTTCATAAAGTCAAAGTCGAGCACGTCCGCCGCGTCGAGGCGGATGCCGTCCACGTCGAACTCGCTCACCCAGAAGCGGATGACATCGCAGATATAATCCTTCACGGCAGGATTTCGCTGGTTGAGTTTTACGAGCAGGTTATATCCGCCCCAGTTGTCGTAGCTAAACCCATCATTATATTCGTTGTTTCCCCAGAAATTCACATTGCAGTACCAGTCCTTGTACTGGGAGCCCTCGCGTTTTTCCTTGATGTCCTTAAACGCAAAGAAATCGCGGCCGGTGTGGTTAAACACGCCGTCAAAGATCACTTTGACATCCTTTTTATGGCACTCTGCCACGAAATTTTTTAAGTCCTCATTGTCGCCAAGGCGGCTGTCAAGCTTTTTGTAATCCGTGGTCTCGTAGCCGTGCCCGACAGATTCAAATAACGGGCCGATATAGATGGCGTTGCAGCCAATGTTTTTGATGTGGTCGATCCAGGGAAGCAGCGTGTTCAGCCGATGCTCCGGCTCCCCATAAGAATTTTCCTTCGGCGCGCCTGTGAGCCCCAAAGGATAGATGTGGTAAAAGATAGCTTCATCATACCAGGCCATTGTATGTCCCCCTTTTAATTATATTTTATCATTTTCGTTTTTGACAGAATTTAGTATATCATACATTTGCCGATTGGTCAAAAGTTGAAATAACATTCGACTGCTGCATATTGATATCAAAGTGGGGATGTGGTATACCTCTGCTTTTGGCATAGCCCACAAATGTGCCAATCCAGACCTGATTCCATTGGAAAAAATAAAATAGAAAAGTAGCGCTGGACAAGATTATACTGGCGGTCGAAAAGACTGACCGCTCAGTATAATGTGATGCGCACAAACGCATAAGGAAATATGCCACTTCGTGGCTGCGGTTGGCGCGATACTCACGGCAGATTTCATCTGTCGTGAGTATAATAGGAAACAGTGAGTTTTTAGAGAAAGTTTAGAGAAAGTTGTGCTACCATAGAATGTATAGATCAACGGTACATTTGGAGGTAGGAAATGAAAAGAACATTACTGTCTGTAAAACTGTTCATTCTTGTTGCGGCGGTTATGCTTGGCGCGTCTGTGACAGGCTGCGGAACGAAAGGTTTGTTGGAAAATGAAGATGGTACACAGTCTGACGCGATGAACGAAGCGCCAGGGCAGGGCGGCAACGGCGTGGGGCGCTACATAGGGACGACGGTTTATGAGGGAAGCGAATTTTATGACCTGACGCAAATGCAGACGTTAGAGGACGGCCAGATTGTCCTTCTGAACTGTTACAGCATGGAGAAGATTGTGTCGGAGGACGGGGGCAGCACATGGCATGCTGAGACGGACGACGCTCTTTCCGCTGCCCTCGCGGAGCATGATCCCGCGGATACAGCCATCGCAAAGGACGGGACGATTGCATGGATTGGCAGGGACGAGCGGGCGGATTCGCCGGGCGGGATTCACAGCGAATATGATTACAACCTTTACATTTATGAAACGACCGGCATGGACGATGTGGCCGGTACGGACGACGAGGACGGTGCGGTAAGGCGGATACCAGTGGAACTGTCAGGCGAAGATTCCTTCCTGAGAAGACTGGCATTCGACGAGGACGGGACGCTCTATGCATACGCGTATGAGAATGGCGGTGGCAGTATCTACAGGATCGATGTCCATGACGGTTCGGTGCAGCGGCTTGTGCAGGTCGAAAATTCCAACGAGGGCACGATGGCGTGCAGGGAAAATATCCTGATGTATGTGACTGGCAGGCAGGTCTTTTTGTATGATCTGGAAAAAAAGTGCTTCCTTGAGGACGAGACGCTGGAAAACTTTCTCGAGGAGAATTTTCAGGGCAGAATGCTGTGGGTGGGCGGCAATTACCATGCGTACCCGTTTCTGGGCGCGGGGCGCATGATTTATATTGTTGGAGAAAAAGGCCTGTATCGCCACGCCATCGGCGGCAGTGCGGTGGAGCAGGTGATAGACGGCGCGTTCTCCCCGCTTGGCAACCCGTCAGACCACATCGTTGCCATGACCGCAAACGATCAAAATGAGTTTCTTGCCATGTTTGACAACGGAAACATGATGCAGTTTGTCTATGACGCGGCGCTGCCGTCCGTGCCGACAGACCGGCTGACTGTCTACAGCCTGAATGAAGACGAACTGGTGAAACAGACGATCGCAGCCTGTCAGGCACAGGCGCCAAACCTGTACATACAGTATCAGATCGGAATGGACGAGGACGGTGTCACGCGCGAGGATGCGCTCAAGAAGCTGAATACACAATTGCTTAGTGGCAGCGGGCCGGATATTATTATAATGGATGGCATGAATATGGATACCTATGCGGAAAAGGGCGTGCTGGCGGATTTGTCCGATATAGTTAATGAAATCGACCAACAGGACGGGCTTTATGGGAATCTGATCGACAGCCTTGCAGTGGACGGCAGAGTGTACGCAGTACCGGCAAAGTTTTATATTCCCGTTCTTTATGGTGAAGAATCCTATGTGGGCGGTGTGGAGGACTACGTGTCCATGGCAGATATGGTGGAGCGGGCAAGGAACGAGTATCCCGATACCGATTTATTATCGGTCTGTTCCGCAACTGGCATTTTGAAACGCTCCGTGCCCGTCTGTGCTCCTGTGTGGAAGGATGGGGACGGACAGCTCAACCGTGAGAAAATACGGGAATTTTTGGAACAGAGTAAACAGATTTATGACGCGCAGATGAGAGGTACGCCGCAGGCAGATATCGAGAACTACCGGCAGAACAGGATTTTGGAGGACGGAACAGACTTCGAGGACAGGGAATATTTTATGATGGTGCAGAGCAGCAAGTACCTGATGCGGGAAGCGCCGTTTGCGTACGGTGAGATTATGGACGCCTGGGAGTATGAGGAGGCGCTGTCCATGCCGCGTATGGAGGGGTTGGAAAATACCGTGATGAAACCGTTAAACGGACAGGCCGGCAATGTATATCACCCGGCGTCGATCATCGGCATGAATGCGGCGGCTGAAAATCCGCATATGGCAAAGCAGTTTGTGTCCATGATGCTCGGCGCGGATGTCCAGAAGGTGGTACCGTCCGGCCTGCCAGTCAACAAAAAAGCGCTGCCGGAACAGTTTGCATATGAGGAGAGCGAACTTGGCGAAAATGGCGAAAAAGGAATGGCAGGGTTTACGATGGCAAACGGGGAGAACTTCTTTTATTCGATTTATCCAGTGAACCAGGAGGGCATTGCGCGTCTGGAACAGTGGATTGCGCAGATTGACACGCCGTACCTTAGCGATACCGTGCTTGAGGGTGCAGTCTGTACAGAAGGCGCAGCATATCTCGAAGGCAGGCAGGAACTCGACGCGGCCGTGGCGGCGATCGCGGAGCGCGTGGAAATATATCTGGCGGAATGAGGTATAGCGGGAGTTGAGTTACTTTTCACACCCACACCAAAGTAGTGGGAATCATGCACCAAAATGCTAAAAGCTTTAGCTTTTTCACTTTAGCATTTTATGTGCAAAATTTGTTATAATTCACACCTCAGTAACTTATAAGTTGATAAAAACTGACATAGGTGTGAATTGTAACGGAGTTGACCGCGGCATTTAAGCGCCTTGACAATTAAATAGACTTTACATCTAAGTTGTGATATACTTACATTAAGCACACAAACATCACAAAGCAATCACAACAAAGGAGTGGTATAAGATGGCATTATCAAATGAAGACATTAAAGCAATATCCGAGTTACTTCAACCTATCAAAGAGGACTTACAGGAAGTAAAGCAAAGAATGTCGAATGTCGAAAACAAGGTTACGAACATCGATTCAAGACTTGAAAACGTCGAAAATAAGGTTACAAACATTGAATTAACACTTGAAAATGAAATCAGTGTCAATATCAAGCGTGTAGCTGAGGGACATCTTGATCTGTCAAGAAATTTGCATGAGGCTTTAAAGATAGACAGCGAAAAAGAAGTGCTTGTTATTCGTGTAAATCATCTTGAAAGCGAATTGCGAAGGATAAAAGAAAGATTAAACGATATAGCTTAATAACTACATAAAGAATATAGAGCGTGTTGGAAAAAGGCAGGAGAGAGGCGTGTTATGATAGAAGTACTATTTGGAGAGAGTGAAGCAGGGGCGATGAAGGCTGCAAAGAGCACTGTCATCACGGGTAAGGTTGATGGGCCTGTAGCTGTATGGGTCGCCGGAAAAAAGAGACCGCCGGAACGGGAAGGCTGCGGATGGATTGAGGGGACAGGGCAAGAGGTTATCTGTCTCGGTTTCCTATTGGACATTGGCGATATCAGGGAAGAGGTAGACAGTGAGTACCGCAGGCGGTTGATTTATTCCATGTATGCGCAGGAGCAATGGGGAAGTGATCAGAAAATGGACGCGGAGCTGATGAAGTTATGTGACTGCTACTGTAGTGAAATGGAGCGCCTAAAATCATACCTGGAAGATGGGGAAACCATCAGGGTGTGGTACAGTGATGCACCGTATTCAAGGTGTGGATTTTACCATCTGTGTACTATCCTGAATAAATACGAGAATGAGATTCATGTCATTAAGTTGCCTGAATATAGGGTTCGATCGGATCACTCTATTGTTTCCTATAAAAACTGGGGTGAGGTTGCCGCAGAAGAATTTGCCGGATTTTTAAACTGTGAAAAAATATTATCCAAGGAAGAAATCCGGATGTATGCCATGTTATGGAGCATTCTGCAGGAAGACAACAGCCCTTTGCGGGCAGTCGTCAACGGAAAACTTATCGGAGTGGCGGAAGACTTTTATGATTTCCTGATCTGGAAGAGAATTCCTTCAGAGCCGATTAAGGAGGCAAGATTGATCGGGGATCTCCTTGGGTATTATCAGCTTGGAGTAGGGGACTGGTGGTATGCAAGGAGGATTGAGTATTACATTCAGACCGGAAAAATTAAAATTGTTGTAGATTCAGAGAAGCATTACGAAAGAACGATATGTCCGGCGTAAAAAAACAAGGGAGGGAATCCGCTCGCGGATTCCCTCCCTTGTTTTTATGAATTTCTATTTTATTTTGTCCCTGGGAACTGTTTTATAGTTCCCTGATCTCATTGTGGAGCTGCTGCAGGGACTTGACATCCGCATTGCCGTGTTTCTGCACGTACAGGATACCTTTTGCGGTAGCCCTTGCCCCGGCAATGGTGGTCATGTAGGGAATCTTGCCTTTGATCGCGGCCTTCCTGAGATAGCTGTCGTCGTGGACACTGTCCTTGCCGACGGGTGAGTTCACGATCAGGTCAATCTTGCCGTTCGTGATGAGGTCGAGGATGTTTGGACGCCCCTCATGGAGTTTTTTGACGGGTTCTGCGTCAATTCCTGCCTCCGTAATCAGCTTATAAGTTCCCTGGGTTGCGAGGATCTCAAAGCCTGCATCGTGGAACAACTGTGCGATCTCGATGACTTCCGGCTTGTCCTTGCCGTTGACGGAGATCAGTACCGTTCCACTGAGCGGCAGCTGTGTCTGTGTTGCCTCCTGGGCTTTGTAAAAAGCCTCGCCGTAGTAGGGCGACAGTCCGAGCACCTCGCCAGTCGAGCGCATTTCCGGGCCAAGGATGGGATCGACTTCAGGGAACATGTTAAACGGGAACACAGCTTCCTTCACACCGTAATAGGGTATGTCCTTCTCCTTTAAGTCCGGCACAGGGGACGGGCGCGAGGTGATCTCCGAGGTGATGATATCGGTGGCAATCGGCACCATGCGGATGTTGCACACCTTGGAGACGAGCGGCACTGTCCTCGATGCACGCGGGTTTGCCTCGAGCACGTACACCTTGCCTTTTTCGATTGCGTACTGCATGTTCATCAGGCCCCTGACATGCATCTCCTCCGCGATTTTTTTCGTGTATTCCTTGATCGTGGCAACGTTTTCAGCGCTGATGTGCACGCTCGGGATAATGCAGGCGGAGTCGCCGGAGTGGACGCCTGCAAGCTCAATGTGCTCCATGACGGCGGGAACGAAAGCGTGTGTACCGTCGCTGATCGCGTCCGCCTCGCACTCGAGTGCATGGTTTAAGAAGCGGTCGATCAAAATCGGTCTGTCGGGTGTCACACCGACGGCTGCATTCATATAACCTGCCATGCTCTCGTCGTCGTACACGACCTCCATACCGCGTCCTCCTAGCACATAGGACGGGCGAACCATCACCGGATAGCCGATGTTTTTGGCGATTTCCAGCGCCTCCTCGACGGTGGTAGCCATACCAGCCTCCGGCATCGGGATACCGAGCTTGTCCATCATGGAGCGGAATTGGTCGCGATCCTCTGCGAGGTCGATCACGGAAGGCGGCGTGCCAAGGATTTTTACGCCGTTTCTCTCGAGCTCTGACGCTAAGTTAAGTGGCGTCTGGCCGCCGAACTGTGCGATGACGCCGAGCGGTTTTTCCTTGTGGTAGATACTCAGTACATCTTCCAGCGTGAGCGGCTCGAAATAGAGTTTGTCGGAGGTATCGTAGTCTGTTGACACTGTCTCCGGATTGCAGTTGACGATGATCGTCTCAAAACCGAGCTCCTTTAACGCCAGTGAAGCGTGGACGCAGCAGTAGTCAAACTCGATTCCCTGGCCGATTCTGTTGGGACCTCCGCCGAGGATCATGATCTTGGGCTTGTCCGTCGTGACGGGATTTTTGTCCTGGGCAGTCCCTTCGGCCATGGCATTGTAGGTGGAGTAGTAGTATGCGCTGTCTGGCGTACCACTCACATGGACGCCCTCCCAGGCTTCCTCCACACCCAGTTCGATTCGTCTGTTTCGGATATCGTCCTCCGGAATCTCCAGGATCTGGCTCAGATATTTGTCTGAAAAACCGTTTTTCTTGGCGGAGATCAAAGCCTCATCAGCTGGCAGGGAGCCTTTTGACCGAATGAGCGCTTCTTCCTCCTCGACAAGTTCCTGCATCTGCTTTATAAAGTAGTGTTTTACCTTGGTAATGTCAAAGATCTCGCCGACCGTCGCGCCTTTTCTAAGCGCCTCGTACATGATAAAATGCCGGTCGCTGGAGGGGTGTGCGAGCATGAGCAGCAGTTCTTCCTTTGTCTTGGTATCATAGTCCTTTGCGTGTCCGAGTCCGTATCTGCCGGTCTCGAGGCTGCGGATTGCTTTCTGGAATGCTTCCTTGTAGGTCTTGCCGATGCTCATGACTTCTCCGACAGCGCGCATCTGTGTGCCGAGCTTGTCCTCCACGCCCTTGAATTTCTCAAAAGCCCAGCGCGCGAACTTGATCACGACATAGTCGCCGTCAGGAACATATTTGTCGAGTGTGCCGTATTTGCCGCACTCGATGTCCCTGAGTGTCAGTCCGGCCGCAAGCATGGCGGAGACGAGCGCGATCGGGAACCCAGTCGCTTTGGAGGCAAGCGCTGAGGAGCGGGAAGTCCTCGGGTTGATCTCGATCACGACGATGCGGTCTGTGACGGGATCGTGGGCAAACTGTACGTTGGTGCCGCCAATCACCTTGACGGAATCCACGATGCGGTACGCCTGTTCCTGCAGCCGTGCCTGGAGCTCCGCAGAGATCGTGAGCATGGGAGCGGAGCAGAAGGAGTCACCAGTATGGGTTCCCATAGGATCGATATTTTCAATAAAGCAGACTGTGATCATATTTCCCTCGGCGTCGCGCACGATCTCAAGTTCGAGCTCCTCCCAGCCAAGGATAGATTCCTCGACGAGAACCTGTCCGACGAGGCTTGCCTGCAGGCCACGCGCGCAGACGGTCTTTAACTCTTCCTTATTATAGACGAGTCCGCCGCCCGCGCCGCCCATGGTGTAGGCGGGGCGGAGCACGACGGGATAGCCGAGCCGGTCGGCGATGGCGAGTGCCTCCTCGACGCTGTAGGAGACCTCACTTCTGGCCATCTCGATGCCGATGGCGTCCATGGATTTCTTGAACTCAATGCGATCCTCGCCGCGCTCGATGGCGTCCACCTGCACGCCGATCACCTGTACGTGATATTTGTCGAGGACGCCTTCCTTGGCAAGCTCGGCACAGAGGTTTAGGCCGGACTGCCCCCCGAGGTTTGGCAGAAGTGCGTCCGGGCGCTCTTTTGCGATGATCTGCTCTAAGCGGCGGACATTTAAGGGTTCAATATAAGTGACATCTGCGATCTCGGGATCGGTCATGATGGTCGCAGGGTTTGAGTTTACTAAGACGATCTCATATCCAAGCTTGCGCAGCGCCTTGCACGCCTGCGTTCCGGAATAGTCAAATTCACACGCCTGCCCGATAATGATGGGGCCGGAACCGATGATTAGGACTTTGTTGATATCATTTCTTTTCGGCATAATAAACCTCCATTTATAATAGTGTATAGCAGCGTAGATCATTGATACAAAAAGCTCATCTTTACATTGCATAACCAGCTTCAAATGCTGCCTTGTTAATCTCGATAGTCTTCGGCGGAACAGTAGCTGCGATTACCTCGAGCCACTGTTCTTTTGCAAAGTCCATGCGCTTTGCCGCGACGCCGACGATGATCGTGTTAAAAACCTTGGAATTGCCGAGCTTCTTTGCCTCCTCCATGGCGTCGACATCGACCACATTGTAGTCTTTTTTCAGATTTTCAATGATATTTTCAGGGTATTTTGCGGCGCCTGTCACGACAGTGATCGGATCAATCCGCTGGTCGTTCACAATGATGACGCCGTCCTTTTTCAGGAAATGGGCATAGCGCAGGGCTTCGAGTCTCTCGAAAGCGATCAGCACGTCCGCCTGTCCCTCCTCCACGATGGGTTCTGCGACGGCGTCGCCATAGCGCACAAACGTGACGACGCTGCCGCCGCGCTGCGCCATGCCGTGTACCTCGGAGAGCTTGACATCATAGCCAGCCTTTGTGATGATGCCGCCAAGGATACGGCTTGTGAGCAGTGTACCCTGGCCGCCCACGCCTACAATCATGATATTTTTCGTAGTCATATGCTAAAACCTCCCTATTCCCTAGTCCACGCGCTCGATTGCGCCAAATTTGCAGCGTTTCATGCACAGTCCGCAGCCGTTGCACAGTGTGTCGTCGATTGTGACCGTTCCGTCCTCGTTTCTGGTGAGGGCAGGACAGCCGGGAACGAGGCACATGCCGCACTTCTTGCACTTTTCCGGGAGGGCGATGCATTTTGCCTTCGTGGCCTGTGATTTCAGGAGTGCGCAGGGAGCGCATACGATGATAACTGATACTTCATCGCGCGCTACTTCGCGTTTGACGACGGTTTCCAGCTCGTCAATGTCAAAGGCATCGACCTCATACACATGCTCGACGCCGATTGCCTTGCACAGGTGGAAGAGGCTGATCGCTTTGGTTTCCTTGCCGTTTAGCATCTTTCCGGTGGCAGCGTGGTCCTGGTGCCCTGTCATGCCGGTGGTGGAGTTGTCGAGAATGAGCACTGTGCCGGTGGACTGGTTGTACACCATGTTCATCAGGGAGTTGACGCCTGTGTGGAGGAATGTCGAATCCCCGATCAGCGCAACCCAGTTCTTGATGTAGTCCTTGCCCTTCGCCTTCTCCATGCCGTGCAGGGTGGAGATGGAAGCACCCATACATACTGTCGTGTCGATGACGTTCAGCGGTGCGACTGCGCCGAGTGTATAACACCCGATATCGCCAGCGCCGTGTATGCCGAGCTTTTTGAGGACAGAGAAGGTGCTCCTGTGCGGGCAGCCGGGGCAGAGGATCGGCGGTCTTGCCGGAACCTGTGCGGGTGCGGCGGTCTCGATCTTCATGCCGAGGACGCGCTCGCGGATCATGTTCGCGCTGTACTCGCCCTGCAATGTAAAGAGTTCCTTGCCGATACAGTCAATGCCCCATGACCTGACCTGCTCCTCGATCAGAGGTTCGAGTTCCTCAAAGATATAGAGCTTGTCTACTTTGGAAGCAAATTCCTCGATCAGCTTTCTCGGCAGAGGATGCACAAGGCCGAGTTTCAGTACGCTGGCGTCTGGCATGGCCTCTGCGACGTATGTATAAGGGATACCGCTGGTGATAAAGCCAACGGAGGTGTCCTTATAAATCGCCTTGTTGATCTCGAAGCTGCAGGCGTCCTCCGCCATCTGTTTCAGGCGGTTTTCCACATGTATGTGGCGTCCCTTGGCGTTTACGGGCATCATGACATGTTTTGCCGCGCTGCGCTCGTAGGGTTTATCGGGGATTTCCTGCCGCGCTTCAAGGGTGACAGGTCCCTGCGAGTGTGCCAGTCTCGTCGTGGTTCTTATCATAACAGGTGTGTCGTATCGCTCACTGTACTCGAAGGCAAGCTTTGTGAAGTCCTTTGCCTCCTGCGAGTCGGAAGGCTCCAGTACGGGAACCTGTGCCACACGTGCCACGCAGCGGGAGTCCTGTTCGTTCTGTGATGAGTAGAGTCCGGGATCGTCCGCCGCCGCGAGGACAAGCCCTCCATTTGCGCCGATATAGGATACAGTGTAGAGGGGATCGCTCGCCACGTTGACGCCCACCATCTTCATGGATGCCATGGCGCGAACGCCGCTGATGGACGCGCCGATGGCGACTTCCATCGCGACTTTCTCGTTTGGCGCCCACTCCGCGTAGATTTCCGGGTATTTTACGATATTTTCACTGATTTCGGTGCTGGGTGTGCCGGGGTAGGCGCTGGACACCTTGACGCCGGCTTCATAGGCACCGCGGGCAATCGCCTCATTGCCTAACATAATTTTTGTTTCACTCATTTGTTGTTTCCTTTCTTGTAGTCGTTTTGTAGCGTTTTGGAAATTCTCTAAAAAATAACGGCTGTGTCTTGCGTATAGCAGCCGTTATTCGGATTCCGAAAGAGTACCTATTTCATATGATAGTGAAAAAATGGGGATACGTCAATTTATTTTGTTAAATTTACAAAATCTTCTGGATATATGTGATATCCTTTTTGTCATTGATTCAAGAGCTCGATTGCTTTGTAAGCGTCTTCCTCGCTCAGCCCTCTTCCGGTTCCTTTTTCTTCCCCTTCTGTGCATACCAGATGCGGTTCAAGCCAGTTCCAGCTCCAGAATGTCTCGTCGTCGAGTATGACAAACTGTTTTACGGACGGCCTGGGGCACAGCCACGACCGGATTTCAAATGGGCGGCCGTATGCTCCGTTAAAGTAAAGGGGTGTGCTGCCTGCAATGCGGATCTTATATTTGTCCAGATAGTGGTACAGTGTGTCCATGTCCTTGTCCGAGCCGTCAAAGCCGCTGCGGGCATAGCTTGCAAACCCGTACCGCCACGATGAGGTGAGCACTACTTCCGCATCAGTCTTGTCAATAATAAGTGCCAGATTCCGCACAAATTTGTCGACAATGATTTCGTCTGAGGTGCGCGGGTATTCGACAAGATTGAGAACGCCATCAATATCCAGAAAGATGACTTTCTCAAAATAATCTTTGATCAGATCTGTTTCGCCGCGCTGATGGAGCTGTTCGCGGTAATAATCTCCCCAGAACGGACCAAAGTCCAGAATGCGCGCGGCTGTTCGCGCGGCGCTGTCGGTCAGAAATCCGTGTTTTCCGATATAGACTGTATGTCCCCGAAAATCTTTTTCCATGTCAGTAAGACTAATAATAACATATGATATTTTATCGGCCTGTTGTTCAAGATAACTGTGTATGCTTTCGAAGATGGGAGTATTTTCTGAATAAAAAAGGATATCGGAAACTTTCCGGTCAAATTTGTCAGCGCCAAGGGCGGCTTTGAAGTTTTCGATGGACTGGCTCTGATTTTCGCCGGATAATAATAGAATGTCCGCGTCACAGTGGGAAGTTAGTTTTGACAGCCTTTTGACAGTCTCTTCGTTCCACTCGGCGTTGGCATCAAGGAAAATTATTTTCTTGTCATCTCTTGAATTGCGCATAAATTGATTTCCTCCTGTCAGGTTTGAATTAATGTTTGTGTTGTGTCTTGATTATAACAAAAGGGAGAGGTTCTGTAAAGGATATGGAAAAGCAAGAATTGTCTATAAGTCAGTGGCTGTTTTTCTTTGTCATTTTTCCAATACGCCACATATTTTTTTAAAAATTCTTAAATTTTCATTAGGGTATTGCATTATCACCTACAAAGTGTTAATATGTTTACATACCCACAAAATGTTAAGATAAAAGGAGGACAAAATGGCACAGCAAATTTCTGAATCCGAACTGGTACTAATGAAAATTATCTGGAAGAATGGAGGGGCGGCTTTATACTCCCTCATCATGGAGGAATTGGAAAAAGACAAAAACGAATGGAAGAACAACACCGTACTCACTCTGCTTTCCCGTCTGGGCGAAAAAAGTTCTTGAAAGTCAAAAAAATCGGCAGGAGAAAAGAAAATGAATGAATTTATAAAAATATTATTGTCGCTGTCTGTTTCCGGCGCACTGTTACTGCTTCTCATTTTGGGATTGAAGCCGTTGTATAAAAACAAATTTAGCAAGCGTTGGCAGTATTATATCTGGATAGTTGTTGCTTTGCGTTTTCTGATTCCCTTTACTCCCGATACTACGATTGTTGGGAGCCTGTTTGAAAAATTCGACACGGCATCAATAACAAATGAAATCCATACAAGCCCCAATGTACCCATTCCCGCAGATACGGGTAACAGCAAAGCAGAGCCGACACAAACAAACCGGGAAATAACCACCGCTGCCATGCGTGAGCCATTTAACAAATATGTCTGCCTGTTTTTTATCTGGTCAGCATTGGCACTGGTTTTATTTGTCCGCAAGATAACGGTTTATCAAGGCTTTATCCAATACATCAAAGCAGGAAATAAGGACGTATCGGATATAAAAATATTGAATCTGCTATCTGATTGTGAAGAAAAACTGAATATCAAGACAAGGGTAGAAATATCCTATAATCCGTTGATTGCTTCCCCTATGCTGATTGGCTTCTTTCGACCAAGAATCATTTTGCCTACCCATGAATTGGAAGATAAAGAGTTGTCTTATATCTTTGTGCATGAGCTAATTCACTACAAGCAGAGGGATATGTTTTACAAATGGCTGATACAGATTGTTGTATGCGTCCATTGGTTCAATCCTTTTGTATATCTGCTGGAAAAGGAAGTGAATAAATCCTGCGAATTGTCATGTGATGA
>VSNM01000054.1 GCA_009774245.1 Lachnospiraceae bacterium | reverse complement strand
GATGCGGCGGAGTAATTAACGCAAAACTTTTATAGCATTATTCGACATAACGTGCTATAATCCTCTTAGTCAGATTAGAGCGAGTAGGGATAGTCTGCGGTTGTCCTTTCTGGAAACGGAAAGGAGGTCGGTATGAACACACTTGAGATACTTACACTGCTGTTGGTCATTTTCGCAGCATTAACATACATAGACAATAAACACAACCGCAAGTAACGGAAAAGGCTATCTTCTACTGCAATAGAGGATAGCCTTGTAATCCGTAATTTTTACGCTTTATAAGTTTCCGATTGAACAACCGTCGGACGTGCAAATATCCTTCGGCTTCTATGATGATTATAAACCAACACTGCGGATTTTGCAAGAGGGTTTAGGAGATAGGGGTGCTTCGGCGCTCCTATTTTTTTGCGGATTTGTAAATTATCTTACATGAAAACGGTCTTGTCTGCAAGAAATTTTTCTGATTTTATAAATAGATAGGAAGGAAAGAGTGGGATTCCGCCGCAGCCGGCATTGTGGGCAGTGTGTATAACTCCCCGTCTTATGGAGCTGTGGGCAACACTGTTTGCAGGATGTGGGAAAGCTGCATTTGCTTTTCCATATGCTGTGAATAGTGTTGTCCATAGCGGAATGGGGAGTTATGCACACTGTCCACGATGCTTTTTTTGCTTTTAAAGCCTTTTCGGGGCTGGATATTACCGGGCAGGGTTATTGTCCCGGTCTGGCTGTTCCTGTGCGTTTTTTGGCGGCTCTGTGCGCCCTAAATACTGGTTCAGGTTCTCCAGTTTCCGGTTCAGCGATTTCAGTTCCTTATCGCAGTTTTTGTAAGTGGCAGTCAGCTCCTTCTTCTGTGCGGTCAGCTCCTGATATTCCGCTTTCAGCTTGTCAATGTTTAAACCTTTTAAATGGATGCCCGCCTGTTCCAGCATACGCCTTGCGCCGCCATAAAGTATAATCTGGCTTTCATGCTTGCGGAAATATGCGTCAGGATTTTTTGATTTCTTATAGGCAACATTGTAAGACTTGTTTGCTTTGTATTGTTCCGCATATTTGATAATTTCTGCAAGGTCTTTCATACGGTTTTCCAGTTTCCGTACAGTCTGCTTTGCTTCCTTTCCGGTGGCGGCAGTGGCGGCGATTTTCTGTTCCAGTTCCTTAATCGAACCAACTTCATTGTACGCCTGTGCTGCAATCTTTAAATTCTCAACCGCCGCCCACCTCTGCAGTCCCGGACAGTTCTGGAATTTCTCATCAGAGGTGTCAATCAATCTCTTATCTGCATAATCTCTTTTCGGGATAACTGCCTTCCGTTCCCGTTTCAATTCTATCCGTTCTTTGATGTGTTCCTTTGTATATTCCCTGCCGAGTGACTTCGCACTGCCACGCACAAAACGGTCTTTGCCAAGTGGACGGAAAGAGATAAATTTGGGGGCATCTTCCCCAAAGGCTTCACCTTTTATCTCATAGCCTTTTGCCCGCATCAGGAGCAGAAATTCTTCATAGGTGGAGGATGCTTTGATGGCAGCATTGATGTCTTTTCTTATCTGCGTTTTCCATGCTGTACCATTCTTGTCTGACTGCCATTCATTGTATTTTTTGCCACGCTCCCCACCGGGGATAATGACGGAAAGATTATGCTCGCTACACAGCTCGTCACTTAATTTCCGGATGTGGTAATAGCTCTGCTTGCAGTCATGGTATTTGTTGTGTTCCATGTTGTCGGCGGCACAAAAAATGATGTGGTTGTGGACGTGACCTTTATCAATATGTGTGGTGACAACATAAGAAAATTTACCCTCTAAAACCTTATCCGCAAGCTCCTTCCCGATCTGGTGCGCTTCATCAAAACTGACCTCACCGGGAGCGAAAGCCTGTATCAGATGATAGGCTTTATTGGGGCTGTTTTCACGGCAGTGGTCTAAGGTATATTTGAAGTCAATCGCTGCGGTTTCCGGCGCACAGGCATAGGAAGAAATGTAGATGCTTTCGTCCGTTTTATCCGGGTTGCATATGTAGGCTACCGCTTTATCAACGGTTGCTGTGATAGCATGGATTTTTGTGTATGCCATACCTGTTTCATCAACTCCTTTACTTCGTCCATATCTTCCTGATAGACATGGTTTGTGCTGTTAATTCTTTTTGCAATCTGGTTCAGGCTGGAGCTGATCCGTCCAAGCTCCGTATTGTATTCCCGCAAAAAACTGTAATCCACGTCATAGACATATCCGTAGAGAATGAGCTTCCGGAGGAAAGCCGACTTGCTTTTCATGCCGGACAGTTTAAACTTTTCATCAAGGATATACTGCTCCTTATCATCTAAGTGAAATTCGTTCCGGTTGGTGCGGATTCTGTTTGCCATTTTTAACACTCCTTTTCTGTTTTTGGGCATAAAAAAACTGCTGTAAATTGTCCGGTTTACAACAGTCTGGTTTCGTGTCTGTTCAGTTTTTTTGGATAGACTTATCCATGTGTTATTGTAGCAAATCTGCGGATAAAGGTCAAGGACTGGCAGAGAAAAAACGGAAAGAAAACCAAAGAGGGTTAGGGACACTTCCCTATGGAAATTTCATCAAACGGACGGTAGGACGGAATGATGAATTTCGCCCATGTGTCCGGACATGGGCAGTGCTTGCTATTCTTGTCTTTCGACACTCCCGGAGGGTGTGTCAATGTTCTGATTATTTGGACAATTTGTTGGAAACACATTTTGGATTCGTCAATTAAGGAATGGTTGATATTATTCGGATGTCCGTATATAATTATATCGAATAGATTTGATGAAAGGACGGATGATATGATGGAATATATGTCTGCGCCGCAGGCGGCGGAGAAGTGGGGAATTTCGGAAAGGCGTGTGCAGAAACTTTGTGAAAATAATCGGATACCAGGAGTAACAAAGCTCGGCTATATGTGGCTCATACCAAAGAATACGAAAAAGCCCGCAGATGGGCGAAGAAAAGAAAACAAATTGCGGTGATATTTCTGTGACATTTTTATAATACTTTATTCAGTGAGAGGATGTGATTATATGAAGTTATTAGTGGTTGAGGATGATCGGCTTTTGAATAATACCCTGTGTTACAATCTGTCCGCCGCAGGGTATGCTGTGGATTCAGCTATGACAAAAGCTACGGCAACTCACTTATGCGAAAAACAGGACTATGATTTAATGATTCTCGATATTAACCTGCCAGACGGAAACGGTTTTGATTTTTGTAGAGAAATTAAAGAACGCCGTTCCGATACAGCAGTTATTTTTCTTACTGCAAATGATATGGAAAGCGATATGCTCCGGGGATTTGAACTTGGGGCAGATGATTATGTGACAAAGCCTTTTCCTATAAGCGTTTTTCAAAAGAAAGTGGCAGCACTTATCACTCGTATTCAAAAGCAGACAGGTGGTGATTGTTATTCGGACGGAAACCTGTCTATCAATTTTTCTGAAACGACTGCTACGCTTGCCGGGGAATTGATTACTTTTACAGCTATGGAGTATCGTTTATTGCGTGTGTTTGTAAAAAATCCGAATAATGTTTTAACAAGGCAGGTTCTTCTTGAAAGACTATGGGATATTGATGGTAACTTTGTAGACGAACACGCCCTGACCGCCGCTGTCAGCCGGATACGGAATAAAATTGAAATAAATGGCCGGCAATATATCAAAACGGTGTATGGTATGGGTTATATGTGGGTAGGGGGACTTCAAAAATGAACGCAAAGAAGTTGTCTATCAATAAAGCCTGTGTGTTTTTAGGCTTGGTACTTCTGCTGTCCGTTTTAGCAATTATCGTCATCTTATATAATTTGACGAATAGTACATTGGTAGTCTTATGCTGCCTGTTCTTTTGCTTGTTTGTTTTGGTCTGCGTGATTTGCTTTGTGGCGCTGGTTCGGCGCAGGCTGACTTTATTTTCCGATCTCTTTTGCAGGACGCTTGACGATATGCTGTCTGGGAATATAGAGCCTCTGCAAATGACTGAAGAAGAAAGCCTGTTCTATAAAATCAATTACCGGCTGGAGCGGCTCTATGAAGTAATGAATGAGAATCGCCGCAATGTTGCTAAGGAACGGGCCGACCTGCAAGAGCTGATTTCAGATATTTCCCATCAGGTGAAAACGCCGATTGCGAATCTAAAAATGATAAACAGCACGCTCATGGATCAGGAAGTTCCGCCACACAAGCAGAAAGAATTTTTATCAGCTTCCGCCAGTCAGCTTGATAAGCTGGATTTTCTCATGCAGGCTATGATTAAAACTTCCCGGCTGGAAACCGGCGTCATTTCTCTGGATAAGAAAAAGCAGACAATCTATGACACCATCGCGTCAGCATTGGGCGGCATTTTGCTGAACGCAGAAAAGAAGCAAATTGATGTTTCGGTAAACTGCCCGGAGCATCTGGCAGTTCCTCATGATAGAAAATGGACGAGTGAAGCGTTGTTCAATATTTTGGATAATGCGGTAAAATACACGCCGGAGAATGGAAAAATCACTGTGACGGTGGAGTGCTGGGAATTGTATCTGAAAATCAGCATTGCCGACACAGGAAAGGGTATCCCGGAAAAACATCAAGGCGCGATCTTCAAGCGGTTTTATCGGGAGGACGATGTTCATGATGTAGATGGTATTGGCATTGGGCTGTATCTGGCCCGTGAAATCATTACCATGCAGGGGGGATATATCAAGCTGACTTCCGGCCCGGACATCGGTTCCTGCTTTATGGTATTTTTACTCCGTGATTGATGAGACTGTGAAATGTCACAGGATTGTGAGATTTTAATGCGTAAAAAACCTCTTGAGGTGACATTTCTGTGAGGATTGGTCTTTAAGATAGAGCCATCACAAAGAAAGGATGGTGTTCTATATGAGCATATTACAAACAACTGATTTGAAAAAATATTATGGCACAGAGCCGAACATCACAAAAGCGTTGGATGGCGTGACTCTCTCGATTGAGGATGGGGAATTTGTTGCCATCGTTGGTACTTCCGGCAGCGGCAAGTCTACACTACTGAATATGATGGGTGGCTTGGACACGCCGACTTCTGGCAGTATCAAAGTGAAAGGAAAAGAATTATCCAAATTCAAGGACGAACAGCTTACGATCTTTCGCAGGCGCAACATTGGTTTTATCTTCCAGAATTACAATCTTGTCCCCGTCCTGAATGTCTACGAAAATATTGTACTGCCGGTGGAGCTGGACGGCGACACCGTGGACAAGCGATTTATGAAAGAAGTTGTAAAACTGCTGGCTCTTGATGAAAAGCTCAATAGTATGCCCAACAACCTTTCCGGCGGCCAGCAGCAGCGTGTTGCGATTGCCCGCGCTCTTGTTTCCAAACCTGCCATAGTTCTTGCGGATGAACCCACCGGCAATCTCGATAGCCGAACAAGCAATGATGTGTTGGGCCTTTTGAAAGTTACCAGTCAAAAATTCCATCAAACCATTGTAATGATAACCCATAATAATGAAATCGCACAGCTTGCCGACCGCATTATCCGCATTGAGGACGGCAGAATTTCCGAGTAAAGGGGGCGAAAATATGACTGATATTTTATTTGGAAACAACAATGGGCCTGTCCTGAAACTTCTGGCAAAGCGTTCACTAAAAGCGCAGAAAAATACGATTGCTGTCTTAGCAATCATGCTTGCAACGCTTTTGTTTACCAGTCTGTCCACGATTGCGATTAGTTTGCAGACTGCCATGCAGGAAAGCAACATGAGGACAATCGGTACTTCCGCTCATGTAGGTATTAAGCGGGTATCGTGGGATGAATACGAACTTCTGTCAGCCGACACAAGAGTGAAAGACATCGGTTATTCTGTCATTATCGGTAATGCTGTGGGGGATCGTTTTCATAAAACACCTACGGAACTGCGCTATGGTGATGCTGCCTATGCAGATATGACATTCAATGTTCCCGATACCGGGCGACTGCCAGAGCAGAAAAATGAGATCGCCACAAGCCGTATTGTTCTGGCGGCAATGGGGCTGACGGACGAAATTGGCACACAAATGGAACTTACCTTTGTGACTGATACAGACACGTTTACCGATACCTTTACCTTGTGCGGTATTTGGGATGGTGACGCTGTGGCCTACCGTCAGACAATGCTGCTATCCAAAGAATACACGGAGCAGGTAGCTCCTGTTATTCGAGGGGAAACAGACGGAGCCACACCCCCAGTAGGAACGGGCTATATTGATACGGTTATGATGATGCCTACGGAATGGGATATTGAGAAACAGGCATTGAAAGTGACTTCGCAATATGGTCTGGATGAACGGGTGAGTATCAATGACGCCTATGGGGCAGCGACGGTCAGCCCATCTACTATACTGCCCCTTGTGGCTGGGATCTTGGTTATTTTTATTGCAGGCTATCTCCTGATTTACAATGTATTTTACATTTCAATCGCACAGGACATTCGGTTTTATGGGATGTTGAAAACACTGGGAACAACCGCAAGGCAGATCAGGAAAATCGTTTATAAAAAAGCAATGAAGCTGTCCCTCGTGGGGATTCCCTTGGGCTTGCTGTTTGGATGGCCCATCGGTCGTTTGCTGCTTCCCTTTATCGTGAATATGCTGACGGACGATATGCGGGTAGTTACTACTGTAAACCCGGTCATCTTTTTGATTGCAATCATCTTTTCGCTGATTACTGTTTTCATTAGCTGCAAAAAGCCGGCCGCGCTGGCGGCCAAAGTTTCCCCAATGGAGGCACTTCACTATGTAGAGCAGGTTCCAGCGAAAAAGAAACAGCGGCGTAGCAGACGGATCAGCACGACTATGATGGCAAAAAACAATCTCGGACGAAATAAGAAAAAGGTAATCATCGTCACTTTGTCGTTTGCGTTGAGTATCGTTCTTTTGAACAGCGTTTACACTTATGTGACCTCGTTTGACTTTGACAAATTTGTTGCCGATTTCAGTTTGACAGATTTTACTGTCGCTGATACTACGGTTATCAACAGTTATGCCCCGTTTAATACGGCGAATGTAAATCGAGATTTCATCAGTCAGGCTGAAAGTCTGAATGGCCTTGAAGATATAGGAAGTGTCTACCTGTGGACTTCCAAACAGTCTCTTTCCGAAAACGACCTTACCCGTTTACAGGAACTTGCTGTTTCTTCCGATACCGTTGCAAAAGAGCTGGGCAATTATATGGTGCGGCAGGAACACGGTGTTAATGTGTACGGACTGGACGATTTTCCGTCAGAATATATACAGGTTTTGGACGGTGAACTGAACACGGAAAAATGGAAATCAGGAGCAGGTGTATATGTTACACCTATGCAGATGATGGGTGACGGTTCCCTCTATCTATATCAGCCGGGAGATCAGATCAATGTTCCACAATTTGACGGAACAAGCAAGGCTTATGAAGTGCTTGCTGTGGTGAATATTCCAAAGGCACTGGAAACTCCTTTGAAAGTGGATATGGGATTGGATTACATTTTCCCAACAAGTGAATTGCTGGGGAATATGGTAGCTGCCGATCAACCAGCCATGAAAACGATATTCAATGTGGATGATGAAAACCTGCTTGCCGCTGAAAACTGGCTGAAAAACTATACCGCAAACACCGACACTGCACTGGACTATCTTTCTAAAGTTGTTCTGCGACAGTCTTTTGACGGCATGATAAATATGTACCGTCTTGTGGGCGGTGTACTTTGTGCAATACTGGCACTTATCGGCATACTGAACTTCATTAACTCCATGACGACTTCCATCCTGTCCCGGCATAAAGAAATTGCCATGCTGCAATCAGTAGGCATGACAGGCCAGCAGGTCAAACAAATGTTGATCTATGAGGGAATTGGCTATTCCGCTTTGGGGCTTTTTTGTTCGCTGATCCTCTCCATTGCCGGGAGCTTGACTGTGGTTCGGATAATGGGGGCAGAATTAAGCTATTTCACATGGCATTTTACCCTGCTCCCCGTTATCCTTTGCATTATCCCACTGATTCTCATTACAGCTTTTGTGCCGATTGTTTGCTACAACAAAATGGCACAGAAAACGGTGGTGGAACGGTTACGCATCGCTGAATAAGATATACAGACACAAACGGCTATCCGAAAGGGTGGCCGTTTTCAAATGTCACAGAATTGTGAGGTTTCAGCCAGTAAAAAGTGTCCTGTGGTGACATTTCTGTGAGGTTTCTCCTTTATGATGATTTTGTTAGAAAAAAGTACTCCGCAAACAACGGGTACTATAAAGAGGAGGTAATATTTTGGACTATGTTCTCAAAGCAGAAGCTTTGACAAAGATTTATGGCCACCATAAGGCATTAGACAATTTTTCCATGCATATCCCCAAAGGTGCTATCTATGGGCTGGTAGGAAAAAACGGTGCTGGCAAAACGACTCTGCTTCGACTGATCTGCGGCCTGCAAGAAGCCACTTCCGGAGACTACACTTTATACGGTGTCAGCAGCCGGAAACATGAAATCCTCAATGCTAGAAAAGAAATGGGTGCGGTCATTGAAACACCAGCAATCTATCTTGATATGTCGGCAACCGGCAATCTAAAGGAGCAGTACCGTATTTTGGGAATACGCTCTTTTGACACCATCCCGGAGCTTTTGAAGATGGTCGGCTTAGGAAATACCGGCAGGAAAAAAGCAAAGAATTTCAGTCTTGGAATGAGGCAGCGGTTGGGAATTGCGATTGCACTTGTAGGTAATCCCCGGTTTTTGGTGCTGGATGAACCGATCAACGGACTTGACCCGCAGGGCATTATTGAAATGCGGCAACTTCTTCTAAACCTTAATCAGCAATATGGTATGACAATTTTGGTATCCAGCCATATCCTTGATGAATTATCACGGCTTGCTACTCATTACGGTTTCATCGACAACGGGAAAATGATAAAGGAAATCAGTGCAAGCGATTTAGAAAATTCGTTCCGCAAATCTGTCCGCATTGAAGTGACAGACGGAAAAGCTCTGGCTGCCGTTCTGGAACAGACAGGCCAGCCCTACAAAATTCTTGCTCCCAATGTGATAGAGGTCTATAACAGAGTGAATATCTCTCATTTGACCGCTGATCTTGAAAAGTACCAATGCGATGTACTTTCCATACAGGAGCGGGAAGAAAACCTGGAAAACTACTATGTTAATTTAATCGGAGGTATTAGCCATGAATAGATTGTTTGCATCGACATTTTTTCGTATGCTGAAAAAAATCGTGTTTTGGATTCTGTTGATTTGTATGTTTGCCTACGGTGTATATAGCGCATCAAATGTCGCTTCGGAAGCCAGTGCGGGTTTTGCGATTGATGGCTGCGTGTTTGAGTTTGCTCCGTTCATGGGTCTTGTAGCAGCAGTTTTTATAAGCCTGTTTGTCGGTTCTGAATACAGCGATGGAACGATTCGGAATAAGTTGGTGGTCGGACATTCCCGGATGCAGATTTACTTGGCAAACCTTATTGTGTGTTCGATAGCCTGTGTATTGATTTCTCTGGCCTATGCTGCCGGTATTATCATGGTAGGCAGCTCCAAAGGTGGTGAACTGCTGACAGAAACGAGTATAGTTTCCATGTGCCTGATATGCAGTGTTTTGGTTTCCATAGCCTTTGCAAGCATTATGACAATGTTGGCTATGCTGAACACCAACAAGGCGGGAAATGTGGTTGTGAGCATGATACTGGCCTTGGTATTACTTGTGTCCAGCTCTTATATCTATCAAAGACTTGGTGAGCCGGAAATGTACGACAACTATGTAAGCGTCAATGAGGTAGGTGTTCCTACACAGGTTGAACAGCTCCCCAACCCTTTGTATATTGACGGGACATCGAGGACCGTTCTTGAAGTAGTCAACGATCTGTTTCCCTCCGGACAGGCCATGCAGCTTGCGGATGCGTTTGATTCAGAAGGAATAACGAACAAGGGCATTGAAAATGATCCTTATCAGTGGATCGGCTATTCGCTGCTGGTGATACTCTTAACATCTGGAATGGGGATTGCCCTGTTTCGAAAAAAGGAAATCCGATGAGATAAATTGGATATAACAAATTAGAGAATATCATCGATTTGTGACAGTTCAGCTTTTTATTTTAGAGGATTTAGGATTGAGAAGATAAAAAGATTTAAATGAAGGAGAATTTAATATATGAAGAAGTATTTTTTAGTTTTATTGTCTAGCAGCATTTTATCAACGGTATTGAATGGGTGCAGCGGTATATTACCGAATGAAAATTCACAAGAAGAAAACTTATCCACAAGTGAATGGGAAACATCAGAAAGCAAATTGTCAAAAACGGAAGAAACATCTAGTATCGAAGAAAAGCCTACTGATAATGGGAAAGTTGATAATTCATGTTCTTATTATGGAACATGGGAAATAAGAGATTACCAGAGTACAGGAATTTCGGCTCTTTCCTCGGATGATATGGAATCATTTCAAGGAATAACAATCACTTATCAGTCGGATTCTATCCTTTTAGATGACGAAAATGTAACGGTTGATTATTTTACTGATGAGACGGATAATTTTGTTTATGACTATGATAGCCTGACAGACGCCTATAATGTAAATCTGGGAGAATGGTGGGATAATATCAGTGAGGTTACATATATAACAATTGATTCAAATAAAAGTTTTTTTGGTGATCAATTTTTTGTGGTAGATTCAGATACAATTTGGATTTATTATGAAGGTGCTTTCTTTCTTGCAAAAAAGGTAAATTTCTAAATAGTGGAACATTTTGTTAAGATGAATGTATAGAAAGCAGTCACAACAGGGGAAGTTGTACTTTTCCTGTGCTGCTTTTTATCAGTATTTTCCTTTATTTGAGAAAAATTATAAGACATATTAGGCGGAAATATTGAGGACGTATTAGACGGGTGATTAGAAATGAGTAAAATAGTGGTACTATCTTTTTCAGAAGATGAAGAAAAATTCTATCAGCGAATATTACATATTCTAAGTGAAAGCTCTCACTTAGAAGGTTGTAACGAGTTTTGTGTGGATGAGTATATTAGTATCGGAGAATTGAAGCTTAACTTAGCAGAGAAGAATGTAGTTATACATGATGCGGAGGTTATGCTTACCAAGAGAGAGTTTGACATATTGTATTTGCTGGCACAAAGTCCCGGCAGGATATTCAGCAAAGAGCAGATTTATGATATTGTCTGGCAGGAACCGTATTCCGGCGATTACAATATTGTTATGAGCCATATCCGCCACATAAGGGAGAAGATAGAGGATAATCCGGGCAAGCCGCTTTACATACAGACCGTATGGGGCATTGGCTATCGGTTCAACAAAAATTTGAGCAGCAGTCTGTGATGTGAAAACAGATTGCTGCTCATTTTTTGTCCTGTACACCTAACAGGTATTCACAGGACACATGGAAGAACTCTGCCAGAGCCACCACTTCATAGTCCGGGACGAACCTTGTCCCCTTTTCAATCCGTAAAACGGTCAGGTCGCTAAATTCATATCCGGCAAGCTGGAGCTGCTCTGCAAGGGCTTTCTGCGATAGCTTTCTTTCAGTCCGCAGTTCCATAACCTTTTGACCGATCAGGTTTTTAGAGTTGTTTTCCTTATTCCAATAGATTTTAATATCCTATCACCAACTTTCTAAAGATGAAGTCCTATATCATTGATTTTACGAAATATTGTTGATAATATACTTCTAAAGATGAAGTGACAGGAAATTATCTTGCGATTGGGAAATTGGAGATTGACAATATGGACTGTAAAATACAATATTATTTTTTAGCAGAGAAAGGTGGAAACAAACATGAATGAAGTTTTTGAAACATTGGCAGATGTCTTTGAGGAACTGCGCAGCGAATCAGAGGATAGGGAATATTCCGTCCAGACAGAGGAAGCAAGAGCAGCAAGCCGGGAACTAAAAAAGAAGCAGAAGGCATTTGAAGCATATCTTTCCAAACTCCCAAAGGAGGACAGGGAGTTCCTAGAGGACTACATGGATACGGTGGATCATGCCCATTACAAGGAGGAACAGCGGGCGTATTATCAGGGGTTTGTGGACAGCATACAGGTTCTTGATGGATTGGGCATTATAAAAAAGCGTATGCGTATAAAGGAGCTTCTTAAAATATTCAGCAGATAGACAAAGAGGTGGCTGGCAGGACAGAAGGCGAGCCACCTTTTTTGCATGGTTCAGAATTATCCAAAAATATTCATGAGAAAATTCAGATATTGGGGATATTCTATTCTTTGGGAGATTTGTATGTCCGAAGATAGGCTTCCACAATAGCTAGGATTGTTGTAATCTGTTCCTCTGTACACTGTGACAGATAAACCAACAGCCGCTGGTAGTCGAGGTTGTCTGCCGGGGCGGTTGGATAAAAAAACGGATCGGCGGAAATATGTAAGGCTCGTATGAGCTGTCCCAGCTTTTCAAGGCTTGGCACATTTCCATGATTCTCGATTTCCTTGATATAGCGTGAGGAAACGCCGGATTTTTCAGCCAGTTCCTCATAGGTCAGTTTCTGATCGGTTCTAGCCTTCTTCAGACGGAATCCCATTTCCTTGTCAATTTTCTTTTTCCTTGCCATATATGCACCTCCATGTATAGTGTATATTGCACATTTTACTTTGAAAATGCACTAATATATCACTTTATCAGAGGGGTATAATGCACATAGAAGAATAAAAAGACTTTGGATATTGCATATAAAAAAACGCAGTATCCAGAGGTTTTTTGCGTGAATTTTTATCCTTTGGGTACGTTTAGGGGAATTTATGTGTTCTGAACGGTCTGAGGGATATTTTTTTGACTTAGTGAACCTGTCCGGCTATTGGCGTGGGAAGGTTCTTTTATAAGGTGTTTTACTGGCAGTAAAGCAGAATATACCCTGACAAGTGAACTATACACACTCGTTGCGTGTGGAGAAAACAGAATAGAAGATATGAATAACGTCCAACAGGCATTTTGCCTGTCCGGGCGTTTTTTATATACAAAAATTTTTTCTAAAATTTTTTACTCCCACCCGAACATCAGCCTACCGCCATTTGGCAGATACAACGGAAAGGGAAAAGGCGAATGCCTTTGTCATGTCACAACGGGGGAGGAGGTGAACTCGTATGAAGAAACCTTCTTGCCATGATGAAATGACAATCAGGCATCGCTTTGACCGCCTGTGCCAGATGTCGCTCAAGGGCGAAGCAATCAATTATTATCGGCACATGGATTACCGCAGGGAGCATGAAGCCATGTTTTCTGAACTGTCTGAAAAGGAGCTGAACCAGTTGTTTGTTATGGACGAGTACGGAGTGGAGAACAGTCATTTTACAGTACATGGATATGACATTGAAGTAAAAGACACCCTGATTGCGGAAGCGTTGCAGGAACTCTCGGAACGAAAGCGGAATGTGATACTGCTTTCGTATTTTCTGGAAATGAGTGATGCGGATATAGCAAGGGAGATGAATCTTGTCCGCAGCACAGTCCATGAACATCGGACACGCTCACTGGAGATTTTAAGGAAGATTATGGAGGGAAAAGCAGATGATGAAAAAATGTAAGAGCAGAGAAGAAAAGAATTTGTTGCCTTTCCATATCATAAAGGCAGCATCAGAAGGCGATGTATTGGCAATCAACAAAGTCCTGAAGCATTATGAGGGATACATAATTACCCTGTCCACCCGGAAGATGTATGACGAGAGTGGTCGGCTTCATTTTTGTGTTGATGAAACGCTGCGCCGGAGGCTTGAAACCAAGCTGATTACAAAGATACTGGCTTTTGAAGCGGTATAGGGGCGGTTAGCAGCCCTTTTCCATAGCTGACAGAGTTTACAGCGTTGTACCTTGATAATTGAATACTGTATTGCATACAGGACGTGAGGATATGCAGAGCCACTAAGCAGATACGCCATGACATACCTGCCCTGTCTGAAACAGGGTGAAATGCGAGGAAATGTTGGAAAAGTGCATTGAAGCAAAGGTAAGGAGCGAGTGAGATCGGGCAAAATATGTAGCAGTTACATGGGGCGATGAAGCATATCTGTGATAATGATACTTCCGGGTTGTGGGGAACTGCAGCCCGGTCAATAAAATGACGGTGCAAGACCGATGTGGGCGGCGTAATGAGCCGCCACCTGTATTGCAGTTTTTATCTGCTAATAAATGGGGAGAAGTGTATTCTGCCTGTTTATTAGCAGATAAAGCTGTGCAAAGAATTAGGAGGATATTTTTAATGCAAAGAATACCGAAAGCGATTAACAAAAAGAGGTTAGTCAGATATAAAGAAGGTGCAGAAATGTACAGCATGGGAATGAATAAATTTCAGTCTTTGGCGAAGGATGCGGGCGCAATATTGAAAATTGACAGAATGGTATTGGTTGATTTGGATATGTTTGACCAATATCTGGAATCATTTCGTGTGAAATAGTCAATATGCGTGTATGTTGGAGAGAAAGATTTTTCGTATAACCAAAAATAAGTGTTGACTTTTGGTTAAACTAAAAGTATAATGATTATGAAATGGATGGAGGTGTATATTGTGGCTAGGACAGGCAGACCAAAGTCTGACAATCCGAAAAAAAGCCTTATCGGATTGAAATTGACAGAGGAAGAAGCCGCAAAACTAAGGGAATATGCGTCCAAACATGACATGACCATAACGCAAGTGCTACAAAAGGGGATTGATTTGCAGTATGCAATGGAAGAACCGATAAGTAGCTAGTACGAAATCTCTTTCCTTGAGAAAGGAGCAGAGATGGCAAAATCAAGAAAGGATAATAAAGGGAGAGTTTTAAGAAAAGGCGAAACCCAACGCAGTTGTGATGGAAAGTATGTTTATACCTATACTGATCCGGAAGGAAAACGCCGGAGCATATACTCTAAGGACATTATGGAACTGCGTGAGAGGGAAGAAAAGCTGATTAAAGACCAGTTAGACGGATTGGATACCTATGTGGCTGGAAGTGCAACGGTTAATTTTGTTTTTGACAGGTATATATCCACAAAGTCAGAACTCAGGGGAACAACCATGAGGAACTACAAATATATGTATGACCGTTTTATCCGTAATGGGTTTGGGAAGAAGAAAATCGCAGCGATAAAGTTTTCTGATGTGCTGCAATTCTACCAGCATTTGCTGAAAGATAAGGAAATGCAGATTAACACATTAGAAACAATCCATACGGTGCTTCACCCAACATTCCAGTTGGCAGTGCGGGATGATATTATCCGCAACAATCCGAGTGACGGGGTTATGGCGCAGATTAAAAAACAGCCGGGGAGAAATCATGGCGTAAGACACGCTTTAACTCTGGAACAGCAGCGAGCCTTTATAAACTATATAGAAAGCAATCCTACATATTACCGTTGGACATCTTTATTTAAGTTCTTATTAGGGACGGGGTGCAGGATTGGGGAAGCAATCGGGATAAGGTGGGAAGATGTAAATTTTGAAAAACGTGTAATCAGCATCAACCACAGTCTTGTTTATTACAGCAGGGAATTTAAGGAACACCCGATGTGTACGTTTTCTATATCACTCCCAAAGACAGAAGCGGGTATACGCAGTATCCCGATGATGGATGCGGTCTATGATGCACTCCGGGCGGAGCTTGCAGACCAGCAGGAGAATGGATTCAATGAAACGGAGATTGATGGAATGAAAGGTTTTATCTTTATGAACCGTTTTGGGTACGTCCACAATCCGCAGTCTATCAACCGGGCGATTAAGCGTATATACGAATCGTACAATGCAGAAGAAGTGGTTAATGCTTCCAAGCAACACCGGGAGCCTGTGCTAATACCACATTTCTCATGTCATCATTTGAGGCATACCTTTTGTTCGAGGTTTTGCGAGAATGAAACGAATTTAAAGGTGATTCAGTCTATAATGGGACACGCTAATATTGAAACAACGATGGACATTTATGCGGAAGTCACCGATGCAAAGAAACAGGAAGCGATTGAAAATTTAGCACACAAATTGGATGTATTTTAGGAAAGAGTCCGGCTAGGACTGACAGAGGGTACGACAACTTGTGTGCCATACGACAAGAGTACGACAAATTCAAGGGTTTTAATCAATGAAACAGCATTATATCGCTGTGCCGGAGATGCCGAAAAGCGGCTAAATAAAGGGAAATAAGTTGTTTTAAATTAAACTGACTTAAAATCCCGACGATGCGGTCGGTCGACTGAAAAATCAAGGGGGCGGAATTTAAAGCAGTATGGTGCTGTACTAGTACAACATTGCGCAAATAACAGTGAATACAGCACCTGCTATTTGTGCCAGTACCGCGTTGTCGTCAGTCAACAATGCCACCGCATTGCCTCCTTCCTCCGCCTTGTCCTGACACAAATATCAGGCACTGTTTTTCACTGTTATTTACGCAACGCTGTACTAGTCCCCTGTTGATTCCCTGTAAATCAGACTTGTCTCTGTGTAAATCTTGCGGAAGTTCAGTGACGGTTCCCTGATTCGCGACATAAGCAGGTGCACTGCGGAAAACCCCATAATCTGGCTGTGGATATGGATTGTGGTCAGTGTGGGCGATGTCACATGTGATTCCGGGGAATCGTCAAAGCCGCACAGGTAGATATCCTGCGGCACACGGATTCCCAGCTGTTTGAACACAGACATGGCGTCCACGGCAATAAAGTCGTTTGCGCAGATGAACACGTCCGGCAGTTCTTTTCGTTTCTGAATCTCTTCCAGTATATATTCGCGGTATGGATTGTATCCGGGAACCTTCACGCCTGTTTTGTTTTTGGTGATGCAGTATTCCTCAGGACAGGGGATCCCGGACAGATACATGGCATTCCGGTATCCCAGAAAGCGCTCATGGAAGGACTGGCAGTGCGAGATGTCGCCAATAAATCCGATGCGTTTCTTACCCCGGCGGATCATCTCGCGCACAAAGCAGCCTATGCCTGTCTGGTTATCCATGTAGAGACAGTCGGATTTGAGCGGTTTATCAAGATCCGCTACCGGTGAATCAACAAATAGCGTAGGAATTTCAAGTCCGCAGAGCATATGGCAATAGTCTTTGTTAAACATTTCAATGCAGATGATTCCTGCAGTCCGTTCTTCATTGTAAGAGCCGGGAAGGGACAGGCTTTCGATCTCATGTTCCTGAAGTCTGTGCATGGTGAAACTGTAACCCATGCTGGAAAGTTCCCGCTGAAATTTGTCCAGCATCGTGGAGGCAAAGTGGGAGTTTCCTATAAAATTGGACGTAAACAGCGAAATCTCCCGTTTGTTTGTACCGGGAGCAAGGTCGGTTTCGGGCTTGCCGGAACCATAGATATTTATATAGGAGAATTGTTTATATCCCATTTCGATCGCCTTTTTCAAAACGCGTTCCCTGGTGGCGCCGGCGAGCACCCCTGTATTGTTGATTGCCTTGGATACAGTGTTGCGCGAGACGCCCAGTTCATCCGCGATGTCCTGAATGGTGACACGGTCAGCCATGGAAGTCACATCCTTTCTCAATATGGTATTTTTCGATATTTTCCCAGATATTTTTCTCTCTCGTATCTGTATGGTGTGTGGGAATTTTTTGAGTTTTATATTATTATAATGTAAAAAATAAATTGTGTCAAATGTAAAAAATGAAAAAAGTGAGATTGAAAAAGCTGGAAATTGAAAGCTGCGAGGCGCAGATAAAATATATTTAGACGAACTGAAAATAATAATTGAGTTTGTAAAACAGCATCGGATCCATGTGAAAAATATGCAGCTTGTATTTACAGAGTTGGTTGAAATATGATTTCAATTTCTGCGTGAGGAAACTTCACGCAATGCGTGGTTGATTCTGTCATGGGAATCTGATAAATTGAACAGTAGAAAGAGGCGCACCTTTCAATAAACGATAAGAATAAATCTGAGTGATTGGAGGATGTATCAAAATGAATCTGAATGTTGGAGATAGAATCAGGTGCCTGAGGCATGAAAAGGATATTACGCAGGAAGAGTTTGCGGTAGTCCTTGGGGTATCCTGTCAATCTGTATCACGTTGGGAGAATGGTATCTGCTATCCTGATATAGAGCTGCTGCCAGACATCGCGGAGTTTTTCGGAGTTACTGTTGACTGTCTGATGGGGATAAACGAAACGGTCAGGAAAGAGAGGATTGCGAAGTATCTGGAACAGTTTCAGGAGGCAGTCAGTCAGGGAAGAATTGACGACTGTATTACTGTCGCGAGAAATGGCATTGCGGAATACCCCAATAGTTATATGCTGCTGAACAAGCTTATGTATGCATTGTTTTTGGCAGGCGATAGTGATGGAAACATACCAGAGTGGCAGGAGAATATGAAAAAATATGATTCGGAAATCACAATGATCGGCGAGCGGATTATGAAATATTGCCCTGATCAGGATATCCGGCTGGAAGCGGCGGCAAGGCTTGCGTTTAACCATTGTGAAATGGGACGTAGAGCAATAGGCAGGGCAATTTTTGAAACATTACCGTCCCAGAAATATTGTAAAGAAACACAGATTTGGTGGGCGCTGGACGAAGAAGAGAAACTTCCGTTTATCCGCACCAGAATCCAGGAGGGGTATGCAGCGATGTATCATGGAATTTACCTGCTGCTTGGGGAAAGGCTTCTTCCGGATGAAGAGTTGTTGAAGGTATGCCGCAAATTGTTTGCCTTGCAGGAACTTGTTTTTGACGGAAAAGAACCTGTCGAATGGGGGACTGTAAGAAACCATTGCACGATGGCGGCGTTGTTAGCCCGGTTAAAGCAGTATGATTCGATGTATGACGAGTTAAAGATTGTTGCGGAGACCGCAAGGGAGTTTGATATGCGTTCAGAACAATACAGTGTTTCGTCGGTGCTTCTCGGTGAAATGAAAAAGGAGAGAACGGATTTTGAGACATCTGATTCCAGAACACTTTGCGAGATTGTGCGGGATAAGTGGCTGGCAGCAGAGGATTTTGATGCTGTCCGCAGTACGGAAGAATTTGATAAAATGATACAGGCATTGTCGTGAACAGGGGATGCTGTGAAGGGGCGACAGCCAGTTGTTCCCTCACGGCATCGTTTCCTTTGGATACGATTCACAGTTCTTTTACCAGACATAATGTCAAGTCATCATTATTCCGGCAGACAGCATCTGTTTCACATAATTAAGTGATGGTTCTTTGATAAACGGAAATTTTATCTTGCAGTATATCTTTCCCACACTTGTGGTAATTTTGATTTTATGAAACAGGCATAGGAGCAGTCAGGGGTTTCTATCATGTGTTTTTCCTTTAAATAGTCGACAAGGCATGAATACCACCATTCCAGCTGCTGCTCCGATTTGTCTTCAAAATGGCTTACCTTCATTTTTCCCTGTTTCACATATTCCATAAATAGATCGTATGCATTTTCTACCCGGACATACTTCGTTACTTCAACAGGTTCTGTCGCCAGTCTCGCACAGGGGATATTTTTGAATGGAATGACCTGGCTTTCTTCTGCATGGACTTCGTAGATATATCCGCTGACGCCGTCCGATACTTCTCGCAGCGCATCCGGGTACAGTTCGTGGTAGACCGGGATATCGCTGCCGCCCTCAAAACCATAAGGAAACCAGTAATAGGGCCTGTCCACGGCGTTACATAGATAGAATGCGGCCACGACATCGATTGTGGTCATATATACATAGGGCCGGTCATGGTCAGCCTGGTTTGGTTTTAATACTTTAATGTTTCCTGTGTTGCTTCCGTGGTATAGTATCATGGCGGTTCCCCCTTAAATCTCAATATTTCTCCTGTTAAATTTCCCGGCCGCTATGTCATTCATCTGGAAGTATGAATCATTGGGCTGACAGCGCAGGTCACGCATCTTCCCGTGTGGTTCCGCCATAGGCGTAAGTGACTGGAAGGCATAGCAGCGATGGTTTTTCGCGTATGGACTTGTCCAGCAAAAGCCTTACGCACAGCTCGGCAATGTCCGGCACTGGCTGCACAATCGTGGAGCATAAGTAGTCAGCGTCCCCGAAAAAGCGGATGCCGTCGTATCCGATCAGCTGGAGGTCCCGTGGGATGTCCAGGCCAAGCCTGCGCAGCATTTTCATTATAAAATATGCGAGCCCGTCTGTCACGCAGAAAATTCCGTCCAGGGACATTTTTCCGTCGGGGGCGTGGTCCGCAAGGAACTGTTCGAATGTGTCATAGGGTTCGTTGTCGCTTACTATTTTCAGCTCACAATGGAGTCCGCGGGCGAGGCAGCCGTTCTCAAAGCCGGCTTTGCGCTTGTTCGGTTCATTGCTGATGGAGGAGCTTTTGCACAGAAAGGCAACATTCTTACATCCCAAATCGGCCAGTTTTTCCGCGGCCAGCTGTCCGCCTGCGAAATTGTCGCTCGCCACACAGGGGATACCCAGTCCCATGCAGCGGTCAATGGAGACGAAAGGCGTATTTTTATGAACGCTCAGATCCGGGTTGTAGGTCAGCCCGATGATGCCGTCAACCTTGTTCTGCTGTGCCATCGCGATATATTCCTGTTCCAGATCTGAATCATAGTCGGTGCAGCAGAGCAGCATCCGGTATCCCTGCCGCAACAGCACCAGATTGACATGGTAGGTGAGGGAGGCGTAAAAAGGCTCCGTTGTATTGGGAATCAGGAAAACGACGGTATGGGTCTTGTCTGCCCGGAGTCCCTGGGCATAACTGTTAACCTGGTAGCCGAGCTTGTTTATTGCATTTTCCACGCGGGTTCTGTAAGATTCACCGACCGGTATGCCGTTGACTACCTTGGATACGGTGCCAAGGGCAACACCAGCCTCCCTTGCCACGTCTTTCATTGTCGGATTGGAGATTTCAGGTTTCATTGGATATCACTTCCTGACGATTCGTAGTTGTATAGGTATTTTAAATAGTCCGCGGCGTTGTCCGTGCGCGGTGAGTTTGCAATGATGCCGAAGTAGACGGGTTCACGAAAACCGGCACTGTCGATCAGCGTCGTGCGCGACAGGTCGATGCCGTAATAGTGCTCCTCGGTCACTGCATGGTAGGATGCGGATGAATCAAACAGCAGTTCCTCCTGATTGTCCTCGAGAATGACTATATTGGCGGCAAGATCCGGCTTTATGGCGTTATACAAGCCGGAGTCCTCCTGCGGAAGAAAGTCTTCAAGAGCATACAGGTAGCCATTTTGGGAAAACGCATCAAACGCTTCTTTGTTCATCAGAACGACATCGAGCAGTTCCCCGTCAATGACAGCGAGGATTTTCATGCGTGATGCGTAGGTGTACTGGTGGTTTTCGTTCAGCTCGTCGTCTGTCAGGTACAGTCCGGTGTACAGCTCTAATTTGTTTTTGGACGGATTCAGATTCCTGTGACCGAGAAAATCCTCTCCGAGTCCTTGTCTCAGATTTTCGCCGGCGTTTACATTGACAAGTGCGACATACAGTACAGGCTCCCTGGCTGTAAAATGACCATACAGAATATAGGCAAGGATATACAGCAGGACACCGAGGATTGCGAGCGGAAGCTTGTAGTAATCCCAGATATACTCTATTTTTGTTCTGCCTTTCAGCGTTTTGAGATTTTCATCGCGGATTGTTTTCATAAGATTTCACGTTCCTTTATTTCGGCGGATTCTTCTGTTCCGGTGGATTCTCTGGCTAAAGTGGGTTCTTCCTGTTTTTCCTGGCAGAGCAGCAGGATGTTGGAGAGCAGGTAGGAGCAAAGCAGTGCGCAAAGTCCCTCCCCGAAAACAATCATCGGCGTAAAGACGTTGATGATGACAAATGCCATGGCAAAGTATATGACGGCCATGACCGCCGTGCAGAGCAAAAAGCGCATGCCGAGCATGATGGCGTTCTTGAACATTGCCGCGGTGGTGTTGTCAAATCTCGCAAGCAGCGGGAATATGTACATCAGTATGATGGCATAGGCGGCTGCAGCGATGAGAAAAACTGCTGTGGCAACAGTCCAGAAGGCATTCTCAAACCGCATATGATAAAATATGTAACCGTCAATTCCGAGGACAATACCCACAGCGAGAAGGATCAGCCAGATGACAGTGGCCTGCCTGAAATTTTCCCGAAATGAGTGGAAAAATGATTTCGTCAGGCTGCCCTCCTCGTTTTTGGCAACCTTCAGGGTCACATAGAACAAGGCGGTAGTGGACGCGCCGGCTGTGACAATGGGCAGGCAGCAGATCAGCCATAACAGATTCAGGTAGGCGCTGTAAGTGATCTTGGTAATGAAGGACATAACCGGGCTTTCGGGGTTTAAGATACCATGCATAAAACGTTTCCTTTCTATAATATAATGTGTGAATTAATACATAAAACTTTTTTAGTCTTCGGTAGACTCCCTGTAAATCAGGCTGGTCTCCGTATAAATCCTGCGAAAGTTCAGGGTGGGCTCCTTGATTCTTGACATGAGCAGGTGCACTGCGGAAAGCCCCATGATCTGGCTGTGGATATGAACCGTAGTCAGCGTGGGCGAAGTGACTCTTGATTCCGGGGAATCATCAAAACCGCACAGCCAGACATCCTCGGGGACACGGATACTTAACTCCTTAAATACCTGCATGGTATCCAGTGCGACGAAGTCGTTTGCGCAGATAAACACGTCTGGCAGTTCCCGCCGTTTTTGGATTTCTTCCTTTATGTATTCACGGTATGGTTCATACCCTGGGATTCTGGTGTTTCTCCTGTTTTCGGTGATGCAGTAGTCACTGGGGCAGGAGAGCCCGGAGAGATACATGGCATTCCGATAGCCCAGGAAACGCTCATAGAAGGACTGGCAGTGCGAAATATCGCCGATAAACCCGATGCGCGTCTTGCCCCTGCGGATCATCTCGTGTACGAAGCAGCCGATGTCCGTCTGGTTATCCATATAGAGACAGTCTGACTTTAACGGCATGTCGAAGTCTGCCACCGGCGAATCTACAAAGAGCGTGGGAACGTCAAGTCCGCAGAGCATGTGACAGTAGTCTTTGTTGAACATTTCGACACAGATGATTCCGGCAGTCCTTTTTTCATTATAAAAACTGGGAAGGGACAGGCATTCGATTTCGTGTTCCCGGAGACGGTGCATGGTGAAGCTGTGTCCCATTCCGGAGAGTTCCCTCTGAAATTTGTCCAACATGGTGGAGGCAAAATGGGAACTTCCAATGGAATTGGATGTAAACAGGGAAATTTCCCTTTTGTCCGTCTCGGACGGGAGACTGGTT
Source organism: Lachnospiraceae bacterium (assembly GCA_009774245.1). Lineage (GTDB taxonomy): Bacteria > Bacillota > Clostridia > Lachnospirales > Lachnospiraceae > COE1. The sequence continues at coordinate 17,224 of VSNM01000054.1, read as the reverse complement.
CCGGTTCTGCCGGAACCATAGATATTGTCATAGGAAATCTGTTTATAGCCCATCTCGATCGCCTTTTTCAAAACACGTTCCCTTGTGGCGTCGGCAAGAATTCCTGTATTGTTGATTGCTTTGGATACCGTATTGCGGGAAACGCCCAGTTCATCCGCAATATCCTGAATCGTAACGCGGTCTGCCATGAAAGATCACATCCTTTCTTATAATATAATGTAATATAACGTTTTTTTGCAATGGTTTTCTGTACGTTATCTCCCTGAATGAGCCACTTCGATTTATACATTTGATTTGCATATGCATCGATTCGATTTCAGGTATGCACTTACGGAAAAAGAATGTTTTGTATTTTTGGTGCGCTTAATGATATTATAGTGTAAAAATATAAATGTGTCAAATGCAAAATGTTTAAAATAATAATTTCCAAAATTTTATGAATAACAACGATTACAATGGTGAAATAAAACAGTAAATGTAAAAAAAACAAAAATATTTTAGGCAGATTTATAAAAAAACTATTGACCAAATGTAAAAAATATGGTAACTTATATTTACAGAGTTGAATCGCGATTTTTACAAATGCACAAATGAAAGAAAACAAAAATAACATTTTAACAAAAATCAAAATCAAGAAAGGAGCAAAACGATGGGCAAAACAAAAACTGTCACTGCAAATCAGAAAGATGCAGGACTGCACAACTCACTTGTCTATGTTGTCCAACACTGGCAGCTGTATGTATTCTTCCTGCTCCCGGCGCTGGCATTGACAATTATCTTTCGATACATACCAATGGGCGGTATCCTGATTGCTTTTGAGAAGTATAATCCAATCAAGGGCATACTGGGAAGCGAGTGGGTAGGGTTCAAGCACTTTCAGCGTTTCCTGTCATCGCCCGATTTCCTGAGCTATCTGGGAAATACCATTAAGCTGAGTGTATTCGGTATGCTTTGGGGATTTCCGATTCCAATCCTTCTGGCATTTCTGCTGAACAGGATTGAGCGCACAGGCGTCAAGAAGAAAATCCAGCTGGCGCTGTACATGCCGAACTTTATTTCCGTCATTGTGCTTTGCGGTATCGTCAGGATTTTCTTATCTGTCACAGGTCCTGTAAACATGCTGTTTGGCACACAGATTAACTTTATGACCATGCCGGAGGCATGGCGCACAATCTACATCGCCAGCGGAATCTGGCAGGGCGCAGGCTGGGGGTCGATCATCTATACGGCGGCGCTGTCAAACGCAAGCACGGAATTAAAAGAAGCCGCAGTAATCGACGGGGCAAACATCTTCCAGCAGATCAAGGCGGTGGAGTGGCCTGCCATCAAGAGCACGGTAGTCATCCAGTTTATCATGCAGGCCGGCAACATTATGAGCGTCGGCTTTGAGAAGGCTTATGCATTGCAGACCGATCTGAACCTTGCATCATCAGAAATCATTGCGACCTATGTATATAAGAAAGGTCTTATCAGCGGCGACTACAGCTTTTCGACCGCGGTGGGATTATTTAACACAGTCATCAATGTCATCCTGTTGGTTGCCGTGAACAAGATTGTTGCAAAAATGAATGATGGTCAGGGAATATAGTCTGAAAAAACCATATGCGAAAGTTTTTTCAGACGGCAAATTTGTGCAGGGATACAAATTTGCGGATATTGGAAGAATGGAGGTATCTATGAAAAAGAAAAGTAAATTTGCCAGATATTCTTTGCAGGATAAGGCATTGCTGACAGTAGGCTATATACTGCTTGGATTGTTTGTCGTTGCAATCATTGTTCCTATGATTTATATTATCGTTGCATCCTTTATTGACCCTGTTACCTTGCAGAACAAGGGAATTACCTTTGATTTCAGCAAATGGACGCTGACTGCCTACGAGCGTGTCATGACCAATGACCAGATATGGATTGGCTTTAAAAATGCAGTCATCTATTCCGTGGTATTTACTTTTGTTTCGGTACTGATTACCATGCTGGCTGCCTATCCCATGTCAAGGCCGGATTTCAGGGGAAAGAAGTTCTTTAACGTTATCTTTGTGATCACCATGTTCTTTGGCGGCGGTCTGATACCGACTTACCTGTTGATCAGCGATATGGGTTTGAAAAACAGTATGTGGGCGATCATCCTTCCGGGAGCGTTCAGCGTCTGGAACATGATTATCGCAAGGACTTATTATCAGGGGATTCCGGGAGAACTCAGGGAAGCCGCTGATGTGGACGGCGCAAATGAGCTGACCTTTTTCTTCAGGATTCTGCTCCCGGTATGTACGCCGATCATTGCGACGCTGTCCCTGTGGCAGTTTGTAGGCATGTGGAACAGCTATTTTGATGCAATGATTTACCTGGATGAGTCATCCAAACAGCCCCTGCAGCTCGTACTCCGCGCAATCCTGATTCAGAGCAAACCTGACGAGGGAATGATTTCAGATATGCAGAGTACCGCGGAGCGCGCACAGCTCAGTGAGCTGCTCAAATATGCAACCATTATCATTTCGAGCCTCCCGCTGCTTGTCATGTACCCGTTCTTCCAGAAGTATTTTGACAGCGGAATTATGGCAGGTTCTGTAAAAGGTTAGTGTAAATATAAAAATCGATCAAAGAAAAGGAGAGCAGTTATGAAAAATAAGTTGGCAAAACGAATAATAGTTCTTGCACTGGCGGCAAGTATGCTCGCTTCCCTGGCGGCATGCGGCGGAAACAAGTCTGATAATACACTGGGCGGCGGGGAAATACAGGAAGTGGATGTGGCGGATCTGCAGTTCCCGCTGGCTGAGAAAGCGACCCTGACCGGAATGACCCAGTATCCGGCAAATACGGAGTCGGATCCAAACAACCGCACCATCTTTAAGCGCCTGCAGGAAAAGACCAATGTGGAGATTGAGTGGAAGGCGATTCAGGGGGATCAGTGGGGTGAGAAAATCACGCTGGCAATGGCGGATACGAACACATTGACAGATTTCATTTTCTCGGCAGGTTTTGGCGATAATGATCTGCTGCGGTACGCTGACCAGGGCGTCATTATTCCGTTGGAGGATTATATTGACGCTTACATGCCAAACCTGAAAGCTGTATTCGACAAGTACCCTGAATACAGGAAAATGAGTACGGATACGAACGGCCATATATGGGCGCTTCCATGGATAGAACAGCTTGGCTCTGAGAAAACGGCAATCCAGGCAGTGGGCGATATGAGCTTTATCAATAAAAAATGGCTTGATTTTCTTGGACTGGATATTCCGACAACTGTTGACGAGTTTGAGCAGGTATTGATCGCGTTCCGCGACCACGCCTCTGAACTGCAGAAAGAATTCAATATTGACGGAAGCATTATTCCAATGTCATGTATTGTAAATGACGGAAACCAGGATCCCGCTATTTTAATTAACGGATTTGGCGAAGGCTATGGGGACTGTGACCAGGGCAGGCATATTGCGGTTACAGACGACAAGAAGGTAATCTGTACAGCGACACAGGAAGGTTTTAAGGATGGAATCGCATGGCTGCATAAGCTGTACGAGGAAGGCCTGATTGATCCGGAAGCATTTACGCAGGAGTGGTCTACCTATGTGTCAAAGGGTAAATCAGGGCGTTATGGTGTGTGCTTTAGCTGGGATAATGCCAATATTATTGATGATTTCAACGGATGGGTGCCGCTTCCGGCGCTGACTGCCGATGTCAGAAACATTACGCCTGAGAACGGTTCCTTTACCAGCGGCTATGACCGCGGACGCTGTGTTGTGACGGCTGTCGCAAAGAATCCCGCGCTTGTGTGCGCATGGCTCGACCAGATGTACGACCCGTTCCAGTCCCCGCAGAATAACTGGGGTACGTATGGCGAGGATGATGACTTTGATATCTTCGTGCTTGGAAAGAATGAAAACGGAGACGATATGCTGCAGCATGCGCCGCTTGGGGACGCTTCTCCTGTAGAAGTAAGGGAGGCTGAGAGTGTAAACGGGCCGCTGGCAATCCTGGACGAATACTACGGCGTGTATGTCACATGTCCGGACGACGCGCAGTACAGACTGGACTGGATCAAGGATTACTACACGCCGGACATGAACACCAAGTATGTCTATCCGAATGTGTTTATGAGCCAGGAGGATACAGAGGAGCTTTCCAATCTGCAGACGGACATTACAAAGACAATCAACGCAAAGCGGTCTGACTGGATTATGAACGGTTTTACGGATGCGGACTGGGACGAGTATATCAAGAGCCTTGATGCATACGGCCTCGAGGATATGCTTGCAATCTTCCAGAAGTATCTTGATGCTTACTATGAATAACATTGAATAAGCGCTGAGGATAAAAAGAGCTGGCTGTACAGCCAGCTCTTTTTAGAAAATAAAATATGAATATGAAAGGTAAGGAATAATTTCTAAACAGGTGATTCGTTATGAACAGTCAGACATTGCGCGAAGCGCGCAAGTACGAGGAAGCTTCGGAAAAAATGATACCTGCCGACCACAGACCGTCATTGCATTTGTCTGTGCGTACCGGGTGGATGAATGACCCGAATGGTTTTTCTTATTACAAGGGAAGATACCATATGTTTTATCAGTATTATCCCTATGATTCCCACTGGGATTCCATGCATTGGGGGCATGCGGTGAGCGATGACCTGCTGCATTGGGACTACCTTCCGGCGGCGCTTGCACCGGACGAGTCGTATGACAGGGACGGATGTTTCTCAGGAAATGCAATGACACTGCCTGACGGCAGGCAGCTGTTGATGTATACCGGCGTCGTCCAGGAGCGGCAGAAAAATAAAGCGGTCGTTGACTGGCAGAATCAGTGCATCGCAGTGGGTGACGGCGTGGATTATGAGAAATATGAGAACAATCCTGTGATTGATGCAAAGGATCTGCCGGAGGGATTCAGCAGACAGGATTTCCGCGATCCGAAACTGTGGCGCAAATCCGATGGAACGTACCGCTGCATTGTCGGAAACAGGCCTGCGGACGGGAGCGGACAGATCCTGCTGTTTTCCAGTCCGGACTGTTTTTCATGGAAATATGAGAAGGTGTTTGCGGCCAACAACAACCGCTTTGGGCTCATGTGGGAATGCCCGGATTTCTTTCTGCTCGATGGCAGCGCGGTACTGCTTGTCAGCCCGCAGGATATGCTTCCCGAGGGATTTGAGTATCATAACGGCAATGGGACGCTCTGCCTGATTGGTGATTATGACGAAAAGACAGATACCTTCACGGAACGGCATAATCAGTCGGTTGATTATGGCATTGACTTCTATGCACCCCAGACAGTGCTTGCGCCGGACGGGCGCCGTATTATGATCGGCTGGATGCAGAACTGGGACACCTGCAATTTCCGTTCGCAGAATGTGTCATGGTTTGGGCAGATGAGCCTTCCGAGGGAGCTGCATGTCAGGGACGGAAGGCTGTACCAGACTCCAATACGGGAACTCGACCAGCTGCGGCGCAACCGGGTGGATTACCAGAATGTGCTGGTTTCCGAGCAGATTCATCTGGAGGGCATCCGCGGCCGGAGGGTAGATATGGAGCTTGCAATCAGGCCGGAGGACGGGCAGGAGGTCTACCATGAGTTTATACTGAATTTTGCACAGAATGATAAATACCATACAACACTCAGCTTTCATACCAGAAATTCGATTCTCAAGATCGACAGAAAGTTTTCCGGTTCGAGGAGGGCGATCATACACCAGCGCAGAAGCCTTGTCAACAGTAACAACGGCGCGCTGAAACTCAGGGTAATCTTAGACCGTTTCAGCGCGGAGATCTTTGTCAACGACGGAGAACAGGTAATGACTGCGACCATTTATACGGAGCAGGAGGCAGACGGCATTTCCTTTGCGGCGGATGGCGCTGTACGGATGGACATTACCTGGTATGAGCTGGCTGATTGATGATGTGTGTTCATTATGTGGTGCCGGATAATGGCTGTTAAATTGTGAAGTGCATGACATCAGTATAGAAAGTGGCTGGGATACATTAAATGGAGGATGCAGGAATGGACAATAAAAATAGGGAAAAATTGGATAAACAGTTTGACGTAGCGGCACTTGGGGAGCTGTTGATTGATTTTACGGAAAATGGTTCAAGTAAACAGGGAAATCCCCTGTTTGAGGCAAATCCCGGCGGTGCGCCCTGCAATGTGCTGGCGATGCTCTCAAAATTGGGCTGCAAGACGGCCTTTATCGGAAAGGTTGGAAAGGACTTTTTTGGGGAGCAGCTAAAAGGCGCGATTACGGAGGTGGGCATCAACGCCAGAGGGCTGCGCATGGATTGGGATGTGCATACAACGCTCGCCATGGTGCATACATATCCTGATGGCGACCGTGACTTTTCTTTTTACCGCAGCCCCGGTGCGGACATGATGCTGCGGGAGGACGAACTTGATGAGAAAACGCTGGAGAATACGAGGATATTTCACTTTGGTACACTTTCCATGACAGATCCGGAAGTCAGGGCGGCAACCAAGAAGGCTGTCGGGATCGCAAAGGAAAATGGTGCAGTAATCTCTTTTGATCCCAATCTTCGTCCGCCGCTGTGGAAGTCACTGGATGACGCGAAGGCTCAGACCGCCTATGGCCTTTCACAGTGTGATATTCTCAAGATATCCGATAACGAGATCCAGTGGTTTACCGGGGAGATTGAGTTTGATGCTGGCATTTGTAAATTAAGAGAGCAGTATAATATTCCATTGATTCTTCTTTCCATGGGAAAGGAAGGCAGCCGTGCGTATTATAAAGATTTGTGCGTCGAGGTCAAACCGTTCATACAGGAGAGTACGATTGAGACAACGGGGGCGGGAGATACCTTTGGCGCCTGCTGTCTGTATCATGTGCTGGAATATGGTCTGGAGAATCTGGATGAATCAAAACTGACACAGATGCTGACGTTTGCAAATGCGGCAGCCTCTATTGTTACGACTAGAAAAGGAGCGCTGCGTGTGATGCCGTCGAGGGAGGAAGTGGAGGCGTTGATGAATCTATGAAAAGGATACCGAAAAGATTATATGGTATTCTATGCCTGTCTATGAGTTTTCTGCTCTGCAGCTGCGGGCAGTCCGGTGCGAAGGACAAAGATTTTTCCGAACTGACAACACCGGGGAGCCAGGAGGAGGCGTATGAGTACCGCACGTTTTTCCTGCCCGCCAAGGACGGGCCGATTCAGCCGTATGTCGGGGATACAATGCCGTATTACGAGGACGGAGTGTATTATATTTATTATCTGAAAGAAGGCGGCGACTCCTATAACCATTCCATATATCTCACGACAACAAAGGATTTTGTGACCTACACGGAACAGGATGAAGTCGTGATCGAAGCTTCCGATACCGGGCAGGATGCCTGGATTGGTACGGGGTCTGTCGTGAAGGCAGACGGCAAGTATTATTTCTTTTATACCGGTCATGCAGACTCTGCGGATGTGGAATACAAAGAAAAAATAATGGTTGCCGAGGGCGATGACCTGACAGCGTTTCACAAGATTCCGGGATGGGAGATCACGCCGCCTGACGACCTTGGGCAGAAAAATGATTTCAGGGACCCGCAGGCTTACTATGATCCGGATACGGATACTATTTCCCTGACAATAACAGCGTCGAAGGACAATGTGGCAAGGATTTTGAAGTATACAGTCAGTTCAGACTTGCAGGAGACGAATTATGATGGTATTATTTTTACAAATACTGCAGGAGATTTCTGGAATCTGGAATGCAGTGATACATTCAAGCTGGGTGACAAATGGTATCTGACATACTCGGCGCAGGACGACACACTCTGGTACGCTTCTGCTGATGAACCGTTTGGACCGTATTCTGAGGCAAAGCGCCTCGAGGGAAAACTGTTTTACGCGGCAAAGCACGTCGAGGATGGCGAAAACGCGTATATGGCAGGATGGGCGAGAAGGTCAGAATCCCCTGCCTCCACACGGAGTGTTTCGGCATGGGCGGGGAATCTGGTCGTACAGAAGCTCGTCCAGAAAGAAAATGGAGACCTGGCGCTGGCTCCGGCAGATACGGTCATGCAGCAGTTTCAGAACAAGTGCAAGCTGCTGTCTGGCGACACGCAGATGTCTGTCGAGGCGGGGGATACGTATCAGTACACTAATGTGTGTACCTGCTATGAAAGGTTCCTGCTCAAAGGAAACTTTACATATTCAGGAAGCGGCTCCATTGGGATCTGCTTTGACTACAATGGCGAGACTGACAAATACAAGCTGATCTCAATCTGTCCGGATGATAACATTCTTCAGCTCTCATTTAATGAAGGAACCACGCCGATCGCGGAGACAGAGATTCACCTTGAGCCAGGAAAAGACTATGCTTTTACATACGTACAGGAGGGCTCTGTGGGCGTGTTTTATATTGACGGCATGGCAGCATTGACAGTCCGGCTGTACGGCGTGAGCGGGAAGCCGGTCAGGCTGTTTGCCAGGAACAACAGCGTGACGTTTTCCGCATTGGAGCAGTATTCGAATTGATTTGAATAAGTTGTTTTGAATAGTACACCATCCGGTTAGAAATTGGGTGGTGTACTATAATTATTTATTGTGCATGGGAAAGGGGAAAGAAATGAACATTATTAAAAAAGAAAAGAAATGGATTGCTGTTTATTTGACTTTTTCTTTGCTTCTGACCGCTATTCGGTTGATAAATCCCCTTCTGGTATCAAGATTTTTTGATAATGCGGGTGGTGCGGATATTGAATACTTGTTAAAAATCGTCCTGATACTATTGTCTGCATCTATATGCGGGGGCTTTTTAAACATTTTTTGTGCGATTTTAGATACAAAAGTCAGAAACAGGCTCGTCCGGAAGGCAAAGAAAGAGTATTTGGAAAAGCTGCTACGTCTTAATTATGAAACGCTAGAGAAAATGGATTTTGGTGATAGGAAAACCAGATACGATTTCAATGAGGTTTATGGAGAATTAGCGGTTTCTTTTATTTCCAATACAATCGTTGAACTGTTCACCTGCGCGTTTATTTTTATTTATTTGCTGACAATAAACAGGATCATGACGGCAGTCTTTGTAGTTTGTCTTCTGGTAAATTCCGTTCTTGAATTTCATATCGGTAAAATCAGTTACAAATTTTCAAAAGAGGTCACAGAGATCGAATCCGAGGGTGAATCGAAAGTCTGTAATGCCTTGAAAAACATAGCTTATATCAAAACGAATCATTGTGCAGATATTATTGTGAATAATATAGACGCCCATCAACTGCGCCTGTCACGAAGGCAGGAGCAGCACACAAAGGAAGTTGTTTCCATTGATAATTTAAATTCACAGATTTACAAATTGATTGAAGTGATCATATTTGCGGCCGCTGCATTTATGTTAAAAAAGAATACCATTTCGGTGGGGCAGATCTATTTATTCATTAATTATATGGGCTGGATAGACAACGCATTCTCAACGATTTGGGATAATCATATAAAATATAAGGCATCAAAGGCAAAAATTGACACGATAGAATCAACTTTTGAAAACACAGGTGATATCAATAGTGAATCTCCGTGTATGGTTCCTAAAGACAGAGTATCTTCACTTACGGTAAGCGATGTAGGTTTTCAATATCATCCGGGAGAATTTGAAATCTGCAGTCTGAATATGAATCTGGAAAAAGGTGATTTTGTTGCCATTGTCGGCGGGTCTGGCTGCGGAAAATCAACACTGATGAAGCTTATAAGCGGACTGTACCGCCCAAAAACCGGAAAAATTCTATACAACGGTGAAGATATCACATCCCTTTCGCCAGAAAGCCGATCCTATATGATGGCATATGTTTCGCAAAACATTGCAATAATGGATGGCAGGTTATACGATATTGTCGATTTTTTAAACACAGGCGCATCAAAGGCAGCCATTTGTCATGCGCTAAGACTTGCCGGTTTATCGCAGTTTGTCAGTGGCCTGGAAGACGGTCTGGACACTTATATTTCAGAAAGCGGTATCAATTTGTCAGGCGGCCAGCTGCAGCGCCTGGCTGTTGCACAGGCAATGATTTACAGCAAGGAAGTGTACCTGTTTGATGAAATTACTTCCGGTTTAGATGACCTGACACAGAAACAGTTGATAGAGAATCTCAAAAGCATATCAGATGATAAAATAATGATTTTTGTCACACACAGGCTTAATGCTTTGGGCCAATTTAATAAAGTGTTTAGAATTGAAAATGGTACGATGAGTCAAATCAGGTGAGCCCCAGAATTTTTCACAAAATGTGAAGGAACAGGATGTTCATGAATTGATTGAGGACGCCAAAACCCTGTGCTGCTTATGGCATGGGGTTTTTTTGAGGGTGTTGTGTTTGATTTCTGGTATACGTATTGACTTTGCTTTGAAAAGTTTTTGGACATAACAATACAAATCTGGTATACTATTTATGATTTATATCAGTTTGTCAGACAGTAGATTGTTAAAAAGGAGTTTGGTATGGAAATTTCAAAAAGAGACTGGAAACTTTTCAGGGAGAAGATTGCCGGATGGCAGGAGAACTACATGGACAGGCTCATTAAGGAGTATATAAAACTTTTGAGCAGGAAAAACAATCCTTCTGACAGGTTTTGGGCGTTGGAAAAGAAAATTAACAGGGATAAGAAAAAGCCAGGGGTTGTGCTGGAAATGCAGAAATCGGAGATGATTTATAATATCGTGCAGCTTATACAGGATAAGGTGATTTGTTTTGAGGACTTGGAAGAATTCAGTGACGACGTGAAAGATGCGGTGAGGTGGTTTCTTGACAGGCGTTAAGGAGCTGTATCCGTTTTTGGCAGCCTTGAAGGTGCAGTGTATCAGATTGCAGAAGGCAAAATGTATGACCAGGGTGGGGGAACAAATGGCTCAATTTGATTCTGTGGACATGATAATTATATATGAGGAAATTCAGGCACCTATTACTTCGTTATTAATGCAACGTTGTACTAGCGATACCTGAAATGATATGGGTGTATAATCATATAATAAGTTAGGAATCGTCGCAGAATAAATTTCCATAGGCTAGGCGGAAGAAGGAGCCATAGTGGGCTACGACGACTATGGGAATTTACACAGTTGTTGAGAAAGGTTGGGTATATAAATGGCAAATGTATTTGATACAGCAAAATATATTCTTGAACAATCCGGAGAGATGTCTACAATGAAATTACAGAAGTTATGTTGTTATTCGCAGGCATGGTCCCTTGTCTGGGACGACGCGCCTCTGTTTCAGGAGGATTTTCAGGCGTGGGCAAATGGTCCAGTGTGTCCGGAGTTGTTTTACAAGACACAAGGTAAGTACTCGGTAATCGCAAGCGATGAAACAGGTGGCGAGGGTGATTTGACAGAGAATCAGAAGGATACGGTGGAACGTGTTTTGAAACATTACGGAGGACATGATGCGCAGTGGTTAAGCCAGCTGACACATATGGAAGAACCGTGGATTATCGCAAGAAGGGGCATTCCGGCAGGAACGGGCTGTAACAATATCATCACAAAAGAAAGCATGGCAATCTATTATGGCGGACTCTAAGAGGAATAAACAGATAAAACAAAATAAACAAAATCAAGGTGAAATTGGAGCTGGGGAACCGAATCGATCTGAGATTTTATAATGACAAGGCACGGTCGTTTCATCCGAAATCGTATATATTTCATTATGAAAAAATGAGTGAGATTTATATCGGTTCCTCAAATATCTCGAGAAGTGCACTGACATCGGGGATTGAGTGGAATTATCGATTTAGCAGCAAAGATGATAAAAAGAATTTTCTGTTGTTTTACAATGCATTTGAAGAGCTGTTTTTCAAACATTCCATCATTATAGATGATGAGGAGTTATACAGATATTCAAAAAACTGGCATAAGCCTGCCGTGGCGAAGGATTTAGAAAAGTATGATAGAAACGAAGAGGACATTGACACCAAAGTAGAGGCGCTTTTCCAGCCGAGGGGTGTGCAGATCGAAGTATTGTACGCATTGGAAGACAGCAGGGCGGATGGGGCGGTAAAGGGACTCGTTCAGGCTGCCACAGGTATTGGGAAAACATATCTTGCAGCATTTGATTCAGCCGCGTATAAGCGTGTATTGTTTGTGGCACACAGGGAAGAGATATTGAAACAGGCAGCAGTCGCGTTTCAAAATGTGCGTTGTTCAGATGATTATGGTTTTTTCTACGGGAAGCAGAAGGACACGGACAAATCTGTTATATTTGCTTCAGTTGCAACACTGGGGAGAGCGGAATATTTAAACGAAGAATATTTTAGGGCAGATTATTTTGACTACATTGTTATTGATGAATTTCATCATGCAGTCAACGAACAGTACAGAAAGATCGCAGACTATTTTAAGCCGAAGTTTCTGTTGGGGCTCACTGCGACGCCGGAGCGAATGGACGGAAAAAATATTTATGAGCTGTGCGATTACAATGTGCCATATGAGATTTCGCTAAAAGAGGCGATCAACAAGGGAATGTTAGTGCCTTTTCATTATTACGGGATCTATGACGCGACGGATTATTCCGGATTACGTCTGGTAAAGGGGCGCTATGATGAGAGGGAATTGACGGAAATATATGCGGACAACGTGAACCGGTATGAATTGATTTATAAATATTATATGAAATATCGCTCAAAGCGTGCATTGGTTTTTTGCTGTTCCAGACAGCATGCAAGTCAGATGGCGGAGGAATTTTGTAAAAGAGGTGTTCCTTCTGCTGCTGTGTACAGCAATGCCGACGGAGGCTATTCAGAGGATAGGGACATTGCGATAGAGCAGTTGAAGAAACAGGAGATCAAAGTGATTTTTTCTGTGGACATGTTCAATGAAGGACTGGATATTGCCTCGCTTGACATGGTTATGTTTCTGCGGCCAACAGAATCGCCTATTGTGTTTTTGCAGCAGTTGGGACGCGGGTTGCGTACATATAGGGAGAAGGCTTATCTCAATGTTCTGGATTTTATTGGAAACTATGAAAAAGCAGGAAAGTCTCCGATGTTTCTCTCAGGAGAAACATCATTCTCTACAAAGAAAGCATATGAATATAATGATATAGAGTATCCTGATGACTGTATTGTGGATTTTGATATGAGGCTGATTGACCTGTTTAGGGAACTGGATAAAAGACCACTGTCTGTGAGAGAACGAATTTACCAGGAATATTATCGGATAAAAGAGTTGTTGGATGGAAAAGTACCTACAAGAATGGAACTGTTTACCTATATGGATGATGACATATATCGATATTGTATGGGACATGCCAAGGAAAATCCGTTTCGCAGATATCTGGATTTTTTGTATGATTTGCATGAATTGTCCGAGGAGGAACAAAGCTTATATGCTGGAATTGGCAGGGAATTTATTGCGGTTATTGAGACAACGGATATGCAGAAAGTGTATAAGATGCCAATTCTGTACAGCTTTTATAATCATGGCAGAATAAGGCTGGAAGTGACGGATGAGGAAGTGTTAGAGAGCTGGAAAGAATTTTTTGATACAGGGACAAACTGGAAGGATTTTGCATCGGACATTACTTATGAGGTATATAAGAGTATGACGGATAAGCAGCATCTAAATAAAGCAAAGACAATGCCAATAAAATTCCTGAAACAGTCAGGCAAGGGTTTCTTTGTTGATAAAGATGGTTATGCGATTGCGTTCAGGGAAGATCTGAAGGACTGTATTGACAATGAGGCGATGCGGCATCACATGAAGGATATTCTGGCGTATCGGACGATGGAATATTACAGGAGAAGGTACGAGACAAATTCAAAAGGATTGTAATGTATTGGAAGATTATGGGAAACAAATGAAGAATAAACGGAATTTTTTATCTTGAAAGATTGAATGATGCAGAAAAACGGGAATGTATACAAAAGTTGCAAAGTAGATTCAACGGGCAACAGAGAGTCAGGTTACATGATTTTTGGGGGGATTCAAATCATGTATGACTTTGATTTATCTGGACAAATTGAATATGGCAGGATATTATCTTATTGTATGCTGAAATTGTGCGGAATGCAGTGCCTGAAAAAATTTGTATATAGAATTGGGAGGTTTGAGCGTGGACTTTATTCAAGTTAAAAATTTAAGAAGTCTGTATGATACCGGTGAAATTGAAATGAAAAAGATCAATATGCTTGTCGGAAATAACAGTTCCGGCAAAAGCACTTTTTTGAGAATTTTTCCACTGCTGAAACAGTCATTTAATAAGCGGATTAATGGGCCTATCCTGTGGGCGGGGGATGAGGATGATTATGTTGATTTTGGAAGCTTTCAGGAGGCATTGAGTAATGGCAGCGTAGGGGATACCATGCGGTTTCGATTTTGCTTTGATAATGTTTCGGAAATTAACAATGTGTTTCCAACAAAAACTGGTAAAATATTTATTACAACCAGAGAGGAAAAGACAGCGGCAATAGAGTTTACTATCAGTCATAACGAGCAGACAACATATGACTATATATCAGAAGTAATATTGCAATATGGAGATTTTCATATTGTTATTGAGTATTCAGATAAATATAAAATTCTTTCATTGATTGTGAATGATGAAGAAACATTAGTCATCAATGAGAATCTGGGATTGGCTGAGTATCCGATTGGAAATGATATTCTTAATCTACCACTGTTTGCAATAAAAGCAACGGCTAGAAAAAAAATTTCGGACATTTTGAATGTAGGTGACGAGGTTGATTTTATCATTCGATATTTTTACCTTACAAGAGTGGGTAATTTTCATGAAGAAATAAATACAAGAGAAGCCCACCAGGCAGAAGAGGTTTTAAGAAGTGTGAAAGAACGGGAAAGAGAATTAAGGAAATGGACTTTTCTGTATTACCTGCCTCAGTATTATGAGGATTTTGCGGGGTATATCAGAAAATATTTTAACAATGTATACTACATTGCTCCTGTCCGTGCAACAGCAGAAAGATATTATCGACTCAGAAATACTGCGGTGAATGAAGTGGACTGCAGGGGTAAGAATTTACCTGTTTTTCTTAACTCCCTTAAAAATGAGCAATTTAAGCGTTTCCAGAAATGGACGCATACAAATCTTGGCTTTGAGGTTGAGAAATCATTGAGTGAGGGGCATGTTTCGCTCAGAATCAGGAAAAACGGTCAGGATAAGGCAGTGAACCTGTCTGACACTGGGTTTGGTTATAGTCAGATTCTGCCAATTGTGACACAATTATGGTATATCACTGATGCGCGAAATAGACGTGAACCAGTCAAAACGAAGCGTGTATCAGAGGTTACTGCCCCAATTACAATAGCAATTGAGCAGCCAGAATTGCATCTGCATCCGGCATTACAGGCAAAGCTCATGGATGTGATCGCTAGGATAGCAACAGAAAAAAATGTCCGGTTTATCATAGAAACACACAGTGAAACCATTATTAACCGAATTGGAACACTGATTGATAAAGGGAAATTCAATCATAACGACATTGAAATAACAATATTCGATAAACAATTCGGAGAGGACAGAACTTGTGTAAAAAAGAGTACATTTGATGAAGAAGGTTATTTGAAAGATTGGCCGATAGGTTTCTTTGAGCCCGAGGAGGATTAAGCAATTGTTATACTATATAGATGAAAGCTGTGTCGAGGCACTGTCAAGCGGCGATAGGGAGGCGGCGGAATTTTTGGAGCAGCTGGTGATGCATCGCAGAAAGTGTAAAAATATGCTTCTTGCTACAAGAAAAGTTTTTGACGAGCTAAGCAAATCTGAGAATTTGGCTAGTTTCGCGAGAGAATATTATCGAATATTAAGAAATAGAAGCAGTGAGAATAAGCTGATTCTGGAAAAGGCATCAAAATATTATAAGGTGGTTTCCGGGTACACAGGGAATCAGAAAATAGAGGAGAACGGGCGGGAATGTATTCTTTTATCTGTGAAGGAAGGGAACAATGCAGATTTTACGGATAAAAGTATCCTGTTGGTTGAAAGCAATGATGATATAGAGTTTTATGCCCTTATAGGGAAGTATTATTTGCAAAACAATGGCATACAGAATATGCAGATATCTTTTCAGAATGAGATTGGCGGCGGGGATACTACAAGTATAAGACTGGCAAATATTATAGACGAAAAGCAGAGAACATGCCTGTGCATAGCTGACAGTGATATGAGATATTGTGGGGCGAAGAATGGGGGAACCCTGGAAAAAATATTAGCCGTGGCAGAAAGCCGGGAACAGATTTACTATGAGGTATATGCACTGAAAATGCATGAGATAGAGAATCTGATTCCTATAGAGCTTTTGGAGTCTGTTTGCAAGGAAATTCCGGATGCCCATGAAGGGATACAGCTTTTGAAGAAGTTGTTGCGCATAGACAGCTCCAATAATTCACCAGTATATTATTTTGATTACAAGAAAGGGATAAAAAAAGAGTATTTTTTTCTGAAAGAGGGTTCTGACAAGGATAAAGAAAAGAAATTCAGAAAATTAGAGGATTATAGAAAGTACTGGTACAATATTCTAGGACAATGCGGAATTACGATCAATGAAGGTGGAAGTGATTTTATAGTACCTGGGGTTTGTGAGCGGATATTACCTCATACAATCCAATATATGAAGAATAAGTGGGAAGAAAACAAGATATGCGATATTGTTAGCAAAAGCTACATACATGAATCGTGGATGGAAATAGGTGCAAAAATTGTAACATGGGGTTGTGTAGGACATCGCATTCTTTCCTAAAATACTAAGGAATCGTGGTAAATGCGATAAGACGCATTGATAATCTGTCAGTCGTCTCATAGGAGATAACGAGATTTAAGTTGCGAGGAACAAAGGGAATTCTATCATAAATGAGGAAATCATGCTAAAAACGGTTTGTCTTTAGGAGAATCCTGATATATATTTTCAAGATTGACGATGAGTGAAGGAAAAGACAGATTCAAAAAGAAAGTAACATGCAGGAGGGGCATAGAAATAAATGAAAAACACAAGCATTTTCAAACAGCTGCTAATGCCAATGATCGCGATCGTATGCGCGTTGGCGGTGTGCCTGACAGGAATTGTCGCTGTAATTTTTGTGAAATCATATGAGAAGGAGATCTACGGGAAAAGCCATGACAAGTCACAGCTCGTGGCCGGTGAGATCGCCACGTTCCTGGACGGCGCGTATGGGATTACGGAGGAGTTGTCGGTCAACCCCAGTATTTTGACGATGGAGACTAAGGAACTATCACAAAATTATTTGTATATTTTAACCATCTGTGTTATGCTATATGTCATATACAAATCAAGAG
>VSNM01000053.1 GCA_009774245.1 Lachnospiraceae bacterium | reverse complement strand
ATTTTTTACCAAAAAGAACTTGCCAAATGTTACTTTTTCTGATAAGATACTACTGTTGTGAGTCGAATGACTTAGTTTAGTCGAGGAGGTGCTAACGATGGCAAAGTGTGATATTTGTGGAAAAGGCGTTCATTTTGGTAATAACGTAAGCCATTCTCATAGAAGATCCAATGCGATTTGGAATTCCAATGTAAAAAGAGTAAAATGCAAAGTGAACGGAGCTGCTAAGAGAATGCACGTATGTACAAGATGTCTGCGTTCCGGAGCTGTTGAGCGCGCATAATCAATTCTTGAGTAAAAAATGCGTAGAAAAAGAGGCGTTGCGCTTCTTTTTTTATACATTTTTTACTCAAGAATTAATTAAGAAACCGGTACTATTTAACTTTCATAGTACCGGCTTTTCAGATTCTCATATTCTGTCTGAATCAGCAGCAATGTCTTGGTATCCCCGTTTTTGTTATCCGGATGGAATATCTTCAGCAGCTCTTTGTAGCGTTTCCGCAGGGCCATATCGTTGTCAACACCCCGGAAAAAGCTTGTACTATCGTAAGCACCCGATTCATACTGTTGATGTACAGGCTTTGCACCGGACATCTTCTGGCGTCTGTATTTGTTTCGCTCGTGCTCGAAGTTCAGGCGCTCACACTCCAATGCCTTTCTGTCAAGCGCAAGCTGCTGATAAGCGTCCTCAATAATCTTTTGTTTTTTGGCGATAAAGATCTCATTGTCATCAAAACGCTTTTTGATCATCTTCTCCCGCACCTCGAGTGCATTTTTTTCCCGCTCGAGTTTTCTCTTTAAATCCTGCAGGTCACGATTTAACTCCTGCAGCTCGTCCCTCCTGGCCTGAATCCGGACCTGTTCCTCAAACATCCATGTCTTCATCTTTTTGATGTCTTCTGGTGCTTCAGCATTCATAAGCGCCTCATCAAAATCCAACATATTGAACCTACTCCCTCTTGTCATTTACAATCAAATAAAAAATACCCTGAAATAATGAAAATCGCAATCAATATTAACCCTATCCATATATTGCTAATTACCATCATAAAGAGCATACCAATCGCAATCCAAAACAAGGTATAACCTATGAGTTTACACATAAACATACACTCCGGCACATCTTTCTTTATTATATGCGCCGTGTATATTGTTTATTTCCTATTTGTTCTCCGGAAAGGCTGTGTTGATTGCCTCCTCATCGCTTGGCATATCCTCTTTTTTGGAAGTGAACCGGTCGATCAGATCCGGAACCATATCAATGATCTTGTTTACGGTGTCCTGATTCTTGATATTGACAAGACGCACCTGTCCGTTCTTGATGACCAGAACTGCGCTGGGAGACATTTTTCCAGTCATACCGCCGGCTCCGCCATTTTTCTTTTCCTGGGCAGAAGCGCCTGCCCCGACGCCAAAGGTTACATCCACCAGTGGAATGATCGTCGTATCACCCGCCTGTGTCGGCTCTCCAACCACTGTCTTGGATGAGAGAAAGCTCTCCATTCCCTGCATCATGGAATTTACTACTTCATTAAAACTATTATCAGACATTCTGTACCTCCAAATCAAATTTCGCTGCGTTTTAAATGTTTGATCAAATGCTTGATGTCTTTGTCAAAAAATAAAATACATACAGCGCGTACAAATACAAATAGATTGACAGCTCCCCGAAAAGAAATGTCGCCTTCTATGACAGACTGCTCAAACTCAGGCTGTATATCAATATTTCCCTGATGCAGGGGATAGCACATTCCCCATACAGCGAGCACCTCCCCCATCACGGCCGGATCGTCAAAACCAAGATGAAGATTGATCCGGTATTTTCGCGGAGATATCTTTCCAAGGACACGCGTAAGCTGCTTTTTGGCGACTGCAAAGGCCCTTTTTGTACTGTCGAGCTGCAATATCCTAAGATAATATTCTATGTTATTTTTTATCCTAACCATTGTATCACAAACTTTATGGAATGTGAACGTTATATTTTTTAAAAATTGAACAAAATTAATAAAAAAATTCTTAATTTTTTGAATAATTCCGATTTTTCTTTCGGTATGACCGTCTGTTTTGTATGGGAAGTCATCCTCGGCGGTTATTCTATTTTCTAAATCTGTATATTCCGATATCTTATAATCGGTGAAATCATCATCACTCTGATTTATTTTCGGAACCATATCCTCTGGAACAGCCTCCTCTGGACTCTGCTCTCCCGCCGAAGCGGCCTGAATCTCACCGGCGCCCTCAGTTTTATTTTTGGTTGATTTTATTTTTTTATGCTTCGATTTTCTGCCATCTGCCTTTAGATTGTCATAAAATGTAATGCCAAAGATCTTCAGGTACATGTGAAGCGCCTGCCCCTTCTGATACTCTCCCCTGACCGATACGATATGCAAAAGCCATGAGGCATGCAGCTTCGCCGCATACGAATCATCCTGATAGCTGCCTTTGCCGCTGTATCTGACTGGTACAAACAAAACCAGGAGCAATATAAGCAGAACCAGCCCAAGAATAACCAGAATTGCAATTCCGATGATCTTTAAAATCGTAAATAGTATTGATATCATACATTCCCCTTAATAATTTATGAAACAATTTATTTTGTGAAGTAAGCTTTCACATCATACGCTCCGGTTTCACGCAGAACATCCTGAATAATGTCCATGACCAGATCGACTGCTCCGCTGTATCCTGCGGCTATGCCGACAATATAAGGAGCATTCTGTTTTTTCTTATAGTATTTTTGCCTGAGCATCCCGCTGTGGTAGATTTCTAACAAATCATTATTTTTCGCAAGGGCGATCACAAATATTGTTGGCTGCGGTCTGCCGGTTCGCAGCTTCCATTTTATTGTTCCACACTTTTGCTCCAGGGATGAACTGATATATAATTTTCCGCTAAAACGCATCTTTATCACTGCTCTCCAATAGGTTTCTATAATCAATGACTATTCTAACATAAGATTCCATATATTTCAAAATCGAGTAGGGAAAAGCCATTTTCCCCTACTCGTGCGCCGGGCACCCGTCAGCTAACCGATTTATCGGTTTGATGACATATTTCCTTTGGGTGCCCGTGTGCATAAAAAGAAGGTCAAAGACGACCTTCTTTTAAAAGTCTTAACGCGGTTTTATCCATTGTTTATTTTTCCGAAGATCCAGGTATTCCTGATAGGCCTGCTCCAGTATTTGCTTCTCGTTTGAAAATTTCAGCAGATGGTATGCCTCATGGTATTTGTAATATCCTGAATCAACAAAAAATTCTTCGCGCTGTGGCTTGCTGTAATAATTATCCGCCATCATCAGATACCAATGGACTTCTTTCTCTACGATATCCTGAGGCACATTGAAGGTGTATTCACTTTTTCCGATATATTTCATGACCGTGGCCTTCACGCCGGACTCCTCAAAGACCTCGCGCAGGGCAGTTTCCACATGCTTCTCCCCAGTCTCCACAGTACCTTTGGGCAGAACCCACCCTTCGTACCTGTTCTTGAAATTTTTGTATAAAAGTAAAATCTTCCCTCTGAAAATAACTACGCCACCACAGCTAGTAGCTTGAATCATGCTGTTTCCTCCTGTATGGTGCGTAATTTTATTTCATACTATCCATAATGCTTATAATCTGGCTGGTCTCATAGGGCTTGGTCACAAAATCCGCAGCGCCGAGCTTGATCGCATCGAGCATCTTATTTTTTTGGCCGGATGCCGTCACCATGATTACCTTGGCCTCCTCATCATACTCTTTTATCTTGACAAGGGTTTCAATGCCGTCCATCACAGGCATCGTGATGTCAAGCGTCACAAAATCAGGCTCAAGCTCACAATATTTATCAAACCCCTCCTGACCATTTTCCGCCTCCGCAATGACCTCGTAGCCATTCTCGACAAGAATATGGCGAAGCATATATCTCGATGTCTTGGAATCATCAACTATCAAAACAGTACTCATTTTTTAATCTCCTTATCCTCTTCTTATATTTTGAAAAGCATACTATTCATATACTTCTAAAACTGCCCTGAAACTGTAACCATTGGCATGAATAGGAATGACATACAATTTCTCGTTGCTGATGAACGGCCCATCCACAGAATATTCCGGCGAGTTCATATCAATCAAAACATCATCATAGCTCAAATTTGTGGCAAACAGACCATTCACACAGTTGATAAATTCTCCAACATTGTCCAGAGCATCCTCATTGACGGCATCATAGGTATCTTCTGTGAAGTAGTTGGCAATGGCGAGCAGACCATTATCCGGTGCGCTTATGTATACTTTCATATGGATGTCCCCGGCAATCGTCTGGCAGGCGTATTTGTCAAGCTGCAGAGAACGTGCAGTATACGCCTTATCCAGGTATGTGTCACAGTCGATCAGCCTGCACAAAGTCCGAACGAGCGTAAGTGTAAATTCTTTGAGCTGTTCCGATTTCAGAGGAACAAAAATGCGAATACACTCTTCGAGATCGTCATGAATCAGAGAACTGATCTGGGCATCGTTATAGCCCCCAAGCCGTTGAAATTCGTCCAGAAAGGGATTGATCTGTTCCAGACTGAATGCGCCTCTGTCTATGAGACTCTGTACAAATTTCATGAAACTGTTTGTCTGATAAGTCAATATCTCGTCCAGCTTTTCGTCGCTGAGATAGCCAGCCTCAATCGCTGCTTCTCCAAAGTGTTCCTTATTTTTATCAATCTGTTCTAAAAGCCCCTGTGCAGTTGCCGATGTAAGAACTTTGTTGATAACTGCTATGGTTTCCACTTCAGCTTTATAATCCTTCCGAACCGGAAGTAAATCGTCAAGCTGACTCTGTGATAATATTTGTTTGGTTACCAGATAATTTCCAAATAAGCGGTTAATCATTTTTCGGCTCCCTTCTCCCATAAAATTTTATCTAATATTAATATACACCCTTTTGCAAAAAATTACAAAGTATTCTTCATAAATTTGCGATTTTTTATACAAAAAGCAGAGAAAACACTAATTATTGCTGTAATACTGGTCTAAAATTCTTCGCGCCATCGGAACAGCAAACTCACCGCCGCTTCCTGCGCCCTCCAGGATAACCGTTATCTGGAGCGGATGCTCTGTGTCATACGTGTAGCCGGTAAACCATGCGTGGGAATCAGAGGCGGAATTATATTCTGCGGAGCCTGTTTTGCCTGCCGCGTGATACCATTCGCTGATCAGGCGGGTGCCAGTGCCCTCCTGCACTACCGTTGCCATCATCTCCTGCAGTATGGCAGCCTCGTCTTTTGTGATCAGTTGTCCGAGGGAAGTCGGGGTGTAGCGTTTGATCACGTCGCCGTCTGCGGTCTGTATATGGTCGATCATATATGGAGCCATCATTTCACCATTGTTTGCGATCATGGCGGTGATCATGGCGATCTGGATCGGCGTCATCTGTGTCGTCCCCTGCCCGATCACGGTCTGGATCATAGCGTTGTCGTTCGCTGAGATCTCGTCGGATATCCGGCTGATATTTGTGGGGAAATCAACAGGAAGCTCGCTGTTAAGATACAGACTGTCCAGTGTCTGACGGAATTGTTCCCTGTCAAGCGTAAGTCCGATGTTGGCGAAGGACGAATTGCAGGATTTGGCAAAAGATTTCGTAAAGTCAACGCTCCCATGGACCGTGCCATGAAAACAGTTGATCGTATCTGTGCCATACGTATATTTCCCCGTACACTGATAATGATAATTGTCGTAGCTTTCCGGATTTTCCCGTATATATTCCAACGCCGTGAGAATCTTGAAGGTGGAGCCCGGAGGATACAATCCCTGCGTCGTTCTGTTAAGCAGGACAGAGCTCGTTGTGTCGGCAAGAATTTCGTCCCATATATTGCTGATTGCATTGGGATCAAAATCAGGTTTTGACACCATGGCAAGAATTTTTCCCGATGACGGCTCTGTCACGATCACAGCCCCGCTGTATAAGCCCATCGCCTCATATGCTATTTTCTGCAGCCGCGTGTCGAATGTGGTGACGACGGTGTTTCCCATGTGCTTCTCGTCTGCCAGATCATTCTGCAGCTTGCTGCCCAGGGAGATGTTGGACGAGACCAGATACATATTTGCGCTCTGCTCCACCCCCATCCTTCCGTGGGAGGCGTAACCGACCGCATGTGCGAATACCTCGCCGTAGGGATAATAGCGCTCATCCGTATTTTGCAGCGTGGTGGCCAGCACCTGTCCGTCCGCGGAGAGGATGTCCCCACGGATTGTTTTTGCCGCCACAATGTCCTGACGCTTTGCGTTGTAGGAATTATTGATAATCTGCGGACTGTCGAAATATACATAGTGAACCAGATATCCGCTGATCGCGACAAACAGTCCCGCAAAGACGCCGGCGACGATATTCATATGAAGCTTTGGCACGGGCGGCACGGATGGCTCCTCATAATAATCATCATCGTACCCGTCGTCCGCATTATTTATATAATCATCATAATACGCATCGTCTGTATCATAAACATATTCTCCGGTATCGTAATAGTCCGTCTCATCCAATTCATTTTCATTAAAGTCACTTTCATAATACAGATCATTGTGGATATAAAAGCCCTGTATGACAGAAAACATGATCAGAGACGCAAGTACCGAGCTTCCGCCGTAGCTGATCAAGGGCAGCGTCACACCCGTCAGCGGTATAAACTTACTGTTTCCGCCGATTGTCAGGAATAACTGCACGATATAGATAATCCCCAGCCCGTAGGACGCGTATTTCATAAAAGAATCATAACAGGAATGCGCGATATGGACAATCTCCAAAAATAAGTTGACACAGACTGCGATCAGACAGATACCGAACAGAATACCAAACTCTTCACAGATCGCCGAAAAAATAAAATCCTGCTCCACATACGGTATCGTGCTCGGCGTGCCAGCGTCAATTCCCATGCCAAACCACCCGCCTGTTCCGATGCCAAACAAAGACTGGGCGATCTGATAGCCGGTGGCATTGATATCGTTCCAGGGATCAAGCCATGCGGCCACACGCACACGCACATGCGAGAACATAAAATAGGACGCATACGCAGCCACAGAACCTCCTGCCAGACCGAGAACCAGATAGCGCGCCTTATGCGTGGCAACAAACAGAAGAATGACATATGTGATAAAATAAATCAATGCGCTTCCCAGATCCTTGGACGCGACGAGAAACAGGACGTGGACAGCCGCCAGTACCGCTGAGAGCACAATATGGATAAAACGTTCTGCTTCGGACAGTATCGCCGCTATAAACAGCACATAGATAATCTTCACAAACTCTGATGGCTGAAAGGACATTCCCATAATTGAAAAGGACAACTTGGAACCGTTTGTGATACTTCCACTGATGAGCACGGCGCCCAGTATCAGGATACCGGCTGCCGCGAAAATGTACTCACATTTTTTCAGTACCTCGATGTATTTCATAAAGAGCGGAATAATCAGGGCGATCACGAGGGATATTGCCACTATGGTAAACTGACGGATGGAACGTGTCAGGGATATCCGCGTCAGAATCACAAAACTGATGGACAAAAGAAGCGCTATGTGGTTTTGAATCAGTCTGTTCGCCCGCGGATAGATGGCACGCATCAGAACCAGATAGGCAAACACGGTGATTACCTGAAAAAGAGGCAGAAAGAGGTATGTAAAATCCTTTCTTGATGATAGCAGGACAAGACTGCCGGTCATATGGTTGACAAAAATCATAATATATTGAAGGACAAAAATAAATCCTTTGCGTTCTCTGTCATCGCGTCGAAGGACGATAAAACTGGTCAATGTATATAAGAATATATTGATCACCAGGATATATTTTGACAATTCAATTACTGCTCTAAGCATTTTATTCTACTCCACGCTTGTAATGTCCATTGGTAAATTCCTTACAGGGAAATGTCCTTGGTTCGTTTCCCGCACTCAGATAATATTCGATTATGGCGCTCGTCTGTGTCTTACTCTCGATCGAAAAATCAAGACGCAATTTGTGATATCCACCCTTGTTCCTGATTTCTTCGAACCGCCCATGAAGTGACAGCGGCACTGTATTGTATAGAATATTATAACAATGGATACAATTCTGGACCACTGTAAAAATATTATGATAGCGGTCTGTCAAATGATACTTAGTATTTGTAGCTGCGGCATCATTTATGCAATGATCCAATGTCTTTCTGACACAGTTTGCCGAGTACATCAGAGGAATATATCCATATAAGACAAGGCTGGTATTGTAGTCTGTGGAAAACCTGTCCAACTCTTTTCTGTTTAGCTCCAGAGGAAGTGTAACACAGTCAAGCTGTCCTGACAAAAAAGTCAGTGAAGGCTGATTCCATGCATAGACCGTATAATCAGACTCGATTCTTCCGGTAAAACCGATCTCACAAAGCCATTCCAATTCCTCAAAATTTCTGACCATGACACCGGCAAAACAGCCGCTGTTAAGAAGCTTTTCGTAGGAGGACAAATATTGATAACTCCTCTTCCGAAGGATATGCGGCAGCACAAGAATGTACTCCTTGTCGGGCAACAACGCTTTCTGTGCCGTTACCCCGCGCAAAAACAAGTCTGCATCGACATAAACACTGTGTATTTGAGGAAAATAACTGACAGCCAGCAGCTGCTCATAGGTTGTAACCAGTACGCATAATATATTTATATTTTCACTCCTGGCACCCTGTCCAACCGCTTCGTGTCGGACCGGACTGCTCTCTTCGCCGGAATCCACAACAGAGCGCCTGCGCGTTGGACGATTCTGTTTCAGAAGCGCCTCCTCTAATTGTGAGACTGCTGTACGGCGCAGCTCGTTCAGCGCTTTCACAGGCATAAACGAGACTCCGTCTGTGTCAACTGTCAGTTCAGAGAACCAAAAGCAGGTATCCCCGAGCCTGTCAAGCTTCTGAGAAATATCCGCCTGACTCAGGGGCTTATTTCGGGCCTGACTTGCGGTCTCTCCTGCCACTGTCACGGATGCGCTGCCGCATATCAATGTCAGCTGTGCCGGCTCTCCCACACAAATCCTCGCATAGCCAGTTATAGGCAGATGGATATTTCGTGAAATATATTGTTCCTGAATGTCCTTTATGACTTCCGGCGAACTTCCGGAGTACCCAGGTTCTCGCAATGTCACCATCGATCTGTCGTTGTGCCGCTGATAATATCCGCTGCAGGTATCAGAGCGGATATAGAGCTGCCGGATGATCTGTTCATCCTCAGGATTGACTTTGTATCCTTTTTTTGGATTTTCCAGATACAAGTCAATATATTTTCGATATATGGATGTGACACCGGCCACGTACTCCGGACTTTTCATACGCCCCTCAATCTTGAAGGAATCAATCCCTGCCTGTATCAGTTCAGGTAAGATCGGAAGCGTGTACATATCCTTTAAGCTGAGCGGATACTGCGTCCTGCCTTCTTGGTCGGTGTAAGGCAGCCGACACGGCCCTGCACAGCGCCCGCGGTTGCCGCTTCTGCCGCCCAGAATGGAGCTAAAGAGACATTGACCAGAATACGCATAGCACATAGCCCCATGGATAAAACACTCAATCTCAAGGTGCGTCTGTTCCCGAATTTCCCTGATTTCCACAAGCGACAGTTCTCTCGCGGGAACAACGCGGCAAACGCCAAGCTTTTTCAGATACGCCGCGCCGTAGGCGCCTGTGATGGTCATCTGGGTGCTTGCGTGCAGCGCCAGATCGGGAAAACGCTCCTGCAGACAGCGCAGCACTCCGATATCCTGGACAATCACGCCGTCCAGCCCCGCCTCATACAGCGGTGTGATATATGGAATCAGGTTTCCAAATTCACTTTCCTTCACAAGCGTATTGACAGTCAGATAAATCTTTCTTTCAAACATATGAGCGATATGCAGTGCACTGACAATTTCTTCTGTTGAAAAGTTTCCCGCATACGCGCGGGCACCGTACTGTTCCCCGCCGAGGTACACTGCGTCGGCACCGGCATTCATCGCAGCCTGAAAGCACGCAAAATTGCCAGCGGGAGCCAACAGCTCCACTCTCTGTCTCCTCATACTTTCTTCGATTCCTTCAATTCTGTCTCAAGCCGGACGATCTGCTTTGAGTTTTCATTCAGCGTCTCGTTCGCTTCCTTCAGTGATTTGGATGTATTGTCGAGCTTGATCTGTGTGGCAATCAGCTCATGCTTTAAGTCATACAGTTCGTTGTCCTTCGCCTTCAAATCCTGCTCAAGAAGATCGATCTGCTTTCTGGCTTTGAAATAGTCGTCCGCGATGTTTAACTGAATCAACATATTCTGTTTGTCGACAGACTGTCTCCTGAAACTGTCCATCTTGGCATACTCGTTGATTTTATTGTTGATATATGATGCAACCTTCTGCAGATATTCCACACTCTCATTACCGCTGACAGTCAGCACTTTTCCTCCGATAATAACTTCTGTATCCGTTTTGGCAGACATAATCGTGCCCCCTTCTCATGTAAATTTGCAGTATTACCTATTACCATTTACTATAATCAATAATCTATTATATCAAATACTATTCCGGCATTTCAAGTCCGAAATGGCGGTATGTAAGCTCGGATACGACTCTGCCGCGCGGTGTGCGCATGATAAAACCGTTTTTGATCAGATATGGTTCATACACATCCTCAATCGTGCCGCTATCCTCGCCAATTGCCGCCGCCAATGTGTCCAGTCCTACCGGTCCTCCCCCAAAACGTTCGATCATTGTCATCAGTATCAGCCTGTCTGTCTGATCAAGCCCAAGCTTGTCGACATCCAGGATATCGAGAGCAGTATTTGCCGCCTCCAGGGTGATCCGTCCATCGTATTTTACCTGTGCGAAATCCCGGACTCTTCTCAGCATACGGTTTGCAAGCCGCGGTGTGCCGCGGCTTCTTCTGGCGAGCTCCAGCGCGCCCTGATCATCAATCTGCACATCCAGCACGCGCGCGGAATGTTGGATGATCAGTTTTAACTCATCGACGGAATAAAACTCAAGGTGCTGGATCACTCCGAACCGGTCTCTCAGCGGAGCTGTCAGGAGTCCCGCCCGCGTCGTGGCCCCGATCAGTGTAAATCTGGGCAGATCAAGACGCACTGACCGCGCGGACGTGCCCTTTCCGATCATAATATCAATCGCAAAATCCTCCATGGCAGGATAGAGAACCTCCTCTACCTGTCTGCTCAGGCGGTGAATCTCATCGATGAATAAGATGTCTCCCTCCTGCAGTCCATTCAGAATGGCTGCTAGCTCCCCAGGCTTTTCGATGGCCGGTCCGCTTGTCACTTTGATATGGACGCCCATCTCGTTTGCTATGATACCGGCAAGCGTTGTTTTTCCAAGGCCTGGAGGCCCATAGAAAAGGACATGATCCAGAGAATCCTCTCTCTGTCTTGCAGCGTCAATGTATACCCTGAGAATTTCCTTCGCCTTTTTCTGTCCGATATAATCCTTTAACGACTGGGGGCGAAGGCTTCCCTCAATCTTTACATCCTCGTCCAAAAGTTTTGTCTCTATCACTCTGGCTGCCATAGAACCCTCCAAAAAGCATTTATCTTCGCATTTATATAGTACTGATCATTTTCAGGGCTTGTTTTAACACATCCCCGGAGTCCATATCCTCAGTGATTGCTATCTGCCGCAAAGCCTTCAATGCCTCGGATGGAGAATACCCCAGGGCTGTCAATGCCTCCAGGGCTTCATTTTTCGCCTCTGCATTGGCAGATGTGTCATTCTCTGAAAACGAATCCAATGAAGCGCTCTCACTCATGAGAGGAACTTTGTCCCTCAGCTCCAGAATAATCCGTTCTGCCGACTTATTCCCGATTCCCGGCGCTTTTGATATCGCTTTGGCATCTCCGGAAAGAATGGCAAACCGAAGATCGTCCGCGCTCATTGCCGACAGAATGCTCAATGCGCCTTTCGGTCCGATGCCATTTACCGCGATCAGCTTCTTATAGATCTCCAAATCGTCCTTTGAGAGAAAGCCAAACAACTGAAAGGCATCTTCCCGCACGCTTGTGTAGGTATAAATCTTTACTGTCTCGCCGATTCCGGGCAGCCGCTGCGCTACGCTGAGCGGTATTCGGATATTGTATCCAATATTATTGCATTCTAATACCAGATTATCCTCCGTGATACCCACAATCTCACCTTTTATATATGCATACATTCCACGTACCTCCACAAATATAGGATCACTGTATCTATTATAGCACAGATTAATTCAATAAGGGAGAAAAAGAAACGTATGTTTCTAATTTCTCCCTTTTGAATAACTTTTTGACAAAATAATCCAATATTATGTGAAATATTTTATTCTAAAATTAGTTGTTTACCAGCTTATCCTCTTCGTTATTCCAGCTGTAGAGCTTACGAATCTCCTCGCCAACCTTCTCAGAAGGATGCTCGGAAGCAAGCTTTCTCATAGCCTTGAAGTGAACCTGACGGCCTGCAGGAGACATATCCAACAAAAATTCCTTTGCAAAAGAACCATCCTGAATATCGGACAGAATCTTCTTCATCGTCTTCTTGGTCTCCTCTGTGATCAGCTTTGGTCCTGTGACATAGTCGCCGTACTCTGCCGTGTTGGAGATGGAGTATCTCATTCCTGCGAAGCCTGACTGATAGATCAGGTCCACGATGAGCTTCATCTCATGGATACACTCAAAGTAAGCGTTTCTCGGATCATATCCCGCCTCGACAAGCGTCTCGAAGCCTGCCTGCATCAGCGCACATACACCACCACAAAGCACAGCCTGCTCACCAAAAAGGTCTGTCTCTGTCTCAGTACGGAACGTCGTCTCGAGCACACCTGCTCTCGCACCGCCGATCGCAAGCGCATAGGCGAGCGCCAGATCAAGTGCTTTTCCTGTCGCATTCTGCTCCACGGCTACCAGACAGGGAACACCCTTGCCGGCCTGATACTCAGAACGCACTGTATGTCCTGGTCCCTTCGGCGCGATCATCGTCACATCGACATCCTTTGGCGGCGTGATGCATCCGAAATGAATGTTGAAACCGTGCGCAAACATCAGCATATTGCCTGCCTCAAGGTTTGGCTCGATATCTTTCTTGTACATATCTGCCTGCAATTCATCGTTGATCAGAATCATGATGATGTCAGCTTTCTTAGCAGCCTCCGCTGCTGTATAAACCTCAAATCCCTGCTTAACAGCCTTGTCCCAGGACTTGCTGCCCTCATAGAGACCGATGATAACGTTACAGCCGGATTCCTTGGCATTCAGCGCATGGGCATGTCCCTGGCTGCCGTAACCAATGACTGCGATTGTCTTGCCTTCTAACAGAGAAAGGTTGCAATCCTCCTGATAATAGATCTTTGCTTCTGACATTTTTAAATCCTCCTTATTTTGCGGAGTAAAATGAGAGCTGCTCAAGCGAGCAGAGGATTTTCCTCCGAGATAAATTATTTATTATATAAATAAAAATAATAGCTACTCCAGAACGACAACATCCTCCGTACCACGTCCAAGCCCGGCTATCCCCGTTCTTGCAATCTCCAGAATCTCATAATCCTGAAGAAGGCCGATAAACGCCTCGATCTTGGACTGGTTGCCCGTGAGCTCAACGATCAGGCTGTCCACATTGACATCGACGATCTTTGCCCTGAATATGTCCGCGACCGCAATCACACCCTGACGTTTCTCCGGTGTCGACCGCACCTTGATCAGACACAATTCCCTATATACGCTCTTCTCCGGTTTCAATTCCCGGATATCCCGGATATCAACCAGTTTCGCAACCTGTTTTTCAATCTGGTCAAGAATCTCCTCGTCCCCTGATGTCACGATCGTGATGCGGCTGTACCGCGGATCTGCCGTGACACCTGCAGTAATACTCTCAATATTGTAACCGCGCCTTGAGAATAAACCTGAAATGCGGCTGAGAACACCGGCATTGTTATCTACTAAAAGCTGAAATACCCTATTCTGCATAAAGATACACTCCCTTAAAATGTATAAATAGCTGCATAAATAACCAAATTTTATTTTAGCAACTCTGATATTAATTGTCAACACATTTTGGTAAAGCAAGCGTCCCTGTTCTGGCAACTTCCACAATACTGATCGACTTGAGCATGTCAAGCATCACCTTGATTCGCTCCGGCATATCGCAGATCTGTATGATCATGTTGTTGTTTGACATATCCACAATATCTGCCTTCATAATCTCGCAGATTTCCATGATGTCGCGGCGGGTGCCTCTGTTGTATTTGACCTTGATCAGCATAAGCTCCCTGCTGATACTGTCCTTCTCATCAAATGTTTTTACCTTGATGACATCGATCTTCTTGTTGAGCTGTTTTTCGATCTGCTCGATCGTGCGCTGGTTGCCGGAACTGACGATCGTCATGCAGGATACTGCCGGATCGTCCGTCTCCCCCACCGCCAGACTGTCTATATTAAAGCTTCTTCTTGAGAACAGACCTGAGACTTTACAGAGTACACCGGATCGATTCTCCACTAATACAGAATATATTCTCTTCATATGAAACGGAACCTCCTCATTTAACTAAGTCCATCGGATCTACCAGACATTCCATGAGCATCGTGTTGTCCTCGGCCAGAAACTCCCTGATCTTTTCCTGCGCATGTGACATATTCTCCACCTGGATAAACGGAATGCTGTACGCGGCGGCAAGCTTTTCAAGATCGGGTGTGCCGTCCTTGATATCGACAACGGAATAATTGTCCTTGTAAGTATAATGCTGGAACTCCCGCACCATGCCCAGATAGTTATTCTTGATCACGATGATCTTTACCGGAATGTGGTGCTGCATAATCGTTGCAAGCTCCATCATGGACATCTGGAATGAGCCGTCACCGCAAACTGCAACAACCTGCCTGCCCATGTCACCGCGCTTTGCCCCCATGGCGGCAGGAATCGAATAACCCATCGTTCCCATTCCACCCGACGTAAAAAAGCGTCCGTTTTTCACAATATGGTAATTGCAGCTCCATATCTGGTTCTGCCCTACATCGGCAACATACACCGCATCCTCCTTCATCTCATTGGAGAGCATTGTGATAAACGCTGCAGGATCAACATAGTCAGGATTTGGATTTCGTTTCTGAACCATGGTTTCACGGTATTCTTCCAGTGTCCTGATCCACTCCTCATGTTCGCAGGTCAGATCCTCTTTCATGATATCCTCAAAGATATGCCCGGCATCACCTACAAGCGGGATTGATGGTCCCACATTTTTGCCTATCTCAGCGGGATCAACATCAATATGTATCAGAATCTTGTTGGTCATGATCAGATCCGGCTGGCTGATCGCCCTGTCCGCGACACGCGCGCCGACCATGATCAGAAGGTCTGATTCATTCATGGCGCGGTTTGCATATGCCTTGCCGTTATTTCCAACCATTCCGAAATACATCGGATCTTCCGTGCGCATGACGCCGATCCCCATCATGGTGGACACCACCGGAATCCGATATTTGTCCGCGAACGCGCGGAGCTGTGGGACAGCCTCGCTCAGATGGACACCGCCGCCTGCACAGATGATCGGTCTCTTTGCCTTTTCCAGTTCTTTGATGACTTTCTTGATCTGGACAGGGTTTCCTTTTACGGTTGGTTTATATGCCCTGATACTCACTGTGTCAGGATATTTAAAATTCTTGATCGCAGCGTTCTGTATATCGATGGGAACATCAATCAGCACCGGTCCTTTCCGCCCGGTGCCGGCGATATGAAATGCTTCCTTGAATACGCGCGGGATATCTTCCACATTCTTGATCAGATAGCTGTATTTAACAAAAGATTCCACAGCGCCCGTTATATCCGCTTCCTGAAAAACATCGCTGCCAATCTGCTCGCTCTTTACCTGTCCGGAGATACATACCATGGGAATGCTGTCAGCGAAGGCTGTCGCAATACCTGTGATAAGGTTGGTAGCGCCCGGTCCGCTCGTGACGGCGCACACTCCCACTTTACCGGTGACTCGTGCTTCTCCGCTGGCTGCATGCGCTGCATTCTGTTCTGTTCTAACTAATATTGTCCTGATTGTTGAATCGAGAATACTGTTGTAAAATGGGCAAATTGCTACACCGGGATACCCATATACCGTCGTAACACCTTCATTCTCGAGACATTTTACGATTGCGTCAGCACCGATCATGATGTTCACTCTTATCCTTTCAAATCTGATTTGCTATGTTTTTGTAAAAAACATTGGTTTTGTCAAAAAACATATATAATTATACATAAAATTGCAGGTTAAGTAAACCATTATTTGAAATAAATTTTGGAATTGCTTTTGCGCGTGCATTATGGTAAAGTATAATCAGTCATTAAGTGTAAAACATGCAAAGGAATTATGGAAATGAACAATGGTCTGATCAATAAAAAAACACTGCTGCTCTCCGCTGCCCTGCTTGGGGTGCTCGGTCTGTCAGGGTGTGGAAATACCAGCGATGAAGAAAAGACGCTTGCAGTATTCTCTTCATCGATAGCCGACTTTAAAGATTACATACAGGAGGCCGATGAGCGAATCAATGGTCTTGATGTCAACCAGCAAGAGTCCGCCAGCGAGCTTCTGGAGATACTCGACAGTATGGAGACGGAGTTTGCGGAATTTGCGGAACTATCCAAGGCACAGGCTCCCAATCAGTATGAGAGCATTTCCAGACTGGCAGAGCAGGCGAGCTCGGATATGACGATGGCGGTGTCTTACTATCATACAGCTTATGAATCAGAGGAATTTGACAAAAATTATGCAGATGCGGCATATCAGCACTATACTTATTCCATGGAGGCCGTCAAATATATCGGTATGCTTCTCAAAGGAGAAGATATTCCGGAAAATGATCATGTTACGGTCCAGGAGATCACAAATGATGAGCACATCCTTGACAGGTGGCTGTCAGGCGACAAGGAAGAGGATGCAGAAAATGAGACAACGGCTTCCGATTGATGAATATCGGAAGCCGTTGTCTTATGAATTTCCTTTAAAGTCGCGCACTCTCCTGTCAGTGTCCTTCTGTGCCAGATAGGAAAAAATCAAGAGCACCAGATCAGAGCCACCGTCATAGAGCATGGCAATCCCCAGCATAATCATTGAGATCTCATAGGCTGTAAATGGATTGAATACCAGCAGCAGGCCGACGATCAATGTGAGAATGGCGGCGATCAGTGCGATCCACCACTTCGTGCTGCCTGTCCGTTTGATGTCGAGTGTATACTGTATATCCATCAGACCATGAATCAGCACAATGATACCCACGACCACCGGAATAATTGATAATACGATGCGCGGCTGCGTGCAAATCCATATGCCAAGCAGTACAAGCACAATTCCCATGAACATGCTGAACTTGTTGTAAAAACCAAGCCGCTCTCCACGCAGGAAACCGATCAGCTGGATTGCACCCATCACGATCAGCGCGCCTCCGAGCAGGTAGCAGAGCATGACGCCCAGAATATGCGGCCATATCACGAGAACGAGACCTAATATGATCATGATGACCGCATTGACAAAATAATTTTGTTTCATATCCTGAATGATTGATTTCATTGCGATACCTCCCTTATACAGTATGGATTATAACATATTATTCCCAAAAATAACACACCAAAATCAAAATACCCACTCATACAGGATTGCAAGCAGCTCCCTCGCATAATATGTGGGCAACAGCCACAGCGCTGTATCACCCGAGACAGCACCATGCTTCAGGCCGAGATCATCAGCAATCTTTCCAGCTCTGTATTCATGAAAATTGTTGGTAGCGATCGCTATATTTTCGTTGAGTCCCTGTTCTTTGATAATTTCATAGGAAAAGGCAAGGTTTTCGCGCGTTGTAGTAGACTGATCTTCCTTGTAAATCCGATCGGAGACAATCCCGCTGTCAGTCAGATAGAGGTACATGCACTGTGCTTCGGAAATGGTCTCATCCCTGCCCTGCCCGCCGGATACAATGCATACGGCCTCCGGATTGGCCTCCAGATAACGAATAGCGGCTTTCAGACGTTCTTCCAGAGTAAGGCTGGGGCGCTCCCCGTATGCCTTACACCCAAGCACGATCACAGTAGCATTTTCGGAGGGTTTGGTATTGGCTGCCCTGACCATGAGGAAAGTCATCACGACAACCAGCACCACGGCTGTGGTCAGTCCGACTGCAAGGATGCTTAATGTGACTTTGCCGGTTGTCTTTTGCCAGAAACATCTGATCCACTGATGAATCTTCGGCATGAACACGGCATACAGCACAATGAGAATGCAGATCACCAACCCGCCCAAATTTCCGATGTTGAGAATGCGCCTTGTCAGGAAAGGCACAATGAATCCCGAACAGCCGATTATGCCGACTAAAAACAAGAGCAGTCTGATGATTATGTGCAATTGTTTCAACAGATTGTCCCCCCCTTTTACAAATCCTGACGAAACAGCTCTGTTCCGTTGCTTGTCTTGTAGACAATACGCACGACAAGCTCAGAGTCACCCACGGCATCCCGCAGCACATCCCGCATCGGCTCCAACTGCATTTTTATGCTGTCGTACTTCTGCTGCAGACGTTCCTGTTCCGCTTCCTTCTGTTCCTCTGTCAGGTTGGAACCATCTGTTCCGATCACGTCCTCAGAATAGTGAAATACCATGCACAGTACAGCACCGTCCGCCTCGAACCCGATGGCAGCTCCGGTGCTGTCAAGCGACGTATTGAGCGCCTGGATATAGGTGGCAGCTTCCTCCGAAGCAATCCACTCCTCGACAGTCACGCCATCTGAAACATCATCGGTCGCAGCTTCACTGGAAGAAATATCCTTATTTGTATCACCGGAAAATTCTTCATCCGTAATCACGTAAACCGTCATCGGCTGTTCGACAGGCGTCGATTCATCATTCCCGGTGCCGCAGGCTGTCATTGTTGCCAGCAGTGCTGTAGCGGAAATCAATAAGCTAATCATTTTCCATTTGATATACGATCTCATATACGATTACTCATCTCACAAAATATATTCAATGATTTTTTAAACACACCTTAGCACGAAATGTTCAGGGTGTCAACTTTATATGTTATTTTTTGTGAGAAATAACCATATTTGTAATAAAATGGTCTAAAAAATGATGCACATTTAATTTTCCGGCGTCAATGGCATGAAATCAATGTCCATCCCATCGCGGTATAGGGGAAACGAGTTTCCATTGCCCGAGGGTGCAGGCATATCCCCTGATTCCGTCTGTGTCACAGATACATCATGGCAGCTGTCCAACAGGAAGTAGTGCTTTGAAGCCCACGTATTATCCTCCTGCAACCGCAGCTCCGTGATAACGTACCCCAGTGTATCGGCGTGTCCCAGAAATCCCGAGACATACGTCTTTAATAAAATAACCGGATTTTCTTCATTATTATAATAATATATATTGCAGCCGCTCAGGGCATCGGCAGCAGCGATCTGGCCGGAGTGGTCTGGCAGCGCCCTCTTGAACTCCGTGTACATGCCTCGTCGTTCATATATTTCATAGAGGGAACCCTGCATGATTGTCGCGACGACCTGACAATTCTTTTCCTCCCCGAGCTGAACCAGAAGCTGCGCCTCCTCCTCTTGCTGCATATAAAAAGTGCGAATCGGAAAACCACTCTCCTCTGTATAACCATCTGGCAGCGGAATCTTATTTCCAGTCTTTGTGTCGGTGACTGTCAGCGCATATCCGCCGTCCCCGCCATTGTAGCGCAAATCGGTAATCTCGAGCTTTTCTTCAATGCCGTCCCCGTTCAGGTCGATCATATATGGAAAGGAGACATTTGGTATTGATTCATGATGTTCCGGAAACAGTGCTTCGAGCAGTTCCGCGTCCTCGGCAATGATGTCAGCTACATTCTGGCTCGTAATCATATTGGGAGCCACCGACGCTACATCCTCCTGTGCCTGAATCACAGGTGCAGTCTGCGAATACGGAATCCATATGCCATCTGAACCGTAGGGCTGCAGCATCTGCACGCTGACAGAGCTTCCGTCCTCATAAAAGTCAAAAGTCACTGTACGGATATCACCATTGGTGTCAACATTTTCCACATGCACGCCCACCTTGTTGGGATTATCTAAGATATTAAGCAAGGTCACAGCCGCGGAATCAGGTTCGAGCAGTTTTCCATACCACCAATCCTCCCTGTTTGATGTAGCATGTCGATTCAAATCCACCCCTGCCCCATTATAGGATTCATAATCCATCATGGTTCCTGTGATACCGTGGGGATACGCCTGCTGAAACTCTTCGGCAGTGCAGATATGATCCATGAACTGGAGCGTTTCCAAGGTTATGACATACTTGTCATTTTCCATTTTGAAAGTAAGCTGCTCCCGCCATACGGTGACATGGGGATTGGAAACCCACGCATAGTACAAAATCTCCGCATAGCGGTCAGTCACGTTGAGGATGCGGTAATTGTTATCATTATCACCCCACGGCCACGGACTCGACCACCCGAAAGCAACATAGTCTTTCCCATCGTTAACGCCTTGGAGCAAAAGTTCCCTGTCCACAAGATCCTGCTCCGTCTTTTCATCGGCGAGTTTTACGATAGTGGCGCCGTCGCGGTCACAAAATGCTTTCGCCCACTGCTCCACTGTCTCATATGCGGTCTGCGAAGCTGTATTTTCTGCGGCATCAATCATGGTATTCAGAGCCGCATCAATCATGGTCTTACAGGTATTCAGATCTTCCTCGAGCTGCTCCAAGGCAGACCGCGCTTCCTGAATCCATTCCTGCAGTCTGGCTTCCAGAGCGGCGGCCTCTTCCTGTGTCAGCTGTAATTCCTTTGATTTTTCCAGCTGGCGCTGTACTTTCATCTCACCCATTGTCAGCTGATTCTGCATTTCCATCAGCGATTCCTGCTGATTTCGGAGCTCTTCTATGGTCATTGTCGTGCCATAAGACAATTTTTGATGAAAGCTCTGGGACAGCTTCTTTGCGTCATTCAGCACTGTGTATATATTGTTTTTGACAAACAGAGAACCATTTTCAACAGGCGCAATTGGATTCACTTTGTCATCAATCCGAGATACATCCGAGGATTGTTCCGCGTCAAATAGCAAAAGCCAGCTATCAATGTACCTAAATTGATAATGATGAATGTCATCCTCTGCGATGATATACTGTCCATCTTCGGTGCGATCATACTGTCCGACACAGCCATGGGAGCTCAGCATATCATAGAGAAAAGAAAACTGACCGTTCTCATTTAGTGACAGGCTGGGAACAATCCTATATTTGTCCTGCTCCATATTGAGCATCTCATAGTTCCCTGCTACTGAAAAAATGTCGTCTAAATTGTATTCCTCCGGGGGGAGCGTTTCCATGGTTCCCTCATTTTGCGTGCCAGCATCGGCTGAATCGGCTGAATTTTCAGAGGTGTCCACTTTCTTCTGCGTCATAAAGCAGATCGGCACGATGATGCAGGCCAGCACTGCTGCCGCCAGCACCCAGAAGGCTGGCTTTTTGTAATTCAACACATTTTTCACACGCTCCTTCACGCTGATCTCTCCAAAGGCTACCGGGCACGCTGCAATCATGCGGTGGTTC
Source organism: Lachnospiraceae bacterium (assembly GCA_009774245.1). Taxonomy (GTDB): domain Bacteria; phylum Bacillota; class Clostridia; order Lachnospirales; family Lachnospiraceae; genus COE1. The sequence goes on along the minus strand of VSNM01000053.1, from coordinate 18,888 downwards.
GACGCACTGTTGAGAAGCGCCTGCGAGTACGCCTTTCTGCCCGACGCGCCGAGCTGCCTGATGACTTTCTCGTCACAGATCAGTTCAATGTCCTTGCACAGCATGACATAAGCCGCCCACACAAAGGGATTGAACCAGTAGACGGACAGGAGAAGAAATCCGACTGGCTTGACCAGGTAGTCCTTTCTCTTCAGGTGCGTCATCTCGTGCTGAACAATATAGGGAAGCTCCTCTTCGGCAACGCTGTTTGGAATGTATATGCGCGGTCTGATGATTCCGAACAAAAACGGGCTTTCGATAGCATCATTCTGATATATTTTCTGGTCAAATTTTGTATTATTAAAGTCTAGCGCAATATTTTCTGGAATGGATGTTTTAACACGCCTTTTGAGGCGAAGCCAACTTGTGAGCATATAGCCTAGCATCAATGCCATTCCAGCCAGCCATATACGGACACAGATCTGCACCGCTGTCGGTGCTTTGCCCATGCGTTTTTCGGTGGGAGGCACGATCGTATTCTGATACGGCTGACTGACCGTGATCTCCGTATAGGGCGTATCCGTCAATGTGTCCGACCCAGGCTGTTCGGTATCATAAATGTACTCGTTGACCGTCTGTGTGCTCGGAATCAGGCTGAACACAGACTCCACCGAAAACGGGATAACCAGACGGATTCCCACTAACAGCCACAGGAAACTGCGCATACTTTTGGGTGCTTTCCGCAGCAGAAAACGGACAATCAGGACAGCCAGAATCAGATAGCTCGCCGAGGCGCTCATCTGAACTATATTGATAAATAATTTTTCCATATGAATCCTCCATATTTCTTATGAGCAGTTTCTACAGATTCTTACTATTGATATGTTATTCCTTGTATGCATCAATAATCTTCTGTATCTCGTCAACTTCCTGTCTGGAGAGGTGCTTTTTTCTCGTAAAAGCCGCGATGAAACTTGGCAGGGAACCGGAAAAGGTTCGCTCGACCACCTCCGCGCTCTCCGCCGACTGTACCTCCTCCCTGGAGACAAGCGATGTAACGACCGCCCCCTCGGATTTTAGGACGCCGCGCTCGGAGAGACGCCTGATGACAGTATATGTGGTTGATTTCTTCCACTCCAGCCGCTCATTACACAGCCGCACTAACTCGCTGCTCGTCACAGGCTCATTCTCCCACAATATCTCACAAAAACGGTACTCGCTCTCAAATATTTTTGGTGTTTCCATTATAATCTCCGCCTTTCTTCCTATACAGGGCATGCATGATACATTGATTCAGGAAATATTTCCATATGCGCAAAAAGGTCTAATGCATTAAACCCATTGTCAGTTTAACACATTAGACCAGTGGTGTCAACTATTTAATTTGCATTTAATTTGCACAATTGTCTATTTCAGGCTTCCATTCGGCAGCGTTGAACCATAGTTATTCCAGATCTACTTTGGCAAACAATTCATCAAACGTGATTTTTATATTGGGGAAACGGACAAGCCTCAGTTCTTCCTTGTTTTCTTCTGTAATCGTTTTCCATAGATAATATCGCGGTTCCTGCTTTTCGTCATAATCGAGTGTATATATTTCCACCTGTCGCTTCCGCCAGTCGGCAATCCAATATTCGTCGACTTCCTGCTGTCTGTACAGCTCCATCTTCTCACCGCGATCGTACTTCTCTGTTGACGGGCTTAACACTTCCATGACGAAACGCGGCGCATCAAAAAAGGAATTGCCCTTTCTGGAATGAATGCGACAGTTGATCGACGCATCTGGAATCACTATTTTTTCCTCCCCGTCTTTTGTGTACCATTTGTACTGAACATTGTCCGGGAAAACCCTGCATACGCTATTTATTAACTGACTGTAAACAACTGCGACAAAATTCGTTATCATCGCAGAATGCTCTATAAAAGCCCCTGCCATATCTGTCAATACAGTGTTGGTGATACTTTCCATATGAATCCCTCCTGAGCTTCAGCTCCTTATTTACAGTATACACGGCATACTTCTTTTTCACAATAGAAAAATATAGATCTATATACTATCGTTCTGCACCCGAAACCTGCTTCAATACTTTTTTCCCAAAAATGCAGGCAGCCATGGAGAACACGATTCCCTCTATCATCAAGTATCCCGTCATCTTAGCCAAAAGCTGATACAATTCTTCCATGGTTGACATATTACGCAAGGTACAAAGGTACCCTGTTATCAGCCAAAAACCAGTGATTGTGAACCCATAGATACTTTTATGGATTCGATAACCGCCAAAAATCAGTATATTGGACAAAATGAAGATGATAAGTTGTACGATCAGCATCAAAATAAGTCTCTTTTCCAGATAAGGTCCTGTCTCATTTAATGGTACGCCAAACGGACCGGTTCCTGTTATGTCATTGAGCGTATCCCGGCAAAAATAGAAAATAGCATAACCATAATATGCGATTGACAGAACACTTGCCAGAATGCTGCCGGCGACAAGCATTCCCGAAAATTTCAATCGCCGGGGCGCCAGCGGATTGTCTGGCATCAGACAGTATGCGGCGATGAGAAACACGGGGAGAATCATGTACAGCATATTCCCTCCGAGAGCCCCGTAATGGTTCACCATATATAGAGCTCCGCCTATAAGTATCAGTGTCAAAAAGACAAGACTGACGAGCCCTTTTTCGTAATGTCTTTTTATTTTTTTCAGATAGAAAATCTGTTTCTGCTCTCCCTGTTCGTCGATCAGCGTTGTGTCTTTTAACAGTTCCAGCTGTGTGCGGCACTGTTCACAGCTCTCCAAATGTTCTTCAATCAAATGGCGGCTGTCTTCGGAACAGATGTCGTCCACGTAGGACGGTAACAGATCTCTGATGATATTACAGTTGATTTCTCTCATTTAACGCTCCCATTCCTTTCTTCTGATCAGTAGTTGTTCCTTTCCGCGGTAAAAGGTCACTCTCGCCCAGTTTTCACTCCTGCCCACGATCTCCCCGATTTCCTTAAACGAGAGCTGCCCCATCACACGCAGATAGATCACTTCCCGCATCTGCGGTGCCAGCTTCTGCATCTCCTTGAGAACGTCCATGAGTTCGAGCTTTGCGATCGCGGACTGCTCGACGTTTTCCGACGATGTTTTCTCCTCCGGCATCTGTGTCTGATCTGTCGGTATCTCACGCCCTGTTTTTCCCAGATGCTGGTAAAAAAGATGCCTGGCAATCTGGCACAGCCAGACGGATATCTTGCAGCTGCCGTCGAATCGCTCCAGCGACAAAAACGCCTGCAGAAAGGTTTCCTGCGTCAGTTCCTCCGCCAGCTGCGCGTTATGACATACGGAGAGCAGGAAGTGGTACACGATTTTTCCGTATTCCCTGTATAATTCCTCCATGCATACCTCCTTTCACGCGGCAATAACCCTGCTATGCTTTCCGAGTTTTCATTTATATATCCGTTTTCAGTGTAATTCGTTACAAAAAGTGCCAAAAATAATGCCTAAACTAACTGTTTTCATCATGATGAATCACCTTCGCTGTATATTTCCGCTCCATATCATGTCTCAGCTTGCGGTTTTCCACGGTCTCGAAGATGATTGAAAAGTCATAGTCCGCCGGATAAAGCTTCTCTGCTGCCACATGGAGCTTTACGCGCTTGTGGTTGATCCAGATCTTCTTGTCCCGAAGCTGCACCCGCAAAACGCCTTTTTCATTGACTGGCTCGCACACGATGCCGATCTTTTTGTCGGGGTATATCATCACGCTGTCCCCGAGCCTGTACTTTGCGCTGAGGTCTTTCCTTGGGGAAGTCTGTTTCATTTTGGAAATCTTATGGGCGCTCTGTTTCTGGATAACTGTGTTTTCTCTCCCAAACCGATAATTGTCCACTGCCGCATCGCCATACGCCGCCCTTATCGCCGTCTTTAGCATTTCGTTTGGCATGCCAAGCCTGTCTGCGATGTAAAAAGCACAGCTCTCTCCTGCTTCTCCGATCACCATCTGATACGTTGGTTTTAACGTTTCCCTGTCAAAGGTCATTCTCGCGTTGACGACATCCTGCGTTCTCTCCGCATACTCTTTCACTGCAGGATAATGCGTCGTAACGAGAAACAGACATTCACTCTTTCGAAGCTCCTCCAGTATCGCGACCGCGATCCCCATGCCCTCTGCAGGGTCTGTGCCAGAACCCATCTCGTCCATGATCACGAGACTGTCCTGGTTTACCGCGCCTAAGACTTCCAGTACATTTTTGATATGCGCCGAGAAGGTCGAGAGATTTGCCGTGATGTCCTGTCCGTCCCCGATGTCGCACAGATATCCGCTGTTCATGCAGATGTCCGCGGCCGTGCAGGTGACATGAAGCCCACACTGCGCCATGACGCAGCAGAGCATAACTGTTTTGATCGCCACGGTTTTGCCTCCGGTATTCGGCCCGGTTATGATGATGCCCCTCGCCTGTTTTCCGATCTCAAACTGCAGGGGAACATTTTCATTTCTATCCATCAGCGGGTGCCTTGCGTCCGTCAGGACAATCCGGCGTTTTGTGTTGATTGCCGGTTCCATGGCGTCCATGTCCATGCTGAGTTTGCCCTTCGAAAATATAAAATCCAGCTTTTCCATCATGCGGATATTTTCATTTATCACGGGAACTGCCTCTGCAACCATCGCGGTCAGTGTATACAGGATTCGGTACACTTCATTCTCCTCATTGATGCGCAGCAGCTGCAGCTCTTCATAATATTTCGCGACGCCCACCGGCTCGATGAAAAAGGTGTTTCCGGTGGCGGACTTATCGACCACGCTGCCGGATATCTTGAATTTATACTCCTTTTTTACAGGAACGCATATTCTTCCATTCCGTGTCGTGCAATAACTGTCCGCCATACACTCCTTGTTGGCACGCATGACCTGTTCTGCTTTCTGCTTCATCTGTTCCTCACAGCGCGCAAGATCGCTCCTGATCTGCCGAAGCTCTTTGGAAGCGTAGTCGTCAACCGCGCCGCTGCGAATCTGTCTGCGAATCTCCTCCCGCAGTGTTTCTGCCGCGTCCAGATTCTCCTCATAATAGGCAAGCGGATTGTTGTATATTTTACCCCTGTTCAGATAATCTTTCAGGCGCTGCACGGCGACCAGAACCTTTTCCACGCGTTCTAACTGGTATGGTGTCAGACAGTCGCCCTTCTCTGCGACTGCCAGAATCTCCTTTGCCTCCGCAACATTCTGCAGGGGCGGTGTCCCTAGCTTTTCCAACAACATTTTGCTGTTTGTGGTATCCCGGAGCTGCTTTCTCAGCTCACCCTCTGACAGATAACACGTTGTCTCCTCGATGGATTCCTTTGCTTTGTCTGTCACCGCAAGATTTTTCCACTGTTCTTTTATTTTGTCAAATTCGATTTGTTTGTCGATGTTCATTTTTTGTCCTTTTCCTTATACTCTCTCTCATCATCTGCCGCCTTACAACAGCCAGAAAAACGCATGCAATCGAGTAGGGGAATGCCCTTCTCCACTACTCACCGCGCGCCCATGCGCCGCTTATGCGGCATACTTCCTCTGCATGGGGCTGCGCATAAAAAAGGCCATAGTACGCCCTAAAGCAATACAATGGCCTTTTGCTCCATCATTCCGACGGACTTATATCTTGCACAAAAAAACATGACCATACAGCCATGTTCTTATGATTGAAAAATCTATATCATAATCCCAAAGCGATTGTAAGGCGAAAACGTCAACAGCACCTGCTGTCAACAAATGGGCAGACTTCTAGCCCTAAAGCTAAAAATCACCCCTTGCAATATTTACTTTGCAATTTTCTCCATTACAATCACACTTAACATGCAAAACCCTCCTAAAATAAAATGCACAGCGGCGCCATTTAGGCTGTGCCGCTATATCCTTTATCATACGTGTAAAATGAGCGGTTGTCAAGCACTAAAATTAGTAGTCAGATACAAATGCATCGATATCAGAATACTGTCTCACTGATATTTTGGCTTTTTCGTACTCTTTCAGATAGGTGCTCAAGATATCGTCGTACGCCTGCGCTGTCCTATGCAAATTTTGCGAATCATATCCTTCCAGAACGTTGTACCTGCCGATATTTACCTCGCTGCCAATCTCAGAGAACATTGCGCCTGCACTGACCAGGCTCATCAATGCAAGATGCCTGTCGTCATTGATCAGAATGAGTAAATCCAGATCGGACTTTTCATGAAAGTCCCCCGTCATAAAGGAGCCATATATTCCGATCAGGGCGAGGGCGCCGGGGCATACAATATTTGCCTTTTTGACAACTGCATCGATTATTTTTTGATTTCTTTCCTCTAAATTTGTCATTGATGTTTCTCTCCTGTCTCATGTTTTGTTTCATATTTTTTCCAGCCATATGATAAAGACTTGCGATTGTAGCCGATTTTGCGGTAAAAGTCGTTGCCGCCTCCGGTCATGCATTCCGCGCCCAGTTCCTTCATTCTGCGATAATGTATGGTAAGTGCCGCGGCTGCCAGTCCCCTATGGCGGTATTCAGGAACGGTACAAAGCGGCTCCATGTACGCAAGCTTATTTTCCGGTATCCACCACATACCGGAAAAGCAGACGTAGTCCTCCTTCTCATCCGCAATGATTACATTGTATTCATACGTAGCGTGGGGCGGCGGTGCCATGGTATCGCTGATGACGCCCATATATGCTTTTTGCGGATTCCAGTCTGTTCCGGGGTCTTTGGCTTTCCAGTTCTCAAAAGGTCCCTTGTCCTCATGGTCAAACCCTTTCCACATACATACCGCAACTTTGACTGGGTCTGCATGAAGGGGATCGATGAGATGAAATCCTTCTGGTAACGGGTAGTTTAATACGGCTGTCCCAAAATCGATCACATAGTCCTCGTTGACATACTCCTGTCTGTATCCCCCTTTTTCGGCGGCCTTTATCAGTGCTGTCTGATTAGGGTGCAAAATCAGTGTTTTTTCATCATCATTTCCCGGCATATATTTTTGAGCATATGCGATCATTTCATCGGCAAGCGCTTCATATCCGCGATGCAGACAGAAGTATATATCCGTACAAGGAGCCTCATAGAATACAAAACCCACGGCATTGTCCCCATCAAACCAGAGTTTGTTTAAATAAAGATAGCGTTTATCCAGCCATGTCGATGTGAGGGCGTATTCAAAAAATGGAGCTTCCACGCCGTTTTCTGTGTAAGCTTTCACTAACAAATTCCACACTGCCTGATTGTCCGATAATAATTGGAACTGTTTCGTTGTTATATTTTGCATCGTTCATATCCTTTCTTTCATCGTTTTTATGTTTCCTCTTTATCTTACCAAAGGCAGGGCAAATGTAAAAGCGGCAAGAATCGTTATAGATAAAATCACCACAAAAAGACGCCTGCCACTCTTGTGACAAGCGTCCTTTTATGCACACGGACACCCAGATGTAGTATGTCATCAAACCGATAAATCGGTTCGCTGACGGGTGCCCGGCGCGCGAGTAGGTGAGAAGGGCATTCCCCTACTCGATTGAACCATATACAATTTTTTTAATGGTACTGTGCGCCAGACTGTACTGCTTCATCAATGTGTCGATGGAGACGCCCTCTCTGTAAAGCCGCTGTATTTCCCTATTTCGCTCCTGATAAAATGCGCGTGAACCGCTGACGGCTCCCCATTCCTTTTTCGTTGACGATTTTGGGATATATAATAGCTCTCCATCAATATAAGTCTGAAGTTCTCTTAATAACCGTTCTGGCAATATCTCTGCTGCATTTACATATTTCATTTCTACCGCTCCTTATTTATGCGAAAACCTGACAAATCAGTTCATAAATAAAGTGCAGAAACAGCAGAACATATAGCACAGCGCTGCCGGAATGACAGGGATTGGTGTTATCCGCCCATGCAGAGTGCTATACAACTGCTATTCTGCATGGGCAAAGATGTTCTGGACTCCGTTTTTGTATAATGCGCGCATTTTTCTCCACATAGTTTTTCACCGTCCTTCCTATTATATTATAATGTTTCTCTTTCCAATAACTTGTCCAATTCGATGCGCAGCCGGGTTTTTAAATCCTCCAGTTCTTCCGGCGTCGGCAAAAATTCATCGGATACCAGCTCCGCGCCTAACGTCCAGACGGGACCGACTGTGTCAGTGTCCCCCTTTCTTCTGGGGAAGATGTGCCAGTGCATATGGACTCCGCTGCCTGCGCCTAAAAGCTCATAATTGAGTTTATCCGGCTGAAATGCATTGTAGACAGCCTCTGCCACAATCGCCATTTCATGGAGAAACGCATCCCTGAAATGGGGTTCCAGAAAGTGCAGTTCCGTTGCGTGTTCCTTGCACAGGAACAGGGAATAGCCTTTGATACACTGGTGGTCTCCAATCACGACATATCCTGTTTTCAACTCCTTGACAAAATAAGGGTTTTTGCCATTTTTGATCAAATCAATCCGCTCACAGACCATACATGTTTCCATAGTCAGTACCTCCATATTTATCTTTTCCTGTCAATCCATCCGTATCGGCTCATCTCCTCCCGGAATGCGCTTCTGCGGGAATATGTATCTCTATACGATGTCATCAGCTTTTGCTTGGCACCTATCTCCCCCAGGGACTCCCGGACCTCGCCTAACGCGGCAATATACGCTGCACACTCTCCATAATAGTTTCTGCGGTTTGCATTCATAATTCCCTCAGTTCTTTTTTCAAGCAGGCTGGCTATCTTTTTCATAGCGCTCGTGCGGACATCAGGTTCCATCTGCACCAGGGATTTCCATTTTGAAAATAATTCGCAAAACAACTCCTTTTCGTCTGTTTCGCCAAGTCCATATGTCCCCTTTCGGTATTCTTCCGCTGAAAAGCCCATCGCCTTTCTTACGATGTCCGCCATCGCGATGATTCCTTTGCCGCTCCACTTTCCTTCATAAAGATACAGCAAATAGATTGCAATTCCCTGTTTCATAAAGGTTCCAGACCAGCCTAATGCCTCAGATTTATCTAAGCCCTTCGCTAACACGTCTGCAAACTGCCCGTCTAAGAATTTGAGAAAAAAGAGCGTACTGATGTCCGGTTTATTTTCTTTTCTCTCAATATGTATGCTGATGCTTCCAGGCATGGCATAAGAATCCTTGTTGTCCTGCGCAGAAAATGCCATAAAAACGCTTTGAAGTTCTTCCTTTTTCTTTTCAGTCTCAGATGCGTTTAACAGCGCGCGAAGATAATTGGGCGCTGTTGTATCTGATTCATATGCGATAAAATAGCATTTTTCCAGCAATGACAGATTTTCATTTGCCGCTATAATGCACTCTGCTGTTTTCAGGGCTACCCTGCTCCGCATAATATATTTCCCTGGCATAAGCTTCATGGCTTTCATGCCCAGGGATATCATATCGTGTGCATCTGCATAATTCCCCTTTTCCAATATGTCCAGATACAATCGCGGATGGACATCGACGTATTTCTCCGCATATTGGGCGGCTGTGTTGGCATTATTCAATAAGCCGACAGCCTCCAGGATAAGGCGGTCCGCATCGTACCCGGTTTTCTCTCCGAGATATGAGATCCAGAGTGTCAGAAAGTCCTGAAAATCGGGTAAATCTCCATCGCCATACTGCATAATTCTCTCTAGCGTAATCTCAGATTTTTTCGAGTTTACCAGAATTCCAAACAGTGCGTCAGGGCGCTTTTTCAATGGCACGGCATGGTAGGCACAGTACGCAGTATCGAGCCCCACCGATATCAGATTGCAGTTCAGAAGTTTATGACGCACCATATCCCCAATGAAAAACTCTTCGTCGTCATAATCATTCGTGCACAGGATTTCCATTGAAAATAGCTGGTTTCCGATTTCATATCCCTCCTGGTATCTTTCTGTATCCATACAGGTATGGACAAACTCGCAGGCTTCTTCCAGCATGTCCGAAATGCCGCTGTCATCCTGGTAATTATATTCGTCATCGCTGTCATCATACCAATCGTCATATTCTTCGTTCAGAATCCCTTCAATCCAGACTTCCTGTGAATCGATCTTCTTTAAATTGTCTCTGACAAACTTGTACATTTCATCAAATCCGCGCTGATTCTTTGCAGCCCTGGTTGATTTCAATTCTGTTTCTGTGATACCACCGGCCGCTTTTAGCCTCTTTAGAAAATCCTCCCTATATTGTTCTGGCAAAACACGCCCGATCTCATGGAGCAATGAAATGAGTTGTTCTCTCGAACATTGCGCCGTGATGGTATCGGTCTGTTTTAAAAAGTTTGTCAGGTTCATGGGTTTACCTCCATTATTTATCTTATCGTATTTTGTGCAAGTCCTGTTCAAATAGCGCATAGTCAAAGGAGCACCTTGATTTTATCTTTTTTACTGCTTTTAAAATTGTTTCTTTGAGCTGTAGTATTTTTTCACCACTGTCTGCCTTGTAATATCGGTTGAAATCCATTCGAATGGTGATGATTGCGCATTCCTTGCCGCCAATTAAACGCACGGATTCTTTCCACAATCCGCTGTCGTACACTTCCTGCGGGGCGCAGGCGGGCGTGATTCCGATAATGTGTAAGCTGCTGCTGTATTCCTTGTCTTTGAAGAATGCGGCGGCAGTCTGGCAAAAACGGCAGACATCGTCGTCCACACCGTAATGTTCGCCGAAATAGGCGGGGGAATTAATGTTTAAGTCCATATGTGTACACGGTTCCTTTCCGTATAAATTCATAACAGTTCCTTACTATTTACAAAAGCGATATATGACCGGATTTACAATCCTTTCTGTTTGGGGAAAGCTTTTCAATCAATTTGATCACTTCAGAGGCAGCGCCTTCAAATGAAAAATGATTCTGTTTACTGTTTCCACAACCGGGTAAGTCCGCAAAGATCATTCTCTTATCTGGAAACAAGGTATACTGCTTCATAAACGATTCATGTGTGGTAAAGCCACCATGAATAAATACCACTAATTGTCCATCTTTATTGCCTAATTCTTTATAATACATATTTCACCTTCATGCCCCATTTTAGGCTCCTTATTTCGATGTCGACCATGAATAGTTTAACACAAAACGAACTATCTGTCATTCTTTTATCAAAAAATTAACCCTGCCCAAAGGCAGGGTGAGTTTATTCTTTCTTCCACGTTAAGACAATACCAATGCCTGCACCAATCAGGACAATCGGTGCGACTCTGACAAACAGCCATTCAAAGGAGTGAAATGCCACTCCGAGAACAGCAGTTTCAGGATTGCTATAATCCCATCCCAGGTAAGGGCTTTCTATTGTCCATAAGATTGCAAAAACGATTACGATACCTGTACATAATGAAATAAGCAGCCAATAAATCACTTTTCTTCTCGTGGTTTTCCTTTGTGCCAGTTGCAAGTTGATCACCTCCAATTTTTCAGAGATCGCTTTTAAGCGATCCGCCTCCGTTTCAACAACAGTTTCACCGAGCAATGTGCTTACGGGTGTTTCCAGCACTTCCGATATGAGGACTAACATATCAGAATCGGGAACGGACAGTCCCTGCTCCCATTTGGAAACGGTCTGCCGCACGACGTTTAGCTTGATTGCCAATTCTTGTTGTGACAGTCCTTTTGATTTTCTAATTGCTTTTATGTTTTCATTAAGCATTAGGGATAACCTCCTTCCTTGCCACAATTATAGGAAAATTTGCTCGTTGCTGCAAGCAACGCATTTTAACATTATCAGAAAATGGCGGCTTTTTCTCATAATTCTTTTGAACATAAGTGAAATTCTAAGTTTTAGTTTTCTATGGAATTGTGTATACATTTGTGGTACAATTATGTTTAAGACGATGTGTTATTTTAGTAAACATGTTCTACCAGAGCGGAGGTGAAACGATGGAATTATGGTGGCTCGGGGTGTTTGTATCGACAACCCTTATCGTGTTAATTATCACGACAATCGTAGACATCATCGTGATGGGAAGCTATGTATTAAAGGTCTCGCCGCCGTGCAGCGTTTCCCGGTTTGTTGTGAATAAGGCAAACCGCATCGACATACAAAAAGGAAATGAGTGCTCGGGATATGCTGCCGCTTATCTTCTGCGCCACTATGAAATCCCTGCGAACGGAACTGAAATTTACCAGAAAATGCCCTTCAAGGCGTCCGACGGCTGCGTCCCGCCCAGTGGAATCAGGAAGGTGCTCAAAAGTTATGGCTTTCATGTGCGATACTGCGCCGGAAATCTGAATGCGCTGAAAAGAGAAGTCTGTAAGGGAGCGCCTGTCATCGTGTTTATAAAGGTCAGAAAAGACAAGAAATGGCTGCATTATGTCCCCGTCGTCGGGTTTGACGAGGACAATCTCTATCTGGCGGATTCGGCGGCAGCGTCTGCCAACTGCAGCGGGCAAACATATAATAGGGTTATCAGCACAAAAGAGTTTCTGGCACTGTGGAACACGGCAATGTTAAAAATGCCGCTGTACACGCATACCTTTTACATGGTAGAGCAGGTAAACAGATTACAATAATATCGAGAGTGAGTTACATGCTTGATTATAGTCCGATGTGGGAATATATGAAAACACATAATTACAGTCAATACTATTTGTTGAAGCACGATATTGATAGCAAAACCATATTTAAGTTAAGAAGGAATGAGAACATTACATTGCTGACGCTTGAAAAATTATGTCGTGCAATGAACTGTACACCAAATGATATCGTGAAATTTATTGATGAATCATAAAATACAGGACAATTTATGATTGATTTACACAATATTGAAGTACAATAGATGTTTCATTATGAAAGGAGGATAACTATATGACAATAAATAAGAATCAGTATATCGGAAAACGTTTGACATGGGATGAAACAGTAAGTTTGTTTCCCGATCTGTGGGTGGCATTCAAGGATTGTGAGATGTCCGGCATCGATATTGAGAACGGAATCCTCGTAGATGTTATCCCAGATAAAGATATAAAAACGTACAGGATACAGCATTTTAACGATGATATCAGGATAGACAGAACAACAGAGGATTGTATAGTGAGGTATATACATGGAGAAATTAAAGAAAATTTATAAAATACAATTCCTATATTATAGATAATATGGTTCATTGACCGACGCGGGACTGGAAGATTACAGTTCCGCGTTTTTGTATGCACAATAAACCGCTCAAAATGCAGGATACGCATACGCCTATTGTAAAATAAGCAGGCACTGTTATACTGTTGGAAAAGGGGGAAATCACTTATGGAAGTCAACTACTATCAGGACGCCGCACTGTCGGAAAACAGGGTGGACGTGTATTATCGGGAGCAGGATACAGAGATAACGGGGCTGATGGAATATCTGGAGGCAGACCAGGTGATCGTGGGGCGCAAAGACCAGAGCGTCAAACGCATCTTCCTGCGGGAGATCTACTATCTGGAAATTGTCGACCGCCACTGCTTTGCATACCTTGACCATGAGGTTTTCCAGATCGAGTACAGTCTGCGACTGTTTCTGGAAAAGTACGGAGCACTGGGTTTTATCCAGATCGGAAAATCACTGGTGGTCAATCTGCACAGGATTGATCGGATCAAACCGGATCTGAATATGCGTATGCACCTGATGATGGAGAATGGAGAGGAACTGGTGCTGAACAGGGCATACCGGAAAAATTTTATGGATTGTCTGAAACATGCGGGGAGGGAGAAAAATGAAGCTCATTGATAAAAACAATTTTGTGCCGACAGTATGTGTGATCTATACCATACTGTCCGTAAGCAAGATCGTGCTGGAAGCGTTCACACAGGGAAAATTCGGCAGTGACCAGGGCAATCTGCTGACAATGCTGCTGTTTTCCTTTCTGGGAACATTGATTCTATCCCAGCACTACAGGCTGTCACAGCTTCCACTGCTTCTGGTAGCAGTGCTACAGTATGGGATTCTGGCAGCCACAGTCATACTGTTTACATGGGTGTCAGGGCATTTCACCGAGATACACCCAGATGGTTACAGGGATATGCTGCGTTCCTTTACCATTCCCTATGTGATCGCGGCGCTTGTGTATTATGGCGCGCTGTATATGGAGGCAAAGAAAGCAAACCAATTGCTGCAACAGATGAAGGAGGAAAAGAAAAATGAGAATCATGAATAAAAAAATGGGATGGAATTTTATGAATCTGGCGGTTACCGCGTTTGGCGGACTTGGCGTAGAACTTCTCTATGCGTTTATCCTGGAGCCCTTTTTGTACGGCGCGCAGATGAGAAACTGGTCAGCCGGGCAGACCATCATACACTGGATTCTGACCTGTGCGACATGGGGAGGCATCGGCGTCTGGCTCGTGCGGACGGCTGAGAAAAACTACAGTCTGGATATCCTGTCGGTGCGTGAAAAAATGCAGCCGTGGCAGTGGATAGCGGCGTTGACGCTGGTCATAGTATCAGTCATCATACAGTATTTCGACTGGGGCGGTTTTAAAATTGTCATAGAATTTCAACACCTTGGCGCGGTTATGTTTGTATTCCAATATCTATACTATGTGTTTGAGACGTTGCTGTTCATGATGATTATCGTGTTTGGGCAGAGAGCCTGCGAGCTGTGGCTGGGGCATGGGAAAATCCCTTACGGCGGCATTTTGTGCGGACTCACATGGGGACTCGGGCACATTCTGTCAAAAGGCAGCCTGCTGGTAGGGATTCACGGGCTTTTATGGGGAATCCTGCTAGGCACGGCATATCTTGTGGTCAACAGGGAGATCCGGAAAGCATGGGTGTTATTGTTCTTAATGTTTGTGATATAAATTGCGTTTATATTAACATATGTTTTCGTTTTCAAAAGACAGTAATGAAAAACAGGTTGTGGGCTTGTCCACGATATGTTATACTTTTTGTGAATATCAGAAACTTGCAGGAGGCAGCAGCCGTGAAAGTGTTCAGTGCATTTTCAATGTCATGCTGCCGGCAAAATCCACTGAATAACATGTGTAGGAGGCTATATATGAATATCGCACAAGAGTATGTTGATGGACTAAAAAATGCTTATTATGAAAATGGCGGGGAAAAGCAATGGAACGATTTTGAAAAGGTAATGCATGGGGCGAGTAAGGAAGATATCGAAAAACTGTGCGCAGTATATCCTGACATTCCAGAGAGCTTACTGCAATTATTGGAGATCGTGGACGGCACGTATTGGAGAAAATATGGTGAGAATAAGGTATCGCTGTTTTTCCTTGGCTCTGACATCGAGGAGTATCCCTACTATTTATTGTCCGCCCGGCAGATTGTGGATACGAAGGACAATTTCCGGGAATGGGGAGACTATCTGATTACCCGCGAATATGATGATATTCCGGTCGACGAGGGTGTCTGTGACGACTTTGACAACCTGTTCTGGCTGCACTTTTCTGACTGTACGAACAACGGCGGAACCTCCCAGCTGTTTATAGACTTCTCTCCTTCGGAGAAGGGAAAAAAGGGACAGGTTCTGCGCTATCTGCATGATCCGGACGAATTAGTCATTTTAGCAGATAGCTTTGATGAATACCTGCAAATGCTCATGGACAACGAGTATGACTTTATATCAGAAGAGAAGCTGGAGGAGTGGGACTGATCAGTAACAGTTCAGCCTTCGGCCTCCTGTTACAGGCAACAAGCCATGCAAAACCACTTCGTGGTGGCTTGATGCATTTCAACCACTACGCTTTCTCACGGACTTTGCAGCGTAGTGCAAAGTCCTGGGCTGAGCTGTTAGTTACTGTTCACTCCGTTCCAGTAACAGGTAAAAATCCATGCAAAATTTGCTTCGCAAATGGATTTTTACTTGCTGCATGTACGTTTTCTCACGGACTTAGCAGCAAATGCTAAGTCCTGTCTGAACAGTAACAACTGTTACACTGATCACAATTAAACTACCAGAGTAGTGTTGACAAATCCAGAATAAGCTGATATAATAAAATCGCACAAACTACTGTAGTCGTATATAAGAGTGGAGGCAAAGATGGACGTAAAACTTTTTGATTCCGAACTGAAGGTAATGAGCGTGCTCTGGCAGGAGGGAGATCTGACAGCAAAGCGCATATCGGACATTTTAAAAGAAGAAACCGGATGGAACATGAACACCACCTACACATTAATTAAGAGATGCATCAAGAAAGGAGCGATTGAGCGCTCTGAACCCAATTTCATGTGCCATGCACTCATTCCAAAGGAGGCCGTGCAGGAGGCGGAGACAAATGAACTGATCAACAAAATCTATGACGGCTCCGCCGATAAGCTGTTTTCGGCTTTGCTGGGAAGGAAAAAGCTTTCGGCGGAGCAGATTGAAAAACTGAGGCTGATTGTAGGAAATTTGGAGGAATGAGGGAATACATATGCGTTTGTTGCAGATGAGCTTTTCCGGTGCAGTCCTGATTATCGTGATTGCGGCAGTCCGTGCTGCGGCGGTTAACGTGCTGCCCAAGAAAACATTTTTGATCTTGTGGGGCATTGCCCTGTTTCGGCTGCTCATGCCCTGTTCCGTGCCGTGCGTATTCAGTATATATACGCTGCTAAACCCGGGAATGTCTGTCTTTACGGAAGCGGAAAGTGAAGGAAATGCGCAGACCTCTGTGAACAGGTTGGTTCCCGCTGATCAGGACATTTTGTATGAACAATCCGATGGACTGCTGCGACAATCAGAAAGATTTGCACCGCTCATTTCTCTGGCGCGGGTACTCTGGCTCACTGGTATGGCACTCTGCAGCTTATTTTTCGCAAGCTCCTATCTGTACTGGCGCTATGCGTTTCAGACCTCCCTGCCAATACACAATGACTTTGTGGAACAGTGGCAGCAGGCGCATGGGAAAAGGTTTTCGGTTCTGGTCAGACAGTCCGACCGGATTGCGGCGCCGCTCTCGTACGGGTTTTTTGGGGCTGTTATCTTAATGCCCAAAAAGACGGACTGGAGCAATACGGAACAGCTGAAATATGTCCTTATGCACGAATACGTGCACATATGCCGTCACGACAGCGCGGTCAAGCTGATTTCCACACTCGCCCTATGCGTGCACTGGTTCAATCCGCTTGTGTGGCTGATGTATCTTCTGCTGCAGCGCGATATTGAACTTGTCTGCGATGAGAGCGTGATACGCCGCTTTGGCGAGCCGTCTAAAATGACCTACGCCAACATGCTGATCGATATGGAGATGAAAAAGGGAAGTCCGATGCTTCTGTGTAACCATTTTGGTAAAAATGCGATTGAAGAAAGGATTATAGCGATTATGAAAATGAAAAAAACATCTGTTGCCACAATGTTGTTATCCGCGGTTCTCATTGCGGGCATTACCGTTTCGTTTGCAACATCCGCGTCGGCTAAAAAAGTGGAAAACGACTATAATAAAACAGGCACTGTCAATACAGATGCACTCAAAATCAGGGAAAACGCGTCAGGCAGTGCATCTGTAAGCGGTCTTCTTCCAGAAATGCAGCAGGTCATCATTCTGTCGGAGGAAGATGGGTTTTATCACGTATCCGTACCAGGAGACGACAGTCTTGACGGCTGGGTGCGAAAAGAGTATGTGGATATTGATGAGTGATTGTTTAGGCCCCCGTTTCAGTTTCGGGGGCTGTTGTATCATGGCTGAGATCATACAGAAGGAACTCATAAGTGCATATCAGCGGATAATCGACGACTTCATAATAGTAAGGCAGTATTTTTTCCACATCGCCAACGTTTGCGCCACAAATCCAATAAACGGATTGTGCCATTGCTGAACGAGACAAAGCACTCTCAGGAATTCCATATCCATTTTTCTCCAACTGGTAATAGATTTGTTACCAGCATAGCACAATACTTTTATAAATGCAATATGAAATATCAGATTGTCTTTTCATCACTGTCCTCCTGCTTTAAGTCCTGCAGGAGTGCCCGCAATTCGCGGATATCCTCTTTGGTAATCTCTGTCTCCTTCACCATGTATGAGACCATTGCGCCCATATTGCCGCCAAAAAATCTGTCCATCAACCCTTTTGTTTCTGTCCTGATGACTTCCTCTCTCTTGATCACCGCATAATAATACTTTGTGCGTCCCTGCGTGGTAAACGCAACGGTTCCCTTCTTTTCCATTCTCTTTAAAAAGGATATAATGGTCTGCTTTGACCAGTTTTTTTGCGCTTCCAGCGCCTTCACGATCTGCATGACGGACAGTTTCTCATCTCGCCAAAGCAGGTTTAAAATGAGTTCTTCGGATTCTGTGATCATATTCATAGCACTTCGGTAACCTCCTTATTACCTGATTATAGTATCACATTTTGTTGGCAAATTCAATGATCATTCATTGCTGCTATGTGAAATAAGTGCAATCTTCACCCACCCATTTTTTTACAATATCAACAGCGTATCCAACATATTTCGCAATCTTTTCTACAACCAGTCTGGTGCTGTACATACTCTTTCGCCCGTCGTTCATCTCCTCTGATCTCCCCTCTTAATTCAGCATCCCTTTGATTTGCCTGATAAGTCATATATGCCAGCCTCCATTCCTCATCCCGCTTTGCATAGGCAACCGCCTCATCGGTATAATTCATTTCTTCCTGAGAAAGCGGTTCCTGCACAGTTTCCTCTGTTTTGCCCATATCATATCACCTCCGTCTTATACATGGAGTGTTCCATCCATTTTCTCTATCCCAGCGATCACTCACAATCTATTTTACCATAGCGTATCATAAATGCATTGAATTATCAAGTACAGCACATCTGCACTATTAAAGAATAAAAAATAATGATTGACAAATAGTATCATGTGTAATAATATGATTACACATGATACTATTTTGTATGTGGTCCCCATGTAGAAGAAATATGTCGCTAAGCCGGCGCATGGGACGTACGGCAAGTAGGAGAAAGGCTTTTTCTGCTACTCGATTCGGTAGTGTCAAGTAATCTATGAAAAACTGAACCAAAAAACTAGGCTCAATTGAACCTTGAAAATTGCAGATACTGA
>VSNM01000052.1:8686-40473 GCA_009774245.1 Lachnospiraceae bacterium | reverse complement strand
CGTTAAGAGAGTTTATTTTGTCGTACTCTTGTCGTACCATACTGTCTTTAAGTCCGCAAACCCTTGATTTTACTGGTCTTTTCCGCCAAGCGTTTTCATTGTCGGGAACGCGAGCACGTCCCTGATCGAAGGTGAGTTCGTCATCATCATGACCATCCTGTCGATGCCAAACCCGATGCCTCCGGTCGGCGGCATGCCAGTGCTCAATGCGTTCAGGAAGTCCTCGTCCGTATGGTTTGCCTCGTCGTCGCCTGCCGCCAGCAGCTCTTCCTGCGCCGCGAAGCGCGCGCGCTGGTCGATCGGGTCATTGAGCTCGGAGTAGGCGTTTGCCATCTCCCAGCCGTTCATGAAAAACTCGAATCGCTCCACGTACTCGGGGTTGTCTGGCTTCTTCTTGGTGAGCGGCGAGATCTCGATCGGATGATCCATGACGAAAGTCGGCTGGATTAAGTGCTCCTCCACAAACTCCTCAAAGAATAAATTCAGGATATCGCCCTTCTTGTGACGCTCCTCATATTCAATGTGCTTTACCTTCGCGATTGCCCTTGCTTCTTCCAGTGTGTGGATCTCATTGAAATCAACACCGGAATATTTCCTGACTGCGTCCACCATCGTGATGCGCTCAAATGGCTTTGACAAGTCCATCTGGTGCTCGCTGTATGTGAGAATCTCCGAACCGGTAACTTCCTTTGCGACGTAACGGTAGAGGTTCTCTGTCAGATCCATCATGCCGTGGTAGTCTGTGTATGCCTGATACAGCTCCATCAGCGTGAACTCGGGATTGTGCCTTGTGTCAAGCCCTTCGTTGCGGAATACACGGCCGATCTCGTAGACGCGCTCCATGCCGCCCACGATCAGTCTCTTCAAGTACAGCTCCAGCGAAATGCGGAGTTTCAAGTCCTCGTCAAGCGCATTGAAATGCGTCTCGAACGGTCTTGCCGCCGCGCCGCCTGCGTTTGACACGAGCATCGGGGTCTCCACCTCCATAAAGCCCTGGTCGTCCAGATAACGGCGGATGCTGGAAAGCACCTTGGAACGCTTGATAAATGTATCCTTTACCTCCGCATTCATGATCAGGTCCACATAGCGCTGACGGTAGCGCATGTCGGTGTCTGTCAGGCCATGGAATTTCTCGGGAAGAATCTGCAGGCTCTTTGATAAAAGTGTCACAGATACAGCGTGAATAGACATTTCACCTGTCTTCGTCTTGAATACTTCGCCGCTGATTCCAAGGATATCGCCCACATCATATTTCTTAAAATCGGCATAGGCTTCCTCACCGATGCTGTCCCTCGCGACATAGCACTGGATACTTCCCTTTAAGTCCTGTATGTTGCAAAACGACGCCTTTCCCATGACGCGCTTGAACATCATGCGACCTGCGATCGTTACGCTCTTTCCTTCCAATGCGTCAAAATTGTCCTTCACGTCCTGGCTGTGGTGTGTAACATCATATTTGGTGATCTGAAACGGATCTTTGCCTGCTTCCTGCAGTGCGGCGAGTTTCTCCCTGCGCACCTTCAAAAGCTGATTGACATCCTGCTGCTGGTTATTCTGGCTCTTATTCTGATTCTTTTGATTGTTCTGACTCGTATTCTCCTGTGACACAAAAATTCTCCTCTCATAATTTATCCATCATAAAGCTTTAGACTTTCAGCACCTAAGAAAGACCCTTAATGCCCTATTCCGGCTTGTAAATATCTAATATCGTATACTCAATGACTCCCGCAGGCGCCTCCACTGTGACCACGTCGCCTCTCCGGGCGCCAATGAGTGCCTTGCCGAGCGGCGATTCGTTGGAAATCTTTCCTTTCAGGCTGTTTGCCTCTGTCGCGCCCACGATCTTAAACTCCATCTCATCGTCAATCTCATTGTCCCTCACTTTGACAGCAAGCCCGAAACTCACCCTGTCGAGATCGTGTCCGTCCTCATCCATATCCCCGACTTCCACATTTTTCAGGATTTTCTCGAGCTCCTCGATACGCGCCTCGATATCGCGCTGCTCGTCCTTGGCTGCATCGTACTCTGCATTCTCCGAGAGGTCGCCCTGCTCCCTTGCTTCCTTGATCTTCTGCGCGACTTCTTTTCGCTTGACGACCTTGAGTTCATGCAGCTCATCCTCATATTTTTTAAGACCTTCGCGTGTTAATAAATTCTTCTTTGTTTCCATGAAATTACTCCCTTTCACTACTTAATTTAATAATATGATAATCACGGTTAAACCTGATATTTTCCTGTACGTTATAAACTAGCATATTATAGCCTTTTTTAACGGTCATGTCAAGATTTTGAGACGGATTCTCAACCTCCTCAAAAATCACTGATTCCCAGATCCTCAAAGTCCGCTTCTATAAGTGTATAATACCTGGACTCCTCCGTGATCAGCCCAAGTGCATCATCCGTCAGATAGAAGCAGGAATCCCAGCTGCTCCTTCTATAAAAATGACTCAGCCAGTACTCGCCCGTATCATTCTCCCAGAACCACATACACCGAAAAGCTCCCTTGTCGATGAAAGTCTCCAGATCAAAGTCCTCCCCAACAACATCGCAAAACTGCAGTGCTCTGCCTGTATGCATATCGATCGTAATACCCGTCTCCCATTCATTTGGATGGACAGCGCCGCGAACATCATTGCCCTCGTAAATACGCATAGAGAGATAGTCCTCATCCCTCCGTGTTATAATAAAATTCCTATCAATCGTTGCATACAACTCTTTCTGTGGCTGCAGCATCCCTTCGTCGCCAAAATAGGAATAAAAAAAGGCCGTCCGTATCTGTTCATTGATCGAATCCTGTAAGTTCTCCACCGCTGCGTCCTCATAAGCTTCAGACACCCAGACCGCCGGATATAGTATCGTGATCACAGTCCCCAACCGTTCGTCCACATAGGTATACAACATCGTATCTATACTATAAGAAGTGCCTTCCCGTGAATCATGAAAACAGGTTTCAATGCGCGCGTCGCGCTCAACCGGTCCATTCTCTGCGTGATATCGCACTGGATATGGAAAATGTATCTCCCCGGAAACGGAGCCGGCATACACATAATTCTTTCTCATTTCTTTTACAAATTCGAAATCTTCAGACTCCATATCCCCCTCGGCAAGAATCGGCTCATACTGACCATAAAATGTATACCAGCCGCTATCCTCGTCATAAGAATAAGCTATACTTTCTCTCCACAGAGCTCCTTCTCCCTCCAATAATATATCGCAATAATAGCGGTCCGCAAAGCCCTTAACGGCGCCAAAATACACCTGATACATCCCATCAATCCCATGTTCGTAAAGCCCCTCCTGCATGTACAGCAGCATTTGCTGATAAACCTCTGGAAGCTCCTCGGTTTCCCCCGATAATGACAGTTCTTCCGACGACTGTATCTGCTGCAACTGTGGTGTTTCCCCGATACTTTCCTCTGTGCTTTTAAGAGCGGCGTTCCTGTTGCCGCAGCCCGTCACAGGAAGCAACAGTGCCAACACTGCACAAAATAACTGCCGGCGAAGCATCTTATCACATTGTCCCATAGGACACCCCGCTTTCCAGAAAGATTTTTTGAATCCCGCCGACAAGCTCCGCATAGGTCTCCATCTCGTTTACCATGCTGCGAAGTTTTGCCGAATGCGGGTATCCGGCAGTGTACCATGCCACATGCTTTCGCATCTCGCGCACTGCGACATACTCCCCTTTGTAGGAAAGCAGCAACCCTGCATGGCGCAGTATCATATCGCAGACCTCTTCCCGTGTCGGCCGCTCAGGTATGATGCCCGTATCAAGATACTGGTTGATTTCACGAAAGATCCATGGATTTCCACGGCTTGCCCTGCCTACCATAATGCCATCGCAGCCTGTTTCTTCCAGCAGCCTTGCCGCCGAAACCGCACTGGTCACATCGCCGTTTCCTATGACTGGTATGCGCACTGCCTCCTTTACCTGTCTGATGATATCCCAGTCCGCCTTTCCAGAATAATACTGCTCCCTTGTCCTGCCATGTACCGCGACCGCCGCCGCGCCGTTCGCCTCGGCAATCTTAGCGATCTCCACGGCATTGACTGTATCGTCGTCAAATCCTTTTCTGATCTTTACGGTCACGGGCTTTTTGACCGCGTGGGAGACTGCATACACGATCTCTCCCGCAAGCCTTGGATTTTTCATCAGCGCGCTTCCCTCACGGTTGTTGACAACCTTTGGCACTGGGCAGCCCATATTGATGTCCAGTATGTCAAACGGGCGCTCCTCAATGCGCGCCGCTGTCTCTGCCATGATCTCAGGTTCCGAGCCAAACAGCTGCAGCGACACTGGCATTTCATCTGGGTGAATCTCCATCAGCGCCTCCGTATTTTTGTTATTAAAATGCACTGCCTTGGCACTGATCATCTCCATGCACACAAGTCCGGCCCCCCGCTCCTTACACATCAGTCGAAATGGCAGGTCTGTAACCCCTGCCATCGGTGCGAGTATAACGTTATTTTTGAGGACGACATTTCCAATCTTTAACCGTCTGTCAGCCGTTTTTTCTGAATTTTTATCTATTGTTTTTTTCATAGATGATCCTGAGTCCTTCCAGTGTCAGTGCACTGTTGTATTCCTGTATCACGTCCGTCTCCTCCGCGATAATGCGCCCTAGTCCTCCTGTCGCCACCACCTTGAGATTGTCGTAACCGGTCTCCTTGATGACGCGGTTTACGATGAACTCTGTCTGCCCGATTTGTCCGTATACCAGCCCTGCCTGCATACTCGAGATCGTCTCCTGCGCCAGTATTGAGGCAGGTTTCCTGATCTCGATCTCGGGGAGCTTTGCCGCGTCCTCCCAGAGAGCCTTCGCCGAGATGCGGATGCCCGGCGCTGTGATTCCCGCGCAGAAGCAGCCTTTTTCATCGACCAGATCATAAGTCGTCGCGGTGCCAAAGTCCAGGACAAGCACAGGTCCCCCGTATAATTCATATGCGGCAACCGCGTCCACGATGCGGTCTGGGCCAATTTCTTTTGGATTTTCTGTCACAATCCTGATACCCGTCTTGATTCCGACGCCCACGATCATCAGTCTCTCGCTCACATAGCGCTTGATGCCGCCTGTGAGCGAGTGCATCACGTTTGGCACGACGCTCGCGATAATCGCGCCCTCGATCTCTTTCGTATGGACATGGTTCTTGGTCAGCAGCTCTGTGATCAGCACGCCGTACTCGTCCGAAGTCCGCTGCGTCTTTGCCATCAGGCGGAATGTCGTGACCAGATTCTTCCGGTCATACACCCCGAATGTTATGTTTGTATTTCCAACATCAACTACTAAAATCATATTGAAACTCCTTGCGCGCTCCCGCAGAATTGTAAAATCAATCGTTTTCAGATACATCAACCGGTTCGTGAAGTATAAATACCCTGTAATAAAGGCTTAATGACTCCAACAGCTCCTGCCGCTGCATTCGGATCTCCCTGACCAGCAGACCGCTGCTGATCTCGTCATATAAAATGTCGTCCTCGTAAGCATCTGTCTCAAGGCTCACACTGCCGTCCTCCTCGAACACGATTGTGAACACACCGCCGACTTCCTCCGTGAACAACACACATATAATATGCAGTTCCTCCTTGATGGATTCAGGGATTCTGCTAAATTTTTCATTAAAATAATATTTCTGCTCATACGCGTTTGCCCCGCACAGGACAATACGCCCACTTTTTTCTTCCATGCTCCTCCTTTGCGCTACTGACTTTCCTCTAAAAAACATTTTGTGACAGTTCCCGCGCCTTTTGACAGCAATATATCCACATACAAAAATACTTTATCATACATAGCCATAGATACCTCGCACGGATACCTCGCCTGCGTATACCAGCTCCGTCCGGCCATCATCTTTGCGCTCAACAATCAGTTCGCCCTTTTCATTGATACCTCTGGCGACGCCCTCATACTCTCCCTTGGGGTCTAGGACGCGCACTTCCCTGTTGCGGTTGACCAGATAACGGTTATATTTTTCCACCAATCCGGAAAAATCCCAGTTCTTCGCAAATACGGCATAGTTTTCTTCAAAATAATGCAGTACACGCGCCACCAGCTTTGCGCGCCTGATTCTCTCACCGCCTTCAATATAGAGCGATGTCGCCTTGTCCTGTATCTCGCTATCCATCTGTTCCTGATTCACATTGATGCCTGCTCCGATCACGACGTAGTGTATTCCGTCAAGCTCTGCGCTCATTTCTGTCAATATGCCGCACACTTTTCTGTTGTTGATCACGATATCATTCGGCCACTTGATACCGCACGTCTGTGTGGTCACCTCCTGAATGGCTTCCAGCACGGAAAGAGCCATCACGAGGGTGAGCACGGAGGCTTTCTCCGGTCTGCACCCTGGTCTGAGCATCAGTGACATATAGATATCCTTTCCGGACGGGGACACCCAGCCCCTGCCGCGCCTGCCGCGCCCTGCGGTCTGCATATCCGCCACAACGACGGCGCCTGCTTCCTCCCCCTTTTCCGCAAGCGCCTTTGCGTCCAGGTTGGTGGAGCCTGTCTCCCTGTGAAAAACAAGCTTTCTCCCGATCCATGAGGTATCCATATAACTCTCGATCTCCACCTTGGTGAACACGTCCGCGTCCTCTTTCTCCACAAGTCTGTAGCCCTTGTTGTTCTGCGCCTCGATCACATAGCCGTCCTTCTCGAGCTGTCTGACCGCCTTCCACACCGCTGTACGTGACACGCCGTAATACTCGCAGAGCTCCTGACCACTCACATAATCGCCCGCGTCGCGGAGCTTTTTCAATATCTCCTCATTTTTCATAACAAATTCCTCATACCTCAAAGCCACATCTTTAGCGCCTGAACTCTATAAGCGTATCAGATTGTCTATCACGCGCCGAGCGTCGCCGCGATCACAGCCTTGATCGTGTGCATGCGGTTCTCCGCCTCGTCAAACACAAGCGACTGCGCCGACTCAAATACCTCGTCCGTCACTTCGAGCTCCGTGAAGCCGTATTTCTCCCCCTGCTCCCTGCCGATCTTCGTCTTGAGATCGTGAAACGCGGGCAGACAATGAAGGAAAATCGACTGACTGCCTGCATTGTCCATCACTCTCCTTGTCACCTTGTACGGGGATAACGTTTTGATGCGCTCCTCCCACACGCTGTCGGGCTCTCCCATGGACACCCACACGTCCGTGTAGATCACATCAGCGCCTTTCGTCCCCGCGTCCACATCTTCTGTCAGCGTGATCGTGGCGCCTGATGCTGCCGCATACTCCCTGCACTGCGCCACAAGAGCCTCGTCGGGAAAATACGCCTTTGCCGTGCACGCCGTAAAATGCATACCAAGCTTCGCGCACAAGATCATCAGGGAATTGCCCATGTTGTAGCGCGCATCGCCCATGTAAGTGAGTTTAATGCCCTTCAGATATCCAAAATGCTCCCTGATCGTGAGCGCATCCGCCAACATCTGTGTCGGATGGTACTCGTTGGTGAGGCCGTTCCACACTGGAACACCCGCATACTTTGCCAGTTCCTCCACAATCGCCTGCCCGTAGCCGCGGTACTCAATTCCCTCATACATTCTGCCAAGCACGCGCGCCGTGTCCGCGATGGACTCCTTCTTGCCGATCTGCGATCCCGCCGGATCGAGATACGTAGTCCCCATGCCGAGATCATGCGCGGCAACCTCAAAGGAACTGCGCGTGCGTGTGCTCGTTTTCTCAAAAATCAAGGCAATATTTTTCCCGCGCAGCGTGTCGTGCAGGATTCCTTTCTTTTTCTTATCCTTGTATTCAGCCGCCAGGTCGATCAGATATAAGATCTCCTCCGGCGTAAAATCTTTCAGTGTCAGAAAACTCCGTCCTGTCAAATTCATTTCCTGTTACCTCCTCATGTCAAAATTACCCATTATTTGTTTATTCTACTACATTTATGCAAAAGGGGCAAGAAAAAGCGCAGTTCTTTTATAAAGAACCACGCTTTTTCGTGTTGCCTCTGCATCCGGTCTCTTACCAGAATACATGATTTCCGATCACCAGTCCGTCCCTGCCATTATTTCTGCGGAAATGCAACGCATCCCCGACATTGCAGACACCACTGATCGCTTCCTGAGCCGCCTGTATGCATGAAGCCTTGGTCGTCTTGTTTAAAATCAATGACTCCATGCGTCCTCCTGACGCGGGAACAAACTGCCCTGACGCATAAATAACATCTGTAATATTATTAGGATAGCCGCCGCATCTCACCCTGTTCATCACGACAGCGCCGACCGCTACCTGACCTTCGTAGGGCTCTCCGCCCGCCTCGCACTGAATCAGCGCCGCCAGAATGTCGAGCTCTGACGCGGATGCAAGCACTGCTTCCTTCTGCTGCACCCTCTTTGCCTCAGCCTCGGCTGCGGCTCTTGCGCGCTCCGCTTCCTCTCTCGCCCTGATTGCCTCCATGGATTCGGCTGTGTCGATGCCAAACTCAACCCTGACATACTCCGCTGCCACAAATCCTGTCTCGCCCTCATAGCTGACTTTCACCCAGTCGCCCTCCTCTGTGATTGCCTCCACTGCCTGACCGTCCGCTAAGAGACCGACAATACCGGCATCCAGACTTGGCTCTTTCCTGACTCTGAGCGTCTCCGTCTCAGAGTACGCGGTGAGCACACCCACATCTCTGGCAAGCTCCTCCGCCTCTTTTCCAAAATAAAGATATTGATTTTTAATCCATCCGGTAACATCGCCGGACTTTATCTTTGTCCATTCCTCGTTTTTCTCTATAACCTCTCCGCCGCAATCCTTGTACAGCACACCAACCTTCTCCGCGTCCTGATCTGCTTCCAGTCTGATGTTGACATACTCGTTGACCTTCGCCATGACAAGCGTCGACTCCGGCTGAATCTGAGGCTGCAGCGTCATCATTGCCTTTGCGAATGAGGACAGCGCCTCACCTTTTGCCGAGACCTGTGTCCCTGCATCCAGGATACCTGCTGCTCCCGCCGTTATTGCTGCCTGATTCCTGTTCTCTGCTGAATTCATCTTGTCTGATGTGGATTCCTGTTTTTTGTCCGCCTGCTCTGTCAACCGCACCTGCACATCTGCTGCCTGTGTGTTGAATGGAAGAACCGCAAACATGATCGTCACTGCCGTAATGCACAACAGATATTTCCACCTTTTACAATTTGTCTTCATAATCTGCTCCATTTCCTGTTATCAATATGTTATTTGCCTTTTTTAAACAATTCATTAACTATTATATGACAATAGTTACTCATCTTTTACATTTTATCGGCAAATATTACATATTTGTTAACACCTATTACGGTTTTATATAATAGCAAAGAGTTCGCGACTTGTCAAGTCTCGAACTCCTGTTTTTTGCAAATTTTATATTTTTACATACTCTTTGATTTCTCCACACACGCCCCGATTGCGTCAATCACTGCCGCACGCATCCCCTTCTCCTCCAGCACTCTGACCGCCTCGATCGTCGTGCCGGCCGGCGAACAGACCATATCCTTGAGTGCGCCCGGGTGCATTCCGGTCTCAAGCACCATCTTAGCGCTGCCAAGCACAGACTGTGCCGCATACTCGTATGCCTGCTTCCTTGGCATTCCCGCCATGACCGCCGCGTCCGCCATCGCCTCGATGAACAGAAACACATACGCCGGAGCGCTTCCCGCCACACCGACGAAAGCATCCATCAGTCGTTCGGGCAGAATGTCCGCCCTGCCAAAGCTATTCATAATCCTGAGTGCGACAGCCTTGTCTCCGGCGTAAACTTCCGCATCCGTGTACGTTTCCTTCAGGCAGACACAGGTGCAGCCCTCACCCACCATGGCGGGCGTATTCGGCATACACCGTATAATTCTGAGTGATTTACCAAATTCGTGTTCAATCCAGTCGATCGTTTTGCCGGCTGCGATCGATATCACAAGCGTGCTTTCCCCATCTACCAGATCTCTGATCTGTTCGATCACTTCCGCCAGAAAAACCGGCTTCACGGCAAGAATCAGCACATTCGCCTGTCTTGCAGTCTCCCTGTTATCCGTTCCGGTCAGAATACCGTATTTGCTGCCGACCTTCTCCGCCGTCTCCTGCGTCCTGGCCGAACCTATGATTTCCTGCGCCTGAAACGCACCCGTCCCGAGCATCCCCCCGATCATTGCCGTCGCCATATTTCCCAGTCCTATAAATCCTATCTTCATAATTTACACCTTTCTGCGCCGCTGCCGCGCGGCCTCATACATCAATATTGTGGCTGCCGCTGCCGCGTTGAGCGACTCGACCTGCCCCAGCATCGGAATCTTTATGTACTGCCCCGCGCGCGCGGCTGTCTCACGCCGAAGCCCGCCTCCCTCATTTCCGATCAGGAAGGCCGTAGGAAGGGCATAATCCGGCTGATCGTAATCCACACTGCCCTCCAGATGCGCCGCGTAGACCGTCACGCCGCTCTTTTTTAAGAAATCAATCGTGTCACCCATATTTTCTGTGACAAAAAATGGAACCCTGTATATCGAACCCATCGTTGCACGGATAACCTTGGGATTAAAAATGTCCACTGTCTGTCTCGTCATGATCACACCGTCGACGCCGCCTCCCTCGCCGCCCCTCAGAATCGTTCCCAGATTTCCCGGGTCCTGCAGGTCCTCGAGAAGCACGAGCAGTGGCGCCTTCTGCGAATCCGTCATCCACCTGTCAACATACTCTGCCAGCTCATAATGCGGCATGGCGAGCACACAGAGCACTCCCTGCGGCGTCTGCGTGTCAGAAACCTTCTGAAAAACCACGTCCGCCAGCACCTCACAGCGACACTTTTTCAGACGCTCCCGGATGTCCCGGGCCTTTTGGTCCCCGGCTTCCCCCTCCAATTTCCTCAGAAATGCTTCCGACACGTACACCTCTCTGATCCACGGAACAGGCGCCTCTCGAAACATGCGGACTCCCTCGACGACAAAGAGCTGCTCCTCCCTGCGCATTTTCGCCTTCTGCACCAGCGCCGCGAGCCGCTTTACCTTACTATTTGCTGTGCTTGATATCATATTTGAACCCAACTCCCGTCTTAACGTTTTCTCTCCGAAGCCGCCTTCGCGAAATTGTGCTTGTTCTGCTCCAG
Source organism: Lachnospiraceae bacterium (assembly GCA_009774245.1). Classification (GTDB taxonomy): domain Bacteria; phylum Bacillota; class Clostridia; order Lachnospirales; family Lachnospiraceae; genus COE1. The sequence goes on along the minus strand of VSNM01000052.1, from coordinate 29,414 downwards.
CAGCCGCTCCGCGACCTCATTGCCGGCCATCACCATCAAATGATCTGTATCCCTGATAATATAGTCTGCCGAGGGCATCACGCTCATCTGTTCCTCATGCTTCTTCTTAATGCCTAATATGGAAATCTTGTACGTCGCGGCGATGTTGGACTCGCGGATACTCCTGCCCACCCACTCCTTTAAGGGCGGCATTTCGTAGATTCCAAAGGCGCCGGGAAGGTCAATATAGTCAAAAATATTGTCAAGGCTGTAGCGCTCTGCCCATTTCTCCGCGATATCCTTGTCAGGATAGATCACCTCATCCGCCCCGTTTCGCAGCAAAAATTTTGCCTGGATATCCCTGGTCACCTTGCTGATCACCCGCTTTGCCCCGAGCTCCTTCACAAGGCTCGTGATCTCCAGACTGCTCTGAAAATTGGTGCCGATGCACACAAACACGACATCAAAATTGCGCACGCCGATGCTCTTTAGAACCTCCTCGTTCGTGCAGTCGCCAATCCTGGTGCTTGTCGCATAGGGCACCATATCCTCAAGCTTTTCCTCATTCTCGTCGACGATCATGACATCATGGCCATTCTCCAGAAAATTGGCCGCCAGATGATGCCCAAACCGCCCCATTCCTATAATTAAAATTGATTTCATCCCATACCTCCATTACCCAACAATAATCTTTTCCTGCGGCTGCCGCACCGACGCCGATATCTTTTTCTGTGCAAAAACCAGCGCAAAGGAAAGGCTTCCCAGCCGCCCGCAGTACATCAGCACGATAATAATAACTCGTGATATTATATTCAACTCTCTCGTGATGCCCACTGTCATTCCGGCCGTTCCGATCGCGGAAAGCACCTCAAACAGCACATCCTCAAAATTCAATAACGGCTGTAATGTCATAATTGTGACCGTCGCCATGATCGTCAGCGTCGCGTTGATGATGACGACTGCATTCGCTTTCTTCACCACCTCATCCGTCAAACGCCTCCCAAAGAGATTGATATCCTCCCGCCCCAGCACCATTGCCACCGCATAGAACAGAAGCACGACCATCGACGTCGTCTTGACGCCGCCTGCCGTGGAGCCTGGACTGCCGCCGATAAACATCATAACCATTGTTATTATTTTGCCGGAATTGGACAGCGCCGCCGTGTCGACCGAATTAAAGCCCGCCGTTCTCGGTGTGACAGAGGAAAACAGTGCTCCCAGAAATTTCTCAAGCGGACTCATGCCTGCAAACGCCGCATTATTTTCTGTGATCAAAAATAGAATTGTCCCTGCCGCAGTCAAAATCAGCGTCGTCGTGATTACAATCTTGCTGTGCAGCAGATATTTCCTGAAATGCCACTTGTTGCGCATCACGTCATCCCACACGATAAAACCGATACCGCCGACCAGAATCAATGTGACAACGACAAGATTCACAACGATATCCCCCTCAAACGCGACAAGCGAGGAGTACGCCTCATTCACCCCCATCAGATCAAATCCGCCATTGCAGAAGGCGGAGACCGCATGAAAGACTGAAAAATAGATTCCTCTCGCAACGCCAAACCGCGGTACAAAGCGGAAAGCAAGCAATACCGCACCCAGTCCTTCAACGCAGAGCGCCCCCTGCACAATCTTTTTGACGAGTCGGACAACACCTGCTATTTCAAGCGTATTGACGCTCTCCTGCAGCTGTTCCCGCTCCTGCAGTCCGATGCGCTTCTTGAGCAGCACCGAGATATAGGCGCCGATCGTCAGAAAACCCAATCCGCCGACCTCGATCAGGCAGAGTATAATAATCTGCCCGAAGATTGTCCAGTTCTGGTATGTGTCTGTGACGACCAGCCCCGTAACACAGGTAGCAGATGTCGCTGTAAACAGCGAATTTAACCAGTTTCCATGTCCCGATTTATTCGCTATAGGCAGCGACAGCAGCAGCGCCCCTGCCAGTATGATCAATGCAAAGCCGGACGCGATCAGTCTGGTGGTTGACTTCCTTGCTTTTGGCTTCTTATTATTCCATTCCAAAATCATGATATTTATTCCTTTATTTGAGTGATATCCCCCTGAAATCGAGTAGGGGAATGACCTTCTCCACTACTCGCCGCGCGGGGCGCACGTTGCGTAAGCAACAATTTCATCTGTGCGCCCCTGTGCAAAAACAAGCCAGACTCCAACAGTCTGGCTTGTCTATCTGAACCCTATTTCCGCTATCTCGACAATTTTCTGCAGATATCAAACTGATACTCGTCAATCGTCTTTTTCATGTTGAGCGCTTCCTCGATGTCATAATCCACGAACGCGCCATGCTTGTAGGCCACAACCCTGTTTGACTTGCCTTCACAGAGGATATCAGCGGCGTAAGCACCCATGATCGATGCGTAGAACCTGTCCTTACAGGTCGGATTGCCGCCGCGCTGCAAATATCCAAGAATCGTTGCCCTCGTCTCAATGCCGGTCGCCGCCTCGATTCGCTTTGCCATCGATGTTGAGTGGCCGATACCCTCGGCATTTACGATAATGTGGTGCGTCTTGCCCTTTTTACGGCTGCGCACGATATTGTTGATCAGCTCCTGCTCATCAAAATCGTATTTTTCGGGAATCAGTATGTCCTCCGCGCCGTTTGCAACGCCTGTCCAAAGCGCGATATAGCCGGCATGTCTTCCCATTACTTCGATAATAGAGCATCTCTCATGAGAGGATGAGGTGTCCCTTACCTTGTCGATCGCCTCCATCGCTGTGTTAATCGCCGTATCAAATCCGATCGTATACTCAGTACATGCAATGTCGAGATCGATCGTGCCAGGCACGCCGACTGTGTTGATGCCGTGCCTTGCAAGTCCCTGCGCGCCCCTGTAGGAACCGTCACCGCCGATTACCACGAGCCCGTCAATCCCATGCTTATGGCAGATCTCCGCTGCCATCTGCTGTATGTTCTCCTCCTTAAACTCAAGACATCTCGCCGTGCCAAGGATCGTACCGCCCTTCTGAATGATATCAGCTACGCTGAACGCCTCCATGTCGACGATCTCCTCGTTGAGCAATCCCATGTAGCCCCGCTTGATACCCTTTACCTTCACATTGTTTGTCAGAGCCTTCCTCACCACCGCGCGCAGCGCAGCGTTCATACCCGGTGCGTCTCCTCCGCTTGTCAATACGCCTATTGTCTTGATCTCTTTTGACATCTCATCATACCTCCTATACATTAACTGAGCTGAATAGTTGCTTTATATCAATGTAATTTTTTTCTAAAATGATTGTACCCTTTTTTTTACAAGAATACAATACTCTTTGACAAAAAAATATCAACTAATCACCCTAACATTCTCCTCCCCGAACAGTCCGCGGAGTTTGTCGAGGACGGTGCTGTCCGCCTTGATGTTTTTGTTGGGCGGCAGAACCTTTTTCTGACGTGTTTCTTCTATATAAATAACAACATTGTCGATGCCCTCCGAGTCGTAGATCGCATCAAAGAGTTCCGCTTCCTTATTAATATAGGTATCCATGTCCGGAAATTTGAGCCACACTTTTCTCGGAATCTCATCAAAGGCGGTAACGCTCTCACAAATCAGCTTGCCGTCGCGCTCGTCCTCTACCTGCACCCTGCCCTCGATAAAGACCTTGTTTTCCTCCAAGAGCTTTGACGAATACTTCTCATACGCATTTGGAAACACGATCACCTCGATGCTGCCCACAAGATCTTCCACGGTGAGAAATGCCATGATCTTATCCTGCTTCGTGTACTTGATCTTCTTGTCCATAATCATGCCGCCGATCGTCGCTTTCGTATTGTCCTGCACATGGGTGAGCCCCGTCTCCTCGTCGAGATAAAAGTCTGAGGTCTTCGCCGTGATGCGCCGCTCCCACACCGACTGGTACTCCTGCATCGGGTGTCCGCTGATATAAAAGCCCAGCACTTCCTTCTCAAAGCTCAGCAGCAGCTCCTTCTCGTACTCCCCGACATCGGGCATCTTGATCTCCAGCTCCTTCTTGTCCTCCTCCGAGACGATGTCAAACAGCGACATCTGCCCTGCCGTCACGCCGCGCTTGCTGTGGACTACACTGTCGAGAATCATCGCATACACACTCATGTGCTGCTTTCTGGTCGCCCCAAAGCTGTCAAATGCACCCGCCTTGATAAAATTCTCGATGGCGCGCTTGTTCATCTCGACATTCTGCGTCCTCTCGATAAAATCCTTGAGGTTCTGAAAGTTTCCGTGCGCATTCCGCTCCGCGACAATGCCCTCGATGACTGTCCTGCCCACGCTCTTGATCGCGTTGAGCGCATAGCGTATCGCGCCGTTTGACACCGAGAACCCGCACTCGCCCTCATTGATGTCGGGCGGCAGGATCTGGATATTCATGCTCTTGCAGACCATGATGTACTCCGACACCTTGGAGGCATTGTCGATGACCGATGTCAGCAGCGCCGCCATAAATTCCACTGGATAATAATATTTCAGATACGCGGTCTGGTAAGCCACCACCGCATAGCATGCCGCATGGGATTTGTTGAACGCGTACTTGGCAAAGTCCATCATCGTCCCGTAGATCTGGTCTGCCACTTCCTCTGAAATGCCGCATGCCGCGCACCCAGGCACGCCCTCCTCGGGATTGCCGTGCACGAAATTTTGGCGCTCCTGTTCCATGACGTACGCCTTTTTCTTGCTCATCGCGCGCCGCACAAGGTCGCTGCGTCCCAGTGTATAGCCGCCGAGATCGCGCACGATCTGCATTACCTGCTCCTGATAGACGATACAGCCGTAAGTGGGTGCCAAGATCGGCTCGAGCTGCGGGCAGGCGTACCTGACCGCGGCATGGTTATTTTTTCCCCGGATATATGCCGGGATAAAATCCATCGGCCCCGGACGATACAGGGAAATCCCCGCTATGACATCCTCCAATGTCTGCGGCTTGAGTTCCTTCATAAAGTTTTTCATGCCCTGACTTTCAAGCTGGAACACGCCGTCCGTCCGTCCTGTTCCGAGGGAAGCGAGCACTTTCTTGTCATCGTAGTCAAGGTGATCTACGTCGATATGGATGCCTGTCGTCTTTTCCACATTGTCCACCGCGTCCTTGATGACCGTCAGGGTGCGCAGTCCCAAAAAGTCCATTTTCAGCAACCCCAGCTCCTCGATCGTGGTCATGGTAAACTGTGTCGTGATCGCGCCGTCACTCCCGCGCGACAGTGGCACAAACTCGTCCGCCGGCTTCTGGCAGATCACAACGCCCGCAGCGTGCATCGACGTGTGACGCGGAAGTCCTTCCAGCTTCAGGCACATGTCGATCAGATAGTGAACCTGCTCGTCCTCCTTATACAGCTTTCTGAACTCCGGATTCATTTCGAGGGCGCGCGTGATCGTGACCGGCGAATTGCCCTCGTTTGGTATCATCTTGGCTATCCCGTCCACATAATTATATGGAAGGTCGAGCGCACGCCCCACATCGCGAATCACGCCCTTTGCCGCCATCGTACCGAACGTCACGATCTGAACAACCTTGTCATGCCCGTATTTCTCACTCACATAGTCGATCACTTCCTGCCGCCGCTCATAGCAGAAATCAATGTCAATATCGGGCATCGACACGCGCTCCGGGTTCAGGAACCGCTCAAACAGCAGGCTGTAGCGGATTGGATCGATGTTCGTGATATGCAGGCAGTACGAGACGATGCTTCCCGCCGCCGAGCCGCGCCCCGGACCGACGGGAATGTCATGCTCCCTGGCCCAGTTGATAAAATCCCACACGATCAGGAAGTAATCTACATACCCCATTTTCTGAATCACGCCAAGCTCGTAGTCCAGCTTTTCCCTGATCGTGCCGTCATCGTCGGGATAGCGCTCCGACAGCCCGTCGGTACAGAGCTTGTTGAGGTAACTCCACGAGTCATAGCCCTGCGGAACGTCGAACTTCGGCAATTTCGTCACGCCAAACTCGATCTCCACATTGCAACGGTCGGCAATCATCGCCGTGTTGTCGAGCGCCTGCTGCGCGTATGGAAACAGCTCCCGCATCTCCATCTCGCTCTTGACATAGTACTGCCCGCCATCATAGCGCATCCTGTCCTCGTCGGAGACCTTCTTCGCGGTCTGGATACAGAGCAGGATATCATGTGACTGGGCGTCCTCCGCATAGGTGTAATGAATATCGTTTGTCGCAACGAGCGGTATATCAAGCTCCTTGCTCATGCGCAGGAGCGCCGTGTTGACGGTTCTCTGTTCAGGAATCCCATGATCCTGCAGCTCAAAGAAATAGTTGCCCTTGCCAAAGCATTTTTCATATTTTTCCGCTGTCTTTTTCGCCTCTTGATAAAGTCCTTTTGCGAGCAGTCTTGGCACCTCGCCCGCAAGGCACGCGGAGAGCGCGATAATGCCCTCATGGTACTGTTCGAGGACTTCCATGTCCACGCGCGGTCTATAATAATACCCCTCGGTAAATCCCTTGCTGACAATCTTCATCAGGTTGGCATAACCCGTGTTATTTTCTGCTAACAGCACGAGATGGTGATAGCGCTCCTCCCCGCCGCCGATCTCCTTGTCAAAACGCGAGTTCGGCGCGACATAGACCTCGCACCCGAGAATCGGCTTGATGCCGTTTGCCTTCGCCTCCTTATAAAAGTCAATCACACCGTACATGACGCCGTGGTCTGTGATCGCGGCACTGTCCATGCCAAGCTCCTTGACACGCTTGACATACTCCTTAATCTTGTTGGAGCCGTCGAGCAGACTGTACTCTGTATGTACGTGCAGATGTGTAAATGCCATAGTCTAACCCTCCTTCCACAGGCTTCTTACTCGTCCTCCTCGAGCAAATCCGTGTTTTCTTCCAGAAATTCTTCAATCAGCCCTGTCTTGTTCAGCCGCGCCACCCTGTCGTAGTTTGACCTTTCCGGCGGGACGCATTCTACCGTGATAACAACCCCTTCCCGCGCGCCGCCTGTGCCAAAAATGCCCTTGGCATCCAGCCGTCTCATGGCTTCCTCCGCAGCGTCCATCCGAAGCTCGCATTCCCTGCAAAACGTGTCCTCATCATCCGCTGCCTGCTCCCGTTCATATAGTAAATGTGTATATCCGGCAAAATATTCGTCCCATCCGTATGCCTCATACGGAGACTCCACACCACTCCACTTGTACCAGTCCTTCTCCTCGTCGTCCACTTCATTCTCCTTGTAAAATTTTTCCAGCGCTTCATAAGACCACGCAGATACATACGGCCGCAGGCACTCGTCAATCAGCAACGCAAAATAATAAAAATGTTCCTCCCCGTGCGCATTAATCAGGGAAGTAAACGCCTTCCCCGCCGCTGTCTCAAATATCTCTACTAATGTTTCATCATAATTGTTCATACACCTTTTCCTCTTAATGGTCAATCAGTTCAAATCGCTTTTTTCTATACATTCTATATCTGTAAGCAGTTTCATAACCCAATTCCCTATGCGCCGCCCCAAAACCGTCTATTATTTAAAAACTCTTTCATTTTTTTGCGCACATACTGATTGTAAATGTGATCCACCAGATGAACCAAACCATTCATAGACAGAGCAATACATAGCTTGCCAACCGCAAAGTTATCCGTAACCTTCTGCCACAGCAAAACAAACAACACACTCATCACCAGCAGCTCTATAATCGGGACAGCCAGCATCCTGCGAAACCATACATCCGACAAATCCATATCCTCAATAATAATCATATAATAGAGAATCGACACAAATGCCATAATAAACCATTCTCCCGTAATCAGGCAGGCTCCAACGCCCAGAACGCCATACGCGGCGAATTCAAACAGGACATGTCTCCTATTATTGACCTCGTATGTTCTCATATCCTCCTCGCTCTCCGCATTCAGATAGTCAACTAACTGCTCCTCCGTCTGGAAGCGCATCATATCCCGCAATGCCTGTCTTAGCAGTCCCTCCACCATTGTCTTCAATTCTGCAAGATCCGTCTGCCGCCCAATCCGAAAAGCCTCTATCAATTTCAGATCTTCCTCGCTGTACTTCATTTTTCCAGTCCAAAAATTTCTTTTTGGCAGTCCCGGGAAAAATTGTGTATATGCGCCCTTGCCTGTCGTAAGTCTGTTTTCCCTGCGCAGCAGCGTCTCATTTTCAAGCCTTGCCTCCACCCAGATTCGAAAACGCAGCGTTTCTTTCTTCTTATCATCCCTGCCAAAACCACTCGTAAACTCGACAGAGCGAACAATGTCCTTTTCTTTTCTCACGAATTTTCCGTGCTCTTTGACATACCCTTCCTTTTTGAGTATGTCCTTGTAAATTTCCTGCACAAAACTGTCATATCGAGCCTGCGGGAAGCTGGTGCTGCCCCTATCAATCTTTCCCATAAATCCTCCCTAAAGAGTGTCAATGATCGAGCGTCACGCCATGGTCTGTTAATACTTTTTTTACCTCTTCCTCTGTCTGACTCATAGCCTGCGCAATCATAATTAAGCTGGCTCCTACTTTGTAGAAATTGATGATATCCTCTTCCTTCGCTTTCCTGATACCTCTTTTTTCTCCCTTTTTTTCACCTTCTCTTTGACCTCTTTCTAATATTCCCTGTCCTAAATTACACATCACTTCCACTTCCTCTCTTAAACCTTTGTCGATGTCTATATCAAAATCATCTGACAGCGATCTGAGTCGCTCCCTGTGATTCAGGTTCACTGCAAACAGCGTATTGAGCATCCTGCACAGATCTACGCTGTCCGCCTTCTCTGGACTGACTGTCTCCTTCACTTCCTGTGCCTTCCCAGTGATACCTGCTATCACAATGTTTATCATATCCGTGCCGCCCTTCCATTTGTATGTTCCATACAAGGTATCCTGAGCCAAATGAATATGGTTCACACTGTTGCTCTCCATGTTCGCAACGATCCAGATAGAGTACACTTTTACCATGTCATTGAACTTCATATGTTCAAACTCCCGCTGCTTCTGTGCACTGATTAGCCTGCACGCATAGAATATGGCGCGGTTGGACAGCTTGTACCCTGTCGGTTTATCCTTCTGCATCTCGACATTGATGATAATTCCATATGATTTTTTCGCGTCTCTCGATGTGCGCACCCGAAACAGGATATCATATTTGATCAGTCCCTCGTTCTCCTCGGCATTCTCTGTGTTGAACCCCGTAATCCGCTCCCCGTCCGTTTTGTTGGTATGTCCCGGATCTACGGGAACTTTACTGATATAGATCTCCCCTTCGATCAAGCCCGCGATATCTTTTACGCGCATCCCTTTGAACTCTGCCACCGTCTTTGACAGTATGAAAGCCAGTACTGTCTTATAGCTTAGTGCTTTCTTTGCCCGCTCATCATACTGCATGGTAAGCTCCCTGACCGCGTCTGGCTCCGTGCTCTTGTTTTCTTTTGTCATTTACTCCTCCTGACTTGTTTGCTTAGCTATTTAAAATGGATTTCCATCTAAAATGGATTTCCGTCTTAAACGGATTTCACTTGCAACACAGACCCCTCTATGCGATTTCATTATAACATGCCCACGACTTATGATGCAATCAAAAAACCCTTTCCGCCACATACCCCAGGTCAAACCGAATCCCGCTGCTCACCTCCGGCGGTATGAGCGGCGCGTTTTGTTCCAGAATGTCACAGATCTCCTGCGCCTGCTGCCCGGATAGTTTCACATATGGACTCCTTGCACAGATCCTCGATAATATCATATCGTGCCACTGCTGCGACAGCCCCGCATCGCAGTACAGCGTAAGCAGATACGGAAGCCGCTGCCACGACGGCGCGCATAACAGCAGCTTTAAAAAGCATTCGCCCGGGACACGCCCTCGGTTCTGCGCAAACCCATTATACAGCCGATCTGCACTGTATGAAATCTTGTATTTCTGAACCAGCCTATATGCCTGCCTTGCCAGAACCGGGCTTCCATCGTTCAAAAAGCGCCAGTATACTGTCTCACCCGACTCTGCCGCCAGATTTCCATAAGCGGTCAGCGCCGCCTTGCAGATTCGCTCATCAATACTTTCCAAATAAGGCAGGATAACCCCGGTCCGTCACTCAGATGACTAAAATTTTCCCTGCCAAAATCAATCTCCCCATCCGCTGTATCCGTCACATAATCATCCCACTGCCAGCTTCTGAAATTTTCCGACAGCCAAATCAGTTCTTTTACAGACGCCCCGGACAAGATCTCCTCATCAATCGCAGCCGCCTTGACCTGCAGCTGTTTTTCATCTGAAAAAGCAAATACCCTCTGCAGAATGCCAAGACAACTCCTGTTCCCACTCCCGCACTCTGGCAGTACTATGTCATTGATATATTGAATAAAATGCCCTTTATCCCAATTGTACATTTTTCGAATCCTTTTCCCTCTTTCTACTGCACATCCTCGCGTATTTTCCAACCGCGTCCTCCAGATCTGTCAAATACGCCCAATAATCCTCCGGCAAATTGGTGATCCGGCTGCTATCGTCCGGATCAAAATGATAAATAATATGCTTCAATGTTTCTCTTAGAATAGCATTCAATTGCTCCAGTATCGTTTCCTCCCCCTCGTCCAGGGAGTTGATGCAATCCAGCAATCTCGCAAACGCATCTGTGTCATACAGATCCCTTTCATGTAAAAGATAGACAAAACTGTTGTTTGCCGCTTTATAGTTCTCCTCAATCAGACGCAACGTATCCTCTTTCTCCTGATTTTCCATGGAATCCTGCCTCCTTCACGCCCTCTAATTCCCTGAAATTTTCGCAATCGTCCTGCGCTCCGTATCTTTACAGTATGCCTTGATCTCAATACTGTTCATATAGTTGTCAAAGACATGCTCCCCGTGCTCCTCAAAATATTGCCTGAAAGGGCAGTATAATCGCACCAGATTCGTCTGGTTATAAAAAACAAACTGAACTGGACATTCCATGATGCCGCTGATGCCGGACACTGTCAGCACGCCGCACTCCTCGCACACGGACGGACAGTCGCGAAGAATATTTCCGCACGTACTCACCTCGTCAATCCGCTCGATATCCCCTGCCCCTGCGACCTCCGCCGTCGCAACCCGCTGCAGCCTGTCCCGAAAATCCGTGTCAATAATCGTCTGCGCCGCATCCAGCATAAAGTCATAGCCATATGTCCATGTCGCGCTGTACTCTGCCATCATCCAGCCATTGTTTTCCTTTAGTCCCTTAAATATCATTGCAGATAACCTCCTGTTCTTCCTGAAAATGAACCAAGTAACCTTTAACATATCGAATGTATATTCTTATACTACGCTTTCTTTTCAGACATATCATTCCCTCTCAAACCATGACACATCATGGAACGCATCCCACATCACAAGCGATTTCGCATATTCAACCCTCATGGAAAGATCATAATAACAGGAGTCCCTGTCAAAAAGCATATAACAATCCGCACAGTATACGTCTGCTTTCTCCGTCGTACATGAGTCCCCGTCCTTCAGGCATGTTTCCTCGCATTTCAGGCATTCCAGCGCACTATAATCCAGCTCCCTGACATCACACACTCTTTGAATTTCCCCGTCTCCCCTCATTGCCAGCGTGCATTCCACGATTTTGGGATGGATCAGCTCAATTCTCCCTGCGCCCGTCTGGTGCGCCTGCCCAAATGGATTCAGCGGGTGTTCCCTCAGTATCTCCATCCATTCCATGACAAAGATCAGGCGCCCCTCCAGATAACACAAGTGACTACAGTCACAATCGTGCAAATACACGTATTGCAGGGTATTCTCGCTTATATATCGATAATCCTGTGCCATTTCTTCACCCCTTAATTCCTTCCAAGGCCGTGCCTTACACGACCACTTCCATTATACATTTTCCATCAAGCGATATTTCCTGTATTCCAACCGTCTTATTTTTGTTGAAATTAAAACTCAGCAAATACCCTGTGTCCACTCCATAAGAATCAAGATATCCAAACAACTGCCTTTCGCCCCGCTGGTTATATTCATCGCCCCGCCATATTTTCAGTTCGATAATAAACTGCCTGCCGCGGTAATCAACAATGATATCCGTGCGCCGTGAATCCCTTGTCTGCGCCTCAATATAATAATTTCCAGTACCATTTATGATCGGCTTTAGATATAACAGAAAGATCTTCCTGCCCTGCTTTTCAATAAATTTCTGATCACTGTCCCCGTAAATTTCCGTGAAATGCTGATAAAATTTTTCCATCACCAGCCGCATCTGAAGCATGCCATCAATAATATACTGATTACGCTCTATGACAGCCTCCTGCCCCAATGTATCTTCCATAACCATCTCCGAAAGAAAAAGATCGTATAACTTCGTCTCAAAGACACGGTTTTTGACTGCCACTGTCCCATTATTCTCTTTTAAAAACCCGAACGTTACTCCCAGATCAATCAGATGATTGTCCTCCTCAAATGGATAGGCCGTTCCACAAAATAGAATGTCCTGAATGATCTTCTTGAGTTTCGGAAAATCTGCCAGCTTCCTGATCATATCGTCAAACAAAGTGTTGCGCTGTTTCCGCAACATCTGCTCAGCCGCCACAATTCCTTCCCTGGTCCATACATCCCGTTTCTCTGGAAAATCTATCGTTCCCGCCAGCCGTTCATCTGCCAGCTGGCAGATCCGGGACACCAGGTATGGGTATCCGGAAGTATACTCATAAATCAGTCTGCTGATATAGGCAATGTCCATTCCTGTGCGATAATCCGCCTCATACTCCCTCAACATGGTGGCGATATCCTCCGGTGTAAAATCCAGATCTACCATAAAATCCACCGCGATATTCCACGGACTGTTATACTTCGGTTCCTCGCCGGGATGCAGCTTGACTTTCAGATTTTTAACATCATAAACCCCTGCCAGAATCACAGACCGAAAGGTCTTATCATTCCCCTGTCTCTGCTCCAGATACTTATTTCTCAACAATCCCAGAAAAGAAAGGAACACCTGGTTATCCGAACTTTTGTCCACCTCGTCTATCATCAAAACAATCTCTTTATCAGAATGGCTGCACAAGTCCGTGATACGCTCGCTCAGATCGTCAAATGGAAACTGCTCTGAAACCGGCCGGCTCCAATCCTCCAGAAGAGACTGTTCAGCTTTTTGCATTTTCAACACACGGCTCACTTTCCGAACCAGCCCGGCCGCCATCGTGTACAGTGACACAAACATCTCGTCCGCCGCCTCAAAACTCAGGCGCACCACCAGATACCGCCTGTTCAACCTCTGTTCCAGCAGATATAGCATCGTTGACTTGCCGTACTGTCTTGCGCGGTTCACTGTAAAATATTTTCCCTCATCAATATACTCCGCAATAATCGTATCCACCCTGCCGCTGACATCCACCATATAGTTCTGCTCTGGAATACATACTCCCGCTGTATAAAATTTCTTCGCCATACTTTGCCCTCCATACCCGATGAATATCGTACATCGCCACTCCTGCGGTCAAAACCAACCCTGTTGCATTTATTATATCCAATGCCCTATTTGGTGACAAGGTTTCTTTTAAAAAAAGGCATATCCCCCCGTTTATTGAGCCGTTTTCCACTCATCGACAGAACTGAAAAAAGTATCCCTTAAATAAATCAAAGGATACTTTTTTATTGTTATCGAACAGACTATATCGAACCTTATTTTCTACGCCTGTCAGGCTGTCTGGTCAAACCTGTTGCGCATAATGTCTGCTGCCAAACTATTTCGATACGGTAAACGTATCCGCAATCGCGTGTATCTGCATACCGTAGCCTTCCTGTGCATCGACAGGATAGCGGGCGAAGATACCCCATGTGTCGTTTTGGGCTTCCTTAAGTTCGACACTGTAAATCGTGTCCCCGTCCTGTCGGAGCATTCTGTCATTAATGACTGCGTAGCCTTCGTCAAGCAATTCCTTTTGCGCCTCGTCGTAGGACTCGCCCTCCATGCGGGCAATCCAAAAGCGGACGTCCTCGTTGTTCCATGCAGTCCATGCGTCGTAAATGCGCGCTTTCCAGTTCTCGTCCACATCCTCCCAGTTTTCAAAATCCGAAGGATACCATTCTCCGGCGGGCACGTAATATGTATATCCGTCTCCATCCATAAGCTCGGCTGGAACTGTATTTGTTTCTCCTTCCTGTGAAAATGTCATCGTCGGTACAGGCAGCTCATTCAGCATTAAGTTATGCTCCAAATCCTTTGTAAATGTGTCGTCGCCTGCCTCGCAGTCGTTCTCAAACATTCGCGTCAAGAGCGTCAGCTCCTCCCCGTCCTGTTGGAATACGAGATAGCGGCTGTTCGGGTAGTCGGGAACCACCCATCCGTCCTCCGTCATGGTCATGCCGCCTGCAAGGAATACGCTCTCGGGCTGTTCGGATAAGAACTCAATGTTCATGCGGTATATCTGCAATACCATGTCATGAAAATCCTCGCATTCCTCCTTAAGCGGTCCGATGTCCTCCCAGTATTGCTGTAACACACTGCTTTGAAAATCCTCATATGTATAGCAGTGCTCCAGGGATTCGATGCGCCAGTCAATATAATGGCTGCCGGGGCTGAATCTTTTGCAGTATTCATATTCCTCTATTGTCCACGCCTGCGCCTCATCCAGGACAATATCGGGAATGTCCGTATCCATTGATGCCGTTTCCAGCGGCGGCGTGTCCGTTACCAGCTCTTCTTGTGTATCCGTCCTGTTCTGTGTTTCCGCCGCCGTTTTGTCCGCAGCGCTGCAGCCAATCAGCGTTCCCATGCTGATTGTGAAAAGAATCACAAGGAACAGCATTGCCGCGCCGCTTTTCCCGGCGGTTTTGCGCAGGATATTCTGAAACCGTTTCTTCATCACTTTTTTGCCTCCGTAAAATTGCGTGGACAGCACGGTCTGTTTCGCGTATTGTCTGTGAAGCGTTGACCAGAGCGTTTCAGCATAGGCTTTGCGCTGCGCATAATCCGCGTCCTTTGTCACGCGCTCGTCGCAGGAGAGCTCCATGTCCACCGCCGCCTCCTTCTGCATCAGCCAGATGAGCGGATTAAACCAATGCACCGCGTTTGCCGCCACCAAAAGCAGCTTGAAATATACGTCCCCGCGCTTTAAGTGGACGAGCTCGTGCTTTAGGATAAAATACCGTTCCTCTGCGCTGTACTGTTCTTTGGGGAGTACGAGCACGGGGCCAAAAAAGCCTATCATCATGGGACTTGCCGCTTCGGGGGATTCGATTGCGGAAACGCTGCGGCTGATTGCCAATTCCTGCCTTAACTCCTGCAGCTGACGCGCGAAGGAGCTGTCCTCCATCCTTGTACCTGTTTTCAGAAGATGCCTTTTATACCGTACATAGCTGATGAAATGAATGCCAAAAAAGCAAAGCGCGCCTGCCGCCCATAGCATTCCCATGATGGTCAGCGGCGTGATTTGGAATCCGCTTTTTTTCGTGTGCACGGTGATTGGCGTTGTCATTTGCGGCGGAATTTCGACTGTCACCCGTTCCAGCCGCAGCGTTCCGGAAGGCGGCGCCTGTGTACTGTTTTGCTGTGTCTGGGCTGTCTGCTGTGTTCTGCCCTGTGACAGTGGTTGAAACACGGTGCAAAGGTCTGCAAGGTTGACTGGCAGCAGCAGGCGCACTGCGAGAAAGAACCAAATCCAGTATTTCCATTTTGCGGCGCAGCGTTTATTCAAAAGCGGGGTCAGCGCAATCAGCAGGACGGTAATCAAGCCGATTATGACGGAGCTTGTGAGCATTTTTAGGAATATCGCTGTCATTTTTGTTCCCTCCATTCTTCACATTCTAATTGATCCAAAAAATCCCGCAGTTCTTCCACGTCGGAGGGCTTGATTGCCTTGCTGTCATATAGGGTAGCAATCATGCTTTGCAGGGAATTATTATAGAGCTTTTCCAAAAAATGTCTGCTCGCCCCCGCTTTGTAGTCGTTTTCCGTAATCACCGGCGCGTACAGATTGGTTCCTGTCGTGCGGTCGCAGGTGACAAAGCCTTTATCGGCAAGCCGCGCCAGCGAGGTCATCAGCGTGGAAAGCTGCCATGACCTGTGCCCCCGCAATTCCTTTAAAATGTAATTGGACGTGACGGGCGGTTCGCTGCCCCAAATTACCTGCATAATCTCCAATTCCGCCTCGCCCAGTTTTTTTGTCGTGATGCTCATGTGTGGTGTTTCTCCTTTATTATACCTTTGTATAATTTATTATACTCATGTATAATGTGTTTGTCAAGGAAATATTTTTTGCAATCGAGTAGGGGAATGAGGGCGCCCCATGCGCCGCCTTAGCGGCATATTTCCTCTGCATGGGGTTGTGCATAAAGACAGGGCAGGGAAATACATAATATATATCTCCCTGCCCGTAAATTTCATTTACCGAGTCGCTTTCCACGCGTCATACTGCGCATAAAATTCATCATAAATCTGCTGTAATCCTGCATCGTAGCACTTCTGAACCATCTCGTCCAGTGTCGCGTCCACATCATCCACCAGACCAAGCTCCAGCATCGGCACATAGTCTGTCAGCACTGCCGTCACCGCGGAGGTATAAGACTTGACATTCGTGTCGTCAAACACAAAGGTGATCGTCGGGTTCATCTGCACGCGTGTCTCCCATGCGTCCGTGATCGCCGTCTCACGCTCCGGCACGCCTGCCTCATGCAGATCCCCGTTCTTGATCGACCATGACGCGGAGATTGCAAACGCTGCAAAGTCAGCCGCCTTGTCAAGCTCGGTGTACTCATTCTGGTCATTGATACTGTAGTGCTCCCCTTCGATGCCGAGAATCAGAAGCTTGTTCAGATAGGTATCAAACTTGATCAGGTCCAGAACCATGGCCGCACGCTGCGGATTCCCGGAACCTGCCGTGATCGCCATGTCATTGTTGGAATACGCCTCGGCTCCCACCAGATGATCCGTGGTCAGGTCATATGCCATACAGGTCACGCCGTCTGTTTTTTCCGCCTGCTCCATATAGGTAAATACGGAACCATTCCAGGCGATCGAGGCTCCCTGCAGGTTGCCAAACGCATCGTCGTCCGTGATTGTGTTCGTCAGGGCGCTGCGGCTCCAGCAGCCCGCGTCCGCCATCTCCTTCATGTCATGCGCATAGGTGCGGAACGAATCAAACTCATATGCAAGCTTAATATCTTCCTTTGCCGGAATCTCATTGTTGTACTCATACATGAAATCCAGATAACTGCTGTCCAGTGCGAGGAATGTGTCTGACTGCTGGCGGTACACGTCCCACAGCTCATTGTTATCCCCCGCGGCCGCCAGTGCATAGATGCCGCTCTCAGGCGTCTCTTTCTCAGCGATCATCAGACAGTACTGCTTATAATCGTCCCAGCTTTTCAGCTCACTCATTCCATATTTTTCCATCAGGTCCTGCCGCACCGCCACGATCTTTCCCATCGGCTGCGCCACATTGCACGGAATCGCAATCGTTTTTCCGGAAATCGTTGTCTCGTCCCAGCTGTCAGCGGCCTGATACCTGCTCGTCAGCGGCATATAATTGGCCACAAACTCATCTGTCAGCTCGTAGAAGGAACCCTTTGCGGCCTCATTGTACATATAACACCATGGCGCCGTGAAGATCAGGTCCACCTGCTCCCCGCCCGCGAGCACCAGTGAATACATTGTCTGGTAATCACTCCAGCTCATAAATGTCACTGCAAGCTCCGTGTTAAACGGTTTCAGGTAATCATTCACAAGTCCCAGTACTTTGTCCCAGTCATTTGGCGTATCCCCGATCAGGTACATATTGACCGTGTAGCTCTTGCCCAGATCCGTTGACGCGTACATTTCCGGCGTAGCGGCGACCGTAATGCCCTCGCCTATTTCCGCCGGAAGACTGTCAAGCGACACCGGGGCGGCATTGGAATCCCCAGCTGTATCTGAGGCAGCGCCCGCGCTACTGCTGCTGTCTGTCACCGAATCCGTTGATGACGGCGCGCCGTCACCCCCACACCCTGCCAGCAGCGAAGCCGCTATACACAACCCCATAATCATTGACAATACTCTTTTCTTCTTCATAATAAATCTCTCCTTCCTAATAGTTAACCTTTCACAGCGCCAATCGTAAGCCCCTTCACGAAATAGCGCTGCACAAATGGATACAGCAGCACGATCGGGCCTGTCGCGATCACAGTCATCGCCATCTTCATGCTCTCCAGCGGGACAGACGGAAGCGCGATCCCGGACTTCTCCGCCACAATCCGCATGGCCTCCGCGCTGCCAAGCATCCTCTGCAGATAATACTGCAGCGTGAACATATTTTCGTTTGTGATATACAGCATACAGTTGTACCAGTCGTTCCAGTACGCCAGCGCCGAGAACAGCCCGAGCGTCGCCAGCAGCGGTTTGCTCAGCGGCAGGATCAGCTTGATAAAAATCACAATATCATTCGCCCCATCAATCTTTGCCGACTCCGTGATCGCCCCCGGTATCCCGTTCATAAAAGATTTTGCGATGATCATATTCCACACCGAAAACATGAGCGGCAGCAAAATACCGAGATAGTTATTTCTAAAGTGCAAATACCGAATGCACAATATGTACGATGGCACCAGTCCGCCGCTGAACAGCGTCGTGAAGAAAAAGAAAAACGAAAACTTATTGCGCCACGGAAAATCCTTGCGCGACAGCACATATCCCGTCATGGTCGCGATGAATACCGCCAGCGCCGTCCCGACGACCGTCACACCGATGGTCGTGCCATATGCCCGCAGAATCTCTGTCGGATTCTTCAGACACAGCAGGTAGCTCTGTACGCTGAAATCCGTGGGAATTAGCGGATATCCATTCCGGATCAGGGAGGATTCGTCCGTGAACGATGCCACGATAATCAGATAAAACGGTATCACACAGAGCAGCGCAAACAGCCCCACCAAGATATACCCCAAAACATTTACCGCAAGCTGGTCTTTGGTGACGCGCCTGTGGTTTATGCGAATCATTGCCATATTTATCCCCCTCCTAATACAGTGCGTAGTCCGGATCAACCTTCTTGACAAGCCTGTTGCAGACAGTGATCGTCAGGAAGCAGAGTACCGACTGATATAACCCGGCCGCCGCGGAAACGCCGATATCACTATTGTTGATCAGCAGCCGGAACACATAGGTATCGATGACATCCGTCACGGGCTGCAACAGGGCGCTGCTGCGCACTGTCTGATAAAACAGGCCGAAATCGCCTCGGAAAATATTTCCGATACCCATCAGCAGCAAAATCATCATCGTCGGCAGCAATGAAGGTATGGTTATGTATCGGATCTTCTGCCAGACGCTCGCCCCGTCTATGGACGCCGCCTCAAACATCTCCTGGTCAATTCCCGTGATCGCCGCCAGATACACCACCGAGCCATATCCTGTCTGTTTCCACACTTTCAGGAAGATCAGCACGGGCGGCCACGCCCCGGGCGTATTGTACAGGTCAAACGACTGCGCCCCGAACAGGTTCAGGACATGGTTGAATACGCCGCGCTCGAAATTAAAAATATTGTACATGATCGCAGCCGCCACAACCCAGCTGATAAAATACGGAAGGAACATAAAGGACTGAATCACCTTCTTCACGACCTTGCCAAACAATTCATTCAGGAGAATCGCGCTGCCCATCTCAAAGACGATGCCCAATGTCAGAAACGCAATATTATATAGTAGGGTGTTGCGCGTCACCTGCCCGAGCTTCCCGGCCACCAATAGCGCCTTAAAATTGTCAAGGCCATTCCACGGGGAACCGTAAATACCGCCCGCATACTGGTAATTCTTGAAGGCAAGCACGATCCCCGTCATCGGGATATAGGCAAATACAATCACATAGATGACCGCCGGCGCAAGCATTGCCAACAGCATCCAGTGCTTTTTTGCCGTCTTCAAAAACGGTTCCCGGTATTTCTTTTTTTCTGCACTATTTTTCATGTTGTCCCTCCCCGCTGCTATCCGCGTATGCCTCCATCGCCCTGGTAAACTGCAGGCATTTTTCACCCACAAGACGTGCGGCTCCCAGAGGATAACTGTCCGGCAGCAGGTCTGCCCCCACCTCCGGTTCCCAGTAAAAGACGCCTAGCCCCTGTCCGTCCGGGACATTTCTGATCGCGCGCACCGCACTGACAAGGAGCTGATAGCTCTCCTCCGCTTCCTTCTCCTGACCGCCGATCTCGCTGAGCATCAGGGGTTTGTGGTACTTGTCCGCAAGCCTTGTCATATCATCCTGCAGCTTCCGCTCATCGTGCGTGATCTTCATCCAGTACGGATAATAAGAAAATCCCATGATATCCGTTACCCCGCCATTCTGGAAAAAAATGTCAAAAAATTCCGTGCACATTTTATAATCATTGCCGCCAGATATATGGGTGACGACCTGACACTCCGGACAGCACTCCTTAACCGCCCTGTATCCGGCATTCAACAGCCCGACGAGCTGTGCCGGATTGTCCCTTGTACTGCCGACCGGCAGCAGCAGCCCCGTGTTCAGCTCATTTCCCACCTGAACCCACTCGGGATAGATGCCCTGACTTTTTAACAGTTCCAGTACCTCTTTTGTGTGCCCGGCCACCCGCCCTGACAGCTGTTCATAACTGTCATTTTTCCATTCCTCCGGAATATCCTGAAAAACAGGATCTGCGAAATGGTCGCTGTAATGAAAATCCACCATCAGGCGCATTCCCAGTGCTTTCGCGCGCTTTGCAAGCTCCAGCATACCATCCTTGTCACAAAATCCGAGCATACACTTCTCCGGGCCAAACTTCCTGCCTGCAAACTCTTTCTCCGGCTTTGTCCAGAATGCTTCCGCAGGCGGATTGACAAAAACCCGCAGCCGCACCGC
>VSNM01000052.1:0-8586 GCA_009774245.1 Lachnospiraceae bacterium | reverse complement strand
CTGCCTGCAAACTCTTTCTCCGGCTTTGTCCAGAATGCTTCCGCAGGCGGATTGACAAAAACCCGCAGCCGCACCGCATCTGCACCCATTGTTTTCAAAAGCGCGATCGGATCTGTTCTCTGACCGCCGTGGTCAATCCAGCAGACTCCCTGCGCCTCGAGCTGGCTTACCCAGCTGACATCAACGCCATATGCAAAATCATGCATATTCTCACCCTCCTTTTTGTATTTTTGTATGTCATTTTGCACCGTACAAACTGCATCGTTTTGATGTTTTGTACAGAATCTGTCTGTTTCTGTCAAACATTATATACAGTTTGTACAGTGGCAAACAATGTCGCAGTCAGATTTGCGCGGTTCATTTTGTATCATATCTGGGTATTAGAGTTTGGTTAATATTGCACTTAAATACGATTCGATTTAAAATATATATGAAGTAAAAAGCAATGGAAGCCGCAAAAAACGGGGAGGAGAACCGATATGGATAACATCAGAATAACCAAGGAAAATATGGATATGCTCCGGGCGCTGAACAGCCCTGCCTCCCCCATCAACGTGAGGAATGCCACAAGCGACTTCAGCCGTTTTTACCACATTGACGCGCCGTTTCAGTTAACGCTGGAATACTGCAGCGGCTCCGAACTTGACGACTACATCAACATCGTCACGCTCGCGCCCGACCGCTCTGTGCTTTACCAGGAATCCGCTACGACAAAAAATTACGCCCACACAAGGGACGTACTGCATTTTCACGACTATTTTGAGTTTGTGATCGTGCTGAAAGGGAAAATCATACAGAAATTAGAAGGGGAAAATGTCACATACGCTGCCGGGGACGGCTGCCTGCTCAACCGGAGCTTATGCCACCTTGAACACTATCACTCGCCCGCAGTCGTTCTTTTTATCGGCCTGTCACCGGACTTTCTGACAGAGCTGTTTGCCTATGCGCAGAACTCCCCTTTCCAAAACGAGAAAGAATTCTCTGACAGCGACTTCTGCCGCTTTGTCAACGCCGACCTGAAAAATCCGGGAAAAAAAGCATACATCAACTTCCGTCCCACGCATGAAAATGAGCAGAGCGCGGCGCACCTGCACCAGCTCGCCGAGTCCATGATCCGTACACTGCTCTACCCCGGTTTCGGTGCCGCACACCAGATCCGCGGACTATTCTGCAGCTTCATCGAAAACCTATTCTCGCCGGCGCAGTATCACCATGCGCTGACAGAACTGGATACCGACAGTGATTTCCTGATTTTTACAAGCATCAGCCATCTCTTTGAGAAAAGCGCGGGCAGAATGACGCGCGCCGAGCTCGAACAAGCCCTGAGCTACAGCAGCGACTACTTAAACCGCATCGTCAATAAGTATTCCGGCATGTGCCTCTTTGACTACAGCATGACTTTCCGGCTAAAAAAAGCGGCAAAGTACCTGGTAGAGTCCAAGGACTCAATCAGCTCCATTGCCGCAAAACTGCAGTTCTCCAACCGCACGCACTTTTATGCGCTTTTCAAGGAAAA
This sequence comes from Lachnospiraceae bacterium, assembly GCA_009774245.1. Taxonomy (GTDB): domain Bacteria; phylum Bacillota; class Clostridia; order Lachnospirales; family Lachnospiraceae; genus COE1. The sequence continues at coordinate 7,070 of VSNM01000052.1, read as the reverse complement.
ATATGGCGTCACGCCAAAAGAATACAGGAAGATGCACCTTTAACACCTGACGATCTTTTTCCCCCCATGCCTATTGCATATGGATTGCAATTGTGATAATATATTTTTGATAATATCAAAGAAACACAGTTTCTAACAATTCTTTGTTCTAAGGAGGAAAAAACAATGTCAGAAAACCAAAACATCCTGCTGCCGCCCTGGCTCGCCTATCCCGAGATCGAGCGCCACTCCATCGGCTGGAGAATGGGCGGCGGCGAGGACTATATGGGAAAATGGCACCGATGGTATCAAAAACTGCCTGCCAAAAAGAGCGACGAATATCGGCAGCTCTTTCCCGAACCGCCGACCTGGAAAGGATTCTGGAACGATACTGACGAACGCACCTGTTACAAACACGGTGAATTCCGCATCGAATACTGGCAGAAGGACGGCAGACCAAAATATTCATTGGAACAGCTCCAACAGGATTACCGCGCTGGAAAAAAATTAAAATACTGCATGTTCTGGAAAACCCAGCCCGCGTCAGAGAAAACGCTAAGCCGTGGCTGCCTGAGCCAGTGGTACCAGTCCCATTTCTTCTCTGTCGTAAACCATTACTGCTGCATGGAACAGTTTATGATGTACCACAAGGCGCAATTGTTTGGCGACGAGGAAATGATGCAGCAGATCCTGGCCAGCAAAGATCCCAAGAAGATCAAGGCGCTCGGGCAAAAAGTCAGAAATTTTGATGAGACTGCATGGAGCGAAGCGAAGTACTCCATCGTACTGAATGGGAATTACAAGAAATTCTCACAGAATCCCCGGCTCAAAAATTTTCTCCTGCAGACAGGCGACAAAATTCTGGCCGAAGCAAGCCCCTATGACGGCGTCTGGGGCATCAAAATGTCCGAATCCGATGAGAACGTGCAAAACCCGCTTAACTGGCGCGGCCAGAATCTGCTCGGCTTCGCGCTGATGGAAGTCCGCGACGTACTCCGTGAAGTCTGTGCAAACGAGTCACTCGCCCTGCCTGTCAAGTCCGAGTAAGGAACTGTAGACGAATCCCATAGAAAGCTGTAGGGTAACGATCTCAAGTCACATGCTCCGCGGCTGCACGAATCCCATAAAAGCACCGTATCGTCTCACACTCCTGATCGATACCGGCTTTCATCGCAAGCAGCCGCCGCTTTCCAACGCGCCTGTCCAGCAAGGCAAAGATCCTGACAATCATGTCCTCGCTGGACAGGCTTTTTTCGATACCCTGATTGTCAAATTCATAAAAAGCGTGATAAAAACAGCGCTGGTCAAACACGCCGAGCTGTATCGCAGTATCGTCCATATATGCAAACTCCTCAGTCATGCGAAGCGCATAGGTGTCATCCCTCGGAAAGAGATGTGCCTTGCTCCAGTTATTCCAGTAACAACCGCTGATGATCTCCTTCCCGTCCAGACGAATCGCTGCCCGTCCCTCATGATCGGGGCTTTTGCTGTATGTAGTCACATAATACTGGATATGTCCCCGCAGTGAATCCGCCAGATATTCCTGCTCTAATTTGTGCCTGATTCCAGACCAGGTTGCCATCGAATCCCCTCCTCCGCGCTACGCATTCCACATTTTCTCAAAATGCTCCCTTGTAATCTGACTCGCCCGAAATTCTTCCCCGTACTCATCAGAGTTAAATTCCTCCACTGTCGGTATCGGCGTGATCTCAATCACATCTGCATACAGATCAGGAATCTTATGGATCTGTCCATCCCTGAAAATATCAATCGACCGCTCCGCCAGCCGCTCATTTTCTGTATTTACCTCATAGAGAATACTCGTGGGCTCGTCCGTCAGGTCATGTTCCCAAAACAACTGAATATATTCCATAATCCATTCACTCCGCCCTGATCACTGCTCTGACCAGCTGCCACGCGATGCTGCCCTCCCGCAGCAACCCCAGTGCGTCCTCAAACTTCACCCACTCCGCCGCGTCCACTTCCCCCGACAGTACAAAATCGCCCTTTTCCGCGACAGCCTTAAATCCGAGCATCAGCATCTCTTTTTTCTCATAGGGATAACTCTTTACAAATTCTACTGATTTCACAGACAACCCCAGTTCCTCGCCGATCTCACGCACCACCGTCTCCTCGGCCGATTCCCCGAGCTTCATGACACCGGCAACGCATACATGGTTCGTCGTCGAGACATAATTCTGCCGCAGCAGTGCGACCTCCCCGCATTCATTCACTACCGCCGCGATGATACTGGTGGTAAACATATCCCATAGCGGCACCGCACAGCTTTCGCAGTACGGGATAACGCCCTCATCGCCAATCTCTTTTTGAACCGCCTTCCTCCCACAGTAGGGACAATACTGAAAACGCATTGCACACATCTCCCTTCATTTATTGAAAACCCATGCTGTTCAGTACATGGTCTTCTGTATCGTCATCTTTTCAAGCTCCTGCCTTGTCCCCCGGAACACATTCACGTCGATATACTGCTCAGCTCCCGTATAGCCGTCAAGCATAGCCGTATCCATATACTGCCAGAAACTCCAATTATTTCCAAACAGAACAGACGGCGGACAATAAACGCTGCGCACCCACAGCGGATAATCCTCAAACTCTCCTTTGATATATTCATTGTAGATCGTGTAAGTAGTATAGATAATCGGCTTGACCTCATAGTGCTGCTCCAACGCGTCCAGCATCGCCGTGAGATTCCTGACCACCTCTGCCCGTTTGGGCGGATCGCTCCGCTTGTTTCCATAATATTCCACATCGACGACAGGCGCAAGCTTTCCGTCCAGATCTCCCACCGTCTCAATGTAGGACGCAGCCTGCTTATCCCCCTCGCTGTCAAAGCTGAAAAAATGGTATGCGCCCAGATACAGATGCGTCTGCCCTGCAGCCTGCCAGTTGTCGAGGAAACGCTCGTCTACGTGCGTGCTCCCCTCCGTCGCCTTGATAAACGCAAAATCCTGATTCTGCGAAAGCACATCCCAGTCGATCGTCCCCTGATAGTGGGACACGTCCACTCCATGAACCTCGTATCCACCCGCCACCATCGGATTAATCCGGATTTCCTTGCGCAGCACCAATACCCCTGTGACAGCCATCACCGCTGCCAGCGAACAAATCCCGGCTGCCCAGAAGCATCGTCTCTTTTTGCGTGATTTTTTATTCAAATCTTCTTTATTCTTTTTCTCCTGCTCACAAATCACTCTATATTCATTTTCTTGTCCCGACAATAATTTCGTCTGCTCCATATACACCTCTGTCTTATGATAGATTTCGTGCGTAATCACATTCTCACGAATGCGTATTGCTGCACCGTGAAAACGACCTAATATATTATACCCATCCTGTTACGATTTACTCTCCAACCCTGATACGCAATCCAAGCGTATGTTCAATAAAACACAGTCAATAAAATTTGCCATGTGCATTCATATAACCATTTTCTATCATAAAACAAATTTGCATCATTTTTGCATCATCTTTGCATCATTTGCTGTTTAGCAGCTTTTGAGACAGCAGCTTTTTGCGCAGACACCAATAGACAATGGCTCCCACAGGAAGCATAAAAGTGAATCTCCGGATACCTCTGCTGTATATTTTGAAAGCGGACGCTGCAAACGCGCTGATGCTTCCATTGATACGAAAACTGCCGGGCGCGGCCTGTATCCAGAACCCCATAAAAACTAACGCCGCCACAAGCCACACCCCAAACAGCCGTGGACGCTTCCTGAGGATATCGACTACCGTGACAAGGATAAAGAGATACGACAGGACATTGAGCGCCAGCAGTCCCCATTGAAGCGCAGAATTGTCCCTAAAGGTCGTAAATCCCCCGCTGAGCAGCACAGGCTCCGTCCCGACGTTGAGATTAAACTGGTACACCCCTTCTCCGATATCGTCAGACAGATACGTCAGGGCAATGGTGTAATCCTGCTCCTGTGTGTAGACGTAATACTGTGCCTGGCAGACGATGGAATTACCGGATTGATTAAAATTTTTATTCGTGTTGATGGCTTTCAGCTTCGTCGTGTGATCGTCAGTTTTTTTCCAGAGCTGCCGGACAGTCTCGTAGGACTCGTCAAATTGCTCGCGGGTAACAACACCCGGATACATGGACGCATAGATCTGATCGGCATCGTCCTCATTCAGCGCTTTGATCAGACGCTCCACTGTCTGGTCCATGTCCTCCTTTTTCAGCATATCCGCGCAGCCTGTCAGACAGAGACAGCACAGAATAGAAAGAAACAGCGTTAAGACACTTGATTTTTTTATTGAAATCTTCATTGAAATCCCCCCAGATTTTATACTTGAACAGTCTATCACTATTAAAGTATAATACATTCGGCACAATGAATCAAGTGCAAAAAAGGTTAAAGCCCGCACAGCTCTAACCTCCTAGACTCAATATGTTAATACAGCGTTGTACTATCGTCTCTCGTAGAATATCCTATAGTACAGTTTCAGATAATCCTCCAGATAGTTCTTCTCCGGCGGACACGCACTCTGTCCTGATTTCCTCATATAGTCGCAGCCGCCATTGCAGTATGGCAGCAGTTTACACGCCCTGCACTCATCAACTTTGTATGGATCGATGCAGTGTTCTGTGTCCGGACAGCTGGCCCGGTTTAAATGATACACCAGTGCACCGTTGACAATCTGTGCAAAAGAATCCTTTGGATCATAAGTGCGATCGCACTGATACAGATACAATCCGGGACCAACCACATAATTATTCCTCGCATACACGCCGCAGTACACGCCAAAGTTCTGGAAACAACTCATGTCACTGATACGGAACTGATGGTCCAACGCCCAGTTTGCCTCCTCTATGACATACTCCATATAGGTATCAACATCCAGCTCGATCTCCGCGCATGGCCTGTTGGCACTGCTGACAATTCGGCTGAAGGAAAAAGAGAGTGACGAATGTCTGTAACCTGAAAGTTCTTCGAAAATATTCCTGATATTCCCGACATTACTCTTACAGAGATTGATATTCACGATGACGTTGGTATGTCTCATCATTCTGACTATGTTCTTAACCACGCACCCGAAGTCGTACTCGTCAGACGGGCGCAATACACTGTGCAGCTCTCCTGTGCCAACGACAGAAACCGTCACATTCGTCAGTCCGTATCGCTCCATCATTCTGAAAAACCGCTCATCATATATAGAGGCATTGGTCGAGATGGAATAGCTGTATGTATGCCGCTTATCCTTATCCGCCCTCGCGCAAAACCTTAAAATCTCATCCCTGGCCAGAAGCGGCTCGCCGCCATACCAGTTGATATGAATCCTTTTCTGTGATGCACCCATCAGAAATTCATACAATCCATCAAAATCATTCTCTGTCATCTCAGAATACCGGAAATCGAGATTTCTCTGCTCACAGTAGACACAGTCACTATTACACTTCAAAGTAGCAATCACCGTTATATTGAGCTCGTCCGCGCTGTTTACTGTCTTCCAATGCCTGCGCTGAATCTCTTTGAGTTCGTCGTAGTCGTCCTCGACTATGAACCGGTCCTCATACAGCTTACTCCAATAAATCGATCTGGTATTGTTTGGATTGTTCAGACACTCGATACAGCCTTCGTTTCGCTCGGCCGGAAGCTGGAGCAGGGTATCATTGACTAAATTATAATACAGAACAAAATCATCAATCTGTGCTGATATGTAATAACCCGATGCCTTCATAATTACCCCTTTCCTGATGTATATCGATTGGTATGCCTGAAAAATACCATCTGTTATCATTTGACGTATTAATAAATATTATTATAACACTCATCCTGACCGCCATCAATGGCCAGAACTGGCCAAAATCCGCTATAGTTTTTGGACAGCTCTGGCCATTGCTTTTTTCGGATTCCTGCGTTTAAATGAAATTGTTGAGTGACTGATCAATAACGATCATTTTTGTTTCGCACTGTGATACGCGGGACAGTGAACCTGATAATTTATTTTTATCTTTTTACGAAAGAAGGAACCATAACTATGAAAAAAGCAATTAAAAAAGCGATGAGCATTATGTTTTTACTGGCGATTACAGTAACTTTAAATACAGGCGTTGTCGGAACACTTCCTCAGGTTGATAATAGCGGGATTGCTCCTTTAAGCGATATGCCTGGTCCGACTGGCATTGAGTATTAATTTGGTTTTGTCAAAAGTTTTGAAAGACGATTTTTAAGTTTTGTCGCCCATTCAAAATTACTATTTATCTGGCATAATGCAATGCATTTCTTTAAATACATATCTTCCTGATATCCCTGTTTTACAGGGATATTTTTCTTTTTTCGTTCATCAGAATTCCACAAAATAATATACAAAAGCATATGAAGCAAACGCATTCTATAACAATGGACACACATCTCCATAGTTTTTATACTAATAGCATCAGACCGATCGTACTCACCTCTGTCTCCATAAATATTTGCAACATTTGTCATAACCAATTCCCAAACTCCAATGTGCTCAAGAATCCCTTCATCTGCTTCCAACTGACTACACAATTCCAGTAAAACATCGAGCGCCCTATTCGCCCTATTTTCCTTTGCTTTTTCACTACACAAAGCAATATTGAGCAAACACTGCATTTCCACATTCGTCAAATATTTCTCGCCATCTCTTAACACTGCTTCATACGGTATGGTATCCTCCAATATTTTTCTAAAACACTTTGCCGATTCCTCTTTTGACAGTTTTCCACGACCAGCTTTCATTCTGACTTCCGTCCACTCCTTATATTGTTGGTTGATTGGATTTTCAAATGATATGTATTGCTCAAGTTCCTCCAGCAATGCCTCGACTTTTTGATAATCGCACCTATTAGCACAAACACATATCTCCCCGACAATAACACCCGCTTTCACGTCCTTCGAAACGATCTGTGCCCTCTGATACTCCCCAGACAGATTCAGCTTCTCAAACAGCAGCCGCACGGTCTCAATATTTGGCTTTGTTTTCTTTGCCTCCAGTCTCCCGATCGTCTTTTCGGAGCAGATACCTTCGCACAGCGCTTTCTTCGTCATGCCCAGCATTTCCCGCCTTCTCCGGATGACATCGCTGATGCAGTACGCTTC
>VSNM01000051.1 GCA_009774245.1 Lachnospiraceae bacterium | reverse complement strand
TGTTAGGCACGCCGCCAGCGTTCATCCTGAGCCAGGATCAAACTCTCATGTTAAAATGGTCTGCTTCGCAGCCCTTGGGAGAAACTTCGTTTCTCCGTGAACTGAAAAGTTCAGTTTGATTCTTGCACCAGTTAAACTGGCTTATCCGTTGCATCTTTCGATGCTTTTACTTTTTTTAAAGGTTGTGTCTTTTATAAGACATGTTCTCTGAATAATTCTATTCTCATTAGAATTTTCAGGGTTGCATTACTGTTTATTTGTCAAGGTACATTTTTTTCTGTGCTGCGCTACGTTCATTCGCGACAGCTTTTATAGAATATCACATCTTGTAAATTTTTGTCAAGCGTTTTTTAATTTTTTTTATTTTTTTCGACAGACTTTTAGATATTCGTCCACTCCACCTCCTCCTTCTGTTCAAGTGCGTCATAGTCCACACCGATCAAACTGCATCTTTTTCTAATGGCTTCCTGCAATTGCTCGTCTGTAACCCAATTAACGCCTGCTTCATCGCGGCATCTGTCAATATACAGTTCGCACAGCGTTTTCTGGTCATCAGTACACTCCGACAGATCATATATATCATATATATAATATTTCTCCTCGCCAACTGTATAAATTGACACATTCAGCGGCGCTTCTACGTCCGCACTGAAAATTTCATTATAGATCGTCCCATCGACAAAACTCGTCCACCAGCCGCTTAAAATCTCCGCCTCATAAATGCATGCTGCTATTCCGTTTGAGAGGATTGCAGACATTGCTAAATAGTGATCCCCGGCTCCGTTGGAACCGAAAGTACTGCACAGTCCATTACGGTACTGTTCTGTATAACTACGCGCCCAGCACTCATATTCATCAGTCAAATACAGCTGCCCGTCTTTCTCTGTGATCACGCAGACCATAAAGCTGTCATCGTCAGGTGAATATATGTTTAGCCCGACAAATTTGACTAACAGGTTTTTAGTATCACTGTCCGGACACTTCACATACGTATACTGCGCATAATCATATGTTATTTTTTCTGTATATTCCGGATCAAAATAAATTTGATTGATGCACTGCCCCAGTTCCTCAAATGTAAAAGCTTGACCTTTTTCCAAGTTATTCAATATAGATCTATCCTGTGAATCGTTTCCGACAACTGTCGAGATTTCATTATTCAGAAAGCTTGTATACAAATTTCTGCCACGATCTTTATTCTGCGCATTTTCAGCACCCGGCTGAGTTTCATGATCCTGAACGCTGTCATTGCTGCCTTGTGGCAAACTCTCTGCGGCTTCTCCTGACTGCGTTGTTTTTATCGTTTCTGACGTTGTCTCTATCGCTTTTTCACCTGACTCTTCCCCCTGGGCGCTCCCACCTAAATCAATAGAATAAACCTCCAATCCCTTCTGTCCGCCAGTCCTTTGAGCTGTACAACCTGTAAGCATCACCCCCGCACACACCATGACCAATAATCCTTTTTTCATAATATCCCCCAATACACAAAATCCTTTCCACAACTCACCGCGCGCCCCATGCGCCGCCTCAGCGGCACCTTTCCCCTGCATGGGCTGTGCATAAAAAGCAGTTCCCTTCTCCTCTCCGAAAAAAGAAACCGCTTTTTAATTCAATCAGTCATAATGCCTGGTACTCCATTCTATCCGCGAATCTGTCCCTCGAGAACCACTTTTGTCTCCGCGACTGCCTTGTCGATTCCTTCCGGATTCTTGCCGCCTGCCTGTGCCATGTTCGGGCGTCCGCCGCCGCCGCCACCTACAAGTCCGGCTATCCCCTTGATAAGATTTCCAGCGTGAGCGCCCTTTGCCATCGCATTCTCTGTAGCCATCGCCACGAGATTTACTTTTCCGTCCAAGCCAGAAGCCAGCACGACTACGCCCTCGCCAAGTTTGGCCTTCAGCTGGTCACCAAGCTCCCGAAGACCATTCATGTCCACTCCGTCCACCCTCGTAGCCAGCAGTTTTACGCCCTTTACTTCCGTAACCTGATTCATGACATCGCCGAGCGCTTCCTTGGCTGCTTTACTCTTGAGCGACTCATTTTCGCTCTGCAGTGATTTGATCTCTGCCATCATGTGCTCGATCTTCTCTATTAAGTTTGCCGGAGTGGTCTTAGCCGCCTTTGCCGCTGCGTCAAGTTCCTCTTCAAGCTTCTGATAATACGCAAATACATTGTCCCCTGTCAGCGCCTCGATTCGGCGTACTCCCGCCGCGATACCACTCTCGGACAGAATCTTAAAGGTTGTAATATCCCCGGTATTTTTTACATGTGTGCCGCCGCAAAATTCCTTAGAAAACTCTCCCATCGAGACGACGCGCACAGACTCGCCGTATTTTTCGTCAAACAGAGCCATCGCGCCTGTCTTTTTCGCCTCGTCCATTGTCATAACCTGTGTATCCACAGCGATCTTCTCGGCGATCTTCTCATTGACCATCTTTTCAACAGCTGCAAGCTCCTTCGCTGTCATTGCCTCGAAATGACTGAAATCAAAACGGGTCCTTTCCCCATCCTGATACGAGCCCTTTTGCTGCACATGCGTGCCAAGCACTTCGCGAAGCGCTTTTTGTAACAAATGCGTGGCTGAATGATTTTTGCAGATCTTTGTGCGGAGCGCCTTGTCGACACGCAGTGTCACTTCGTCGCCCACCTTGATCATACCGCGCGTCATCCTGCCAATATGTCCAACCTTGCCGCCAAGCAGTTTGATGGTATCCTCCACGGCAAACTCGCCCGATGCCGTCGCGATCACACCCTTATCGCCCTGCTGGCCGCCCATCGTCGCATAAAATGGCGTCTCATTGACAATGATCGTGCCAATCTCACCATCTGAGAGCGCTTCCACGAGCTCGCTCTCTGTCGTGAGCACAGATACCTTTGATGTGGTCTCTAACGTATCATATCCAACAAACACAGACGTAATGGCAGGATCGATCGATTCATATACCGTCGCATCCGCACCCATATAATTCGTCTCTTTGCGCGCTTTCCGCGCCTTGGTACGCTGCTCCTCCATCGCTGCGTTAAAGCCGTCCTCATCGATAGCAAACCCTTTTTCTTCCAAGATCTCACAGGTAAGATCCACAGGAAAGCCATATGTATCATACAGCTTAAATACATTTTCGCCCGAGAGAACCTCCTCCCCTGCCACCTGCATCTGCTCCTCCATATCGGATAAAATCGCAAGCCCCTGATCGATTGTCTTGTTAAACTTTTCTTCCTCCTGCGTCAGCACCTTGAATATAAAATCTTTTTTCTCGTCCAACTCAGGATAGCCGTCCTTGCACTCATTGATCACTGTGTTTGCAAACTCTGCCATAAATGTGCCCTTGATACCAAGCATTCTCCCGTGGCGGGCTGCACGACGGATGATACGTCTGAGCACATAGCCTCGTCCCTCGTTCGTCGGCATAATCCCGTCTGAGATCATAAATGTCGCAGAGCGGATATGATCGGTGATCAACCTGATCGAGACATCCTTCTTCTCGTCTGTCCTGTACGCCACTCCGGCTGTCTCGCAGATCTTGTCGCGAATTGCTTTCATCGTATTGATATCAAATACAGTATCCACGTCCTGAACGACTACCGCAAGCCGCTCAAGTCCCATGCCAGTGTCGATATTCTTCTGCGCTAGCTCCTCATAATGTCCCTTTCCATCGCCGTCAAACTGTGTAAATACGTTGTTCCAGACTTCTATAAAACGGTCGCAGTCACAGCCCACTTTACAGTCAGGCTTGCCGCAGCCATACTTGATGCCCCTATCATAATAAATCTCCGAACACGGGCCGCACGGGCCGGCGCCATGCTCCCAAAAATTGTCGCACTCCCCCGTCTCTGGATCACGATAAAAACGGGTGATCTTTTCAGCCGGAACACCGATCTCGTTCACCCATATGTTATAGGCCTCCTCGTCTTCGCAGTAAATGGACGGGTATAATCTCTCCGGATCGAGTCCGACTACTTTGGTCAAAAACTCCCAGCTCCAGTTCAGCGCCTCATGCTTAAAATAGTCTCCAAACGAAAAGTTTCCAAGCATCTCAAAAAAGGTAAGATGCCTTGCCGTCTTGCCGACATTCTCAATATCACCTGTCCTGACGCATTTCTGACAAGTGGTCACACGGCGTCTTGGCGGTATCTCCTGCCCCGTAAAATATGGCTTTAACGGCGCCATACCGGAATTGATGATCAACAGACTGTTGTCATTATGCGGCACCAACGAAAAGCTTTTCATTGACAGATGATCTTTGCTCTCGAAAAATTCAAGAAACATTCTTCGAAGCTCGTTTACTCCATAGTTTTTCACAATAATTCCTCCAAAATATTTTATGATATGAATCAAAAATCAAATTTATCTGCAAAGTAAGAGTCAAGCTCATCAATCGGAATGCGCACCTGTTCCATAGAATCACGGAAGCGAACGGTAACTGCGTTATCCTGTTCCGAATCAAAATCATACGTCACGCAGAACGGCGTACCAATCTCGTCCTGACGGCGGTATCTCTTACCGATATTTCCCCTGTCATCAAACTCACAGTTATATTTCTTCGAAAGCTGCGTGTAAATCTTCTCTGCGCCTTCATTGAGCTTTTTGCTCAACGGAAGCACTCCAATCTTGACAGGCGCGATCGCCGGATGGAAATGAAGGACTGTCCGCACATCGCCCTCACCGATCTCCTCCTCGTCATACGCTGCACACAGGAAAGCAAGCACGACGCGGTCTGCACCGAGGGACGGTTCTATAACATATGGTATGTATTTCTCTTTCTTCTCGTCATCAAAATAGGACATATCCTGTCCAGAAGTGTTCTGATGCTGTGTGAGGTCATAATCTGTCCTGTCAGCGATCCCCCAGAGCTCGCCCCAACCAATCGAAGGAAATAGAAACTCAATGTCCGTTGTCCCTTTCGAGTAGAAGCAGAGCTCCTCCGGCGCATGGTCGCGCAGACGCATCTCCTCCTCCTTGATGCCAAGGCTCAAGAGCCAGTCGCGGCAGAAGCCTCTCCAATACTGGAACCATTCCAGGTCTGTGCCCGGCTCGCAGAAAAATTCCAGCTCCATCTGCTCAAACTCCCTTGTGCGGAACGTAAAGTTGCCAGGCGTGATCTCATTGCGGAACGATTTGCCGATCTGACCGATGCCAAAGGGAATCTTCTTTCTGGAAGTCCTCTGTACATTCTTAAAGTTCACAAAAATCCCCTGCGCTGTCTCCGGTCTTAAATATACAGTATTTTTGGCGTCCTCTGTGACGCCCTGAAACGTCTTGAACATCAGGTTAAACTGTCTGATATCCGTAAAATTATGTTTGCCGCAGGTCGGGCAGAGAATATTCTTCTCCTCGATGAAACTTCTCATCTCCTCCTGCGAAAAGGCGTCGATCGGCTTATCCAAAGTAATGCCATGCTCGCCCGCATAATCCTCGATCAATTTGTCTGCACGGAAACGCTCATGACACTCTTTGCAGTCCATCAAAGGATCGGAAAACCCGCCGAGATGACCTGATGCAACCCATGTCTGGGGATTCATCAGTATCGCACAGTCCACTCCCACGTTATATGGATTCTCCATGATAAATTTCTGCCACCACGCCCGTTTTACGTTATTCTTCAACTCAACACCGAGGTTTCCATAATCCCACGTGTTGGCCAGTCCACCGTAAATTTCAGAGCCGGGATACACAAAACCCCTGCTTTTTGACAGTGCTACAATTTTGTCCAATGTCTTTTCCATTTCAAGTTCTCCTAACCTCATTTGATAATATATTTTTATTTAAAAACAATAATCCGATAACCATTTGTCAGCTCCACATAAGCACTCTTTTTTCCCGATGTGGTGACGCCGTCACCGACGTACAAAATCTCATCAAAGCAATTGATGCGCAGCTGCTCCGGCTGTTCCGGTTCTTCTTCATATCCGATGATCACAATATGGCTGTCCCCCATGCCCAGCAGTTCGGGTTTAGAAGCTGTCGTGCCATCCGAGACGGAGCTCAGTGTCACATTCAGATCAAACCCTGCCATATTGGCGTCCTGAATCGTCCCTGTGAAAAAAATCTCTCCATTATATCCAGCATAAGCCTGATAATCCCCATACTCCATGAGGACATTGACGACGCCGTCCTTCACTTTGCAGCTTTTCAATTTAATCTGAGCCGATGTATTCTCCGCCTTGTACGCATCGATCTCCGACTCGATCATTGATTTTAAACCTTCCTCATCATAATAGCTCTCAAAAAAATCCTCAATGATCGTGCTGGATATGTTCCCATTCTTTTCAATTGAGAGTGATGATACGGTTGTCGCTATCTCATCTGTCGCTTCTTTATTACTGTTACTGTCATTCTCCCGCTGTACTACTTCCCCACATGCAGTAAGCCCCAACATACAGAAGCATAGCATTAAAATGACTGATTTCCCTATCTTCATACTTTTCCACCTTAATCTTTATATGCGTTATTTTCATTCACACCCATTGCGTCTTAATTATAAACAACTTATTCAATATTTTCAAGTATTTCAAGACTTTTAAAATTTCTGTCCATCGTTCCTTTGCATATCCTTCTGCTGTAAAGTCCCAATTCTTCCAATACATCAGCCTTGACATGAAATGAAAAAAGTTTTTCAACCGGTGTTTTCATTATGTAATCAACCGTGTAAGCTGTGGACTCCTTAAGTGTATCCTGCGCACTCAGCCCGGGAAATTCTCCGTTTAGCATAACAGACTTTAACTCAAAAATGTATCGCACAAGCTGGTTGTCAAAATTAGGTGAAACCAGCGCCCTGAGAGACTGGTAGATGAGCTTTAGCATTCCGGTCTCGTCATTGTTCTCTCTCGTGTAATAGTCACAAATCTCCAGGAAGTACATTCCATAGCAGGCTCCTTCAAAATCATGCCGCAATTCCTCAAAATAATTGGTAATCTCCGCATCTGACATATTGTAAGAGCTCCTGCCGGCATACAACTTGAACTGCCCGAATGAAAAGGGATTGGCAGGCGCCATCAGCCTGTTGCCGGGGCGTCTGGAGCCCTTGGCAAAGGCTGATATCTTTCCTCTCTCTTTTGTCAGGAGGACTACTCTCCTATCGTATTCTCCAATCGGTTCCGCCTTGATAACGATCCCTGTCAGTATCACGAAATCCTGCATTCCTGCGCTCATGTATCTCTCCCGCCTTACTAGCCTCTTCCATCTCAGGATGCCCCTTGTAAGCCAGATAATCGTGTACCTGTCCTGTCAGCATAAACCGGCTCCATCCATCCTCGTGCATCTAATGTCCCTGCCCTTTCTGTATCCCGTGCAGCCGCCAAGTTCTTCCGCACGCTATTTGCACTGCAAGATTTCCTCCTCTGGATTTTTGCAGCGTTTACATAATTAGGGTGTGCTTATGGGACGATTTTATTCATTAGATCGATTCATTTTCTTTGGGATCATAACCAAAATTCTTGATCAGGAAATCACTGTCTCGCCAGTCCTTTTTCACCTTCACCCACAGCTGAAGATTGACATGCTGCTCCAGCAGCTCCTCGATCTCAGGGCGCGCCATGGAACCAATTTTTTTGAGCATCGCGCCTCCCTTTCCGATGATGATCCCCTTATGTGAATCCCTCTCACAGATGATCGTGGCGTCGATATCAACGAGCTTTTTCCTGTACTTCATGGACTCGATCGTCACCGCCACACCGTGCGGAATCTCCTCGTCAACACTGCGAAGCACCTTCTCCCTGATCAGCTCCGCCACAATCTGCCTCGTGGGCTGATCTGTGATCGTGTCCTCGTCATAAAATGCCGGTCCATATGGCAGATACTTCATGATCTGTGCGATGAGCACATCCGTGTTGTCTTTTTTCAGCGCTGACACCGGCACGATCTCTGCAAAATCAAGCGTTTTCCGATAAGTGTCAATATATCCGAGAAGCTGTTCCTTTTTCACGGTATCGATCTTATTGATCACCAGTATAATCGGCGCCTTTGCCTTTTTCAACTGTTCGATGATATGCTGCTCGCCAGCCCCGATATAGTCCGTCGGCTCCACCAGCCACAGGATGACATCCACCTCCCTCAGACTGTGTTCCGCCACATGGACCATATAATCGCCGAGCTTATTTTTCGCCTTGTGAATGCCCGGCGTGTCCACGAAAACAATCTGTCCCTCATCGGAGGTATACACTGTCTGTATACGATTTCTGGTGGTCTGCGGCTTCTGTGACGTGATGGCGATCTTCTGTCCGATCAGGCAGTTCATCAGTGTCGATTTCCCCACGTTTGGCCTGCCGATCAGCGCTGCAAACCCTGACTTATACGTTTCATTCATCATTCTCTTTCCTCATGAATCAATGTTCGTTTAATGAAAAAGGTTCTCCACTTTCATAAACAGCTCCCTGTTTTCCTCGATTGACTGTCCGTTTCCAACCACGCACACGACATCCTGCGCCATCATCGCATCCAGATATCCGGCCAATGCCCGGATACTTTGCTGGTCACAGGCAAGCACTTCGTCGCGCTCTCTCTGCACCTCGGCAAAATCAAGGTTTGTCAGATAGGCGCTCGACGACCTGCTCCCCCTGACGGCGGGCGTCAGGGGCGCGTCCAGATCGCTGACTGCTCCTATGATATATTTGGTCATCGTGCGCTCGTCCGCGCTAAATTCTCTTAAATAATCGCTCGTTTTCTCGAAGATGTCAACTGTTTTTTTGAGGTTGGGATCTCTGTATGAGACGAGATAGCTGTCGCCCGTCTTGCCAAAATTGCACATAATGCCGTATGCGCCACCCTTAACGCGCACATTAATCCACAGATAATCATATCGCAGCATCACCCGCAGCACCCGCAATGCGCCCGTGTATGCATAATCCGTATTGGTCATATAGTTGCCCGCCCTGCACACATACTGAATCTGCGCGGATGTGGAAAATCCTTCATTTTTCTTCTCTGTGGTGACTGCAAAGCGCTCTTTTCTCACAGGTTCCGTAAAAAGCTTCACCTTCATCGGCCCGATAAGCGGCTTTACTTTCTCAAACCCTTCCTCGGTAGCTGTGATATCCACCAATAGATTTTCCGGCCTGAAAATGCATTTTGTAAGCTCTGCAAGCTTCCCGAGCAGCTCCGTCTTGTTGCTGTCAAAGTCATCTGTGAGCTTTTCGAGCATCCGATAACATGGGAGACCGTTCACAAGTTCCGACACGGCCGCTGTCTCGCTAAAGTACGACATCGCCCTCACCGCGGCGAAGGTATGTCCCGCGGAGGTCATGTTTCCCTGCATGATCGACTTTAGCTCTTCGAGAATCTCAAGAATCCTGCCCTCATCATCAAGCCTGGAGGCCGTCATGATCTCTGTCATCAGTTCAAACGCCGCAGGAAGCTCGTCATACATGGCTTTTGTCTTTAACTCGAAGGTAAGCTTGTACTCGTCCAGTTTCTTCGCGTTGACGTAGGTGTTGACACTGCTCACGATATCCCCTGTATGGATATTGATCTCATTGCAGAGTTCCCCATAGCTGTACTTGTCCGTATCCACATAGCCTAATACATTCTTGAGGATTCCGATATAGGAAAACAGCTCCGCGGGTATGTTGGCCGCATCAAAGATCAGCCTGATATAGCCAATGCCATTTGTCTGGATATCGTGAAACAAGACATTTGTGTCACCGATCTTGCGGACTTCATTCACAAATCCCTCCGCTTCCTTCTTCATGTCCTCGCGTTTCAGCATCGGAATCTTTGCCAGATTTTCCGGCGTATCCTCCAATTCCTGATAAGCGTGCAGTGCCTTTGTATCTGCCACGATCTGTCGGATCTCTTCATTCGAGAGCCCCGCCCTATATGCGGCAAGCCTGTCTGCAAGCTCCTTCTCCTCCTTCACGGTGAGACCTTCCCTGGGCGCCACTACCAGAACGGATTTGTGCTGATTCTGAATCAGATACTTTTCAATCAATTTCTCATAGTAATCGGTATTGATCTTTTCCTTTAACTGTCTAAAGATATCAATCGCCTCGATCATGTCAAATGGCATGCTGTCGTCATAGAGCCAGGAATCAAACATCTGCAGGCCATACATCAGTCCCTTGGGATACGAGCCAAAATCCGCCTCCCTGTACCGAAATTCATAGTAGTTCAATCCCGCGAGCAGTGATTTTTTGTCAATCCCTTCCTTTACGATGCGGGCAAGCTCACTTTCGATGGTCTGCACAAACTCGTCCTTCTGTGAGACATTTGCATTCTTTGCCACGATCGAGAAATACGGCTGATAAATACCGTTATTATAAACTGTATAAATCTCTGTACCGATGTTCTTGTGAATCAACGCAAGCTTCAGGGGCGCTGCGGAAGCGGAGCACAGCGCATATTCTAATATTTCCATCGCATAGTACAGTTCTTTGTCCAGGCTTGTCCCAACGACTGTGTTGTAGGAAAGATAGGTGTTGTCCTCCAACGACTCACCCTCCATGATCGGGTATTCCTTATATTTTTCAGCCGGTTTTGCAAACGCCTCCTGCTTAGTCAATGCGGAATCTACCTCGATCTTGTCAAAATGGCTCAGATAGTTCTCGTCCATCCACTCCAGTTTTTCAGCCATATCCATGTTGCCGTACAGATAGATATAGCTGTTTGACGGGTGGTAATATTTCCCGTGAAACGCCAGAAACTGTTCGTAGGTGAGCGATGGAATCACCTTGGGATCTCCACCGGATTCCACGCCATAGGGTGTGTCGGGAAACAGCGAATTGACCACTTCCCTGTCGTTGACTTCATCAGGCGACGAAAAAGCGCCCTTCATTTCATTGTAGACGACTCCGTTGAGTGTGAGCGGGCTGTTCTCATCCTCCATCTCATAGTGCCAGCCCTCCTGCTGGAAAATTTTCTTTTCATTGTAGATATTGGGATAAAATACAGCGTCCAGATATACATGCATCAGATTTTGAAAATCCTTGTCATTGCAGCTTGCTACGGGATATACGGTCTTGTCGCTGTATGTCATCGCGTTCAGAAAGGTATTCAGCGAACCCTTCACCAGCTCTACAAAAGGATCTTTTACCGGAAAATTTTTGGAACCGCACAGTACTGTGTGTTCTATGATATGCGGTACCCCCGTGGAATCTGTGGGCGGTGTGCGGAAACCGATGTAAAACACCTTGTTCTCATCATCGTTGCTAAGAAGCGCTATCCGCGCGCCCGTCTTTTTGTGTCGCAGCAGATAACTCATGGAGTTAATGTCGTCAATCTGCCTTTTCTCAATAACCTCGTAAGCCTTTAAGTCCTCAATTTTTTTCATAATATAGAATCCTTCCTTATTTAAGTTTATGTTAAATTTTTCTTTATAAAATCTGCTGCGACCGCAGCCGCGAAGAGTATCAAATACATCCGTAAATGTCTATATACTAAACGTCATCAGCGCAAGCTTTGAAATCGAAAAATCCTCAATCATCGCATCACCGCCGCTTACCTGACCACGATAGTCAACGCAGAACTGTTTCAGCGAACAGGTTTTGTGAATCCACTTATCCTTTATTTTTCCGCCAAATCCCTTTTTCTGCACCTTGTAACAAACACGGACTGTCAATTTGAGCTGTTCAAAAATGCGGTAGGAAAATTCCTGATCAGAAATCTGCAAAATATGCGCCGCCATTGTCTGGTTTATGTCGGCATCCTTTGCGATATGTGCACTGATGACTGCTTTGAACTTGAACGGAACATCATCCTTGTCCATCATCTCCGCATAGGTCAGCTCTTTGCCAAAATAAACGCAGTTTGTATCCTGTATCACGTATTTAAAATCATTGTTATTCTGTATTTCCATCTGCCATTATTCTGCCTTTGCTATTATTTATTATTTAAGAAACTATCAAAAAGCTCCCTGCCAACAGAGTTCTCAAAGATAAACTGATAATATGGGACAAACTCTACGCCGTCGCGCTCCTCCCAACAATCCTTTGAAAGCAATATTTTCCTATAATTCTCAGGAAGCACATACCGCGTCGCCTGCAAAAGCCAAATGCCCCCAGTACTCCAACGCCTTTGACTGGCTTCCTGCCAATACAACCCGCGTCGCATGATTGTGCCCCGAAGTAAACGCATCCTGTATCTTCATAATCTCTTTATCAGGAAACTGCAGATATGTCGCCTCGTCAATCAGGTACAGGATACTCTCATCGTTATTGATACTGGCAATCACCTGATTGATGAAACTTATTTTCTCATATTTGTCATTGTAATCTTTTTTAATATCCGTGTAAAGAACTTTATCAAAATCACGTTCGGAAGAAAATTGGTCATACAATTGTTTCATGCAGACTGTTTTTCCACATCTTCGTGCACCGAGTATAAATGTCACACTGTTTTCTCTTACGGCATGTTCGACATCATAATAAAACTTTCGCTTAAACGCATATTTCATCCCTTCACCCCGTCGCGCCGTCAATATCTTCTATATAACTGATACCATTTACCGAAAATTTGACTGCCTCCCGAACTTCTTCCTCCGTGATGTTCAGCTCGTCGGCTACTTCCTTGATCGTAACTTTCCTGAGCAGAGTGTCATATAGCTCTTTTGCCTTGTCATTCACCTCGTTCACCCTGTTCAGCACATTCTCGTCAATCTGGCGGTTGTCGGCATCCTCACGAATCAATTCCTCCATCGCGTTCATGATCATCTTGCCAATAAAACTCTCCACCTCATCGATCG
The DNA here is from genome assembly GCA_009774245.1 of Lachnospiraceae bacterium. Lineage (GTDB taxonomy): Bacteria > Bacillota > Clostridia > Lachnospirales > Lachnospiraceae > COE1. The sequence continues at coordinate 28,597 of VSNM01000051.1, read as the reverse complement.
TCTCCACGCACCCTAACATGGTTACTGCCGTGGCTGCCGCGACATTGCCCTCCCCGATCAGATCTTCCACGAGCACGCCCTGTCCCGCGTAGAGCTTGGAGATCTCAACGACCTGCGGTAGAAAAATCTCCACCAGCTTTGCCTGTGCATCGCTGTCATCTGCAAGCGCTGACATGATTACAGCGCGCTTTTCACCGTCTGACACGGGCGGAAGCTCCTGCAATTCCTTTAGATACATCTCCAAAAAATTCACATCGTCGCCCGACAGGTTTTCCTCCACATCACCGGGCTCGTCGATTCCAATGTGATTGCTGCGGAAATAGTCGTGGATCAGCGCCAGTTTTGTGTCATCTAACTGCCACTGTCCAAATGCCCCTCTAATCTGTTCACTTTTCAGCATATTTCCCTGCAGTCGCGCTGTGTCACGCAGTTCCTCGAGAATATTGGCAAAATTTGTCTGCTTTAATTCCATAAATGTATATTGTCCCCCATTAATTTTTAATCTTATATATTTCTAACCGATCAGACATTCCTTCCCCTTAAATGCAAATCCATATTTCCGAATCTGACTTGGTGTAAAGCCATCTGCAATAAGCTTGGCATCATACTGTTTTTCGTCAATCTGCTTATGGGCATTTGCAACAGTCTGCGCAAGATCGTTTTCTTTTGCCGGTTTATGCACCTTGAACTCAATGATATACGCGCAATCCTTTTCCCTGTCTCTCGGTGTGAGCATGATATCATAGCGCCCATACGAGCAAAGCTCGTATTTACCTCTTTCCCGGTTGGAGGTAATCTCAAACCTTTCGGAAAGTTCGACCATCAGCCCGAGCACGAACCCATGATAGAACCGCTCAGGCGCGTCGTCATCTGATGCATTTTTGGCTATGTCAAAGCTTGAAAAGCTGTGCAGGGCAACTTTGTTCATAAATTCATTCATACCATCTACATCATTCATTAAGAGCGCCTTGATAAAATGATTATAGTAAATTTCCGCGCTTCCGCCAAACCATCCCCGAACCATGTTCTCGAACATGATTACCACTTCCAGATTCGTCAGCGACAGTGTATACACCTTCCGCTTGCGATCGCCAACATACCTGAAATCAACGACTTTCAGATAGCCTGTCGCAACCAGTAAACTCCATACCGCATCCGCACTACCGTTTAACTGGTCGAATGCAATCCTCTCATCAATTGACACCTCAAAACTCTTCTCCTGCAAAAGTTCCTCCATTGTCTGCTTGATATCTGAAGTTCCCTGCCTGATGAGCTGGTTGACAAGTCCGTTTCCACTTGTGTTAGACCAACATTGGCAAAGCTTAAAAAGATTACCGGAAAAGTACCCTGCAGCTTTCTGTACGGGTATTCTCCGTCAGGGGACTGTTCTTCCCATATGGACAAGCCTTCGAACAATTCTCCCCTGCCCTCGTATTTCTTCGAGAAGAAACATTCCGTCATGCTCATATTCAATGTCTTCCCAAACCTGCGCGGCCGGGTAATCAGGGTTACTTTATCTGCATTCTCCCACCATTCCCTGATGAAATCCGTCTTATCAATATAAAAAATATGCTTGGTTCTTATTTCCTCAAAATCCTGATATCCAAGCCCAGCCCTGTTTTCATTCATAAGTCGCCCTCCATTTTAATATTAGCACCTGCCTTTGCCTTCCAAGCTTCGTGGTATAAGGCGCACTGAAGTAGTTATGTTTTCTCACTTCACATGCGTATGGGTAAACAGATGATCCTGACAGTACTCGTAATTTCCGTTGCACTTGGAGCAAAAACGGAACTCTGCCTCGGGATTGTCCTCGCTGTTCTTACCGCAGATCGCGCACTTGTGCTTTGACACGCTGACCGGCTTTGCACGCTTGACCTCCCTGTTGTACTCGTGGCGTCTCTTCACCTGCCGCGGCGATATCCGCATACCGATGCCGCTCCTTGTCATCAGGAAAAAGACGACAAAATTGAGCAGTGACGCGCCGATCACAATCTTTCCAACGATATCGCTCCGCAAAAACTGCACCACCAAAAGCACGCCATATGCAATTCCCATCCACTTCACTTTGATCGGAATAATGAACATTAGCAATACCTGTACCTCCGGAAATGTGGCCGCAAATCCCAGAAAAATGGACATATTGACGAAATAGGTGCTAAAATTGCGCGCCACCAGCAGAAAATAATCTGCGGAGCCGACCGCCTCGCGCAGCATCGCGATCCTGAATGCCGGCACATAGCTGATTCCCATGATCAGAAAGCTGCCAAGTATCGTAAAAATCATCCCCATAAACAGATACACATTATAATAAAACGTTCCCCAGGTCCGTTCAAGGTTCATTCCTACGGAGTAGTAAAACATCAGCATGATGATCGTAAACAGGTCAAAGCTTGACGGCGGAATGATGATCCATGTAACAATCCGCCAGACCTGTCCATGCAGAATCAGATATGGATTCAGTGTCAGAAAATCCACAATTGCCGGATTGATAAATTCCAAGATATATCCCAGCACATACCCCAGTATTAAATATAAGGAAAGATTCGGTATCGCGTATTTGCCAATCTTCCGCTCCATCTTATTCAGAAAATTCATATTTTACATTCCTGCCTTTCAATTAAATTATACTCGCGCCAATTTCCTTATGCAGCTGTGTGCACCTTAGGAACTGTAGAAAAATAACTGACGCATTCCTTAGTCATTACAGTATAGCATTCACTTCTGGAAATGTAAACCAATCTAAATTTATCCGGCTGAAATATAATATTTTTTTAAGATTTATAGTATTATTCCCAACTGTCCTTTCATATCATTATAACAATTTTAAGTTTGTCCTACAAATATTTCGTAAAAGTTTTCCAAAAAAGTATAAAGTTTTCAGCAACTTTTCATCATCTGTTTTATTGCGTTTTTGACATTGCTGTCGTATAATAGCAAATATGTGTTGAAAAAGTCAAAAAAGTTTCAAAGATTAAGAAAGGCATGGTTATATTCATGAACAAGAATAAGGAGTTCTATACACTTGGAATTGACATCGGTTCTACCACAGTAAAAGTCGCGATACTGGATGCAGCACACAAGCTGCTGTTCTCTGACTATCAGCGGCATTACGCCAATATCCGGGAAACTCTTTCTTCCCTTTTACAGGATGCTTACGCAAAACTGGGCAATCTCACACTGCATCCCATGATCACTGGTTCCGGCGGACTGACACTTGCCAATCACTTAGGTGTGCCGTTTGTGCAGGAGGTGATCGCCGTATCCACTTCCCTGCAGGAGTTCGCGCCCAAGACCGATGTCGCGATTGAGCTTGGAGGCGAGGACGCCAAAATCATCTATTTTGAGGGCGGCAATGTGGAGCAGCGTATGAACGGAATCTGTGCCGGCGGTACGGGCTCTTTTATCGACCAGATGGCTTCCCTGATTCAGACAGACGCCTCCGGTCTCAATGAATATGCGAAAAATTATAAATCTTTATATACGATTGCAGCGCGCTGCGGCGTGTTCGCAAAGACAGATATCCAGCCGCTGATCAACGAGGGCGCTACAAAGGAGGACTTGTCCGCTTCCATTTTTCAGGCGGTTGTCAACCAGACCATCAGCGGACTTGCGTGCGGCAAACCAATCCGCGGCCATGTGGCGTTTCTGGGCGGCCCGCTTCACTTCCTCTCCGAGCTCAGGGCTGCGTTTATCCGCACGTTAAAGCTTGACGAGGAACACATTATCGACACTGACAATTCCCATCTCTTCGCTGCCATCGGTTCTGCGCTCAACGCGAAGGAGGATGTCCAGTTCTCCATGGCGGAGATGGTTGATAAGCTCTCCTCCGACATCAAAATGGAATTCGAGGTTGCCCGCATGGAACCGTTGTTCTCCGATGAAAAAGAATATGAAAGCTTCCGGTCAAGACATGGCGCCAGCCATGTAAAGAACGCGAAGCTTGAGAACTATCACGGCAAATGCTTCCTGGGAATTGACGCAGGCTCCACTACGACCAAAATCGCAGTAGTTGCGGAGGATGGAACACTGCTCTATTCATTTTACAGCAGCAACAACGGAAGCCCGCTAAAGACTGCCATCTCCTCCATTCAGGAAATCTACCGCCTGCTTCCTGCGGACGCCACGATCGTGCGATCGTGCTCTACGGGCTATGGAGAGGCACTCTTCAAAGCCGCGTTCATGCTCGACGAGGGTGAGGTCGAGACGGTGGCGCACTATTATGCCGCTGCGTTTTTTAATCCAGAGGTGGACTGCATCATCGACATCGGCGGCCAGGATATGAAATGCATCAAGATCAAGAACCAGACGGTCGACTCCGTACAGCTCAACGAGGCCTGCTCCTCCGGATGCGGCTCCTTCATCGAGACCTTTGCAAAATCCCTCAACTACAGCGTTCAGGATTTTGCAAAGGCGGCGCTGTTTGCAAAGCATCCGATTGATCTCGGCACCCGCTGCACTGTATTTATGAACTCAAAGGTAAAGCAGGCACAAAAGGAGGGCGCAGAGGTATCTGACATCTCCGCAGGCCTTGCCTACTCTGTCATCAAAAATGCGCTGTTCAAGGTGATCAAGGTATCAGATGCAAGCGAGCTTGGCAAAAATATCGTCGTACAGGGTGGTACGTTCTACAATGACGCAGTACTGCGCAGCTTTGAGAAAATTGCCGGCTGCGAGGTCATCAGGCCGGATATCGCAGGTATTATGGGCGCTTTCGGAGCTGCCCTGATCGCGAGAGAACGCTATCAGGAAGCGCCGGAAAACAACACGACCATGCTCACCATCGATCAGATCAATGCGCTTGCCTTCACCACATCGCTGGTGAAATGCCAGGGCTGTACGAACTCGTGCCGTCTGACGGTCAACAAGTTCTCTGACGGCAGAAGCTACATATCCGGCAACCGCTGCGAGCGCGGTCTCGGAAAGACGAAAAACGACAACCATGTCCCGAACCTCTTTGCATACAAGCTTGAGCGGCTGTTCTCCTACGAACCGCTTTCGGATGCGGAGGCTGTGCGCGGGCGTGTCGGTATTCCGAGAGTGTTAAATATGTACGAGAACTATCCATTCTGGTTCACACTGTTTACAAAGCTCAAGTATCAGGTCGTACTCTCGCCGCTGTCAAACAGGAAAATTTATGAGATGGGAATCGAGTCCATACCGAGTGAATCCGAGTGCTACCCCGCCAAACTGGCGCATGGTCATGTGGAATGGCTGATCAGACAAAACGTTGACTTCATCTTCTATCCCGCCCTGTTTTATGAGCGAAATGAATTCGACGATGCAAACAATCACTACAACTGTCCAATTGTTACATCGTATTCAGAAAACATTAAAAACAACGTGGAGGCGATCGGACGCGGCGAGGTTGTGTTCAAAAATCCATTTATGTCCTTCCGTGAGCCGGCTCTGATTCTGCAGTCATTGGAAAAAGAGTTCCCCGAACTTCCCGCCGAGGAGCTGAAGGAAGCTGTCGACGCGGCATGGCAGGAGCTTGAGAACGTGCGCAGGGACATGTACAAAAAGGGCGAGGAAGTGATCGCTTACCTCGAAAAGAACCATGCGCGCGGCATTGTGCTCGCGGGCAGACCATACCACATTGATCCGGAGATCAACCACGGCATTCCTGAGCTGATCAACTCCTATGGCATCGCTGTGTTGACGGAAGACTCGGTATCACATCTTGCCAAGCCGGAGCGTCCGCTGATCGTGTCAGACCAGTGGATGTACCACTCCAGACTCTACGCCGCCGCAAGCTACGTCAAGACGCGCGATGACCTGGATCTGATTCAGCTCAACTCGTTCGGCTGCGGTCTGGACGCCGTCACGACTGATCAGGTCAATGATATTCTGAGCAGTTCGGGCAAGATCTATACCTGCCTCAAGATTGACGAGGTGAACAATCTGGGGGCAGCGCGAATCCGCATCCGTTCGCTGTTATCCGCGATCCGTGTGCGGGAACAGCGCCATCAGGCGCGGACGATCCATTCCAGCCGCATGAACAGAGTGCTCTTTACGAAAGAGATGCGCAAAAATTACACGATACTGTGCCCGCAGATGTCACCGATTCACTTTGACCTTTTAGAGCCAACGTTTCGAAGATGCGGCTACAATCTTGTTGTCCTGAACAATGACAACAAGGGCAGTATTGACATGGGACTGAAATATGTCAACAACGACGCCTGCTATCCGTCCCTATTGGTTGTGGGACAGATTATGGAGGCTGTGCTTTCCGGCAAATATGATACTGACCACCTCGCGGTAGTCATGTCGCAGACAGGGGGTGGCTGCCGCGCCACAAACTACATTGGCTTTATCCGCCGTGCACTGGAAAAAGCCGGTTATCAGCATATACCGGTAATCTCCATCAACCTCTCAAAGCTGGAGAGCAATCCCGGATTTAAGCTCACGCCGATGCTGCTGCTGCGCGCAGTCTATGCCGTGAACTTTGGCGATATCTTTATGCGCTGTGTATACAGAATGCGCCCGTATGAGGCTGTTCCGGGCTCTGTGGAAGAGGTTCATCAGAAATGGATTCAAAAATGCTGTGATTTCCTCGGACGCAAATACCTGTCCTTCAACACATACAAGCAAATGTGCCGCGAGATGATCGCAGAATTTGACGCAATCCCTGTGCTCGATATCAAAAAGCCACGTGTCGGCGTGGTCGGAGAGATTCTGGTCAAATTCTCGCCCGCTGCAAACAACCGGCTGGTAGAACTACTGGAACACGAGGGCGCAGAGGCTGTCGTTCCTGATCTGATGGATTTTATGTTTTACTGCTTCTACAATCAGCTGTACAAGGCCGAAAACCTTGGCACGAGCAAGAAGGCTGCCAAAATCAGCAGACTTGGAATCAGGGCGATCCAGATGCTCAGAAAACCTATGAGTGACGCTTTTGCGGCGAGCAGACACTTTATACCACCCGCGGATATTTACGAGACGGCAAAACACGCGGAGGAGATCGTCTCACTCGGCAATCAGACCGGTGAGGGGTGGTTTCTCACCGGCGAGATGCTGGAGCTGATCAACACAGACACGCCAAACATTGTTTGCACACAGCCCTTTGGCTGCCTGCCAAACCATGTGGTTGGCAAGGGCGTCATCAAGGAGCTGCGCAAGCGCCATCCGGAGGCAAATATCGTCGCCATCGACTACGATCCCGGCGCTTCTGAGGTCAATCAGCTCAACCGCATCAAACTGATGCTCTCCACGGCGCAGAAGAACCTTGCCAAGACAATGGAAATTACCGAGGCGGAGAAAAAAGCCGCCGAACAGGAAACAAAAACAAAACAGCAGACTTCCCATAAAAGACGCTCCAAGAACAGAAGAAAGAACAATGCAAAGAATAAATCAGCATAAATAAAAACAGGGCATCGCCCTGTTTTTATTTATGCACACGAGTAGGGGAAGATGACTCTTCCCTACTCGATTCCTTATAATTCGCAATTGTTCACTGTGCGCGGGAACGGTATCACGTCCCTGATGTTTCCCATGCCTGTCAGATACATGACGCAGCGCTCAAATCCAAGCCCAAAGCCCGCATGGCGTGCGCTGCCATAGCGTCTAAGATCCAGGTAAAAATCATAATCTTCTGGTTTCAGATGGCACTCCTGCATTCTCTGCTCAAGCACAGCGAGCTTATCCTCTCTCTGACTTCCTCCAATAATCTCTCCGATTCCGGGCACGAGACAGTCCATCGCGGCCACAGTCTTTCCATCCTCGTTGAGCTTCATATAAAAAGCCTTGATCTCCTTTGGGTAATCCGTCACAAATACCGGCCTGCCAAACAACTTCTCTGTCAGATACCGTTCATGTTCTGTCTGCAGGTCGCATCCCCAGGAAACCTTGTACTCAAACTCATCATTATGCTTCTCAAGCTCCGCGATGGCGTCTGTGTATGTGATGTGTCCAAACTCTGCACTTGCTACATGCTGCAGCCTCTCAATCAGTCCTTTGTCAACAAACTGGTTAAAAAATGCCATCTCCTCCGGCGCGTTCTCCAGAACATAGTTGATAATATATTTGAGCATATTTTCCGCCAGCATCATATCATCCTTCAGATCTGCGAAGGCAATCTCCGGCTCGATCATCCAGAACTCAGCCGCATGACGCGTAGTATTGGAATTTTCCGCGCGGAACGTGGGACCAAACGTGTAGATATTTTTGAATGCCATCGCGTATGTCTCACCGTTTAGCTGACCGCTCACTGTAAGATTTGTCGGCTTGTTAAAGAAATCTTTGCTAAAATCAACCTCTCCGTCCACCATAGGCAGATTCTTCAAATCCAGCGTCGTGACCTGGAACATCTCTCCTGCACCCTCACAGTCACTTCCCGTAATCAGTGGTGTATGCACATAGACAAAGTCCCTCTCATGGAAAAACTTATGAATCGCGTATGCACAGAGCGAACGGACCCGAAACACCGCCTGAAACGTATTGGTGCGCGGTCTTAAATGCGAGATCGTCCTGAGATACTCAAAGCTGTGCCGCTTCTTCTGCAGCGGATAGTCCGGCGTCGAATCGCCCTCTATCTCAATCCCCGTCGCCTGGAGTTCGAACGGCTGCTTCGCCTCGGGCGTGAGTGTCACAACTCCCGTCGCAATCACTGCGGCACCCACGTTCAGCTTTGAAATCTCTGCGAAATTGTCCAGCTTATCACTGTATACGACCTGCAGCGGCTCAAAAAATGTACCATCGTTGATCACCAGAAAACCAAATGTCTTTGAATCCCTCTTGCTTCTGAGCCATCCGCCGATCGTTACCTCCTGATCGGCATACTCCTTATAATTGTGATATAGTTCGCGTATGTTTATCATCTTCGCTTTTCCTTTCCATCATTAAAGTATATTTGAACGAAAAAAGTCCATCCACCCTGCTTTCCATTATACCCTTTTCAGGCTATGTACGCAATTGTGTTTGGACTTTTTTCTGAATAATTTTTATTATCAAACCTTTTTTGTGCGTTATGATGCATTTTGCCCTACTGGGCAGCCTGCATCTGCGCCATCTGGATAATATCGGAGATCTCCATACCGGACTTCTCAACGACTACCCGAAGCTCATTGAGCTCCTCCATCTTCTGCATCTCCAAAAGTTCACCCAGCTCGTCTCTCTCCTTTTTGATCCTGGTAGAAAGCGCCTCGATGAGCTCTTCCTTCTGCGCAATCTTCTCCTGTATTGATTTCTTTACTCCTCTTGCCATACTCATTCTCCTTATTCTGTCTACTTGTGATAACGATTTAACCCTGCGCGTGCATAATCAAATCATTATTGCTATGTAATAAATTATATGGACAAGAAAGGAAAAATATACATCATTTTCTATTTTTTAGCACTTCTTCTTGCGGCCTTCTCAAAGAAATGATCCACTTCCCGCTTCACGTCAACAGGCTGCAGTGATTTGGACAGATATCCCTCTGGTTTCAGCTCGATCACTTTCTTGACACTCTCCCGGTCAACCCTGCTGGTCAGAAAAATCACAGGAATATCTGCAAAATCCTTCTCCGCGCGAATCATTTCCAACACCTGGCTGCCATCACAGACCGGCATCTCATAATCTAACAGAATCAAATCCGGTCTCTCCAATGTGATGCCCCTGATCGCAGACAGACCTGACTTTGCCAGCAGCACCTCATAATCCTTCCCCAGCAGTTCATGCATTGTCTTTAACATAAAATCAGAATCATCTACCACAAGCACCTTCTTCTGGTGGCTGACCACATTTTTTTCCGCTTCATTGTGACTCAGATATTTCTCAACCTCAACCATGGCATTTTCGGTAATGATAGAAACCCCATCCTCACTTTGAAGAATGTCGGTCGCGATCACACTGTATGCAAAATACCCTTTCCCAGTATCAAACAGCAGGCTGAACTGTGGCTTCTGCTTCTCAAATACCTTCTGAAACTGATCATACGTCAAAAGCTGCTCTTCCTTGATCTCAAAACTCCCTGAAGCCGGAAAATACCCCTTAACGCGCTCTACAAGCTGTCTCGCCACATACCGTGCCGCATTCATCAGCATTGTATTCACTGCTTCTGATTTTATATCCATCACGCTGCCAATGGTGCTGACAATCAGCTTTTCCTCAAAAACTAACAGAAATTCCCATCTCTTCTTTGCCTTTGTGCTATAGATCAGGCGGTAGTAGATGCCATCTCCAAACTTTTCTCCGCCATAGCAGTCGCTAATCAGTCTTGAATCCAGCTGAAACATGCTGTGCAGCAGTCCGATAATCGTCTGTCCCATGATGGCCTGCTCTTCCTCGGTCTGAAGATTTTCCCACTGTTTTATGCTTTCTCCCTTTACGATCGCATAATCCTCAATCAGGCTATGTCCGATCAGCCACCCCGCGCACACACTGAGGAAATGGTTAATTGATTCCTCGGAATAATTTGTCAGCTCCAGTTCCCGCTCAAGCGCCGGAAGCGTTCTGTCCCGAAAATTTTTGTGAATGCGTTTATGCATCTCAAGTCCTTCATAATCGATGGAAAGCATATAAGCTTCCTCGTCTGCAAAATGCTTAATTGCGTGATCCCTGAAATACTTTATCGCTTCCTGGCATACCCACTGACTCTTTTCTTCCTGCTTACCAAAGTCAAACAGCTTATTTAGAATACTGAACAGCTTCTTATGCTCTTTGTCAATAATCTCTACACCAAGATTATATCGCTCCTGCCAAACTAATTGATTGCCCATGAAATCTCTTCTCCTTTGCCCTAATTATCATACCGGCGTCCCAAAAGGCTGACCACCCAGTAAAAGATGATACCCGCAGCCGCATAAGGAAGCTGCAGCCTCACGCCAACAGTATGTCCTGCACTGCAAATGGTCTGTCCTTGCAAAAAATGTGCTATAATAAACCTATTATAACACATTTTTCTAAATAGCGTTAGGATAATTTTACAAATATTAGTATATTTTTGCAAATTCACCGTTTGTACGTCGTTACCTACGTACATTTGGGACTTATTTCAGCAAAATCGATTTTAAGACTTCACAAATTCCGCAGTAAATGCTAAGTCCTGTGTGAACAGTAACCTACGCCTTCTTTTTAATCGGAATCCACATCTCCGCGTAGTAATTCTCGTCCTCCGTCCCGCCAGGATATTTGTCCGGCGCGTCATACATCTCCACGCAGTACCCCGCCGCAAGTTCCTGATCCTTCAATGCCGGAAGCCACTCCGAGAATATCCTGACATTGATGTCCTGCATGGTCTGCGAAAGCGCGCCCCTGCACGGGAAAACTGCCCATGTAAATGCCGGAATCATCCGCACCTCATATCCCTCCGGGATATCCACTGACGGGTTGTAAATGTCCGCAATCAGATACTCAAACCGTTCATTTCCCATCTGCGGATCGATGTTGATGCCAAACATTCCACAGACGTATTTCCCTCCTCCTGATGCATAGTGCTCCTGCCAATAGACGGGGATATCCCGTTTGGCATTCTCGTAGCCAAACTCTTTCGACGCTGCCAGAACCGTGAAAGCTTCCTTTTTCGTAATCCTGTAATCCATCATATAACCACCTTTCAATGATATTGATAATTTCAGCGGTGCGAAAGCTTTGAGCATGGTCTTGTCCCTGCGCACGGCAGACGGTGAATATCCATGAAAACGGGTAAATGCCCTGGTAAAGCTGTCTGGGGAGTCATACCCGTATTTCATCGCAAGCTCCATGACCGTGGCATCACTGGTGAGCAGCTCCTCACCGGCAAGCGCCAGCCTGCGGTTTCTGATATATTCCGTTATGGAATATCCGCACAGAATACTGAACCCTTTGTGAAAATAAAACGGGGACACATTGACATGCGCCGCCACATCAGCCATCGTGATCTCCTCCATGATGTGCTTTTCCATAAAATCCACCGCGTCCCTGACCGCCTCTGTCCATTCCATGCTGATCAGCCTCCTTCCCGCTGTATCACGATACAATAATTTGTATCTCGCAAGCTCATGACACAATTCATTATATCTCACAAGCTTAGGATTATAATACTACAGGGATTTCTCTGCGTCCCGACATTTCCTGTCCTGTTTTGTCCGGTGATTCGCCCGGCGACTCGCCATTCCAATATAAATCGCGTTTTTTGGACAACTCTGCGCACACGCCCCGCACCGGATACACTCTGCGGAATCCGGCTCGCGGACAGGATCTACTTCCATCTTACAGATACTTTTGCATTTCCCGCAGTTCACGCACTGGTCTTTGTCCACCTCCAGGTGACACAGGCTGACTTTATTCATGATGCCATAGATCGCCCCGAGCGGACAGAGTGTGCGGCAGAAAAAGCGGTAGATAAAAACACAGCCTACGACCGTCAGTATCAGAATTGCCATTTTTAATGAAAAGAGGGCGCCTATCGTCCGCCGGAGCTCCTCGTGTGTTCCAAGCAATGGAATCCCGCCCTGCAGCGTTCCCGCCGGACAGATATACTGGCAAAAAGCGGGCTTTCCCATGCCCATATAGTTCGTCGCCGTGACCGGAAGTATGAATACAAACACGACAAGCACCAGATATTTGATATACAGGAAGATTCTTTTCAGTTTCAATTTTGGCGAGGGAATCCTGTGAATCAGCTCCTGTATCAGTCCAAACGGGCAGAGCCACCCGCAGACCGCCCTCCCGAGCAGCACGCCAAACGCCAGCAGCACGCCGACCACATAGAAGCTGAACTGAAATTCCATGGAGCCGTTCACCGCCTGCAGCGCCCCGATCGGACAGGCAAATCCTGCTGCCGGACACGAATAGCAGTTCAGTCCCGGATTGCAGAACTGTTTCCATTTTCCCTGATAAATCTTCCCGCCCTTAAAATTCAATAGATGTGCATTGGAGTACCCAAACGCAATGATCTGAACGATTTTTCTCTTCATGATGACCCCCTTAAAACTAGTACATCATTGCCCAAATAACAGTGAATACACCAATATCAGGCACTGTTTTTCACTGTTATTTGGGCAACGCTGTACTAGCCCAGCCCGATGCACTCAAGACAGATATTCACAGCCTTGTTCAGCACGATCTCCACTTCCCCCCGCGCGACTCCATATACAATGAACGCACAGGCGGCTGCCGCGATGGCAATTCTGACAATATGTTTCGTCCTACAGCCCATTTAGATATTCCTCCACAAATGTCTTGTATCCGTCCACATCAGCGCCGATGATTGGCTCCCCTACAAGATTTCCTTCCTTATCGACAAACAGTGTCGTCGGCACACCCACAATCCATTGCATGACCGCATTGAAATCGGCATTTGCAATAATGTGTGTAAATTCTGCCCCCGCCCTCTGCGTGATCTCCACAGCAAGGTCATGGTGCCTTGTGTCCTCGTCGCCCGAAATATCCACGATCAGTCCGACGAGCTGGACATTGTCCGGCATGGAAGCCGCCCACTCCCCAAGCTCCGGCATTTCCGCTATGCACGGATTGCAGAAAGTCCCCCATATATTCACAACCGTCAGGTCTTTCTCGCCAAAAATGTCCTGCGTGACGGTGTTCCCGTCCAGATCCTTTGCTGTGAACGAAGGCATCTGGCTCGGAAATCCCGTCTCAACTGCCGCCGCTTCCTCCTCATGCCCTACTGTATTCTCTTCGGACTGCGCTGCATCCACACTCGATTTTTCCACCTGTTCTGTATCTTCTGCAGGTGTTTTTCCACAGCCTGCGGCCAAAAGAGCCACACCCAGCAAAATACCCAGCCAGCATGCCCGTCTATTGTTATGTCTCATTTCAATCTTTCCCTCTTTCTTCCATATAAAAGTGTGTTCTCCTGTCTGAAAAAATCCGTACTGTCAGTCCCCCGTCCCAGCCTTCGAGCACTGCAGTCAGATCCGCACCATTCAGCCGCGCAAGCACCGGGCTGTCGGTCTGTACTGTCGGTTTCCACTCCGCGCCTGCCCTCTGGTTCACGATGTGAACCGAACAGTTTTCGCCGCAGGCGTCAAGCCCCTTCAACGTATACTCCGCACGCATCTTTACGCCCGTCTCCGCACAGTACTCCTGCGCGTCGCAGCCCTCGGGCGTGATCACGCCCCTGAAATATTTTGTATCGCAATACCCCGTAAAGTAGACATCATTCTTCCACTGCTCCCCTTCGCCGCGCTCGTCACAGTGTGTGATAAACACCTGAATCGTCAGAATTTCTTCCCTGTCCGCCAAAAACTGCCGTATGGAATCAAACACGGCTGCACACTGGTTCTCATCATATCCATGCCCCTGATTTCTCATCAGCTGCAGATGGCACTGCCCTTCCTGATACCCCGCCTGCGCCCGGACAGCATAAGAGTAGTGCACAATCGTGTCCGCCGTTCCATGTATAAGCAGCACTTTCCCACGGTATGCCGATAGCTCAAGAAACGGCTCCATGCCGGCCACCTCTTCATGAAATCTCCTGCCAAGCACGGTATTTTCGCAATCCAAAAGCTCCGGCACATTCCCGGGATCGTAGGACGCACCCCCCAGACACCCTCTTCTGGCATGGTCTGGAATACACAGTGCCGGCGAGATCATAATCAGCCGCCTGACCGCATCGCCGCACCGGGCAGCTGCCATCCCTGACACAAAACCACCCTGACTGTACCCTGCCAGCGCCAGCTGGTCCGCATCTGTATACGGCAGCCCCTGCGCATAGCGGATCACTGCCAACAAATCCTCCACTTCCGTCAAAACCGTCATATCCGTGGACTCTCCGTCGCTTCTCGACGCCTCCGGCTCCCCATTCTGTCCGCCACCGCAGAAACTGAAACTAAATGCCACATAGCCTATACCTGCAAATCCCCTGCAGTAGCCCTCCATATCTGTATAGTTCCCCTTAAACCCATGGCTTACCACCGCGACAGGATACTTTCTGTCCGCTGCAAAATCCGCCGGATAAAACTGCTTTCCGCGGATTGTCAGCCCTTCCCTCTCACATGTAAACAGTTCCTCTTTGAATCTATTTTTTTCCACAAAGATCGCTCCTTTGTCCTTTATAAAATGTCCAATCGTCAGTAACACATTTGCCTGCTTCTACAGTTGCTAAACTACACTTTTTCCATTTTCAATCCGTCAGTGAAGCGCCAATTATAACAAACCGCCCCATGCTCCTGTCATACACACTCCACATGGCTGTCCCCCACCATTCCTTTCCGTCATCGAAATAATCCGAAAAATCATCGTTCCAGCTGTAGACCTCCAAATCACTCTGCGAGACTGGAAACAGCATCTGGTTGATCTTTCTGAAATCCTCCACTGTATAGGGTATCGGATACGGCGGCTCAAAAAATGCATACCAATAATTCATTTTATCAGCGGACGGATAGCGTCCGACCTCTTCCGGCGGCACTACCCAGCCATTATTTCCCTCAAAAAAGAACTCGCCTGTGTCTATCTTATTACATTTCATTTGATCTTCCTCTACCGTAAATGGATCAAAGTCGTAGCGGTTCCCGACTCTCGTCCTGCCCCTCATACAGGCGATCGCCTCGATTACCGCCTCCTTGTGCGATTCCTCCCCCTTATATTCCCCATCCGCTGCAAGCAATATGTAATCCAGGAGCAGTTCATCATACTTTTCCTCCAATATTTTATAGACGATATCGTCTTTCAGTTCTTTCATGATCGCGTCTCCCTATTTTTATCTTATATTTTTCTCATTAATGCATCAAGGTATTTTTTTAAATAAAACTCAATTTCATTCGAATTATACTGCATTATAAATCGTGGATGCTCCAAAGGAATAATCCTTTCAAAAAAACGAAACTCTGAATTTAAACGAGTTAAATATTTATAATTTTCTCCACTTCCAATACAATAACATATTGAATTATCAATTCCAAAATCTAGTTGCATTTTCAAAGATTCTATTATTGTTGTTTGTAAACTCAATAACAATTTTCTATTTTCATAATAATTAACATTCATTAGCCGTCCCTTATCACTTCTCTTCTCAATTCCAACGGGACATACAAATGTCATATAAAATGTAGAATAAAATTTTTTTATACCACCAAATTCTTCCATCACACGTTCCAAAAAATTGCCTGAACCTTTTTGAATATGATAATTCTCTGTTTTCATTCCTGTAATTTTTGCTATCCTATCAGGATCTTCAAAAGGAATACCTGTAAGCGCTGAACCTCTCCTGGCCGGGGAACTTCCTATTATAATTTTTCTTAGATTTTTATCATGATAAAAATGCTGGTAAAAAAGGTCTGCACGAACTTTTATTTTTTGTTGCTCTGTTCCTTCAAATGGATTAAGGATTTGATATCCTGACGGAACAGTCAGATTAATCTTAGATAAATATTTATGCCAATCTTTTATATTATCTGAAAAAAATTTTTGATTCGTCATAAGTCTCCTTCATTATATGTATGTCTGATTTCATAAATCATTATACTAATAATCAGTCCAAAAGTCGACACTTCTTTTGGAAGGAATTGTCAAGAAATAACTTGTTAATTTGACGCCGTATAAATGTTCAGCTGCAAAGAAGATAATCGCAGGCGTAGCGGGCTACGTCAAGATTATCTGATGCCGCAGATGGACATTTAGACAAGTCAAATTGATGAGTTATTTATTGACAGTTCCTAATATGACGCACTATTTTATGTGTCCTGCCGCTGTCTCCATACAGCTGCTTCTTTCAGCAGGTATTCTATGCATTCCTGTTTGCCTTCCGTATAGCTTTTTCGGTCATTCGAAAATTGCAGTGCCAGTTTTTTCTTGCAGGCATCATATAGCATTGCTTTATCAATATAGCAATTCAGATAATCCCGAAAATTGATATAGTTATTCCATTCTGTCCCATTCCATTTGACTGCATGGATATGATGTGTACGCGTATCTTTTTCAAAATCACCCATTACAAATAGCATTTGCCCGGCAACATCTTCTCCACGAAAAATAAAACTGTGTTCTTCCAACAGTTTCATATAAGGTGAAATATCATTCAAATCACGGAGGCCTATCACAATGTCAATAATTGGTTTTGCATAAATCGAACGAATCGCAGTGCTTCCAACATGCTGGATATCAACAGCGGCATTTCCGAAAAGCCGCTTCAATTCCAAAATTACATTTTCGGCGCTTCTATCCCATTCCTCCTGATGGGATAGAAGCGCCACACTTCCTCTCTTTAATCCTATCATTCTTTTCCTCCTCATGCAACTTACAACTCTGCCGTATCCGCTGTTCCAGTATGGCTTTCCGACAGAGCGTTCTTGGCCACTGCCATCTCTGGTATTATTGAATAAATGGTCGCCAAGCCCTATCCATATAATGTATCTCCCCTTTTCCAACTCAATATAAAAAATTATCTGGGATACGAATATACGCGCGAATATGACTGTTCTTTTTACGTTCTATAATGCGAGAGACATTTTCTACATTTCCCTCCGCAGTTATAATATGATCATCATAATTTTCAAGTACAATCCCAATATGGTCATGATCTGTGTTGTTGAATACCCTGTCAAAAAGAACAACATCCCCAGCCGCAGGATGAAAAGCTTTGTCATTCCCACTATGGTATTCAATACGACTATCTGCTTGCGCCCACTCTTCCCAGGCTACACAACCCGCCAGGGAACAGGAAGATTCTTTCGGACGAACAGGAATTTTGAATCCCGCTAATATCACGCAATGATATACAAATGCCGCACACCAGAGCCCATTCGCCTCTTTTACAGACCATTGGGGGAATAGGGCAACGATATCCTGTATATTGGACGCGCAATTATCCGATTTTCCACTATAACTATATGGTTTTTCTGCTTCTTCTCTCGCTACAGCTGCCAACTTGTTCCTATCACACATATTTTTCTGCCCCGATTATAATTTTCGTTTCCCAGAAAACGGAGGTAATCAGTCAGCCTTATGAAAAAATACCGTCTGCTCTTTCATGGATATTTTCCCGACCTGATAACCATAATCTGTCAATTCCTTCTTGTATTTCAAAAAAGAGTGGTCAATCGGTATCCCCGCAATCTCCTGAATCTCCTCAAAGGTCAACTGAAATGATTCTTTTCCACTTTTCTGCACATATTCCCATAATGCGTTGTATTTACTCATTACCTTTCTCCTCTCATTTTTCCCTCCGGTCTCGATTTTTCTTTTTATGTGACTTTCCTGTGAACTTATATTTTATCATTTCCAGAACACGGTGACAATCTGTTTGCCGTAAATAGTTTTCTAAATGCTGTGAGATGTCCGGTCGAATTTTTATCATACCCGGACATCCCCCAAATTTTTAGACTGTATTTAATTCAGCGCATGCCTGCAATAAGTGCGGACAGCCAGGAATGCAAACAGTGGAATCTCAATCATGCAGGCTCCGATCATGGCATACGGCGTCCAGATGGACAACCCCGCCAGATTCAAAAACTGGAAGTCCGTAATTGCGTAGAGGACGCTTGCCTGAATGCTCGTTCCGCTGGCGGGCAGGATGCTGCAAAGCCATGTACCGAGCGCCCTCGGCACCGTCATGGAAATGACCACCGGCGCAATACAGAATGCCAGCGATGACGCCAGGGATGACACAGTAGTCCTGCATCTGGCGGAGAGAAATAGTGTAAAGCTCACGGAAGCCAGAACGGAAAGCAGTCCTGCGATGGCAAAAAGGAACTGGAGTCCTCCTATGTTCATGTCCGCCAGGGTTACAATGGAGTACATCATCTGCACAGATGTCCGAGTGCATTCCCAGCCGAACAGGCTGTCCGCCGCCAGAATGTGCGCAGCAGCACAGAGCACAAACGCTGCCCCGCTGATGAAAAGGGCGGCAGACAGTTTGGCGACACCAAGCGAGACTCTTCCATACCGGGTACAGCGCAGGATATCATCTGCCCCAGACTGATAATCGGCGGAGAATACCGGTGCGGCGATGACCACACAAAACAACAGCACTAGAAAACCCATGATGTTCTGATAGTCCAGGACGGTGGAATTCATGCCCGGATAAACCTCAAACGGTTTTTTTATATTTTGGTACATTTCTACGGCTTTGCGCTGTGCTGCGGGGCTGTCCGGCTGCTCCATCACCATCAACGAGGTAATACGGGCATCACAGACAGAATAATAATCGTCAATCTGCTCGGGGTTAATTTCCATAATCGCAGGAGCCATTCCGGTATCCGGATCTGCAAACGCCTCCTTTACACCGTGGAGCAGCGGAACGATGGGGAGGATTTCCCGCTCATAGACACCCTCCGGCAGATCATAGGATTCCGTCACGCCGTAGGAAGCAAGACAGGCCTGATAGGTCTCCACAGCCTCCTGCACCCGCTCCGGGGTAACGATTCCGGCTGCATCCGCCTGCCGTTCTTTTTCATGGGCAATCGATGCCAGTCCGGTGAGATTTACCTCGTTTCCGGCCTCGTCCGTGTAATTACTGTAGCAGTAGGTAGTGGGCAGACAGGCCAGCAGAATGGAGATCAGGAGCGCCAGCGCCAGCAGAATCCATGTAAGTTTTGACTTTAGTACACGTTTTAATTCCAGATATAAAATCTTCATCTATGGATACCTCTCTTTTTTTGACTATCTTTTTTGACTATCTTTTTTGACTATCTTTTTTCTGACTAGCTTTTTTCGGTTTTTTTCGGTTTTCTGCGCTGCCCTGTGGAAACAGCCATAAATACAAATCCTCCAGACGGGGAGCGGACGGAGCGGAAATGCCATTGCAGGGATGCTCCGCCAGATAGCGGATGGAAACTTTCGCCTCGTTTTCATTCCGCAGGCTGATGATCTGGAGCCTGCTTTCGTATTCCGGCACGGCTCTCGCGGGAATCGTACAGCTCCATACCTTCCCCTCCACCAGTCTGACCAGTTCCTCTGTAGTCCCTGTAGCTAACAGTCTCCCGTCCCGGATAATCGCATGACAGGTGGCAATATACTCCACATCAGGAACGATATGGGTGGATATCAAAACGATACGGTCGCGGGCAAACTCCGACAGCAGATTGCGGAAACGCACCCTCTCACCAGGGTCCAGTCCCCCAGTAGGTTCATCCAGAATCAAAACCTCCGGATCATTCAGTAGAGCCTGGGCAATTCCCACCCTGCGTTTCATACCGCCGGAGAGTTTGGCGATTTTTTTGTTGTAGACATCCGTCAGAGAGACTCTTTCCAGCAATTCAAGGATTCTTTGCCGGCTCTCCCGCTCAGACAGTCCCTTCAGGGCGGCGACATAAGCCAGATAATCCTTCACTGTGAATTCCGGATAAAAACCAAACTCCTGAGGCAGAAAACCGAAGACATCCCGGTACCCCTCCCCCAGCGTCTGGATTGGCACACCATCATACAGCACCTGTCCGGAGGTGGGGCGCATAATCCCGGCAATCATCCGCATCAGTGTTGTCTTACCCGCTCCGTTGGCGCCCAAAAGTCCCCAGACTCCCGGCGTCAGTTCCAGACTGATGTTGTCAACCGCTTTTTTGTCCTTAAATATTTTAGAAACCCTATCAATCAACAGTTCCATGTGAAAACTCCTTTCCCGCACATACAAAAGTGCCCATGCTTTAGTACACTCATTGTACCAAAAGCAAGAGCACTATTTCCTTGTTTGTTCACACAAAACTCAACTCTTTTTCTACGGATTTTCTTACGATTTTCCTACAAAACAGGAAGCGTTACCGTAAAAACCGTCAGCTCATTTTCACTTTCCGCTGTGATTGTCCCCTTATGAAGTGTGACGATCTGTCTGGCAATGGCCAGCCCCAGCCCGGTTCCGCCAGAGCTGCGCTCCGTATCCAGTCTGTAAAACTGTTCAAATATCCGCTCCAGCCGTTCTATTGGAATGGTTCCGCCGTGATTGGAAAATCTCAGCACCAGGCTGTCTTTATCCGGTTCGACCTCGATGGTGATTTCGGTTTTGTCATAGCTGTAAAGTACGGCATTACGCAAAAGATTGTCAAACACCCGCTGCATCTTATCAGCGTCACATTTCAGCAAAATATCATCTGCAGCCGCGAGGCGGCAGGTCAGCCCCTTTCTGTCCAGAATCGGCTGAAACTCATATACAAGCTGCTCCAACAGGCGGGTGAGATTGATCTCCTTATACTGCAGTGTGATGTTCGACAGGCTGTATCTCGCAATTTCCAGAAATTCGTTGACCAGCTCCTCCAGCCGCTGCGACTTGGCAAGAGAGATCGAGATGTATTTCTCCCGAAGCTCTTCGGAAATCTGTTTTTCATCCTGGAGCAGATTCAGATAGCTGATGGTGGAGGCAAGCGGCGTTTTCAGGTCGTGGGCCAGATACATGATCAAATCGTTTTTCCGCTGTTCGGCCATGAGCATATCACTTTTCTGCAAGATGACCATGTGCTTTGCCAGGTTCATTTTCCTCTCGATGGAGAAGAGCTCCGAGGGAAGGGATATCTCTCCCGGCGCATCCGCAAGCAGGATATCCATTCCTTCACTGACTGTCTCAAAATACCGTGTAAGCCAACGGAGATAAAAATAAAACAATACAGCGAATACCAACAACATCGAAAACAGAATGATGGCGTCCATATGACTGCGAAAGATCCGCACATACAGCTGAAGGGCCGCATCCTGTTTGATTCCAAAGACAGTCTGAAAAAGCGCCACCATCCCATCAGCGAAGCGGCCGCGCAGTAAAACAGAGTATGTGATATAGATGACAAAGACAGCAGTTACCAGCGCGGCAATCGTCCGAATAAAAATCTTTATGCGAAGCTGGCGGAAATTTTTTCTATTTTTCAATGGTATAACCAACCCCCCATACTGTCTTAATAAACCTTGGATTTCTGGCAGGCTCTCCCAGCTTCTCCCGCAGCCGCCCGATATGGGCCATGACGGTATTATTGTTCTGCAGGAACTTCTCGCCCCATACAGCCTCAAAAAGCTCCTCGGAAGGCACCACAACGCCCTGCCGCTCACTAAGATACCAGAGGATGGCAAACTCAATGGGTGTCAGCTGCAGTTCTCTTCCAAATAAAAAGCATTTATGGCTGTCCCTGTTGATTACCAGTCCCCGTATATCGTGCTCGCAGGCCGGCTCCCCCTGACTCGTCGCAGACTGATTGTAAAGCCGGTACCGCCGCAGCTGGGTTTTTACACGGGCAACCACTTCCAGCGGGTTAAAAGGCTTCGTGATATAATCATCCGCCCCAATGGACAGCCCGGTGATCTTATCCACGTCCGTCCCTTTTGCCGTGAGCATAATAATAGGATACCAGAACTTCTCCCTGATCTTTTTACAGATTTGAAAACCGTCCGCATCAGGGAGCATCACATCCAGAATTGCCAGATCCAGGTCTGTATGTGCGATGCATTCCAGAGCTTCCGCGCCCGTGTAACATTTATGAACCGTGCAGCCGTCTGCTGTGAGATAAAGCTCGATCACATCGGCCAGTTCTTTCTCATCGTCCACTACCAATATATTGTGTTTCATGTGAAACCTCCTCCCAGACAAAAGGTGCCCATGTCTTAGTACGCTCATTATACCAAAAACATAAGCACCATTTCCTTGTTTATTCATACAAGATTCTGATCTTTTTCTATAGATTTTCTTACGATTTTATCTTGTGGGCATTTGAAAGTCCACAAGTGCTTTGTTCAAATAGTCGTTAAAAGGTTTCATAATCTGAAAAAGTTGTATTGCTTTTACGAGAAATGTTTCTTCATTTTTCACTTCTTCATCTTTTAACGGGTATTCCAGATACCAGCTCTTAAATTTTAGGTAGTCTGCCTGAGGGTGTTCTTTTTCATATCCAGCCGGAACATTCTTTAATGCTGTTCCCCTTACAGTAAAATATTTTTCAAATTCCGGTTGATGGATAATCTTTTCCCATTCGTTTCCGTTCCGGGAAATATAATCCCGTATCATCGTTGTTGCGTCCTTAAACATATCTGCAAACAGTCCGCCACCCAAAAAGGATTGATTCCCCGGCTTTATCATAAGATAATAGCCGACAGGAACAGGCAGTTTCCCTTTTGGAGAGATATGGGCACGGAACGCGGGATTATACGGTGATTTGTCATGGCTAAACCGGGTATCCCTTACGATTTTAAACGTGAGGTCTTTGGGATTGTTATGTAAAATGCTGCTGTCAAACTTACCGATTTCAAGTATCAATGTCTGTAATAATGATTCAAATTCTGTATTTGCTTTTTTATATTCGTCCTTGTTTGCATGATACCATTCACGATTGTTATTCATGCTCAATGCCGATAAGTAGTCCATGATTAATTGTGTATTCATAATATGTTATCTCCTTTAGGAACTGTAATATGGTAAGTTATTTTGGGACAGTTCCTTACGACTTCTGGATAATGGAAAGCTGTGTGGAATCTAAAAACTCCTGTATCATCTGCCTCGTGCGTTCGGGAGACTGATAGGGTTTGCAGAATGAAAAATCCTGCGATAAATCGTCAATATCCTCCATGGCGTTTTTCACATCTATCAAGGTCTGAATGGGGATTTCAGCAGCTGTCATATAATCAAGCTGTAATGGATTTATCCTGTGATTCTGTATTGCATAGTTTACTCTTTCTTTGCATTTACATCTGCCGCTGCCGTACTCTCCGCAATATTCCCCTAAAAAATCTGCCATTTTTTTGCGTATGCGGGAAAGCCGCTGTCTGTATGCTTCCGGGGTTATTTCCAGTATATCCCCCGCAATCCGGCTGTCAATTTTAAACATTGTACCCAATATGAAAATACATCTGCTTTCCACATCAAGGCATTGAAGCATTACATTCGTACAGGACATTTTCAGTTCTTCCGCCAATATTTCTTTTTCCACATTCTGCGTTAAATCCGGCACATACTCTGTTTTTCCGTTTTCTATGTCGTTTCCATAAAATTCAAAACTGAGTGGATGGTGGGCGAACATATGCTTTTTGTAATTTTTCAGATGGTTAACCGCAATACGGAATACCCATGTTGTAAATGAACTGTCACCTCTGAAAGAAGAAAGATGTGTAATCATTTTCAACAAAATATCCTGTGTTGCGTCCTCTGCGTCTGCGAATGTACCAAGCATTCGCAGTGATAAATTGAATACAATATCCTGCACACCTGCAATAAGTGTCTCAAGGGCGTTTTTATCCCCCGCTATGGCTTTATCAACAAAAGCCTGTAATTCTTCATTCGTTTTTTTCTTCATAGATTTTTACCTCCTGTTTACTTAGACAATGCTCCCATGCCTTTGTGACAGAAAAAATATTTACCCTGTCATTTTCATCCGATACTCATCAGGTAATATCCCGCTTCTGATATACCTTTACTGCAATCCTGTATGAGATAAAAAACCAGATAACAGAAATGATAAGTACAATCTGGAAAGCCAGGAGGATATTTTCCTTTACAGGAAAAATCAAATTGATAAGAAGCACAAGCCCGGTAATAATCCCTGTTGACGCCATAAATGACATCATAAAAACAATCTGCGATTTCTCCGGATCAAATAAGTACGCACACGGCAGACTGATACCGCCTGCCAACAGGGTGCAGCTCATTCCGATAGAGCCGTACAGTAACAGCGAGTATAGCGTGATATCCATACCGAAACCGGCAAGCACGGCACAGGGAACCAGCGCTGCCAGCATTCCCAATACGGCAAGCAGGATATAAAACAAAAACTTCTCACCAATGATCTGGTTCCTCGATATTGGCATGGTAATAACATTTTTGTTCCATTTGGAAGCCGCATCACTGGTAATACTGATAAAGGCCGCTGTCGTGGAGACAACCGGAGCCAGAACCAGAAGCGCGCTGGTTTCCAGCAAAAAGGATAATCCGAAGCCCAGAACAACTAAACTGACGATCGTCACGAGGATATTGCTCCTTGCAATATAGAGATCTTTCACCAAAACGCCTTTCATCACTTTTCCCCCTTTACATAAAGAAGCATAATTTCATCAATCGTTGCCGGGACAACCAGGGCTTTCGGATATTTTTTCTGCATCCTCTCCCGGTCTGAAACCAATATCTGCCATTCATAGTCCATTTTACGATATGAGATAATATCAGATTTATCCAGCGCATCAAACTGCGCCGCGCCGCACTTGATGATGCCATACTGCTCGGTCAGTTCATCTTTAGGTTTCTCAAAAACCACTTTCCCTTCATGGATAAATACGATATAATCGGCAATCTTCTCCAAATCGCTGGTGATGTGGGAAGACATCAGTATGGAATGCCCCTCGTCCTGCACGAAATCTAAAAGCATATCCAGAATATCATCCCGGACAACCGGGTCTAAGCCGCTGGTGGCTTCGTCCAAGACCAATAGCCTGGAATGATGGGAAAATGCAACGGAGATTGCCAGCTTCATCTTCATTCCTTTTGAAAACTGTTTGATCTGCTTATCCATCGGCAGGGAAAACTGTTTCAGCAGACGCAGATAAGCCTGTTCGTCCCACGTCCTGTAAATATTTTTCATAACCCGGTTCAATTTCCGTGGAGAAGGATTTCCGGATAATTGCTGCCATCGAACACGACGCCGATCTGTTCTTTGGCATCCCCATCGAGTTCCTCGCTGTCCAAAATAGAAACAGTACCGTCTTCCTTTTGAATCAGCCCCAAAGCAACATTGATAGTTGTGCTTTTTCCTGCGCCGTTTTCTCCAATCAGTCCGACAATGGAGCCGCTGGGAACGGTGAAGGAGACATGATCCAAAACAAAATCCTGATACGTTTTGGTAAGCCCTGATACCCTGAAAGCATTTGTCATTGCCAATCCTCCTCACACATATCAGCAAATTTATTCAACTGTGATCACTACAATTTTTACAGCTTCATCGGGATGCTCCTCATCAAAATCAATCAGCCCCCGGTAACTGATCTCCACCTTATCACCCACAGCAATGGAGAAATCTCCTTCTACTGCGTGAGCGCTTTCCGTGGAAAACCCTTCCAATATCTGCGCATTCTCCGTAGAAAAATAGTAGAGCATGTCATCCTCCGGCGTCCTGATTGTGATTGTACTGCCTTCGTACTTTTCGACAATTCCGGCTATGGGATCTGGAGAAACCTGTCCATCCTCTTCTGCCATCTCCGGCTCTGACGGTTCCACAAGATTCGTTTCTGTTTCCGCAGCTTTTGTATCTACAGATGCTTCCTGATCTGTTTCCTGCTGGGAATCAGTCCCCACAGATATTGTTTCCTCTTTTGATTCCGATGAGCAGGCGGTCATCCCCATCGCTATAACGATCACAAATATTAGAATAAATTTCCTTTTCATAATCTTTCTCCTCACTCCTTAAAAAAAGCGTATTTCTGTAGCATGAAATTCATCATTTTTAAAGCTGCCTTTCATTTCAACGGTCATATGCTCCTTCAAATCCTGAAATTCAGCCTCTTTGTCCTCATGGTTTTCCCCATTTCCATCAGTGGTTCTCCTATAAAAAACAGTATCCTCCTCAAAAACCACATGAATCAACTGGGAATCAGGAATGTCAGCGTTGGAGCCTGGAGAACTGTATGACCTGGAACCATCATCAAGAATTGTTACCTTCTTTTCAGCGATAAAAAACGAGTCCTCCTCCATCTTCCAAACCTTACCCAGGAAATCCGCGTCGACAGCAGCCGCAACATCTGGCTCTAAAACCTGCCATTTGCCTGCTGTATTCTCCTGCGGCGCCTCTGGTGACGATTCCCCTGCCTGATTTTCTTCTGTTTTGGCAACAGATTCAGAGCTGGAACTGCACCCTACAATCATTGTGTTTAGTATGCAGACAGTACCAAGTAATATCATTGCCTTTTTCAGTTTCATAAATGCCTCCTTTGTTAGTTATAAATAATAAACGAATCTAATACCGCTCCCTGTAATCCTGCGCAATCTGTATCACTTATTTTCCTACACCTCCTTATTTAGAGCCTGATCAAAGACATTTTATAGGACAAGCATTGATTGACCTATATTGTACAAAAGGTGTAATACTATGGCACCCCATAAACAATTGGTTTTATTATAAACAAAATCACACGCAAAATGCAGTATTATTAAGCTTACGACATAATATAGTGATAGACAGTTTAAAGAAAAACCGCCCACACCCCAGCGCACAGGATAGTGTATAGCAAGGAATAGCAAAGCAGTACAACAAGAGCACAATACAGGTTGTCTGATGATTCCTGTTAAGCGGGTTTGAATATATCCGCGGAAAGTGATTTCCTCCTCAAATGCACCTATAATAAAGATATTCCATACACTCAATAAAGGGTAAGTAATACCAACTGCTTTGTTCCGAAAAACCCGAAAACAGACAGCAGTTCCTATTACCAGACAAACAGCTAACACGATACCCAGGAGTAAACTTTGAAAAAGTTTTGTCTTATTCAGGCCAACAGTACATAATTTATTGTTGGATAAAGCCATAAATACAAATAAAATTGCGAGGAGAAGAAGAGGAAACGCAATTTGCAATTTATTCAGAATATCTACACTCAAATTCGTTGTATATGTAAAACCCTGTATCAATAAAATCAACATATAGATACTATAAAGCGCAAGCGCTTTTATCCCATCAATCGTATGAAATGTTCCCAGATTTTCGCAGTAATCTCTCGATATCCACATTGTTTCAGCCTCCATAAAAAATGAAAACCTAAACTCCGCATTGAACCATAACGAAGGCAGCAGAAATGCAGCATTATCATCAGTTATAACCAGGGAGGTTTCAATTCCTTGTAAACAATGACTCATTATAATTCTTTACGGAATTTAGGTTTTCATTTTATCATTTCCAAAATACCAGAACAATCTTTTTGCCGCAGACAGTTTTCTCAATGACGTGAAATGCTGAACTTTAACGTCCAGCATTTCCAATACACATCAGCACCCGACAGATATTTGCGGCGTTGCGTACCAGCTCCACCCTGCTGATTTTTCCGTTTCTCACCCCTTCCAATGTGTTGTCCTGATTACTATTTGTCTCGGCATCATCTACCACCATATATAGGTCGTTCTGGTGCGATTCCTCCCCCTTATATTCCCCGTCCAACGCAAGCAGTATGTAATCCAGGAGCAGCTCGCCATACTTTTCCTCCAACATTTTAGCACCGCTTTTATTATAACAATAAAGTTCTATCTATTTAACAGCTGCTTTCATCATAACCACTTTGGTCATGATATGGTCATGAACTCCATTATGAATAATATTTTTGATTTTTACTTTTGGGCTTATCCGGCAATGTCATCTTTAATTTTCCCTCTTTTACTAATGTGTTCAAATACTTTCTTCTAAAGCTCGTCCGACTATCAAATCCAAATCTTTCCATAATTTCTGACATGGTTCTTGCTTCTTTACAGAAATCTAAAATCATCATGACCACATCATAACCATTTTGGTCATGATGGCCATCATCACGCAACAATTTCAAATATTTATCACACGCCTTACAAAGCACCATAATCCCCGATGCGCTTATATTGTATTCTGGCAATGGCGCATCATACTTTGCACAAGCCTCTCTGATTTTGTCAAATCCTCTTCCCCACGCCTCAATCATTCCACTCTTAAAGAAAATACCCGCCAGTTTGGGATTATACGGCTTGGAAGAATGCTTCATGAATAACTTATCTGTTGAATCTAACCCTAACGGCATTTCTCCATCATTCCAGATATACATTTTATCTTCATACAC
>VSNM01000050.1 GCA_009774245.1 Lachnospiraceae bacterium | reverse complement strand
TATCTGCAATTTTCAAGGTTCAATTGAGCCTAGTTTTTTGGTTCAGTTTTTCATAGATTACTTGACACTACCCCGCTTTCAGCGATATCGTTCCATTGTGGGAATCGCATAGCCCCCACCATAGTCAACTGTCAGAAGATACTCCGGTTTCTCCCTTTTATCTCCATAAATATAAAAATATTCCAGCTGCCCATGGGTAATATATCCGCTTTCATAGACCGCTCTCCCTCTTTCGTCATAATAGCTTTCCAGCGAACAGAGCGTTGTCCCGAATATGGACGGATTATGGGTATAATCCCGGCAGTATAAGGTTCCGTCATCCCGGTATACATAATCCAGCTCCAAAACAGAGACGGGCGCCAGTTCCAGAGCCCCGTCCTCATCCCGCCTGTGTTCCATAAGTCCCTGGGATTTATAAAAGTCAGGGTTTCCGGCCTCTGTGTACTCCACGGTTTCCTCAAAATCCTCCACAGCATCTGCTCCATCTGTTCCATATACTGATTTCAGAGAAAATACAGTATCTTCTTCCCAGTCCCGTTCTCCTACATCGTCAATCGTAAATTCATATCTGTCCACACATTTTTCTCTGTTACTGTTAAAATAATAGCAATATACAAGCCCGCAAAGCTGTTCTGCAGATTCATCCATGTACAATTCCAGACGCAGATTATGATACCTGTCATAATACTGATACATGGGAACAGCGTCCTCAAATCCCGCCTCCAACAAGAAAGCTTCCCGGCTTTCATACTCCCTCATGTGGTCTTTTGTCCTGTTACTGTCCACCCATGTCCGAATAGAGGTCTCTTCCGTGTAATCCCAAAGCTGACACAGTCCTTCCCACAAAAGCCTGTCATAATACTTTTCATTAACCAGATTCCCGGTTTCATCCAGAGACACGGGGCCTTCAAATATACTCTGATTTTCCAGAGCATCCCAGATTTCAAGCTGCCCGGTCTCTTTTTGCAGCTTCCACCACCGCGTCTCTTCCATGCATCCTTTTGGTTCATTGACCTGATACAATCTCTTTACCTGATCTGTATGGTTATACTCGGTAATAAGCGCCGATTTCCCATCAGGAGAATACTGTATGGGAAGCTTTGGATCAAATGGCAGCATTGTTTCCGGTGCATCTGTTTCCCCAATCTCTAACAGTAATACATTTTCAGGCATTGCCCCGGCATCGCCTGTTGTATTTATGCACACGGGTACCCAGAGGTAAGTGTCAGCATACGCTGACGGGTGCCCGGCGCACGAGTAGAGAAGATAACTCTTCCCTACTCGATTTTTGCCGCCATTGCCCGCACACGCTGTCAGAACGGCTGCGCAGGAAAATACCACACATAAAATGACTGCCTTTCTCATACAATCCCTTCCTGTATCCTGTCCATCAGGTTCAAAAATCAAACCATATGTTTATCCATGTAATCACCTACATCCGACCACTCCCTGACAGAAGTCTCTGCGTCTTCTCCCTCATCGGTATCTACCTCGTCGTCATACTGCGTGTAGGCCCGCAGGCAGACACCATCCCTTACGTGAATAAACTCCGCATTCATGTCCTCGTCATAGTAAGCGTAGATCAGTTCATCCTCTCCGGCCAGTTTCACCCAGTTAGAGATTCCCCAGCCAAACAACTGGGTTCCGGAGTAATCCTCCACCAGCGTCCAGTCTCCCCGCTTTTCAAACTCCATATCCTCATAGTCCGAGAACCGGGCCTTTACCTTTTTCATGGGTGCTTTAATCATCACTTTACACTCTGTCATACGATCTGTCCTTTCCTGTTTTTCAAAAGTTTTGTCCCTTGCCCGTGAGCATGGCTTATCTGTTATCCCTGGAAATCACTTGTTATTACAAAAGATTTAAATGTGTAACCGTCTATATGAGACGTCATCTTTTGGAACAAGTCCATTGCCTTTTTGCAGTCATTCTTACTCATAATCGTAAAATGATAATCTTCACTGGCCCCGTCAAAATCAACAATATATAAGTTCTCCAGTTGTGCGGCAAGCTCTGCCAGCCATTCCATGATACAGTCATCGTCTGAGAATTTTTCTTCATCAATGGTAAAATCAAGTCCCCGCGCTGTCCTGAGGTTCTCAACGAACCAGAAAAAGTCCTCTAAATCTGGTGCGCCGGCGTCAGTAGAGATCAGATAGTATTGCGGTTTTACGGATTGTTTGTCATCACTGGCCATATTTCCAAATGGATCATCCGGATCGACATCGTTCCCGGAGAGCACATATAAAATATCAGGAATGCCGCCATATTCGTCGGCCGCATTTTCCATACATTCTTTACAGCGACGAAACGCTTTTTCCTGGTGCCCGCAAAGTAACAGGGCACAAAAATCTTTCAATACATCAGTTTGACTCATATTAAGTATCATTTTGGATTCTCCTTTATTTCTCTTTCAAATAAAATTTTACCTTTTGAAATCCCTGAATTTCTTACTGTTCAGTGCATTTTCGGCGGCACGGTTGCCATGCTTTGCCGCCTTTGTAAAGCAGTCAAAGGCTTTCTGTAAATCGACCTCTACTCCCAGACCCTTTAAGTACATATCTCCCAACTCATATAAGGCATCATCATTTCGATGCTCTGCCAACTGGAGATACAGCTTTCTCGCCGCCGGATAGTCTTTTTCTCCTCCGGTTCCCCGCTTGAGGCAGTTTGCAAATTGAAGCATAGCGAAAGGATTCCCCATAGCCGCGCCTGTCTGGTACATTTCTCTGGCCTTTACCCAGTCCTTCTCCACGCCTTTGCCCTGGAAATATGCCGAGCCCAAACATGTATACGCCTGCGCATAACCCATCTGGGCGGCTTTCATAAAATAGGAAAAAGACTTTTTCAGATCCTCTTCCGGCGCTTCAAAATAGTCGTAAGCGCACCCAAGGGAGAAATATGCCTCCGCGTCACCCTGGGCGGCCAGCTGCTCGTACAGTTCCACAGACTGTTCCAGGCTGCGGTCATCCTCCTCGTCGGAAAATTCCGACAGCAGCTCTTCCGGAACACCGTCGCCGGAATACAGGACATCGGCCAGCTTCTTCCTGGCCCGGACGCTCCCTTTCTCCGCTTTGGCTCTCAACAGCGCGATCCATTTTTCATACCATTTACGGGCAAGTGCTGTGGCCTGTTCTCCCTCCATGTCGGTGGGAGGCTGGTACATATAGGAGTTCATCAGGGCTTCGGCTTCCTCGATGCCGCCTTTTCCGGCCTTCGCCTCCAGCATGGAAAACCATTTTTTATGCCACTCCAGCTCCAGCTCCGACGCCTGTTCTGGGGACATCCCATCAAGAGCGCGGCAGCAATACAGACTTGTCAGGGCCTCAGCAGCTTTTATGCTTCCTCTTTTTGCGGCTTCCGCATACCAATAAGCCGCCTTGGCCTGATCCGGTTCTATATAACAGCCCTCAGAATAGTAATCACCAAGACTGCACTGTGCCTCCACATCCCCCCCTTCAGCCAGTTCCTTCAAAATCTCAGTAGCTTCTTTGACTTTATCTGGAGCATCGACACAGGTTTTCAGCACTCTGACGCTGTACTGGTAACGCATTTTGATTTCCGCATCTGTAGTTTTTTTGTCCATCGTATACATCCTCCCGCAACTTGGCAACGGCTCCATCAAGTTAGAAGCTATTTATTCCAGCCTTCCTCATTGCTTCCGGTTTCATAGCTCAATGGAGAAATGTGGGGATAATCGTCAGCAGAACGCCGGTGTTTTAATGCCCACGCCTTCCCCGGAACATAGAGCAGGGCTTCAAAATCCATACCCCATACCTTTTTCATTCCCCCCCGCTTGACCTTCTCATAGAAATCCGGCCCATTGATCAAAGCGGCACACCTGGAATATAAAAATGTGTCGTCACACATCAGCGGGTCAACCTTCTCACATTGATCTGCCAGCTTTTCCGTATCCAGATCATACAGCAGTTCTGTCATGAGATCGTCAAACTCAAAAATAATACAGTCATCCTGCTTTGAGAGATATTTGATCAGCGGATTCAGTACCTTATCATCATCCCCTTCCTTGCTCCAATCGCACAGTTCCATCGTCGTCCAAAAGAAATCGAATTTTTCAGTTAAGACCATCTTTTCAAAACCCCCTTATAAAACCGATATGCCAAATAAATCCCCGCCGAACAATCAAACACTAACAACCCAATTCCAGCAATAGGAAAAACTACAAATAAAATCCCTGTCAGTAAGAAGAATAACGCACACTTTTTATATAATCCAGCCATTTCCGTATTATAGCCTTTTACATTCTTAACTTTATCTTTTAGTGAGGCGTCTCCACTCCAAAAATTTATAGGCTCACTACTATCCTTCCCCCAAACACTTATAACAAAGAAAGGAAAAGCACATAATAAGCAGCATACCAGAGCTACTATTCTTCCAACCAATATACTCAACCTCCTCAAATTCCAGTTTATATATTCACTAATAAACTGCGGTTCAATCCAGAATTAGTGAAATTGCTAATGTATCAATGCAGCAACACGTATGACTGCCTGTTTTACTCATGAATAAAGCGTGCGCACCTTCTGGTCCAGCTCCCTGACCCACTTCGTGAACGCCGGTCCCGACAGCTCACTGTCGAAAAACAGCATGGCAGCCCTGCCATCATCCAGCCAGGAGAGCAGACATCCGGTATCTCCCTGTCCCCAGACCTGGAAAGGGAAGTGGCTACGGGTATTGTCACAAAGGGCCTCCACATCAGAGTACAGCACCAACTGCTGAAACAAGTCCCAACTTTCCATGTCTCCCAGCTTTTCCATGTGGACGGCCCCGGTTGCCCGGTTCACCTCCGCAAAGACGGCGATGCCGTTCTCTTTCACAAATGCAAGGATTTTCTGCTCCATTTGCATTTCCTCCCGTTGTTCATTCTGGTATTGTAATGATATATTCCTCGTCAAATTCATCGTTTTTATCATCGTAGGTCATTCGGAACTGATTTTCCGAAAGCCATTCCACACCAAACGATACGGTTTCCATAAAGCCGCTTTTCGGATAGGTCCAGATCTCCCGCTTCCCGTACCAGGACTTTTGGTAAACATATGGACGGCATACATGGTCGTACTCAATGATGATGGTGTTTGTCCCCTGGGGCGAAACGAAGACCTCCCGGCACGCCACAAACAAAGCGTCACAGCAGCTCCGAAAGAGACAGATCACCAGAAGGAGCGCCGCCAATCCAGCTATGTATTTGAATCGCTTACTCTTCATCATCCTCCAAATCGTCCTCGTCATCCTCATTCTCGGTCAAAGCACTGATAAACGCTGTGATGGATTCCGCCAGCCAGGTTATATGCTCCTCCGGGTCCTCGCCATATTCAAATTCGTGGTCGTAATAATAGATGGCGCCAAAATCGGATTCCCTTACACTGAAACAAAAGAGGTTTCCCCCATCTTCTTCGGCAAATGGAATCAGCCACTCTGGAATTACGCCGTCGTCCGCCCTCAAAAGTTCCAGCGTTTTTTCCATGGGCCGTTTCTTTCCGTCCCGTACAGGAATAAACAAGTCCACAGAGTATTCGTTGCCGTTTTTGTCCGTAAAAATGGGCTTTTCCGGATAGCCGCCGTTATAGGCCAGACAGTGTTCCCGCACATCCGCAGGGATTTTTACATGAAATTTCTGCTCAATACGGTCTAAATCCTCTTTCTTTGCTTTCCCTTCCGCACATAAAATCTGATTGCTGTACATCGCTTTTGTCTCCTTCATTCTATTTTGATCATCGACCGCATTTGCCTATATAGGCAAATGTCTGGCAGATGATCTTCACCAGTCAGGCTTTAATTTGGACTGCGCAAGCTACATCACTTATTTTCCTGCAGTTCCTTATCTCGGAATAATATCCGCGCTGATCTGTGCCCCAAGCTCGGACGATACATCTATGCGCAGTTGTTCTTCCTCAATCGCTTTCCCTTCGCTGTCATACGACTCAAAAACGTACTCTTCGGAAACCGTTTCCATTCGGCCGCTTGCCGCGTTTCTTTCCATGACATGTGCATACCACGCGTCAAATGTCACGCCGCCGGTTTCTACGGAAGCAGCGTCATAGTACTGTCTAATCTTTTCATCGAATATGAAAATCCCTTCTTCCTCATAATAACGGATTTTCACAATTTCACCATCAATATACTGGTACGTTGAATAATAATGATACGCCGCTCCTCCGCGTTCCATGCCGTAAATAAGCTGTTTTCCTGATCAAAGACAGCAAGCGAGATCTGATTTAAGCGGATATCATTCTCAAACCTTTGTTCTTCCACATTCCATACAAGGTAAATCCATTCCGTCCGGTAATTTCCATTTAATACATCGAAGACGAGTATGTCCTGATATCCGTCAAAGTTTACGTCCTCCATAACAATTTCGAGCGTGCTCTGCAAGGTCTGACCTTCCCATGTAAGCTCCGGTATGGAAATGGCCTGCAGCAGTGTATCGCCCTGGTAAACATCAATGGTCTGCAGCGCGTAACCCTCGCGCCGCAAATCATAATACGCAGTCAGCCGAAACGTAAACTCCGGCATGTCTTCCCTGAGCTTCCCTGTCTGCGTTACCGTAATCAATTCATCCTTTCTTTCCGCGAAAAACTGTTCAAAGGCGCTATCCGAAATCCGGTTTCCTTTCAGCTCTATATGTTTTAAAGCGTGCAGCCCGTACAACGGCGCTATATCGCTGATCCGATTATTTTCAAGCTCTAAGCTCGTAAGCTTTTGTTTGTTTTCCAGCGGGCTGATATCGTCAATTCTGTTATTGTTTAAATAGACTTTCGTCAGGTTTTGCAAATTCTTTAACGGCCTGATGTCTGAAATCCGGTTGTATCCCAGACTAAGCTCCTCAAGCTGCGCAAGGCCGCCCAGCGCAGATATGTCCGAAATGCCGCAGTCCCGTGCGAACAGCGATTTGAGGTTTGTCATGTTTGTAACAAATGTTATGTCCACTTTCGCTTCAGAGACGTTCCCGATTTCAAGGTCCTCCAAGTGGACCAGCCCGCTGACAGGCGTGTAATCATCAATATCGTTTCCCAGACAGTGAAAACTCACAAGCCTCGTCAGACTGCTTACCGGTGTAATGTCTGTTATGTGATTGCGACTTACCCAAAGCGTTTTCAGTGCCGTAAGAGCCTCCACACCTTCCAGACTCTGC
Organism: Lachnospiraceae bacterium; assembly: GCA_009774245.1. Taxonomy (GTDB): domain Bacteria; phylum Bacillota; class Clostridia; order Lachnospirales; family Lachnospiraceae; genus COE1. The sequence goes on along the minus strand of VSNM01000050.1, from coordinate 34,218 downwards.
ACGCCGCAGTGATACAGACTTACCTTCTCCAGATTGCAGAACCACTGCAGATCCAAAAACGGCTTACCACACGAAATTTCTTCGTATCCGTTAAAGTCAAATTCCGTAATTGCAAGCACGTCTGATTTTGTGATTGCGCCTTCGGGCTTCTCCAGGAGTTCCCGCGTTCTGCGCTCGATTTCCGGGGAATGGAACAGGATTTCCTCTGATAACGACTCCTGTTGAACCGGTTCCGTTGGATTCTGCAGTTCTATATCCGCTTTACCTGTTGTACCTGCTGTATCGCTGCAGGCACAAAGCAGCAGGCTGATAAATAAAACACCCAGGCAGTGATATTTTCTCATTGCTTTGTCACCTCTGTTTTTATATCTTTGTTTATCAGGATATTTTAAAACCTAAATTCCAACTTTTTATCTACTTTTGAAAAAATCCAAACAATTTATACCGGAAATGTCAGCACAGTTCTAAACCCCTTCTGCGGTGCGCTCTCCATGGTCATGGTTCCCTTGTGAGCCTCCACAATCTGCCTTACCAGCAGAACACCTAACCCATGCCGCAGGTTCAGCTTTTCATCCGTACTCTCCAGGCGGCGGTGGTCTGTGGCCAGCTCCTTCAGCTTTTCAGCCGATACCCCCACACCATCGTCTGTAACCTCGACCGTTATACCGGCTTCTCTGCACAGAATCGAGACAGAAATCCGACAGCCTTGTGGGTTATGAACGATGCTGTTTTGGATTAAATTACCCAGGGCACGTTTCAACAAAGCCTCATCACCCAGGATGAGCAACGACTCGCTTTCCTGGTCAGCGCAGAACGCTATCCCATATCGCTCATCCAAACCACCGTCCAGAAATTCGCAGACAACCTGCCGTGCCAGTTCCACCAGATAGACTTTTTCCAGCCGGAGGGGCTGCATGGAATATTCCAGCCTTGATGTGAGGTTCAAATCGGAAATCAAACTCCGCAGCCGCTCTCCCTGTTTTCGGATGCAGGCCGCCTGCTCACGGGCGGATGCCGGGAGGGTCTGGTCATCCTCCAGCTGTCCGGCAAAGCCCAGCATGACTGACAGAGGCGTCCGCACATCATGGGAGACGCCGCTGATCCATTCGGCGCGGGCAGTGTCCTTTCTGGCAATAAAATCCCCTGCCTTGTTGAGCTGCCTGTTGATCTCCGACAATTCCCCCTTTTCCGGGAGGCTGACCGGCTGGCCGCAGGAGACTGTTTCAATCCCCCGCAAAATGGGTGTGACTGCCTTTTCAATGTGCCGGGTGTTCTTCCAAATCAGCAGAACCACTACAATGATATTTGTCAGAAAGACGGCAGCCAGCCCGACAGACAGCTTTCTTACATAGCTCTCATTGACGGAAAAGTAATATTTCACCCGACTGCCTTTTTCACCGCCCACTACCAACAGCCCCTGGGGATGCTCCCGCACATAGACCGGGTAATCTCCCAGATACCACCGGCTAAATTTTGCAACATCTGTTGTTGTGTACCGCCGGGGCAGCTCCTTTGGCAATCCTCTCTGAAAAATGACGGTTCCCGCATCATCCAGAATCATGGCCCAGGCATGATTTTCTTCCAGCAGCCCGGATAGGCCCTCAGCCGTTGTAAAATGGCCTTCCTCGTCCATCATGATACCATCGCAGATTTCGTTTATAGAGAGGTCTGGCGTTTCCGAGGTCGAGGTCTGCCATGCCCATATCAACATAGAGAAAAATAAGACAACATTGAGCAGCAGAAACAGCACAATGATGCCCACCATGGATAAAAAATATTTCCGAAAGAAACGTTCCACTGGTTTCATTTCTCCTGCTCCTTTACTACCAGCTTATACCCCAGCCCCTTTACCGTCAGGAGCGACACGGGCTTTGACGGATTTTCCTCAATCTTCTCCCGCAGGTGCCGGATATGAGTCATCAGTGTTGTCTCATATCCCTGCCAGATGTCCCCGCACAGTGTCTGACACAGGACGCCGATGGTGACAATCCGGCCCGCATTCTCCGTCAGCTTTTCAAAAATGCTGTACTCCTTGGCAGTCAGGGATATCCGCTGCCCCTCTTTGATAACTTCTGCCCGATCCAGATCCACTGCAGCCGCATCCAGCGTAACGATCCGATTCTTTTCAGGATAGGCCCGTTTCAAAATTGCCTGAACCCGCAACAGCAATTCCTTGGGCAGAAAGGGCTTGACCAGGTAGTCGTCCGCGCCCAGCTCAAACCCGGCGAAACGGTCCTCGGCTTCTCCCTTTGCAGTGAGCATGAGGACAGGGACCTTGCTGACGGCCCGAATCTCCTGGAGCAGTTCAAACCCATCCATGCCCGGCATCATCACGTCCAGAATAATGATACCGGGGGTTTTTTTCGCAATCAGCGCCAGTGCCTCTTCTCCAGAGGCCGCTGCCCAAATCTGCGTGTATCCGGCGCTCTCAAAAATGGAACGGATCATCATCCGCAAATCCTTATCATCGTCTACGACAAGTATCTCTTTGTCCAACATAGGAACACCTCCTGTCCGCACTCATTATAACACAAAACCCTCAAATTATATATGCTGCCGGCGCAATCTCAAGGTTATCTCAAGGTTCCCTCAAGGATCGCTCAAGAATGGCGTTGTATACTGCTTTATAGGCTCTCAGAGTCTCTTTGTACCTGATATTCCGAGAGACTATCTTAACAAAGGAGGTAAGCGATGAGCGAAATAGTAAACAAAATAGTAATCGAAACGAAACAGCTGACCAAGCAGTACGAGACACAAAAGAGCGTGGCTAAGCTGAACATCCATGTCCGGCAGGGCCGCATCTACGGTCTGCTGGGCCGGAACGGAGCGGGGAAAACCACCACCATGAAGATGCTCCTGGGCTTAACCCAGCCCACATCCGGGGAAGTGGAGATCTGGGGAAAGCCGTTGTCTGGCAACGAGAAAAAACTGCTGCCCCGTATTGGCAGCCTGATCGAGTCCCCCGGCTTCTATCCCAATCTGACAGGAACGGAGAATCTGCGCATTTTCGCCGCCCTGCGGGGGCTGAAAAACCAGAACGCCATCCAAAGCGCCCTGGAACTGGTGGGCCTGCCCTACCGGGACAAAAAACTCTTTTCCCAATACTCCCTGGGCATGAAGCAACGGCTGGCGATTGCCCTGGCGGTGATGCACGACCCAGAGCTGCTGATTCTGGACGAACCCATCAACGGCCTGGACCCCATTGGCATTGCAGAGGTGCGCTCTTTTATCCGGGCGCTGTGCGATGAGCGGGGCAAGACCATCCTGATCTCCAGCCACATTCTATCCGAAGTGGCGCTGCTGGCGGACGACATCGGTATCATCGACCACGGCGTGCTGTTGGAGGAGGAGAGCTTCGCAGACCTAGAGGCCAAGAGCAGCAAGTATGTCCATTTCACGGTTTCCGACACAAATCGGGCGGCGGAAATTTTACGGGACATTTTTCACGAAACGCAGTTCAGTACGCAGGACGGCCATAACCTGCGGATGGATTCTACCAGGGTTCCCGTGGCAAAAATTGTTTCCGCCTTTGTGCAGCAGGGACTGGAGGTGTCGGAGATCGCAACCGTGGAGGAAAGTCTGGAGGATTACTTCAAGCGAGTGACTGGGGGTGAGGGAATTGCTTAAACTAATCTCCTGCGAGCTGGCGAAGCTGAAGCGGAAGAAGTTCATTCCCTTTGTGATTCTTTCCGCATTCATGTTCCCGCCCCCAGTGGCACTGATGATGCTGACGCCCCGCATGATGGAGCGGTACGACACGAAGGCAGAGCTTTTTGATGACTTTTACCAGTTTGTCCTGGGCTATGGGGTGGAACTGCTTCTGCCCTGCGTCATCGGCGTCATTGCCGCCATGCTGTTCTTTATGGAGCGGGACAATGACACCTTCAAAAACCTGCGGACCATCCCGGTGACCAGCACCCAGATGATTTTTGCCAAGATCATCGTCCTGTTTCTGTTCGGGCTGATTTTCAGCCTGTCCTCTGCCATTGCCGCCATCCTCTGCGGAAGTCTGATCGCTGAAGTAGGCGGACTGGGCTATAAGCTGTGGCTGGCTGTGGAGCTGGGGGTGTTCGTCACGGCGGGCACCCTGCCGCTGGTGGTGCTGGTGGTCTTTTTCAGCAAGACCTATATCTTTTCCATCCTGCTGTGCATTTTTTACAGCGTGCTGAGCCTGACCGCCGAGGGCTGTTACGAGGTCATGCCCAGGTTCCTCTGCTGGCTGATGCCGATTCCCCTCACAAACCTCTGGTGCGCCGGGGATATGGTTCTTCACGGAACTCGAAAGAGCGTGGGACAGTTGCAGTACCTGGTTCCCACCACCACGCAGACAGTTTTGATTCTGGGCGTAATGTCCGTGCTGTCCGTCCTGCTGATTGACTATCTGTACAAAAAGAGAGGAGACGATTAATATGCTGGTTACAATAAAAACCGAGCTTTGGAAGCTGAAACGGTACCACATGATCTGGGCAGGCGTCCTGCTGATGCTGCTGGCCGTCCTGCTCACCGTCTTCACCACCACCGCCCTGGACGGCACCGTCTGGACCTTCTCCCATTTCGTGGAGCAGGTGATGAAGGAAAATATCACCACGATCTTCCCCATGTGCATCGCCCTCATCACCGGATATATTATTAACCGTGAGGGGACGGATGACACACTGAAAAGCATCCTCACGATACCCGTGTCATTCCCGGCTCTGCTACTGGGCAAGCTGGTTGTCTGCGGCCTGCTCTCACTGTTTCTGGGGCTTGCCAGCACTGTGTTTACTGTGGCCGCGTCCTTCCTGCTGGGCTTTCCTGGAGGTGAGCTGCCGGCAATTTTACAAGCCGCGGCACAGATTACGCTGAACTGCCTGTTCCTCTATATCGCTGTTCTGCCGGTCATCGCCATTGCCGCCCGTATTCCAAACGGGCATCTGGTTGGTGCAGTGGTGGCCTTTGTCTACGGCTATGGCGGAATGTTTGCAGCAGGAAACATGACTTTGGCGAATTTGTATCCCGTGACCGCAAGTATGGGGCTGGTTGGATACCGCAGCTATGACGAAGCTGTACACTGGAATCCGTTCATCTGTATGTTCAGTCTATTGACCGCCCTGCTGGTCTCTACCGTTTTAGTAGTGACCACAAAAAGGAGCGCATCCACAAAAACAAATAAAAAGCCCAAAAAAGTGATTACGAAAAAGGGCTGGTAAGGAGTGTAAAACATCATGAAAAAACAAATAAAAATTGCAACAGGTGCCGCCGCTGTCCTGCTCATTGGCCTGATCGGATTTTGCGCATGGTTCCTCTCTGGCTCCGGCAGCACCGGGTATTACTCTCAAATCGACAACAGCAGGGTGGAGCAGGTGGATGCGAAGGGAGGCGTAATCAGCTTGAAAGGCAATCTCCCCTATTCCTATACGCTGCTGTCATATGATGAAAAAGGCAGCGAGAAGGAGATCACCTTCGGAACCTCCCGAGAACTGAAGGAAGGGGCCTTTATCCGTCTGACCGTCATGCCGGTTCGTGGCGTCCTGGACTGGAGCGAGGTACAGTATGACGAGCTTCCCCCGGCAGTGCAGGCGCACTATACGGCCCCAGTGGAAGAATAAATCCATCATAATCTGTCAACCCGGCAGCGAGGCCGCCGCTAGAGCGTGTTTGAAAAATCATTTCTGTCACCTGCACGCCCCACTTTGCGTGATATTTGCGTCAAATTCAGTCGACGTAGCCCGCTACGCCTCCTTCATTTGGCACAAATCTCCCACAAACTGTGACGCACATCTGACGGAAAGCATTTTTCAAACACGCTCTGGGCTGACACTTTTCCCTGATTGCTGAAGCGATACAATTACTCACAGGTTTATCGGCTCTTCATCTTCATCGCATTTTACATCATTGTATCATCCCGCAAAACCTCAGCTAAGTTGATCTTACGTATATTACGCCAGCCAAGATAATATGCAAATGCCACAATTCCCCAGATAGCCAGCATAAAAATCAGAATCGGAATGAATGGCGCTTCGGCAAGAAAGGCTTCCACCTCAACATAACTTATTTTCAGCAAATACCCCACTGTAATAACTGCAAGTGGAAGGGTGATCAAAATCGGACGCCCTGCAATGGCAAGCGCCTCCACACAGAACATTTTTTTGATTTCACCCTGTGTCATTCCAACAGACATATACCTTGCAAATTCCCTTTTTCTCTGACGGACAAAGCCAAGCGTATTGGAAAACACATTTCCAATGCCGATCATCGCAAGCAGGACACAGAAACCCCCAAAGATTGTCATCATTCCCTGTATCCGTTTATCGTTCACTTCTGCTTCCTGAATACGGTCCTCACTTTCTGTCTTATAGTTTCCCGCAATCAGGCTGTCTACCTGCCCCTGCAGAGCATCCAATTCCTCTGCTGTCACATTTTCCCTGCCAAGCATACAGATATAGGTATCCTCCTCGCTGCCCCCAATCTGCCCCTTGATTTCTTTCCACAAAGATACGGGCATAAAATGCACCAGTTCATAATAATCAATCGTTGCATACTCCTCTCTTAAAACAGGCACTTTCTCCGTATAGGACAAAACCGGGATCTCCACGGAAACATCTGTTAAGTTTCCGTTGTCATTCTCTTCCTTGCCGGACTGTCTTAAAATACTTACTGCATTTTCCCCTTTCACATAGGGCATATATCGTGGATGCCTGAAATCCGGATTTGTAACATCACGTATCTGATTCCATATGACTGCCCCATTAAGCTGCGGTGCGATGCCAATCTGTTCACAGTACGCTAAAAAACTCGCATCATCCAGTATGACAATGGGAACATTTACAAGCCATCCCCCATCCGTCTTCCTCACATATTTATCCCCGGCTACAGCAAAACCGCCGAAGGACTTCATATCTTCGCTTATTTCATCCTCTGCAATGATTCTTTTTGCCATTGCTTTCTGATATACAATGGCACTTCTTATTCCGGAAATCGCCCGTAATTTTTGTGCCTCACTAAAAGAATCCACATCCGTGTCCTTTACTGTAACCATAATGTCCCAAACACTCTGATAACGTTCAAAATAAGTTTCCCTTGTACTGATTCCTGAAAGTGCAAAAAAGGACTGCATAATGGTAAAGGCAAGAAAAGAGAATATCAGACTAAGCGATGCTGTCCGTAAGGCTCTTTTCTGTACTTTCAATGCTCCACCTGCCAATTCTCCTTCCAATCCAAAAAGACAGGTAAGCAGCGGAGATTTTTTCTTACGCTTTAATTGTAATTCGCCTGTATTTTTAATCGCTTCAAGCGGCGTCAGTCTGCTTAATTTTCTGGCTGGCATCCATGCGGAAATCCATATTGTCGCCACTGTCAAAAGAAGTGTCGCCACTAAGACTAACGGATGATAGCCAAAGACTGATTCATGCCTGCCTGCCACATCACTCCCCAGTAAATCATTCGCCATATGTATAATTCCCATACTGATTAAAATGCCAAGCAGATTCCCAATTAAAATCGGCAGAATACATAATGCAGCCGCTTCCTGCAAAAGACATGAGCGTATCTGTTTTGGTGTGGCTCCGATGCTGGAAAAAATACCAAACTGATGGATTCTTGCATTCATAGACACTGCAAAAGAATTATGGATTACTATAATTAACGAAAAAGATGCCATTCCGACTATCAGTATAAACAATGGAAAAAGCAGTCTTGGCGCAGTATCCTGCGGATCACGTATCATGTACATTGCCAGAAGCTCATGGTTATAAATAACCTTTTCCGATGAAACACCCAAAACTCCGGCTATCTGCATCGTATCGTCGAGAACAGCCCCCATGTCATCAAAATAAATATCTATCACAGGTTCCGGAATCTGCGCTCCTTTCTCACTGATGACGACGTCTTTGACATTGGCAAAATTCTTTATCAATTCCATATCTTCCCGCGTAAACTCCCCGACAATCCTGCTCTGCCATCCGCCCTCCTCCAGTTCTATCCTTTCGATTTCGTACTTCCATGCGTTATAAAATAACCCTAAGAGCAACGATAACAGCAAAGCTGATATAAATGCCGCTATCATAACGGATATACCCGCTGAACGGTTATTCTTTATATAGCCTGATGAATAATCTTTCCACATAGCTCATTACCTCCGCTTCTCATCGCTTATGATATGCCCGTCCTCTATGGTTATGATACGGTCTGCTTCTAAAGCCACCTTCTCATCGTGGGTAATCAACACAATCGTCTGTTCCAGATTACGATTCGATAATTTCAGCATATCAATAATTTCTTTGGAATTTTTCTGATCCAGATTTCCAGTCGGCTCATCCGCCAAAAGCAGAGCCGGGCGGTAAATCAAGGAGCGCGCTATGGCAACCCTTTGCTGCTGCCCGCCTGACAACTGGTTTGGCAGGGCTTCAAGCCGTTCGGCAATTCCAAGCGAACGGACGATCTTTTCAAAATACTCTTGATTTGGTTTCTTCTTATCAAGGGCAAGCGGCATAAGAATGTTTTTTTTCACGGTAAGTGTCGGAATCAGGTTATAGAACTGATACACCAAACCCACTTTTCTTCTGCGGAAAATCGCTGCCTGCGTCTGGTTCAGTTTTGACAAATCCGTCCCATCTATGGTAACTTTTCCGCTTGTAGGTTTATCCACGCTTCCTAGAATATGCAGCAGTGTGGATTTCCCTGAACCGGACGCTCCGATAACCGCCACAAACTCTCCCTTACCTACCGTCAAATCGATTCCATCCAGTGCAGTCACCTGATTATTGCCGGAGCCATACATTTTGCGGACTCCCTCGCATGTTAAGATATCCATTTTTTCCTCCATTCCGAAGCGATTTTCGCTGAGGACGCGAGCAGAATTTCAAATTCTGCTCTGCGATCAACAGAATTTGTGACACTTCGGCACAAATTCTTGGTTGAATAAATTGCTCATCAGAGAATTTATTCAACCTGATTTCCTCCTTTGGATGTTTTGAATTTCCATACTTGCAGCAAAGCTGCCCGTCTGCTTGTAAACTTTGTTCCTGCAGGCAAACTGTTTACAAGTAATATTGTACCAAATGAAAGTTACAGCTTAGTAACTGCAGTAGAATTGATATAAAATTTATGCTTTGAATTTATTGCTTATACAACCGGATCTCAAAACATGCACCGCCATTCGGCAGATTTTTAGCCCTTATTGTCCCATTTTGATGTTCTATGATCTCTTTTGACAATGCTAAACCTATTCCAATGCCGCCTCCGCGGATATTACCGCCTGCATCTGCATTCTTCCCGCGATAAAACCGTTTAAAAAGATGCGGAATATCTTCTCCCGCAAATCCCTCCCCCTCATCCCAAATCAGTATTTCTGTATATAGCGGATTCTGCCCATAAGAGCAATGGACTGTTCCGCCCGCATTATGCTCCATGCAGTTTTTCATTACATTCATAACTGCCTCCATCGTCCAGTTTAAATCGGCTGTCACTGCCATCTCCCCTGATTCCGGAATATCAATGGACGTGCCGGAATCTGCAAATAATTCCTGCAGATTGTCTGCCGCAAGGACAAGCAAAGTAAAAACATCCACATCTTCTTTTTGAAACATCAATGTGCCTGCATCAAGACGGGATAAAACAAGCAGGGATTCTTCTAAATAAATCAGTCTGTTTAACTGTTTCTTTATCTGTTCCATCCTGTCATTTTCATATTCTTCTTTCACCGGCATTTCAGATAATGTCTGCAGTGATAAAGATATTGCGGTAATAGGCGTTTTGATCTGATGTGCAATATTGGACAGATTCTCGGCAAAATCATTTCTGGCCTGTACCGCAGCATCCTTTGTCTGATAAAGAAATGTCACAGTCTTATATATTTCATCTTCCAGCCTGGAAAAAAGATCTTCTCCTGAAACAGAGAGGACAACTGCTTTTCCCATATTAACCTGCTCCAGATAATCTGACAACTCTTCTATTCGTTTCACTTCTGTTTTGTTACGAAATGCAAAAGTAACAGCAAAGAGAACCATTCCTGCCAAAAAACCTATTATTGCAAATATCATATGATGTGTAACAGAAGAATCAGAAAAATCAGATATGCGGTATCCTAAAACGGACAACACATCTCTCATTGCCACACCATCGGCATTTCCACCCGTATATTCTTTCAATGCAGCAGAAACGATATTCCTCATTTCCGGCTCCTGCTCCAGCACTTCGCCACAGATCACATTTACCAGATCAAATTGAAGCCTGCTGTAATGGCAGGAAAGCAGCATTGCCGTAACGGCAGAAGAAATCAGGCTGACAGCTGCCACAAATCCAAAGAGAACCATTAAATTTTTTCGCCCGCTCATATGGTATCCTCCATACGGTATCCCACACTTCTGATCGTTTTCAGACAGGACGGCTGGTGCAGTTTGTCTCGCAGCCGTTTCATCGTAACTGTCAATGTATGGTCATTCACGTAGTTTCCATTTACATCCCATACCTGTTCTAAGATTTTTTCCCTGGTAACAGTCTTTCCTTTATTCTGCAGGAGATACAAAAGCAGCCCATACTCCGATACGCTTAAATCTATTTCTTCCGTGCCACAGGTAACTGTCCTGCGGTTTAAATCGATCCTGATCCCATCACAGGACAGGTACTGAACCGCCACATTGCCCGTTCTCCGAAGTACCGCCTGAATCCTTGAATACAATACGCTTAATTCAAAAGGCTTTACTACATAATCATCCGCGCCATTTTGAAAACCTGAAACAATATCCTGGGAATCATCCCGGACCGTAAGGAAAATAATCGGCAGTTCCTTCCATCTGCCACGTATCCATTGACAAATACTATCCCCACGGCCATCCGGCATATTCCAATCCAACAAAATAACCGTTGGCACATGAATTTCCAGAGCCCGTCTGACCTCTGAAATCGTATGATATATCACTACCTTAAAGTTTTTCTGTTCCAGATATTTTTTTACAACATCTGCAATATGAGCGTCATCCTCAGCATAAAATAATTCGACCATTTTCAATAAACCACCTGTTTTTTTGTTTTTATTATACCACAAAAATGTTACAACTTCGTTACTCACTCCTGTTGCTACTTGTCAAGGATATATTCATCATTTTTCATCACTTTTTCTTGGTCTGCTCTGTTTCCCATGCTCTAAGTCGTGGAGAATGACACGCTTTAACTTGTCCTCTACGTTTTGGGTACTTGTATCAGAGAAATGTACCTCGACTAAATACCTTGTCTTGTCAATCTTCTGTTGTAAACAGGGCGTTAATCGCCCTGTGGTGTTGGTCTGAATGTTGTCGCCCATTGTTCCTCCTTAATGGCAAAAAAAATAGAGCATATAGATTTTCAGTTTCTATATGCCCCAACGCTGTTACCATATTTAATTTTGATTGATATGATTGATTACGCTAACTGCATAACCTCGGCTTCAAGTTCTTTTAATTCGTCAAATGACAGAGAAGATACACAATCCGCAATTTCTTCAAGCGTCATTTTCCCCTTTCTTATCATTTGTTCGGCTGTTTTTCTTTCCGTTTCCTTTTCTATATCTTTCGTATAAGTCCTCATAATCTGTTCATCATCAAATAAACTCATCATAATCGTTACTACCTCCACTTCCTTACTGCTTAGATACTGTTTTAAGATGTTCCTGTCCTTGCAAATACGGATTGTTTCTGTAACCGCCTGTTTCGTCATTCCATGCTCTTTTATCTGCCCGTTAAAAACTTTGCAAAAAACAATGTACTCATTGATGATATTGTCCTTGTCGCTCTCATATATGACTTTGGCTTTTATCTCAATATCAATATCTGCACCATCAAAAAACTCTTGCGATAAAGATATTGTATCGGGTTTTCTGCCTTTGTTGCCTGTATATATCACATATAATTCGGGCTTTGGCATTTTTACTTTCTTGCTCTTATATAGACTCTGACTGGTTCGCTCAAAATATTCATGGTAACTCTGTGCTAAATACAGCAGTATTCTGATTAAAATATTTACCGTCCAACTCGATTGCGCTTCCAATAACAAAAGCAATCTGTTGTTACCCACCATTATACCCAAATCGTTATAGAGATTATCTGTCAGAACATTGTCTATCGTTACAATATCCAGCGTATCCTCTGTTGCGTCCGTATCCTCTGGGTGTAATGTCTTATACAGTTTCAACAAATTCCCTTTATCTTGGAAAAGGTCTAAAAACACACTGTTTTTTGCGGTACGTTTTGCCTTAACTTCCTGTGTCTGCTTTGTATCGCCTGACACCTTACCACCTCGGTTTCTAAAAATTGTGGTACAAGATATGATATATCCTGTTCCTGTCACATTTCAATTATACAAAAAAACGCTTATCTTTACAATAAAATTCACATTAAATTTCTTCCTCCCTCCGCTTAGTTTTTCTTTGCTGTTTACTGTGCTGTCGGCTCTCGTTCTGAAGCTCCCTCTCAAGGTTCTTTTTGTTGTAGCTGATTACTTTGTCTGCAAGGCAACCGATAAGATACGGTTTAACTCGCCTTCGTCATAATGATAACAGTCGGGGAAATACTTCACGACAATGCCGCCCATGATGTACTTGTGATGGTTTTCGGCTTTGCGTTTCTTCTCGTTCTGCTTTTTCTTCTCATTGGCTACACGTTGTTTCGCCTGTTCCAATGCTTGCAATGCCTTTTCTAAGTTTCTGCTTGCGTCATTCTTTCTATGCTGTGTTGATAGTTTCTGAAAATAAAAAAGATAGCTGATTGTCCGTTAGGATAAAAAGCTACCATAAGTAAAAAATATTTAGTTTTTCATTCTTATAACTTTTCTGTTGGTTTATTCAGTAATAATTTCATATAAGCGCATTGATTCAATCTCTGCCGTGGATTCTATTACAATTTCCTTTCGCAATATGTTTTCTTCTGTTTCAACCGCCCCGCAAATTACACCACCGTTTCCCCAAAACTCTATTACCTCTTGGTCAATGATGAAATCTAAATCTATGGATTCGTTATTATCAAACGGAACAGTGATTGTTTCTGTATAAATCTGCGGATTTACATATTCAATATTTCCTTTATCAAAATTTACAGTAACCGCCGTATCTCCTATCAGCAATTTCGTATATCCTGTTTTCTGCGCTTTCCAGTTTAATGTTATTTCCGCAGGCTTACCATTCAATACAGCATTAAATGTTTTCTCGTTCTTTTTCATTTCCTTGCAAAGCTGTCTGTATGCCAGCAACTCTTTGGGAAGACGAAAGCGTAATTTATATCCGTTGTTCGTCTTTAACAATGATAATTCTGTCGGAATAGACATCAAGCCCCTGTAATTGCCACGGTCATTTGCCAGCCGAAGCCATGCAACACTGATAACCCGATCCTCCACACCCGCATAGGTCTGTGCCGCATATGCCATAATTGTGCTGTATGCGCACAATACTTCTGATTGTGGTGTAAAACGATAACCATCAAAGTCACCAACAAGATAATATCCATCAGCAGACCAGAAAACCCACTTCCTTTCATCTGTCGAATTGTCCACAGCCAATTCAAATAAATCGGGACACTCCCTCATTTTTTCTGCCGAAAATCTCTGCGTCTCTTCCCAATGGGTTAAATCGGCAGAACGGAAGATTGCAAATTCGTATTCATCAAGGAAAAGCACCATGATGTATGCGTTACTTTTCTTGTGATAGAATATTTTCGGATCACGGTTTCCTCCTGCTATATGTGGAAGAATTGTCCCGTCTATGCGCTGTAAAGTTTCTCCCCCGTCAGTGGATATTGCCAATCGCTGTGTATGCTGATTGCGGGCATCAATAGACCACTGATTACAACCACCCGAAGCGGTATAAAAAAACAGTAATGTATTTTCGCCAAATCCTGCAATATTGTCTTTATCCTGCCAACCACAACCAGAGTAAATTGTCCCATACTGGTCGGGTTCCATTACCATAGGCTTGTGTTCCCATTTTATCAAATCTTTACTTACTGCGTGTCCCCAGTGCATATTCCCCCAAATAACGCCATATGGATTCCACTGATAATAGAGGTGGTAAACACCATCTGCATAAATAAGACCATTAGGATCATTGTGCCAACCGATTTCCGGCGCAAAATGTATCTGCGGACGGAAGGGATATACGTTTTGCACCTTTTCTTTGTAGCAGAAAATATTGTAAAACATATCTTGGGATATGTCTCCCTTTATCTCTATGTTTTGGTTGAGATACTCGCTTACGTCCATTGAAGTGTAAAAATCGCCGTCTGTCCCTCCTAATTGAATATCAACTTCTTGAAATTTATTGCCATTGAAATAAAAATGAAGTTTTACTTCTGGATTTTTCTTGTTTACCGGCAGCCACAAATACGGTTCTGCAATATGTAATATCATTCTATTTCCTCCCATAACTATTTGAGATTTTTGCAATTCATATTTTAGCATAAGGGCATACATAATTCAATTAAATATTAACTAAATTTCTGCCTAAAATAAAGGTTAGTATTGCTTAATTTTGTGACTGTTTTTCTTAATCATCATTTGCCTTGCCCGTTCCCTCTGCTCGGTACTGACCGTCCTCGGCTTACGGTAGCTGACATAAGATTTCGGAAAAGAATAGATTTAGATACTTCGTCCTGCCCTATCAATTTATATGTGTTGGGAAAGTCGGCAACAAGCGTGTTAAGTTTCCGCATGACCGCCTTATCCCTTGTGTAAAGGGTGGCGTTCTGTTCTCCTGCATTGTAATTAATTCCCATCTGCACATAATTTCTTCCCAGTCGGCTCATGTCTTTCACAATGATTGTTCCGATATTTCCCTTTTCAACTTCGGCAAGCATGGCTTGCAGTCCCTCACGCTCAAAGGTCGTGCCGGAGATTCCGTCATCGGTAAAGTGGCGTATACCCGTAAAACCGTTCTTTTCCGCATAATCCTCTAACATTGCCTTTTGGTTGGATATGCTGTTGCTCTCGCCCTGTAACTCGTCATCATGGCTCAATCTCTCGTATAATGCTGTTAAATCGTGACTCATAATCAATTTCCTCCTTTCTGCCAGTACCGCATAAATGCTATGCTGTGGCTCCTTTGTATTTGTTTTGATTAAGAAGTCTTTTATATTTTATAACTCCTCATACAATAAAAACTCTTTTACTCAAACCGCCAGCTTTTTTCGCCGGGTAAAAATCAAAACATACAGCGCAAACCATACGATACAGTGAATTGCGAGAATAGCAGCATCTTTTATCGCTATCCCCATACTTCCGGCAGACAGAGCCATGATACCCTCAAAGGCCGGCTGAGATGGAACGATATTGCAGATGACCGCCAATGGCCCGCTTACCCCGATCAGAGCACATACAAGAGGTACGGCCAGGAACAGCAGCATGACAATCTTGATATAGACCACTCCAATCATCAGGCCCTCAGAAAACTTTCCAATAAACAGGCCAATCAACGCTGCCACAAAGGAGGACAGCACGATCAATGCCAGCATCAGCCCGAAATTCTGTAAGGACAATCGGAAACAGATACACGCAGTCACAATGGAGGACAGGCTTCCAAAGAGGAATCCCACCACCACCTTCTGCAAAATGTACTGGCTAGACGTCTGTGGCAGGATTTCATTGACAAAGGCCACACCATCCTCTTTTTCGGAAATGATGTTCATGGCATTGAACGTACAGCCCATAAACATAGCGACGATCAGCACAGCAGGGATAAAGATACCCTGCAGATTTTCCATGATGTCCGGGCGCTCCAATGTCTGGATTTCTACCTGTTCCGCTGCTGCCCGCCGTTCATAGAGGGCGGGCAGAGTCGCCGCCGCCTGCCGGAAAATATCCAGCTCGTCCCCGCTGATCGCGGTTTTTAGGCTGTCACTGTCTGCCCTCACGCCAATCACATTGGTAGACGGCTCGTTGATGGAGGCGGTCAGTTCTTCCTGTGTCCCATACGCCGTTACCGGCCCGTACCGCTCCAGCCATGTGACCGTCTGCGGGGACAACTCATTTTCCAACACTCCAAAGTGCAGTTCCCCCAGGCTTGACATATCAATGGAACCCATGAAATGCAAAGCCACAGCCACCAGAATAGGGAGCAGGAAGGTCATCAGGCAGAATTTATCCCGCAGAACACTTTTCATTTGATATTTTAATCCTTTCATGCCTTACCCCTCCTTTCCGATTTCCCGATGAAACGCAAGCCGCACCGCCAGGAACAGCAGTACAATCGTACCGACAGCACCGGCATAATAGACTGGCGAAACAGCCGTTCCAAAATAGGCGTTTTTCAGCCCCATGTAGACATGATAGAACGGATGATAATTGATCCAGTCAAACTTGACCGATGTATTGGCGGACAGAAATACAGGTGTTGCAGCAAAAATGGCAATTACCAGATAAGCCAGTGTGAATTGCCGGAAGTCCTTTAGCAGCAGCGCACAGAGCAAGCCCACCAGGGCCATCATTAGTGACAGAATCGCTGTCTGAAGCAAAACGGCAGGCAGCACCGCCGCCCCGTCTGCAAGCCCTGTGTTCAGCAGGGTGAGCAGCACCGCAAAGACCAGATCGGAGAACAGAAACACTGCCAGCTTGGACAGCAGGAACAGGTCTTTTTGCAGCGGTAGGATAGCGTGGACGCGAATCACACCCATGCCCTTTTCCTTGAACAGCACAGCGGCAATCCCCAGAAAGCCCACAGCGGCCAGTTCAAAAAACAGCAGTTCGCAGGTGATCTCTTTCCTGGCTTTCTGTTCCGGCGTATTTGTGCCAAGCACCTCTGGAATATGGCTGGCCGAAGGCTCCAGCAGGGACAGGGCATAGTCCGCCCGGTGGCGGTCGATGTGTTCCGCCCCTTTGTAAATCACCACACGCACATCCCCGGCACTGGCGTCCAGCCCTACGCCGTTGGCATCGGAGAGCAGGGCTGCGTCCATCGCCTCCATGGACGGAACGGCCTGCACCAGGGAGGATTTGGAGGCCTGCGTTTCCGCCGGGTCATACAGGTACACATTGTAGGGTTCCATCTGCATGAAGCGGATGTAGCCCAAGTTCACATAGGCCGTATAGAGAGCCAGAAAACCAATCGCCATCAGGAAGAACTTTCCTGATGCCAGCATCCGGCAGTCCTTTTTGAACAGAGCGCAAAAACCTTTTCCCATCAGGACAGCCCCCTTCCTGTATACTGGATGAACATATCCTCCAGTGTCGGTTCCTGGGAGTGGATACTGATGATCTCATCATGAGCAAAGGGGATGCCCGCCTCCAGCTCTGGAGCCTCTATGGTTTTCGACTCCCGCTGTCCCTGGTATAGATAGTCGATGACCACCCGGTGATTGCTGTTTTTCTCCTTTAGGCGCTTAGGCGTATCCAAAGCCACCAGGTCTCCATTGGAAATAAATGCCACCCGGTCGCACAGAAGGTCAGCATCCATCATGTTGTGGGTAGTGACAAAGACTGTCGTCCCTTTTTTCCGCTCCTGCTCGATGATCTTCCGGAACAGCACCGCACCGGAGGGATCAAGACCGCTGGTGGGTTCGTCCAGAAACAGCAGCCGCGGGTTACTCACCAGCGCCCGCGCCATGCTTACCCTCTGGCGCATTCCCTTGGAGTAAGAGGACACCGGTTTTTTCAGAAAGTCCGGCTTGAACTCCAGCGTGTCCAGCAGCTCCCCCACATCCCGCCGCTGCTCTTTTGGGTAGAACGAGGCGAAATAGTTCAGATTATCCACGGCACTCAAATTGGCATACAGATAAGGAAACTCAAAGAGAACTCCAATCTTCTGGAAAAACTCCTGCCCATGGGCAGCGGAGATGTCCTGCCCGAACACGGAGACCCTTCCACCGTGTCCCCTCAAAATTCCAGTGAGTATCTTCTGCGTTGTAGACTTTCCAGAGCCGTTTGGCCCCAGAAAACCGAAAATTTCCCCATCCTCCACGGTGAAGTCCAGACCGTGGAGAGCCTGTTTGTCCTTGCTGTAAGAAAATGTCAGACCCTTGACCTCAATCATTCGTCATCACCTCACTTTCCACGCTGATTCTTCTTCTCCTGCTGGCGCCTGCTCCACCATTTCATAAACTTTACCTTGAACGGAATAGAAACGATGAGTACCGCCACAATCACAAGCCACCAGTACCATTCAAAACCTAAAAACATAGCCGCTACCTCCTTATTTTGAGGAAAATGTCTTTCCTCCTGATGGGGTAAGAATAAAAAAGCGCGGTGAAGTCCATGTGAAATTGATGTGAAATTAGTGTGAAATTAAAATTTCACCATCCTGATTAGAATGCCCGCTGTAGCGGGCATATGGGAGTTGGTGTGAAATCTTTTTTTATTACAAAAGAAGCCTCCGTTTCATTTCAGAAACAGAAGCTTTCTTTCTACGGCTTATTTTATAGAAGGAATAGAAAAATAGAACATCACTCCATCCTGCCTGTTTAAAACGCCATATGGCAAATGCTGCATAGAAAGGATTTGCGCCACAATCGCAAGCCCTAACCCTGAACCGCTGTATTTTGTATTTTTGTCACGATAAAATTTCGTCCAGATTCTTGTAAGATTCTCCTCCGGGATACAATGTCCCTGATTATATATGGAAAATACCAGCATCCCATCCTGTTCTGTGAGCGAAAGCTTCAAAATGCCGCCTGGCTGGACATTTCGCTTTGCATTGATGATCAGATTGTTCAGCACCTGCTCCATTCTGCCCTTATCTGTATGGACATAGACAGGCAGCTCCGGCAGTTCATACTGAAGCTCAAAATCAGCATCCGGGATATCCATCAGCAGCCGCCCGGCTACGGTCTCCAGAAATTCCACAAAATCGAAGCGCTCCGGCGCAAGCTCCGTGGCTCCGTTTTCCAGCGCAGACAGGTCAAGCAGTGTCGTAATCAGACTGCTCATGCGTTCCGTTTCTTTTATAATGACTTCATAGTAATTCTGCCTTTTCGCTTCATCTGTTTCATCCTGTAACCCTTCCGTATAAGCCCGGATCACACCCAGAGGTGTTTTCATTTCGTGGGAAAGGTTGTCAACCAGTTCCTTCCGCTCAGCCAGCAGTCGTTTTTTCTGTTCTACATCCTGTTCAAGCTTCCTGTTTACATGTTCCAGTTCCTCAAATGCCTTCTGAAGGTTTCCTGCCATAACATTCAGACTATGGGAAAGCTGCCCAAACTCATCATGCCCTGTCACCTCACAAAGATGTGAGAAGTCTAAATCTGCCATCCGGCCGGCAGCTTCATTCAGTTCAGACACGGGCTTTGAAATAAACCGAGCCATCCACAGGTCAATCACGCAGATTAAGACGGCAACAAATACCATCCAGATTATAAAAGAAACATCTGCGTTTAACGGCAGTCTGGTTGAAAACACATAAGAGACTACCAGAATGGCTCCCATCAGTTTGGAAGCCATCACTATTTTTTTCCGAATGGTAAATATATTCATATGGTCACTCATTTTCATGCTGTCACCTCAAATTTGTAGCCGGAACGAATGAGGGTAACAATATGCCTGCCCTCCCCGCCCAGTTTTTGCCGGAGGGTTTTAATATGCGTATCCACGGTTCTGGTGGTTCCCTCAAAATCATATCCCCATATCCGGTTCAATAGTTGTTCCCGGCTGAAAATCTGTCCCGGGTTTGACATAAGGAAATACAGCAGTTCATATTCCTTGTAAGTCAGGGTAATCTCCTGCCCCTCCAGAAAAACCTTATGGGTAGATGGGAGGATGGAAATTTTTCCCCCGCAAACAGCGTTAGCAGTGTCTGCCGGAAGGACAGCACAGCGGCGCAGTAAGGCGTTTGCTTTTGCCAGTAGTACCTTCGGGCTGAAGGGTTTTGTCATGTAATCATCTGCGCCCAGGTCATAGCCTTTTAATTTATCGTCCTCATTGCTTTTGGCGGTCAGCATGATAACAGGAAGACTGCTCATTTCCCTTGCCATCTTACAGACACGAAACCCATCAAGATGGGGCATCATAATATCCAGAATCATTAAATCCAGGGGATGGTTCTTCAATACCATGAGCGCATCCATTCCATCGTCTGCCGTAAAACAGGTATGTCCGCCGCGCTGCATATATTCCACAATAATTTCCTGCATGCTCTTTTCATCTTCAACAACCAGAATATTGGCCATGAAATCAACCTTCTTTCGTTTTCTATTTGCACAGCTCTGTCCATTCGCTATATTATATTTCTTTTTATGAAAGAATACAAGGCAAACAAGCCGTGGAGATTTTACTCGTTCCGACAGGATATATATATATTGAGCTTTCCGATTTGCACCAACATGTTCGCTCCTTTAGAGGAGTGGTATTTCTCATACCACTCCTCCATGTTTTTTCAATACATCCTTTACAAACTCACTTGCAGCCGCACCTCTAAAATCACATCCGGCTATAATCAATCCTGGTATCCACTCATATGTTTTTTCTATATTTCCCGTCATCCGGTCTACCTTTACCAGTGTCTCATCTCCCAGACGGCAATAAGCCTTTCCGTTTCTTCCCAGACAAACGTTCAGAATTGATTCATCATGCTCTCTGACAACCTTGAATTTACTTGCGAACTTTACTTCCCCATTTTTTCTTTGATAAATCCACACAGAATGACGATTTTCTGTCAGTGCCATTTCATCTTCGCTCAAATCACAGATATCAAACTGTTCTTTTGAATTTATGGCATCCGCCAGGCTTTTGGCCAGATTATCCACACGGTAAAATACCGTTACCAGCTCCCATGGCTTTTGGCCTGCCTTTTCATATATGTCCAAAAGTAAAGAGTCCCATTCAAGAAAAAGCCCCTGTTTTTTATATAGGTTTCCACCTGCCTCCCGGCAATATCCTGCAAGTTCCCCTGGCATAAAAGAAACCATATTTTTTGCCTGTTTTTCTAATAACAAAATTGCTTCTCTTTTTCCGGCATATACATATTTCTTTTCCGCATCTTTTCGAAATACACGATAATATGGCATACTCTTCCAATCCTTTTCCCTGATCAGCAGCTCCACTTCCTCATCTGTTCCGCCAAAAGAAATAAGTTCTTCACTGCCCTGTGCCTCCCAGATTTCAATCATTTCCATTGAATCAGTATGAACCTCTACTGCCTTTTTATCAAATGCAATGCATATTCCATCGTCCATACATAATGCACAGCAAAATCTCAGACGGCTTTTAAAATTGACATGTATTTTCTTTGACCTGCCGTTTTTCAGCGAATATATAAGTATTTCCTCCGTCTCTTCATCCCCCAGTACCATAAATAACAGGCGCTCTTTAATCAGATAATCACAATACTGCATTTCCTTATCATATGCTGGATAAAAAATCGATGTCTTTAATTTTCCTGTCTTCTCATCAAAAATTAGAATTGAATTATTAAAATACTGGACACACACTTCCTTTAGTTGCTCATTATATTGAATTCCTAAAATATTTAATTCTGCCTGCGGCAGTATTCTGCGGGCCTTTTCTTCTTCCATAAAATCCCACACATATAAATCCTGTGATCGGTCGATTATGTAAATGCCATCCATATCAAAAACAACTTTTTTTGCTTCTTCCAATATATCTGCAGAATAGATTACATGCGTATACTCGGAAAGATTCCAAAGTGAATAACAATGATCATAATAAATTGCGGCATATCTGGATGTATGATCCAAAAAACAGACTGATTCTGGTGTCATCCCATCTGGTATTTCCTGAACCAGAAGGCTCCTGCCAGTTTTTAAATCCAGCAGCTTTACTTTTCCTTCTTCAAAGACCAAAGCTTCCCACCCGTTTTTCCCAAAAGCAAACGCCGGCTGCTGGCTTTCATTATTAAAACTGTACCAGGTATGATAAGTAAACACCCGATCCTCTTTCATATCTGGCAATGTAATCTTTACAAAACAACATATACTATTTATTTTTTCGTCTTCTTCATTTTCCCTGCCATCTTCCTCAGCAATCGTATGCAGAATCAATATCTTCTCCTCTGGCATTGCAATATGTCTCACCTCACCTGCCCCTTCATAGTGAAAAAAACATACCCTTTGGCCGCTGCAGCGATCATAAATACAAATATAATTATTTTCCCAGACACTAATAATAAATGCTCCATCCGCAGAATAGTCCATTTCCCAAATCCCGTACTTCTGCTGTGGGCACTCCATGGAAACATAGTTTTCTGAATTCTGACCATAACAGCGAATCTGAGCCTGTTCCAGCTCGCTTCCTTTTTCTGTATCCTTATATTCATAATGTTTTATCAGAAAATCATTTTTATCTCCTGGCACAATCTGACAGCCAGCAACATGTGTATTTGGATAAAAAGTATTGCCGACTTCAAAACTTTTGATGCACTGGAGGCTTTCCAGATCCCAGATCAGCAACCGCTCATCACTTCCTAATGTATAAAGTTTATCGTCCAAAATATCAATATCTTCATACATCCCTAAATGTCCCTCAAAGAAAAAAGTATCGTCTGACAGAATGCAGTTCTTAAAATCCGCTGCAATACGCTTTTCACCTTCTCCAACAGAACAGACTGTTTCATAAAATCTACACTCACGCAAATCCAGGCCGCTAAAATCTTCTCCACTCAGATTTTTTCTGACTTTTTTCAAAATCTTTACAATATTACTGATGCATTTTCCAGGATAAGCATTGTTATTACGGAAAATATCCAGTACATTTTTTAATAATAGCTGCTCCTGAAAAACAGGATCTGGCCTGTACCAGTTTCCCTGCGTATCTGTAACCGGCACATTCCTGTGTTCACTTAAAATTTCTCCAACAAATATTTGTTTGATTTCCGGCCATACTTCATCCCTGATCGATCCGAGTGCTTCAAGTACCTCATCAGACGGTTCTGCTATTTTTTTTCGTTCCATGCATCTAAGTGCTACAGCGCATCGAAGCCACTGAATCTCATAAATACTTGAAAAATAATCTCTGATATGATGATGGATAAAAGAATATCCCCCTCTCCCATCATAATTTATAATACCCAGAGTACCTGTCATACAGTCCAGAATCTGCCTTACCGGAATTTGCCGGATTTGTTCCAATACATCCTTCAAATACCCTTCTTTCTCATATTCCCTGAATATCTCTATATCTGTATTCCAAAACGGCACCTCGGCATCCCGAACAAAATATCTGATCCCATCCAAAATATCACTGCGTGGTACATGAAATACTCCTGCTCCTTCCATCATATTTCCAATATAAGGAAGTATGAAATCCATAATAAATGAAATCACAATTTCTTCATTATAATTTTTTGAGAAAGAAAAACGAATGTTTTTTCTTTCTCCGTAAAATGGGGATTCCTTATGAAAAAACTGATACAAAATCTCTCCCCTGGTCAGAGGCTTTACTTCTTTATTCTGGTTACTGCAGGCAAACATACATAAAAACAGCGGAATCTGAAGACATTCCAAAAGCTCTTGCGAGGCCTCTATTTCATTTATCTCAACCTCACTGTAATTTACACCCTCCAGGTAATTTCGTATATCCGATATGGCAAGCCCCCGCAGATACAATACATCCATTCCATCAGGAAAATACACCTTATCCATCCTGCGGCTGGTCAGTATCAGCCTTATGTTACCATAAGTACTAAGAACCGATATCTCCCTGCGCAGCGCTTCTCTGACCGAATAGCCCGTACTGCCATTTTCATCTACTGCCTGGTTTCTGCTAACCTCATTCATACCATCCAGCAGAAGAATATATTCAATATTTCCATCTTCCTTTTTCTTTCGCAATTCTTCCTCGATCTGGTCAAGCTTTTCTTCTTCCACATCTGCATAACTGCCTCCATTTTGCATTGTTGCAATATACCGGGTAATAAAATTTGTCTTTTTATAATGACTGTTATACCACATTCCAATCTGCGCAGGGCATCGGTTTAGTTCTATATATACTGGCATCGGCTGAAAACCAACTTGCGGCTTTTCATAAAAAGACTGCATCAGATGTACAAGAAACGTAGTTTTTCCAATACCTCCTTCTCCAAGCAGCAGCAGATTCCGGTTTCTATGTTCATGATACAATTCTCCCAAAGGCATGAAAGCCCCTTCTTCCGACATTCCATAACCTTCACAGTTCGCCGGAAGCCGGAAACCACGCGGAAACAATTTTTCAGATATGCCCTGATATGCTCTGGCATTCTTTTGCATGCACTCTGCCGTGTCTGCATAAAAACGGTTTTCATTCATCATTAGAAGAAACTCTTCTTTTCCGGCTTTTAAAATCTGCGATGCAAGGGAGTGTTGATGGCTGTCAGGTCCTTCCAGATGATCAGATAAATAACTGACTGCCTGCATTATTTTATCCAAATCCTGACAACTTCCTAACCTTACATAAATATCATTCAGATCCAGAATATGCTCTGCCGGAAAATAAAATTCCTCTCCGGTTTCTGCGCCAATACGTTCTTTCAATTTTTTATATTTCTTTTTTCTGGTTAGAATATAAATATATATCATATCATACTGCTGATACAATTTTCGTTCTTTGATGCCTGCAACTGTTTCCAGTATTTTTCTGCTGGCATTTTCAGATGTAATCTGCACCGCTATTCTTTTATCCTCATCTGCCAAATCAATTGTAGGATAATTTTGAGAAGATACATTCATATTTTTAAATTCACATCCAAATATAATTCCCAGTAATCCTCCAATGATATTTTCAGCTAATTTATTAATCCCAAATTCACCGTTTTTATTTTCCATTTCAATATATGTAGAAAAATTGACAAGCAGTTCTTTGAGTTTATTTAACATTTCCTGCATTTGTACCTTCATTGTTGTATCTCTCCTACCTGGTTTATTATCAAAGCTGTGTGCCGTCCCTGATTTTAACTACACATATATTAACATACGGCTGGCATGATGTCCACAGGAGAAGCCCTGACCTATATCGCATCTATTTAACAGACCAATCCAAAACTCCAATTTAGGATAACTCACATATACCGTGTTGTAAAAATTCCTATCTACCACTGTGCCCATTGTAAGCTCCACTGATTCCAGTTCAAATAGTTTCTCGTCTGTGATTTCTGCTATTGCATTGATAAGATTGTTGAAGAGGTAAAAGCATGGGAAATCGGAATCTGGGCATGTTACAGGAAACAAAGTACCCACACAACAAGGAATCCTGATTTCAGCAGCGGGCTAAAAAACATACTGAACCGGGATTTCCAGTCGGAGGCGAGTTCGTTTAGGGAAGGGAAATTATTAGCAACAGCTCTGAAAGTGCAGTTTCGTGTTCGATTCCCTCTCAGCAGCATGGCTGATAACAAATATCCAAAAAAGCCAGAGGCAAAAAAGAAAAGCATTGAAAAATCTAAGGATGAAATCCTTTCTTTTCAATGCTTTCCAGCGTCCCCGAGACGACTTGAACGTCCGACCTATCGCTTAGGAGGCGATCGCTCTATCCAACTGAGCTACGAGGACACAACTGCCGCTCCGTACTTTTCTATTATATCAGATGTCATAATTATTGCAACACCTTTTTAAAAATTTTGCTGTGGAAATTCGATAAATCCCTGAAGCCACACGACTCCTTTAAAGCGTCTGCCCACTGCAGGCTCGCCATACAGATCTTCCCTGTTAATACACACTTCTATCGTCATCTCATTGCACTCGAGCGTCATGAAGATAATCTTCTCATCCGTGATACGATTCGTATCCGAATGAAATTCCATGATCTCACCGAGGATAGAATACTGGTCGCACTCCACGCCGTATGGCATAAAATACGTATCCACAAGGCTGAATACATCCTCCTTGTGAATCCGTCGGGATATCGTCGTATAGGTATCCATATCCTCCAGTGTCAGGCTCTCGATAGCGTCCTCGTCGCCCATCCGCGCCTGCGCGAGCAGCTGATTGCGCTCATTCGATACTTTCTTGATGCGCTGCTTCTCATACTCATTCTTAATAATCGGCATCATCACCGTACCGTCAACCGACAGCGCACTCAGTATGAGCGATGTTCCCTGCACAGGCAGCCGCTTCAAAGCTTTCAACCGCTTGTATGGAATCATATTCTGCAGATAAAAGATGATCGTCACACCAATTTTGACATCGTCACAGACACCCGCATAAGACTCCTTCTCCGCCTGCCGCTCAATCGTGATATCCTCATTGGAACTGATATGATCTCCCCGCAGATAAGGAAAATAATACTCGTACAAAAAACGGTTTTCCTCATCAAACTCACCACGCACACAGATACCGGCGCCATGCACAAAATCAAGAGACAGCTCCGCATACACGCGATCCTCCTCGTCCGCCGCGATATCTCTTGCGGACAAATAACCCTGCGCTTTTCTGTCGTCTTTCTTTTGATTCAATTGATCCGAATCCAGTATGGTCTGTTCAACAACCTCATTGATCAGTGTCTGCAGTTCCTCTCTCTTTTTCAATTTGCTAAAACCGATAGCCCTCAAATATCTGTGCACTGTTCCCATGCCTTTCCTAAAGAACTGTTCAGACTGGACAGTCCCAAATCTAATAAATTACTTTATTTCTGTTTTACCGCCCATATATGGCTGCAACGCTTTTGGAATCCTGACAGATCCATCCGCCTGCAGATTATTCTCCAAAAATGCGATCAGCATTCTGGGCGGTGCAACCACTGTATTGTTGAGTGTATGGGCAAAATATTTTCCATTTTCTGCGTTTACGCGGATTTTGAGTCTCCTCGCCTGCGCGTCACCGAGGTTGGAGCAGCTTCCCACCTCGAAATACTTCTTCTGTCTTGGAGACCACGCCTCCACATCGATTGACTTCACCTTGAGGTCAGCCAGGTCACCGGAGCAGCATTCAAGCGTGCGCACCGGAATATCGAGACTCCGAAACAGATCCACGGTATTCTGCCACAATTTGTCAAACCACATCGGAGATTCCTCCGGTTTGCAGACGACAATCATCTCCTGCTTCTCGAACTGGTGTATCCTGTAAACACCACGCTCCTCCAGACCGTGCGCGCCCTTCTCCTTCCTGAAGCATGGAGAATAGCTCGTCAAAGTCTTGGGCAGCTCTGCCTCCGGAATAATCGTGTCGATAAATTTTCCAATCATGGAGTGCTCGCTGGTACCGATCAGATACAGATCCTCGCCCTCAATCTTGTACATCATGGCGTCCATCTCGTCAAAGCTCATGACGCCGGTCACGACATTGCTCCTGATCATAAAGGGCGGCACGCAGTACGTAAATCCCCTGTCGATCATAAAATCCCGCGCGTAAGAAATAACCGCAGAATGCAGTCTTGCGATGTCTCCCATCAGATAATAAAAACCGTTTCCAGCAACCTTTCTGGCACTGTCCAGATCAATACCATTGAGCCGTTCCATGATATCCGTGTGGTATGGTATCTCAAAATCGGGAACAACCGGCTCTCCGTATTTCTGGATTTCCACATTCTCCGTGTCATTTTTTCCAATCGGCACACTCGGATCGATGATATTCGGAATCGTCATCATGATCTTTGTCACCTTTTCACTCAGCTCTTTTTCTTTCTCAGCAAGCGCCTCGAGCGTCTTTGCCTGTGCATTCACCTGCTTCTTGACTTCCTCAGCCTCGTCCTTCTTCCCCTGTCCCATCAGGGCGCCAATCTGCTTGGAAAGCTTGTTGCGCTCCGCGCGCAGGTTGTCCGCCTCCTGCTGTGTCTTTCTCGCCTGTGCGTCCAGTTCGATCACCTCATCGACAAGCACAAGCTTGTGATCCTGAAATTTCTTCCTGATGTTTTCCTTCACTGCATCGGGATTTTCCCTTAAAAATTTAATGTCTATCATCTTGTTATACTCCTCATCTTCTAATCAATCGTTTCGTTCTTTTTATTGATGTCAACCATGACACAGCAAATTTCCTTTTCCTTTAAAGCCATTTCCATGTCAGACGGCAAGGCAAGTTTTGCTGTTCTATAACCTTTATATAATGTCCATTTCATCCCTTTATTTTTTCTAAACACTTTTATTTTTAAACCGTATGACAATTGATGCTCCAGCTCCCAGGAATTATAATGTAATTCCACACGCTCGATCTCATCAAACGGGATGGGATATGGTAACCCTGTATTTAATACAAGTTGGTCATTCTCAAAGAAAAACGCCCCTGCATTTGCTTTATTCTTGTACTTACTTCTACTATAGATTACATAGCCGACAAGAACGAGAACAAGCAGCATTGAAATGTATGGCATAATCTGAACACCTTCTTTCCCAAGAAATCATTGCCTGATCAACTGCACCCGTTTTCATTTAAAAAGCGTTTTACCTCTTCAACATACGTCATGCCGTAATCGCTGTAGTATATCACAATTTCCGATCCGCCTCCGCCGGAATGCCTGAAACTGACATAGCCGCCCATGCGGAGCAGGAACACTTCGCAGACATACTCGTTTTCAACCAGATAATCGCATGGGAACGCCGCCTTGAACCGCTCAATGATGGGGTGCATCTTCTTGCCGCGGCAGTACATAAACATATATTTACTGACGCCCGGTTCAAAATAATCGTCCAGCCCTTCATTATACAGAAATTCCCCTATCCTGTTCACGGTACAGAGAAAGTCTTCATTGCTGTATGGAAACAACGTAATCCTGTCATCTTGCCGCGGCAACAGGATATAGCCGTCAACATCATCATGAATGACAATGTAATCCCCATCAATGCTGTTTCCGATCACAACGCATTCTTTCAACTGTTCCCGCCGGATTGGAGCACCGTCATATTCCCAGAAATAATCTTCCGCATATTTATCTAACAGTTCAAAGTCGGGACAATTGATACAGATTACACCGCTGTATGTTCCGTCGCCATATGTTTTCATAAAGTCACGATACGACTGTGGCAGTCTGATATGCCCTTCTTGCTCTATGGAAACAAGTTCGCTCTCACTGAGTCGCCTGAATTGTGTAGAAGTACAGTACAATGCGATAATCCCCTTTCTATTTTATCACTTCCTGTATTACAACAGTGGTATCCTTGATCAGATCGACGATCAGCTCCGCATGGATCGCCTGTCCATACTTGTCCTCCACAATACGCAAAACCGGTCTCTCTGGAAAATGCGGATTCTGCCGCATGACAATGCCGACCTCTCCCCTGTTTGTCTTCACTTTCGAACCAAAGGGATAGACAGCGATCAGCTGTAAAAATGCCGCTACAATGTCCGCATCATACCAGATTCCACTGTAATTCCTGATATTGTTGATCGCCTCGTGTACCCGCACGCGCGCCTTGCCGATTCCGCAGATCAGCTCATCAAACTCGTCGCATACCCCCACAATCTGAGTCATGCGGGAAACAAGATCTGTCCCGAGAGGATATCCTGTCTTGTCCTTGCGCTCGTGATGGTTGAGTACGATCTCCTTTGCATTGTCTGAAAGCCAAGTCTCATTCTTGATCGCCGTATACGCATAGATCGGATGTTTCTTGTACTCCTCCTGCTCCTTTGCCGGAAGGAGGTTGATATCCTGATCTTCGTACCGCACCACCAGATACCGCAGACCAAGATCATGAATCAGGGAAGCGACACTGATGTCATAAACCTGTTTTTTTGTCAGACCGAGCTTCAATGCAATCAAAGTGGCAATCGTACACACCTGAAGTGAATGCTCATAGATATCAGCACTCCTTTCCTTAACATCATACACCTTCTCTACTACTTCATCCTCCTCGAGAATATCGGTTATAATATTCTGCGCTGTCTCCGATATCTGCTCCAGACCTTCTGTCCGCTGATAAATGTGCATCTCCAGAATATCTTTGATTTTGTTCTTGACCTGCTCCTCCACGTCATCACGCAGTATCGTTACTTTCTCCATGGGAATATTTTTCTTTGGAGCTGAAGATGCCTTCGGCTGAACTGGTGTATTTGTCGCTGCCGGTTTCTTAGCTGTCTGAGCTGGTGGTTTCTGCGACGCTGAGGCCGATGGTTTCTGCGGCGCTGAGGTCGATGGTGCTTTTGGTGTCGTCGGCGCTTTTGCGGGTGATGGGCCTTCACTTTTTTGTGGTTCATCAATATATACCGTAAAAATCCCCATCTCGCGCAGCTTGTCAATGTATGGCGCTTTGATTACAGTTCCCTTGCTCAGCACAACTGTGTAATCTTCAAGCAGGACATCATTGGCAATAATATCACCTTCTCTTAGATCTTCAACTGTAACTAATTTCATTTAAGAATCCCCCATTCTTTTTTATATGCGTTAATATTTTACGTAACAGTTCAGCCTTCGGCTTCCTGTTACAAGCATCAAGCCATGCAAAAACCGCTTCGCGGTTGACTTGATGCATCGCAACCTTTACGTGTTCTTACAGACTTTGCAGCGTAGTGCAAAGTCCTGGCCTGAACTGTAACCGTTTTACATATTATCCGATGTATTTCCATTGACAGCACGTTCCACCGCTACCTTTTCCTCATTGCTCAGTGCAATCTGTGAATCTCCGTCCTTCACACGTTTCGTGTAAGAGTAACATCCTTCCGAACTATGCACCGAATTAATGATAAATCCATTATTTTTTTCATCTAACAAAGCCAATGCAAAACTAAGTTTACCACCCATTTCCGTAAATGCATCATACTTTACAAGCCCAACCTTTTGAAATGTAGTCTCGTGTTTCTTGAAAAGCTCCTTGATATCCTCTCTGTTCTTATCGATGCTGAGTTTCATGTACTTATTATCTTCATACAATGTCATAATATCCTTTTCCAGATTTGCGCCATCCTTACCCAACATAAATTTCTCATATTTCTTCTTTAGTTTTCCGATTTGCACAAAGGCCACAATTATCAATATCAGAAGTAAAATACTGATGACCAACAGTCCAAGAAGTATAAACCCGATATCAATATTTCCTAATCCTAAGCTGTTTAAAAAATTACTGTTCATTTGTATCTCCTGTTATATGTTCATATTTGAAAGTGATTCGATCAGATGATCCAAATCATCATTCGAATAAAATTCAATCTCGATCTTCCCTGTACCATTCTTTCCCTTTGAGGTGATCTCCACCTTTCTGCTGAGTTTTTCCTTCAATCGGTTCTCGATCTCCTGATAAATGTATTGAATATTTTGTGGTGTTTCCTCCTTTTTCGGTTTGTCTGTCTCTGGTCTCAGTATTCCCTTTACAATTTTTTCCACTTCACGCACGCTCAGTTTTTCATCAAAAATCCGCTGTGCGAGCTGTAGCTGCAATTCCTCATCCTCAATTGGAATCAATGCCCGCGCATGTCCGGTCGAGAGCATATCATCAATAATCATCTGCTGAACATTGTCACAGAGCTTCAGCAGACGCATACTGTTGGTAACCGCTGTTCTGCTCTTGGAAACCCGCTCTGCCACTTCGTCCTGCTTGAGATGAAATTCCTCCAAAAGCCGTCTGTATGCCTGTGCCTCCTCGATCGGATTTAAGTCCTCTCTCTGAATATTCTCGATGAGTGAGATCTCGACAATTTCCTGATCTGTATAATTTCGGATAATAACCGGGACTTCCTTCAGACCAGCAAGCTTCGCTGCCCGCCACCTTCTCTCTCCGGCAATAATCTCATAGTAATCTTTTCTGTCCTGCACAAGTATCGGTTGAAGCAGACCAAACTGTTTGATGGAATCCGCCAATTCCTGTAACGCGTCCTCGTCAAAATTTTTGCGCGGCTGGTCTCTGTTTGGCTCAACCTTTGCGATCTTCACCATCATCTCCGCCTGCTTTACTTCCCTGCTCACGTTATTGTTTGACGTAGGTATCAATGAATCAAGACCTTTACCCAATCCTCTCTGTGCCATTTCTTTCTCCTTTTAGTTATTGCTGTTATTCTGTATAACTTCCTCTGCCAAAGCCATGTAGCTCTCCGAACCTGCTGATTTCGGATCATACATATTGATCGGTTTGCCGTAGCTTGGTGCCTCCGCTAGTCTGATGTTTCTTGGAATCAATGTATCGTAAATCTTCTGGCTCAGATGACTCTTCACATTGTCAACAACCTGTGAGGAAAGATTCGTGCGGGAATCATACATCGTAAATACTACACCGTCCATTTCCAAATCTGGATTCAATCTCTCTTTTACCAGATTCACTGTATGAATCAACTGGCTCAACCCCTCCAATGCATAATATTCACATTGGATTGGCACTAATACGGAATCTGCTGTCGTCATGGCATTTACCGTGAGCAGACTCAGGGATGGTGGACAATCAATAATGATAAAATCAAACCTGTCTTTCACCCAGTCCACTTCATTCTTCAATATATACTCTTTTTTCTCTACACCAATCAATTCAATCTCCGCTGCGGCCAGATTTACATTGGAGGGCAAAATGGAAATGTTTGGGAGCACTTCTTTTAGGATGCAATCCTCAATTGAGCAGTCGCCTAATATCAATTCATAGATTGTATTCTCCAGCTCATTTTTTTCAATGCCATATCCACTTGTAGTATTTCCCTGCGGATCGATGTCTATGACTAATACTTTCTTTCCCTTTGCCGCAATGCAGGCCGACAAATTGATCGAAGTCGTAGTCTTACCGACACCTCCCTTTTGATTTGCAATTGCAATGATTCTCCCCATCTCGTTCCTCCATACCAATCCATACTGCATGCAAGTTGAATTTGCAGCATGCCCCGACTGCAGACCGCCAGCCAGATACTTTTTTCTGGATGCATTACTGTAAATTCTGACGGTCTGCAGTATAAATCTTTTGTTGTTCGATGTTTATTATTATACCACTAATGAACCATATTGGCTATATAAAAATTCAATGTTTCACGTGAAACATCAAATATTTGGTTACAATTTTATGATTTTATACTTTGGATTTATAAAAAATGACACACTTTGACTTATCTATTCTCCAATTATATATTTCATATAAAAATGCAATGAAATAAGGTTAAATTAGAATCTTAAAGAACTGTATTGAATTATATGATATAAATATTGTCACCTTCAATATAAACCGCCTGCCCATCCGCAAGCTATATTTCGCCATGATCTATTGGCAAACTCTTTAATTTTTCACCATTCCAATGTGGCATTATTAAATTAGAAATTATATTTAATCCATTCTCCAAATTTCCTGCTGCATACATGCTCCCAGCACTAATTCCAACATATACAAGACCGGCGTTAACAGCCTCTTTTATTACATAGTCAAATCCTGTTCTATTCATTTCGCGACACAGGACAGCACTATCGCCACCACCTACAAAAACCGCATCAAATCTTTTCAATTCTTCCATACTCATGAGCCTGCTCACTATAGGTTCCTCTGTCACATATGCCGAATATGTACGCTGATATCCCTTCGACAAGACTAATTCCAAATTATACACAAATATATTTTCAGAACAAATTCCCATCAATGAAAGTTCATACAGGCAGATGGCAATTCCTTCCCTTGCACTATCCGTTTTAATTCCGGCAGTTGGAATATAAAGTATTTTTACTTCTTCCGGGCACTTTCTAATTATATCAAAAAAGGAATTGATCATACCTTTTGTTAATCCACTTGATGTTAAAAACAAATGCCTATTATTCATTCTTTAACTCCCTTTTCGGGAAAGTGTTCCCTATGCATAAATACTGAAATAGAAAGTATATTTTTACATAAACCACATAAACGCCAACAATCAAACAGTTCCATAAAATGAAATTATTATTACTCCTGTTCCCAATTAATTCCCGGATAAAGTTCTCCTGTTCGAATAAAAAATTCCACTGCTCTCACACCGCTTTCCATATCCGTAATTGCATGAATTTTGGGTATTATAGACTGACCGCCGCTCAGAAGTTCAGTCCACACACTCTTGTCAGAATAATTTTCTTCTTTTGTCTGTGCAACAGTAGAAGCATAATCTGGATTGTACGAGAAAAAGTATTCGCCCTCCTTGCCATCTTGGTATAACCTGAAGCGAGCTAAATACAGCCATTTCCCGTCCGATAACACTTCCATCCAGTCACATTCTCCGGCAGGATCTAAAAACAAGTCAATATTTATGCCTTTAGAAACCTCTTGTAATATTTTAGAGATGAGCTTTGGTGTGATTTCATTTTCGTTGTACGCTTTTCCAGGTAAATTATAATATTCAATATATTTTATTGCAACTGTATTGGGATCAAATGATGGAATCGTTTCTTGTTTAGGAATGATATTAGTCTTCACGAGCTTTTTCTCCTTTCATTTCCATAGTCAAGTAGACAGGCACCTCACGATGCCAGCCCCTCACAGATCCGTGCGTGCGGCTTTCCCGCACACGGCTCTTCATAATA